>DATIDD010000077.1:0-142278 GCA_035456465.1 Gaiellaceae bacterium | reverse complement strand
GGCGGCGGCACGCCGGGGCGGGGGTACTGATGACGCTCCTCTCGCCGCTGGGCCTCCTGGTCGGCCTCGCCGCCTTCCTGCCGCTGGCCGCGCTCGTCGCCGGCGCCCGGCGCGCCGCCAGCGTGCGCGCCGGGCTCGGGCTCGCCGCGCCGCGCGGCCACGGGCTGACGCGGGCGGCTGCGGTGGTCGCCGTCCCGCTCCTCCTGGCCCTCGCCTGCGCGCAGCCGGCGCTCACGCGCGCGGAGGAACGCCGCGCCCGCACCGATGCGGCGGCCTTCGTGATCGTCGACGTCTCGCGCTCGATGCAGGCCGCTGCGTCGCCCGGGGCGCCGACACGACTCGACCGCGCGCGCGAGGTCGCGCTGCGGATCCGTCGCGAGCTCGGCTCCGTACCGACAGGCGTGGCGAGCATGACCGACCGGGTCGTCCCGCTGCTGTTCCCGAGCTCCGACGAGGCGGTGTTCAGCGAGACGGTCACGCGGTCGCTCGCGAGCGAGTCCCCGCCGCCGCGCGAGTCGGACCGGGTCGCGACCACGCTGGCGGCGCTCGCGGAAGCTGCGCGCGGCGGCCTGTTCCTGCCGAGCGACCGGCATCGTGCGTTCGTCGTCGTCACCGACGGGGAGTCGCGGCCGTTCTCGGAAGGCGCCGTCGCACGCGCCCTCGACACGGCGCGGATCGAGCTCGTCACCGTCCACGTGTGGGCGGATGGCGAGCGCGTCTACCGCGACGCGGGCACGGTCGAGCGGCTCTACCGCGCGGACGAGCGGAGCCGCGAGACGCTGGCGGCGCTCGCCGCCGCAGCGGGCGGCGACGCGTTCGCGGAGGACGAGTCCGCGGCGGCCGGCCGGGCCGCCGCGCGCGCGCTCGGCTCGGGGCCGACCCGCGCAGTCGCGGCCGAGGAGCGCCTCGTCCCGCTCGCCCCGTGGCTGGCGCTGGCGGCGCTGGCGGCGCTCGCCGTCGCGCTCGCGCCGCGCCTGCCCCGGCGAGGCGCGGTAGCCTTGCCCGGCCTCCGGCAGCACCGTACGATCGGCGCGGAATGAGGCAGCGAACCGGGCTCGTCCTGCTCGCGGCCGCCGCGGCGCTCGGCGTCGTGGCAGGCCTCGTCCGCGACGCCGACGGCGCCCGCGCGCCGAGCGCGAACTGGCTGCTCTTTGGACGCACGGCCGACCAGAACCGGTACTCGCCGCTGACCCAGATCACGCCGGGCAACGTCGACGGCGTCGGCCGCGTCTTCAAGGTCGACTTCCGCCGGCTCGACCCGACCGTCCGGCGCGGCGAGCAGAGCTACCCGCTCGCGATCGACGGCGTCCTCTACCTCACGACGAACGACAATAACGTCTGGGCGGTGAACGGCACGACCGGGGCGGTGCTCTGGCGCTACGACCCGCAGAAGACGGCCGTCTACTCGAACTTCGGCATCGTCGCCAACCGCGGCGTCGCCTACTGCGCGGGCCGGCTGTTCCTGCTCACCCTCGACATGCAGATCGTCGCGCTCGACCGCCGCACGGGCCGCGTCGTCAAGCAGGTGCCGATCGCCGCCGCGGTGCCGGGCGCCTCGATCAACTACGGCTACTCCGAGACGAGCGCGCCCGTCTGCGCCAACAACCGCCTCGTGATCGGCGCCGCGGGCTCGGAGTACGGCGTCCGCGGCTTCGTGATGGCCTACAAGCCGAACCTGACGCCGGCCTGGGCGAACCCGTTCTGGACGATCCCACCGGACGTCCAGAACTGGCGCCGCCCTAGCCGCGTGGTCGGCGGCGGCGTCGTGTGGACGCCGACGACGATCGACACGTCGACGAGCACCCTGTACTTCGGGACCGGGTCGCCGACGCCGCTCTACTGGCCGGCGCTCCGTCCCGGCCGCAACCCGCGCACGAACGCCCTCATCGCGGTCGACCTCCGGACGGGACGGCTGAAGTGGTGGCAGCAGCAGATGAACGGCAACCAGTGGTCGTACGACACGGCGCAGCCGCCGATGGTCTACACGGCCCGCGTCGGGGGAACGCGCCGCCGCGTCGTCTCGGTCGCCACGATGGAAGGGGTCTGGTTCGCCTACGACGCCCGCACCGGCCGCCCGATCTACTCGCGCGTCAAGGTGATCGACCGCACGGAGCACCCGCCGCTCCGGCCCGGGCAGCCCGTCGTCGTCTACCCCGCCGCGATCGGCGGGCTCAACTACTCGCCCGCGTCCTTCCACCCCGGTCGGAACATCGTCGTGAACGCCGCCGCCGAGACCTCCGCGATCCTCACCCAGCAGCGGCTGACGCCGACGCAGAAGCGCCGCAAGCTGCTGCTCGGCGACGTCTTCCTCGGGCTCGAGATCGGCGCCTTCGGCACCGTCAACCCGAACTGGAAGGACTTCGGCTCGATCTCGGCGATCGACGTCAACACGGGGCGCCGGATCTGGAAATTCAAGACGCCCGAGCCGGAGCGCGGCGGCGTGACCACGACCGCGAGCGGGCTCGGGTTCGCCGGCGGCGGCGACGGCGTCGTGCGCGCGTTCGACCTGCGCAACGGCCGCGTGCTGTGGACATTCCAGACGAGCCACCCGATCGCTGCAGGGCCCACGATCTACGCGGTCAACGGGAAGGAGTACGTCGCGATCACCGTCGGCGGGACGCCGACCTCGTCGAACGGCGGCACCGGCACCGAGTTGCACGTGTTCGCGCTCGGCGGCTCGAAGGCGCAGGATCCACCGCCGCCGCGGGGGAGCTTCGCCCGCGAGCGGACGCTCCCGCCGCTGCCGCAGCGGCTCGCGAGCGTGCTGCGGACGCCGGCGGTCGCCGCCGCGCCCCGGGCCGCGCGCGCGATCCCGTCGCCGGCGCGGATCAACGCGCAAGGACGGCTTTACGTCCAGGCGTGGAGCGCGAGCTCGTCGAATACGCCGCTCGTCAGCGGCCGCGTCGCCCTCCGGGGCGCGCCCGTGCAGGGCGCGCGCGTGGCGGTCGGCCCGTACGCCGTCCCCACGGCGACCGACGCCAGCGGCCGGTTCCGCTACCCGATCGCTATCACCGAGCCGCGGCGCTACGCGGCGCGCGTGGTCGGCGCCGCCTCGGCCACCGTCCGCGGCCGCCGGCTGAGCGCGGCGCAGCGGCGCGCCGTGCTGCGGGCGCGCGGCGCCTTCACCGTCTCGTACCGGCTGTCGGGCGTCCGGGCGCAGGTGCAGCGCAACGGGACGGTGCTCGTCAGCGGGCGCGTCGCCCGCGCCGGCGGAGGCGCGCCGCCGCCTGCCGTCCTCTATACGTACCAGCTCCGCGGGCGCCTCACGGACGCGTCGGGCGAGCCCGTGCGGGGCGCGGTCGTCGTCACCCGGACGCTCGACCGCGACTTCTGGACGCAGTCCACGCCGACCGACGGCCAGGGCCGCTACGTCTCGTTCTTCTCGGCGTCCGACCGGACCGAGGCCAACCCGGTGCCGCTGAACGTCCAGGTCGCCGTCGGCAACACGTCCTACGCGTTCCCGGCGGCGCGACCCGTACGCTTCGCCCGGCTCCGGAGCGCGACGCTCGACATCCGGCTCCCGGCGAGCGGGACGACGCTGCCGCCCGCCGAGACGAGCTCCTATCCCGGCGCCGTCTACCAGGGGATGCTCGTCGGCGTCTCCGGCCGCAACGGCGTGATCCGCCCGCTGGCCGCGCGCTGGCCCGACGCGCGCGGCCGCTTCTCGCTCGTGCTCCCGCGCTCGGCGCAGGGGCAGACGCTCCGCTTCTGGCAGAACGCGCGGACGTTCTTCTCGCGCACCGTCGCGGGCCCCGGCCGCCCCGTCGACCTCGCCTCGTGGCCGAGCGGCCTCTCGCAGCGCGTCCCGCAGAACCTCGCGCCGATCCGCGTGCGGCGGCGCTAGCCGACGCGCTGCGTCGGGCCGTGATCCTGAACACCGGGTGGACGCGGCGATGTGGTATTGCTCCGCCCATGCTCTCGAGGGGCTGGTCGTACGCGGGTGCCGTCGCCCTCGGGCTCGCGCTCGTCGTCGCGCACGGGGCGCGCGGAGCTGCGACGCCGGCGCGGTGGATCGTCTTCACCGCGCACCCGAGCGGGGCGGGCGCGGCGCAGCTCTTCCGCGTGCAGACGAGCGGCGAGGGTCTCGCGCAATTCACGACCGGGAGGCTGCCGGCGACGGCGCCCGCCTTCGCGCCGGACGGGCAGCGCCTGGCGTTCTCGCGGCTCGGCTCAGGGCTCTTCCGCGTGAATCTGGACGGCACGAGCCTGCGCAGGCTGACGAACGGCGGGCGCGACAGCTACCCCGCCTGGTCGCCGGACGGCAGACGGATCGCCTTCGTCCGCCCCTACCGGAAGGAGTGGCGCGTCTACGTCATGGCGGCGGCGGGCGGGAAGCCGCGGCGGCTTCGCCTGAGCCCGCCGGCGGGCCGCCCGACGTGGACGGCCGACGGGAAGGGCATCCTCACCCCGAGCGCCGGCGACCTCGTCCGCATCGACGCCCGGACCGGCAGGCCGCTCAGGTACTACGGCCTGACGCTCGACCCGGTGACCGCACAGACGGCGGCGCTGTCCCCGAACGCCCGTGACGTGGCCTACGTCGGGCCGCGCGTCAGCACGGGACCGGAGGACTGCGGCGAAGGGCCCTGCCCGCAGTTCGGCCTCTACCTCGCGCGCGTTCCGCCCCCGCACCGCCCGCGGCGGATCGTCAACGACACCGGCCCCGCGGGCTGGTCGCCGGACGGGCGGACGCTCGCCTACGTCTCACGCGGCGCGCTGGCGCTCCGGCCCGCGGTGAAGGCGGCCGCCAAGCCGACACCGATCCAGGTCGGCGGCCACGTCGCGACGGGCGACGCGCCCCCCGCCTGGCAGCCACGCTGAGCCGACGCGCCGGCCCGGCGTCGGCGTCAGTAGATCGTGAAGGTCCCCCGCATTCCCGGCTTCGACCGGTCGGCGGGCAGCGGGGAGAGGTACGGCAGCTTGCCGCGGTAGTCGAGGTAGAAGACGTGGATGCTCTGCGCGCCGGGCCTCAGCGCCTTCGTGAACCCCGTCTGGGTGCCCGTGCCGTGCCGCTTGTGGCCGAGCGTGAACGTGTGCGGCTTCGCGCCGACGTTGAGCAGGATGAAGCGCCCGATCGCTCCGCGCTGACCGCGCTTCGGGTGCATGTTGATCCTCGAGTCGGTGATCGTGACCTTGACGTTCACGATCGGCGGCGGCGCCGTGGTGGCCGGCATCGTGGCGGGCATGGTGACCGGCTGGCGAGAGCCGTGCGCAGCCGGCACGACCGCCACCGCCGAGACCGCCACCAGGCCGAGAAGGCGCCCCTTCACGGCGTATAGCGTAGCCCGATGCCCGCTCGACTGCCACGACGCGCTCTCCTCGCCCTGGTCGCGTCGATCGCGGCGGCCGGCTGCGGCGGGGAGGACCCGCCGGGAGCCTGGCGCCTCCCGAACGGCGATCTCGCCGGCACGCGCGCCGCCGCCGGCTCGGAGCTCGACTCCGGCAACGTGGCGCGGCTGACCGTCCGCTGGCGCTACCGCTTCACCGCCGCGCCGACCTTCTCGGGCGTCTTCGCCTCGACCCCTATCGCCGACGCCGACAGCGTCTACGTCCAGGACCTCCGGAGCAACGTCCACGCGCTCGACCGGGCGAGCGGGCGGTTGCGGTGGGTGCGTCGGTACCGCGCGCCGAACGAGGGGCCGAACGGGCTCGCGCTCGACCGCGGCCGCGTCTACGGCGCGACCGACTCGGACGCGTTCGCGCTCTCCGCCTCGACCGGCCGGGAGCTGTGGCGCCGGCACCTGACGAGCATCCGCGAGCAGTTCGTCGACATCGCGCCGGTTCCGTGGCAGGGGCTCGTCTTCCTGAGCACGGTCGGATACGCGCCGTTCGGGCGCGGGGCGATCTACGCGCTCGACGCCGCGACCGGCGCGGTGCGCTGGAAGTTCGACACGATCGAGCGGCCGTGGCGCTATCCGCTCGAGGCGGGCGGCGGCGGGCTCTGGTATCCGGTCTCGGTCGACGAGGAGGGCAGGCTGTACGCGGGCAACTCGAACCCCTCGCCCTGGGGCGGCAGCCCCGAGCGGCCGAACGGCGCCGCCTTCCCCGGCCCGGCTCGCTATACGGACTCACTGCTCGTCCTCGACGCACGTGCAGGGAAGCTGCTCTGGTACGACCAGGTCACCCCGCACGACGTCCGCGACTACGACTTCCAGGCGACCCCCATCCTCGGCGACGACGACCTCGTCTTCGGAGCGGGCAAGGCCGGGCGGGTGATCGCGTGGAGCCGCGAGACGCGCAGCCGGCAGTGGGAGACGGTGGTCGGGCTGCACCTGAACGACGTCGGCCCGCTGCCGCGGCGGCGGGTGACCGTCTGCCCGGGCCTGCTCGGCGGTGTCGAGACGCCGATGGCGTATGCGCACGCGCGCCTGTTCGTGCCCGTCGTCGACCTCTGCGGGTGGGGCAGCGCGACAGCGCGGCAAGAGCTCGACACGGTCGACCCGACGCGCGGGCGCGGCCGTCTCGTCGCCCTCGACGCGCCCACGGGGCGAAGGCTGTGGGAGCGGCGCTTCCCGTCGCCCGACTTCGGCTGCGCGACCGTCGCCTCGGACGTCGTCTTCACGTCGACCTACGACGGGTCCGTCTACGCACTCGCCGCCGGCGACGGGAGGACGCTCTGGCGCACGCGGATGCGCGCGGGCGTGAACGCCTGTCCGGCCGTCGCGGGCGATCTCCTGCTCGTCGGCGCCGGCGTCGCGGCGCGCCCGGGCACCGTGCCGGAGCTCGTCGCGTTCGGGCCGGCGTGACCCGCGTCAGCGATGCCAGCGCAGCGGGAGCGGGTTCGAGCGGTAGAGGATCGCGCCCGAGCTCGTCCGGCGCAGCGTGACGCGGAAGCGGACGGTGCCGAACCTGTTGCCCGTGACGTCGTTGCTGAGCGGGATGCGCATGGTGGCCTCGTCCGAGATGCCGAGCATGCCCCAACCCGGGCTGTCCGGCCGCCGAAGCCCGGTTCCCGGGGGCTTCTGCTCGAGCCGCAGCTCGGTTCCCTGGGGCAGGCGGACACCGGGCGCCGGAGTGCAGTTGAACGGCCGCGACGCCGGCTGGTCCCAGACCGCGCACACGGTGAACGCGATCACCCGCGTCCTCACGAGCTTCCTCGACAGGGAGCCCGTCCATCCGCTGCCCGGGAACTTGCCGCGCAGGGTGATGTTGTGCCCGGCCGCGGCCTCCGCCGTCCGGCCGTGCGCTTGATCGAGGCCGAGCGCGAAGGCGAATGCGACGGCGATCGCGGCGAGCAGGAGGGATGTACGGAGCACGGGTGTGATCGTAACCCGCCGGCCGAACGGATCCGTCGTGCACATTTGCACTTACGAGTCGAGAGTGGGATAGTTTGCCTCCTCTTTGCGTCCTCATCGTCTCCGGGAGGCGTTCGATATGCGTCGATCCGTCTGGGTTCCGTTCACTGCGGCACTCTCGCTACTCGTGGTCGGAGGGGGCGTTTCCCAGGCGGCCCCGTCGGCCCGCGTGATCACACCTTCGCCGGCGTACACGGCCGACCAGATGAACGCGCCCGCCGGCGACAACTGGCTCAGCCACATGGGCAACCTCCAGGGCTGGCGCTACTCGTCGCTGACGCAGATCAACAAGTCGAACGTCGCCACCCTCAAGGAGGCGTGGCACATCAACCTCGGGACGTGCCTGACGAAGGACGCGGCGTGCGGCTCGCTCGAGGCGAATGCGGTCGTCTCGGACGGCACCTACTACTACACGACGCCGAAGGGCGAGGTCTTCGCGCTCGACGCGGCGACGGGCGCGCAGCTCTGGAAGTACGTCCCGACGTACGAGGCCGGCTTCAACGTCGGCAGCGGCGGCCGGCAGCCGGGCGTCGCGATCGCCGACGGCAAGGTCTTCGCCGGGACGCGTGACGGCTTCCTGATCGCGCTGAGCCAGATGCAGGGCGGCCTGGTCTGGAAGTCCGAGGTGGCGCCGTGGCGGAAGGGCGGCAAGGTCTCGGCTGCGCCGATCTACGCCAACGGCCTGGTGCTCATCGGCGACTCCGCCGGCGACAACGGCGGCGCGAGCGCGTCGATGCACGCCTTCGACGCGGACAACGGCCGCGAGCTGTGGACGTGGACCGTCATCCCCCACGAGGGACAGCCCGGCGGCAACACGTGGCCGCTCGGCGACAAGCTGAACCGCGATTACGGCGGCGGCTCGATGTGGGAGTCGCCGATCGTCGACACGAAGCGCAACCTCGCGATCTTCGGCACCGGCAACCCGGTCCCGTGGAACTCGCGCGGCCCGGGCATGAACCTCTTCACCGACTCGATCGTGGCGCTGAACCTCTACACGGGCCAGCTCGTCTGGTACTACCAGACGACCCACCACGACCTCTGGGACGCGGACCTGCCGAACAACGGCGTCCTGTACGACGCCCCGTACAAGGTGAAGGTCGCCTCGACCGTCAAGGTCAAGGTCAGGGTCAAGGGCAAGACGGTCACGAGGCGGAAGAAGGTGACGAGGACGGTCACCAGGACGCGTCCGGCCGTCGCGTACGTCAACAAGTACGGGATGACCTTCATCCTCGACCGGGAGACCGGAAAGCCGCTGCTCCCGATCCCCGAGGTGAAGGTCCCGCAGAGCTCGGCGCCCGAGGTGAACACCTGGCCGACACAGCCGGTTCCCACGGCCGACAACGTGCTGTTCAACAAGCTCTCCTCGGACGGCACGAGGCGGCCCTGCACCGACGGCACCGTGACCCAGACGAACGCGTACGTGCCGTTCGCGACGGCGACCGCCCCGAACGGCAAGCCGTTCAAGATCGGGTGCGTCTACGACCCGTACGACACGACGGAGTACGTCGTCCAGCCGTTCGAGATGATGGACTGGCCGGCCAGCTCGTACAGCCCGGAGAACAAGACGTTCATCACCTGCGGCGTGACCGACCGCGCGCGGGGCTTCCTCCAGATCCCGCGGGCGTCGCAGGTCGTGGGCGCGAACGGCGGCTTCGGCGTGGCGACGCTGGGGGTCGGCGACACGTCGACCTCGAACACGGGCAACTTCGCGGCGCTGAACGTCACGACGGGCAAGCTGACGTGGCACCAGCACTGGCCGTCGCCGTGCTACAGCGGCTCGATGAACACGGCGAGCGGCATCACGTTCGTCGGCTGGCTGGGCGAGGGGAACGCGCAGGACGGCAAGGGCTTCCTCCAGGCCGTCGACACGAAGACGGGGCAGGAGCTCTGGCGGTCGCCGAAGATGACGGCGCCGGTGGGCGCAGCGCCGGTCACGTACACGGTCGGCGGCAAGCAGTACGTCTCGGTCGCCGTCGGCGGCCAGTCCCACAACGACGTCTCGCGCCCCCTGGGCCTGACGAACCCGGCTCGGCTCCGCGACGACTCGATCTACACGTTCGTCCTGCCGTAGCGTGAGCTTCGCACCGGGCGGCGGCCGCGACGGCCGCCGCCCGGTGCATCGGCTTCCGTTCATTCCCTCGTCCAGGTGGTAGCCTTGCGACCGACTCAGTCCGTTCAAAGGGGGTCTTCGATGCGACGTTTGGCAGTGATCATGGCGCCGGTCGCCGCCGTGGCGGCGGTCGTCGCGGGCGGGCTGTTGACGAGCGGCGGAGCCGCGGCTCCCGCGGCGGGTGCCGCCGCCGGCCCGCAGGCGTCGCAGGCCACGACCCGCGTGACCGTGACCGGCACGGAGTTCCGCTTCAGGCTCTCGAGGCGGAGCGCTCCGACGGGCACCGTGATCTTCAAGTTCGTCAACAGGGGCAAGATCACGCACGACTTCAAGATCGCGGGGAAGAAGACCCCGAAGCTCCTGCCCGGCAAGTCGGCGACGCTGCGCGTCAGGTTCAAGAAGAAGGGCCGCTACGCCTTCATCTGCACGATCGCCGGCCATGCCGCCGCCGGGATGAAGGGCAGCTTCGCGGTCGCGACGAAGCCGGCGCCCGCGCCGCCCCCGCCGCCGCCGCCGCCCCCGCCGCCGCCGCCTCCCCCGCCGCCGCCGCCGCCCCCTCCGGGCCCGGCCACGACGGTGCAGGTCGGCATGTTCGAGTACCGCTTCGAGCTCTCGCAGTCGACCATCCCGCAGGGGACGGTCACGTTCGTGATCACGAACAAGGGCCAGGAGGTGCACAACTTCTCGATCAACGGCGTCAAGGCGGGGACACTGCTCCCGCCGGGCGGGACGGAGACGTACACGGTCGGCCTGGCTGCCGGCACGTTCAACACCGTCTGCGACGTCCCCTTCCACGCCGACCGCGGCATGGTGGGGCAGCTCACGATCACGCCGCCGTCTCCGCGCTGACCCGGATCATGGCCGCCGCGCGCGAGGGCGCGCGGCGGCCGGGGCCTCGCGCCCGGGCAAGCGCTTGGGTAACAATGGCCCGTATGCTTCCCGCCGGTCGTCCCGCAACCTGCTCCGAGGAAGAGGTCAGCCCATGAAGGCTCGCTCGCTCGCGGTCGCGCTGCTCGCAGCGCTGGTCGCGCTCTCGCTCGCTCCCGCCGCTTCGCCGACCACGTCCGCCTCCCAGGCGACGACGGTCACCGTCACGATGAAGGAGTTCAAGTTCATCCTCTCCAAGAAGGTCGTCCGCCACGGCGTCGTCACCTTCAAGCTCGTCAACAAGGGCGCCCTGGCCCACGACTTCAAGATCGCGGGCAAGAGGTCAAAGATGATCGCCCGCGGCAAGACCGGCACGCTCCGCGTCACGCTGACGAAGGGCTTGAAGCCGTACATCTGCACCGTGCCGGGCCACGCCGCCGCGGGAATGAAGGGGAAGCTGAAGGTCACGTAGCCTCGCAGGGGCCGGCGCCGCCGGTCGGATCGGGAGCGGCGTGCGCGGCCCCCTCCTCCTGACGGCGTCGCTCGCCGCGGCGGCGGCGCTCGCCCCGGCGGCGCTCGCGCACGCGAGCGTCGTCGAGACCTCTCCGCGCGACGGCGCCGTCCTCGCGTCGGCGCCGTCCGACGTCCGGGTCCGCTTCGACGACCCCGTCGGCGTCGGCCCGGGCAACGCCGTCGTCGCGAACGACGGCGGCTCCGTGCTCGCCGGCCGGCCGCGCCTCGCCCAGGATGGACGGGTGCTCGTGCTGCGCCTTCGTCCCGGGCTCGCGGACGGCGACTACAGCGCGCGCTGGCGGATCGTCTCCGACGACGGGCACCTCGAGGCCGGGACGATCGCGTTCCGCGTCGGCACGTCCGGCTCCGGGGCAGGCCGACCGCGGTCCGTGCTGGACGCCGGCGGGACCGGCCCCCCGCTCCACGAGGAGGTGTCGCGGTGGCTGTACCTCGGCGGCATCCTCGTCGCCGGAGGGGCGGCGCTCTTCGGGCTGCTCGTCTCCGCCGCCGCCCCGCGACGCCTGTCCGGGACGATCGTCGTCGGCCTCGTGGTCGCGATCGTCGGCGGCGTGTCGCTCCTGCACGCGACGCACGCGGACGGGACGCGGTTCGCCGACGTCACGAAGGTCGCCGTCGTCGTCGCGGCCGTCGGCGCCACCGCGGCGGCGATCGCGGCGACGACGCCCGGCGCGCTCGTCGTCGCCCAGGTCGTCTCGCTCGCGCTGCTCGCGGCGCCGCCGCTCGCCGGGCACGCGCTCGACGCGGGCGGGCCGAGGGCCCTCTCGCTCGCGCTCGACCTGCTCCACACCGCGACGGCGGCGTTCTGGGCCGGCGGGCTGCTACAGCTCGCGCTCGGGCTGCGACAGGGTCGCGACCCCGAGGTCGCGCGCCGCTTCTCCCGGCTCGCGCTGCCGGCAGTCGCCGTGCTCGCGCTCTCCGGCGGCGGCCGCGCGCTGCGCGAGCTCACCGACGTGTCGCAGCTCTGGTCGACCGGGTACGGGCGGACGATCCTCGTCAAGACCGGCCTGTTCGCGGCGCTCCTCGGCCTTGCGTGGCTCAGCCGCCGGCGGCTCGGCGCACCGGTGCGGCTGCGGCGCAGCGTCGCGGCCGAGCTCGGCCTCCTCGCCGTCGTCGTCGGCGCCGTCGCGGTCCTGACGGGGCTCAGGCCGGGCCGCGACGCGGCCGTCGCGGCGCCGACGGCCCCGGCGGGCGCGCGCGAGGTCGGCCGCGCGCCGGCACCTCCTGCGGGGACGGTCGTGCTCGCCCGCCAGTCGCGCGAGCTCGCCGTCGCGCTCGCGGTCCGGCCGGGACGGCCGCTGCGGCTGACGGCGACGATCCTCGGACGCACCGGACGCGGCGTGGACGGCCTCGACGTCGAGCTGGGCGCCGCCGACGAGCACCCGGACACCGGGATCGAGGTCCGGAAGACCGCCTCGAGGCGTGCGCGGAGCTGCGGCCACGGCTGCTACGCGACGACGCTCCCCGTCCCCCACCCGTCGCGGTTCACCGTCCGGATCGACGGCATCGGGGCGCCGCGGTCGGCGGAGTTCCGCCTCCCGGGCCGGTGGCCGCCGCTGCCCGGAGCGGCGTTCCTCGGTCGCGCCACGCGGGCGTTCCGGGCGCTCGACTCAGCCGTGTTCGACGAGCGCCTGACGTCGGGCCTGGGGACCGTCCTCCACACGCGGTGGACGCTCGCCGCGCCGAACCGGCTCTCCTACTCGATCCGGGGCGGCGCCGGCGGGATCGTGATCGGGACGACGCGATGGGACCGCGCCGCTCCCGGGGCGCCGTGGAAGGCGTCCCCGACGGTGCTGCTCCCGCAGCCCGTCCCACCGTGGGGCTCGAGCGTCGCGAACGCGCGCGTGCTCTCGCAGACGCCGCGCCGCCTGACCCTCTCGTGGCTCGACCCCGAGACGCCGGCGTGGTTCACCGGCACGTTCGACCGCCGGACCGCGCTCCCCGTCGAGCTGCGGATGACCGCGGCCGCCCACTTCATGCGGGACCGCTTCGTCGCCTTCGACATCGTCGGCATCCGCATCGAACCCCCGCCGGGCGCGAGGCGGTGAGCGACCCCGTCGAGGCGCCGGGGCACCCTCCGGGCGCGCCGCTAGACTCGGGTCCCTGAGCGCGGTCGAGGAACAGCCGCTCCACCGTGCCCTCGGGCTGACCGACGGGGAGCTCGACCGTATCCGCGCCCTGCTCGAGCGCGATCCGAACCACTTCGAGCTCGCCGTCTTCTCGCTGCTCTGGTCGGAGCACTGCGGGTACAAGCACTCGGCGCCGCTGCTGCGACGGCTCCCCTCCCGCGGCGAGACCGTTCTCCAGGGCCCCGGCGAGAACGCGGGCGTGATCGACGTCGGCGACGGCCTCGCGGTCGCCTTCAAGGTCGAGTCGCACAACCACCCCTCGGCCGTCGAGCCGTTCCAGGGAGCCGCGACGGGCGTGGGCGGGATCCTGCGCGACATCGTCGCCATGGGCGCGCGGCCGGTGGCACTGCTCGACGGGCTCTTCTTCGGCGAGCCGGGCTGGCGCTTCGACCGCGCGGTCGGCGGGATCGGCCACTACGGCAACTGCGTCGGCGTCCCGACGGTCGGCGGCACGACGACGTTCGATCCCGCGTACGCGGAGAACTGCCTCGTCAACGCGATGTGCGTCGGCCTCCTCCCGGCCGACCGGCTGAAGCGCGCGCGCGCGACGGGGCCCGGCAACGCGATCGTCCTGTTCGGCGCGACGACCGGCCGCGACGGGATCGGCGGCGCGTCGGTGCTCGCCAGCGCCGAGCTCGGCGAGGAGGACGGCGACAAGCGGCCGACGGTCCAGATCGGCGACCCGTTCACCGGGAAGAAGCTGATCGAGGTCTCGCTCGAGCTGGTCGAGCGGGGCCTCGTCGAGTCGCTGCAGGACTGCGGCGCGGCCGGGCTCGCGTCCTCGCTCGCGGAGATGGCGCGCGACGGTGCGGGCATCGACGTCCACCTCGACCGCGTGCCGCTGCGGGAGGAGCTCGAGCCGTGGGAGATCATGATCTCGGAGTCGCAGGAGCGCATGGTGGCCGTCGTCCGCCCGGAGCTCGTGGACGCCGTCGCAGCCGTCTGTGCGCGCTGGGAGCTGCCGTGCACCGCGATCGGCGAGGTCACGGACACCGGCGAGCTGCGCGCCTTCCTCGACGGCGACGAGCAAGGCGCGATCCCGGCCGCCTGCCTCACCGACGAGGTGCCGCGGTACGACGTGCCCCGCGAAGCGCGGCCGGCGCGGGCCGCCGCCGCTCCGCCGTCCGCCCCGGCCACGGCCGACGCACTGCTCGAGCTGCTCGCCTCGCCGAACGTGCGCTCGCGCGCGTGGGTGTACCGGCGGTACGACCAGCTCGTCGGCTCGCGGACGGTTCGCCGTCCCGGGCTGGACGCGGCCGTGCTGCGGCTGCGTCCGTCGCTCCGCGGCCTCGCCGTGTCGCTCGACGCGAACCCCCGCGCGGGCCGCCTCGACCCGCGCGTCGCGGGCGCGCTCGTCGTGCTGGAGGCGGCGCGGAACGTCGCCTGCGCGGGCGGGCGGCCGCTCGCGCTGACCGACTGCCTCAACTTCGGCAACCCCGAGAAGCCCGAGATCGCGTGGGAGCTGGCCGAGGCGATCGAGGGGATGGCGCTCGCCGCCGAGGCCCTGGGGACGCCGGTCGTCTCGGGCAACGTCTCGCTCTACAACGAGACCGACGGACGGCCGATCGACCCGACCCCCGTGGTCGGGTGCGTCGGCCTCGTCGAGGACGTGCGCACGGTGCCGCGCGGCTGGCGCACGGGCGACGTCGTCCTGCTCGCGGCCGCCGGCCGCCTGACGCTGAACGGGTCCGAGCACCAGGCACGGTTCGGCGAGGTCGGCGGCGGCGCCGCCCCGGTCGACCTCGACGCAGAGGTCGCGCTCGTTCGTTTCCTGTGGCGCAACGCACCGGCGCTCTCGCTGGCGCACGACGCGGCCGAGGGCGGGCTCCTCGTGGCGCTCGCCGAAGCTGCGCTGTGGAGCGGGATCGGCGCCGAGCTCGAGCTCCCGGACGACGCGCCTCGCCTGTTCGGCGAGGGCGGCGGCCAGGCTGTCGTCGCCTGCGCTCCCGAGGTCGCGGCCCGACTGGAGGGCGTGCCGCTGCGGCGGCTCGGCGTCGCCGGCGGCGACACGCTCGCCGGGATCCCGCTCGACGAGCTGCGCGCCGCGTGGGGGGACGCCTGATGTGCGGCGTCGTCGGCATCCGCTCGGAGGGCCGCGACGTGGCGCGGCTCGCGTACTTCGGCCTCTTCGCGCTGCAGCATCGCGGCCAGGAGTCGGCCGGCATCGCCGTCTCCGACCACGGCCGTCTGACCGTGCTGCGCGAGCTCGGCCTCGTCACGCAGGCGTTCACGGAGCAGACGCTCCGCGGCCTCCACGGCCAGCTCGCGATCGGTCACGTGCGCTACTCGACGACCGGCGGCAACCGCTGGGCGAACGCGCAGCCGCTCGTCCACCACGGCCGCGCGCGCACGATCGCCCTGGGCCACAACGGCAACCTCGTCAACGCGGCGCGCCTGCGCGAGGAGCTGGGGATCCCGCTCAAGTCGAGCTCCGACAGCGAGGCGATCGCGGCGCTCGTCGCGCAGCACGAGGGGCCGCTGGAGGAGGCGATCGGAGCGGCGATGGCGCGGCTCGAGGGCGCCTACTCCTGCGTCGCGCTCACCGGCGGCGAGCTCGCCGCGTTCCGCGACCCGTACGGGTTCCGCCCGCTCTGCCTGGGGCGCCTCGGCGACGGCGACTGGGTCGTCGCCTCCGAGACCTGCGCCCTCGACCTCCTCGGCGCCGCCTACGAGCGCGAGGTGCGTCCCGGCGAGGTCGTGGTCGTCGGCGCGGACGGCGACCTGCGGTCGCTGCAGGCCGTCGAGCCGGCCGCCCGCGGCGCCCTCTGCATCTTCGAGTTCTTCTACCTCGCACGGCCCGACTCGCGGCTGTCGGAGGTCGAGGTGCACGGCGCCCGCATCCGGATGGGAGAGCGGCTGGCGGCCGAGGCGCCGGTCGCAGCCGACCTCGTCCTCCCCATCCCGGACTCGGGCACGCCCGCGGCGATCGGGTTCGCGCGCGCGAGCGGGATCCCGTTCTCGGAGGGCCTGATCAAGAACCGCTACGTCGGCCGCACGTTCATCCAGCCGGACCAGGCGATGCGCGAGCTCGGCGTGCACCTGAAGTTCAACCCGCTGGCGGAGCTGACGGGCAAGCGCCTCGTGATCGTCGACGACTCGATCGTGCGCGGCAACACGACGCGGCAGCTCGTGGCGATGCTGTTCGACGCCGGCGCGGCCGAGGTGCACGTGCGCGTGTCGTCGCCGCCCGTCGTCGGGCAGTGCTTCTACGGGATCGACCTGGCCGACCCGGCGGAGCTCGTCGCCTCGTCGCGCACGGTCGACGGGGTGCGCGAGCACATCGGCGCGACCTCGCTCGCCTACCTCTCGCTCGAGGGCCTGCAGGCGGCGACCCGTCGTCCGGCTGAGGCCCTGTGCCGGGCCTGCCTGACCCGCGAGTACCCGACGCCCGTGCCGGTGGAGCTCGGGAAGCTGCGCTTCGAGGGCGCGTCGAGCCGGACGTGAGCGAGGTCGCGGGGGAGCGGCCGACTCCCCCGCGCCGCTACATCTCGTAGACCCGCGAGGCCTTGGCGACGCCGCGGCTGATCAGGTAGGCCGCCGTCGTCCAGAGGAAGAACTGCAGCCAGTCGCCGCTGCCGAGCGCGTCGTCGATCCAGGTGACGAGCATCGCCACCAGCAGCGCCAGGACCCAGACTATGAGCTCCGCGTTGCCGGGCACGAAGCCCATCCCGATCGGCGGACGCCAGTCCCGCTCGCCTGCGGGCTGCGGCGCGGTCGGCGCGGGCTGCTCCGGGGGTGTCTCGGACATGGGCTCCTCCTTAGCGGTCGTGGGCGCCGGACAGCGTTCAGCGGCCCTCGGACAACTCCTGCCCGCGGCCGTAGCGGACGGCACGTTCGACGGCGCGGCGGTCGAGCCCGCGCTCGAGCAGCTCCTGCCGGAGCTCGCCCTCCTGCGCGAGCTTCAGGAACAGCCACGCGAGCGCGCCGATCGTCACGAGCGAGCCCTCGACCATCATGATCCCGCCCGCGATGCCCTGGTCGGCGAGCGCCGAGATCCCCCACGTCCGCTCGGCGCGCGCGTACGTGTCGTAGACGGGCTCGCCAGCCCAGAAGAAGACATTGCCGAGCACCGTCTCGACGAGGCGGACGACCACGACGTAGCCGAGCTTCCAGCCCGTCCCGAACCACGCCGGGCCGGGGAGCACCTCGACGACCGGGGCCCACATCAGCATCCCGAAGCCGAGGAAGCACGCGTGCTCGAGCGCGTGCACGGCGCCGTTGGCGAGTGCCGCCTCGTACAGCGCAGGCAGGTGCCAGAGGTACAGGTTCGCCGCCCAGAGCGGCAGCGCGACGGCCGGATGGGCCAGGCCGCGGAGGCGCTCGACCGGCGGGAGCGCGAGCACCGGCCGGAGCAGCGGCCCCGTCAGGCCGAGCACGAGGGCGAGCGCGGCGAGGTCGCCGAGGACGACGTGCTGGAGCATGTGCGCGGAGAACAGCCGCTCCTCCGCCAGCCGCTCGAGCGGCGGCGACACGGCGAACAGCAGGAGCGCGAGGCCGAGGCCGAAGCTCCACTGCCGGGCCGCGGGAACCGGCGCCCCGCGACGCCCCAGGCGGCGCGCCCGCCGGAAGTAGAGGAACCCGAGCAGCACGAGCGGTGCGAGCTGGAGCAGGAGGTCGAGCACCGGCGCGAGCGTAGCGCCTTGTCATCCATAGCACAACGGCTATAATATCAGTGTGAAGATCACGGCGCTCGACGCGGGCGAGCCCTGGGTCGCGGCCGGGCCGCCCACGCGCTCGAAGCCCGGCGGCACGGTCATGCGCGGCCGCGTGACCGATTCCGGGCTGAGCTTCGGGATCGAGCGGTTCTTCGTCGACGAGGGCGAGGCGCCGCGTCTCGAGCGGGCCGGGCCGTTGCTGGCCGACGTCGTCCTCGACGACGACGGCGGCGCCCGCATCACGGGGCTGCGGGCCGTCCGCTAGCCTCGCCGCGGCCGTGTTCGTGTTCCACTACCACCTCGTGACCAGCCGCGTGCGCGACGTCGAGGCGCGGTACGTGGGGAAGCTCGGCTTCGAGCTCGTCGCGCGCTACGGACGGATCGGCGACGAGCAGACGTCGTTCGAGTCCGGCGTGTCGTGGGAGGAGCTCGACCGGCGTGGGTTCAAGCTGCGGCTCTCGGAGCTGGAGCGCGGCGCGGTCAACGTCGTCGTGCAGCCGGGGCAGTGGCCGCTCCCGCGCGTCGACCACATCGGCGTCGCCCTCGACGACGACGAGTTCGAGGCGGCGATGGCGCGCGCCGCCGAGCGCGACCTGCGCGTCCAGGAGCACGGCGGGCGGCGGACGTTCGTCTCGACCGGCGCCGGCTACCGCCTCGAGCTCCATCCGCCGCGCGAGTGGATCGAGGAGCTCCTGGAGGACAGCGACGAGCTGCGGCTCGGCGAGCTGCAGCTTCGGGCCGACGAGCCGGAGGACAAGGCGCGGGTCCTGGCGGACCTGCTCGACCTCCAGCGCGAGGGGAGCGCCGTGTTGCTGGGAGAGACGGTGGTGCGATTCGTCCCCGGCGGCCCGCAGGGACGGCCCGAGCTCTTCGCGGAGCAGTTCCTCTAGCCGGCGCTCGGTGCGCGAGCGGCACGTTGGCCCGACACCGATGCGCGTCCGCGCCGGCGTCGTTCGCCCGCTGGAGATCCGCGCCGCGCGACCCGACGACGCCGCCGAGATCGCCGCCTCAAGGTGCGCGCGGAGAGGTGCACGGCCTCTACGTCGATCCCGACCGCATCGGCACCGGCCTCGGCCACGCACTGCTCCGGCACGCCGCCGACGACCTCGCCGCGCGCGGCTGCGACACGCTCGTCGTCTGGCACTTCGTCGGCAACGACCGCGCGGCCCGGTTCTACGCACGCGCGGGGCTGCGCCCGGACGGGACGCTGCGCCGGAGCCCGCACGGCGCCGACGAGGTGCGGCTCCGGCGCCGGCTCGACGTCGGAGCGCCGCACTAGACTCGGGCCGTGACGGAGGAGCGCCTCACGTACGAGGCAGCCGGGGTCTCGCTGGCGGTCGCCGAGTCGGTCGTCGACCGGCTGCGCGCCGCGGTCGAGTCGACGGGCGCGACCGGCTTCGGCGCGTTCGCGGGGCTCCACCCGCTCGACGACCGGCGCCTGCTCGCCGCCTCCACCGACGGCGTCGGCTCGAAGCTCGTGCTCGCCCGGCGCGCCGGCCGCCTGCGGTGGTGCGGCGCGGACCTCGCCGCGCACTGCATCAACGACGTCCTGACCACGGGCGCCGAGCCGCTGTTCCTGCTCGACTACGTCGCGGCGAGCCGGATCGAGCTCGAGCAGGTGGCGGAGCTCGTCGAGGGCGCCGCCGAGGTCTGCCGCGCGGCCGGCTGCGCGCTCATCGGCGGCGAGACCGCGGAGCTCCCCGGCATCTACCGGGACGAGGAGCTCGACTTCGCCGGCACGTGCGTCGGGATCGTCGAGCGCGAGCGCGTCGTCGACGGCTCGCGGTGCACGCCGGGCGATCTCGTCGTCGGGTTTCCGTCGGCCGGCCTGCACGCCAACGGCTTCACGCTCGTGCGACGGCTCGTCGGCGAGGACGACTTCGACGCCGAGCTCCTGCTCGCGCCGACGAGGCTGTACCTCGAAGAGATCCGCACGCTGCGGGCGCGGGCCGACGTCCGTGCGCTCGCGCACGTGACCGGCGGCGGCATCCCCGGCAACCTGCCGCGGGTGCTCCCGCCGCACGTCACGGCGCGGATCGACTGGGGCGCCTGGGAGCGGCCGCCGGTCTACGCGTGGCTCGCGGTGCAGGGCGTCGAGGAGGACGAGCTGCGCCGCGTGTTCAACTGCGGGATCGGGATGTGCGCCGTGGTGCCGCCGGCGGACGAGGCCCGCGCCCGCGAGGCCGGCGCGACCGTGATCGGGGAGCTCGCGGCGGCGTGATCGGCGTGCTCGTCAGCGGCTCCGGGACGAACCTGCAGGCGCTCGTCGACGCCGGCCTGCCGATCGCGGCGGTCGCGTCGAACCGCCGCGACGCGTACGCGCTCCAGCGCGCGCGCGAGGCCGGGATCCCGACGGCGACGTTCTCGCTCGACTGCCACGCCGACCGCGCCGAGCGCGACCTCGCCATGGCAACCTGGCTGGAGGAGCACGGCGTCGACCTCGTGGTCCTCGCCGGGTACATGCACCTGCTGACTGCGCCGTTCCTCGATCGCTTCCCGGAGCGGACCGTGAACGTCCACCCCTCGCTGCTCCCGGCCTTCCCCGGCCTGCACGCCGTCGAGCAGGCGATCGAGGCGGGCGTCGCCACGACCGGCGTCACCGTCCACGTCGTCGACGACGGGCTCGACTCCGGGCCGATCCTCGTCCAGGAGCCCGTGCCCGTCGAGCCGCGGGAGACGCTCGAGGAGCGGATCCACGCCGTCGAGCACCGGCTGCTGCCGAAGGTCGTGGGTGAGCTGTGCGCGCGCTGATCTCCACCTACGACAAGACCGGCCTCGACGGCTTCGCACGCGGGCTCGCGCAGCTCGGGTGGGAGCTCGTGGCGAGCGGCGGCACCGCCGCGGCGCTGGAGGACCTCGGCCTGACGGTCGAGCGCGTGGAGTCGCTGACGGAGGTGCCGGAGCTGCTCGGAGGGCGCGTGAAGACCCTGCACCCGCGCATCCACGCCGGGATCCTCGCGCGGCGCGACCGGCCCGACGACGCGGCGACGCTCGAGGAGCACGCGATCGAGCCGTTCGACCTGGTCTGCGTCAACCTCTACCCCTTCGAGCGCGCGGCGGCACGGCGCGGGGTGACCGAGGCCGACGCGGTCGAGCTGATCGACGTGGGAGGCCCGTCGATGCTCCGCGGCGCGGCGAAGAACTTCGCGTACGTGGCGCCGGTTTGCCGGCCGGCGCAGTACGAGCCGGTGCTCGCGGAGCTCCGGCGCACGGGCGCGCTGACGCTCGCGACGCGGCGGAGCCTCGCGGCGGAGGCGTTCGCCGCGACGGCCGCGTACGACGCCGCGATCGCGGCCTGGTTCGCGGAGGTCGAGCCGTTCCCGGAGCGGCTCACGCTCGCGTTCACGAAGGCCCGCGAGCTCGCGTACGGAGAGAACCCGCACCAACGCGGCGCGTACTACACGGAGAACGGCGCGCGGCGGCACCTGCTCTCGCGCGTCGAGCAGGTGCACGGCCGCGAGCTGTCGTTCAACAACCTCCACGACCTGGCCGGAGCGGTGTCGCTGCTCGCCGGGTTCTCGCTGCCCGGGTGCGCGATCGTGAAGCACGCGAACCCGTGCGGCGCGGCCCTCGCGGCGACGCCGCTCGTGGCGTACGAGCGGGCGCTCGCCTCCGACCCGGTCTCGGCCTACGGGGGCGTCGTCGCCCTCAACCGGCCCGTGGACGCGGTGCTCGGGGAGCGGCTCGCGGAGCAGTTCGTCGAGGTGCTGATCGCGCCGGGCTACGACGACGGCGCGCTCGCGGCCCTGCGGCGCAAGCCGTCGACGCGCATCCTCGTCGACGGCGAGCGCCGGCGCTGGCGACCGGGCGAGCGCGACCTCAAGCGGGTGCCCGGAGGCCTGCTCGTCCAGGACGGCGACTCGACCGACGACGAGCGGGAGACGATGCGCGTCGTCTGCGGCGCCCCGACCGAGGCGCACTGGGGCGACCTGCTCTTCGCGTGGCGTGTCTGCCGGCACGTCTCGTCCAACGCGATCGTCCTCGCGCGCGACCTGGCGACCGTCGGGATCGGGGCCGGTCAGATGAGCCGCGTCGACGCGGTCCGGATCGCCGTCGAGAAGGCGCGCGAGCACGGCCACGACCTGGCCGGGGCCGCGCTGGCGTCCGACGCGTTCTTCCCGTTCGCGGACGGGCCCCGGGTGGCGCTCGAGGCGGGCGTCGCGGGCGTGATCCAGCCCGGCGGCTCCAAGCGCGACGACGAGGTGATCGCAGCCGTCGAGGGCGCCGGAGCCACGATGGTCTTCACCGGCCGCCGCCACTTCCGCCACTAGCATCGGGCGCGCCGGTCGGGGGCTCGCGCGGGATCGGGCGACGGCGGATGGATCACTAAGCTTCGCCGCGCGATGCCGCGCGACTATCCGACCGTCCTCGACCTCGTCGGCGACACCCCGATCGTCCGCCTCGACCGGATCGGGCGCGACGTGGCGCCCCGGCTGCTGGCGAAGCTCGAGTACCTGAATCCCGGCGGCTCGGTGAAGGACCGGATCGGGCTCGCGATGATCGAGGCCGCCGAGCGTGACGGGCGGCTGCAGCCAGGGGGCACGATCGTCGAGCCGACCTCCGGCAACACCGGCGTCGGCCTCGCGATCGCGGCCGCGCTCAAGGGCTACCACTGCGTGTTCGTGATGCCCGACAAGATGAGCCAGGAGAAGATCGCGATGCTCCGCGCGTACGGCGCGGAGGTGGTGATCACGCCGACGGCGGTCGACCACGACTCGCCGGAGTCCTACTACTCGGTGTCGTCACGCCTCGCCGAGGAGCTTCCGGGCGGCTTCAAGCCCGACCAGTACTCGAACCGGGCCAACCCCGAGGCGCACTACCGGCTCACCGGGCCCGAGATCTGGGAGCAGACCGGCGGCGAGATCGACGCGATCGTGATCTCGGTCGGCACGGGCGGGACGATCTCCGGCGTCGGTCGCTACCTGAAGGAGCGCAAGCCCGAGATCCTCGTCGTCGGCGCCGACCCCGAGGGCTCCGTCTACACCGCGCGCGACGAGAGCGAGCTGCAGCCCTACCTCGTCGAGGGCATCGGCAAGGACACGTGGCCCGAGACGATGGATCCCGACGTCGTGGACGAGTGGGTGCGCGTCTCCGACCGGGACTCGTTCCTGACCGCCCGCCGCCTCGCGCACGAGGAGGGAATCCTCGCCGGCGGCTCCGGCGGCACCACGGTGTGGGCGGCGCTCGAGATCGCGAGGCGCTTCGGCCCGGACGCGACGATCCTGACGATGATCCCCGACTCCGGGCGCTCGTACATGTCGAAGTTCTACGACGACAACTGGATGCTCGAGCACGGCTTCGTCGAGCGCCGCGCGCCGGCGCCGACGGTCGAGGAGGTGCTCCGGAGCAAGCGCGCCGAGGAGCGCGACGTGCCCGACCTCGTCACGATCGGCGCGCACCAGAAGGTCGGCGAGGCGATCGACCTCATGCAGCAGTACTCGATCTCCCAGCTCCCGGTCGTCCGCGACGGCGACGCGCGGTCGCTCACCGACGTGATCGGCTCGCTGCAGGACCGCGACCTGCTCGAGCGCGTGTTCAAGAACCCCGACGCGCTCCACGAGGACGTCGCCTCCGCGATGCAGCCCCCGCTCGCGGCCGTGGACGCGGCGCAGTCGCTCGACGAGGTGTTCGCGACGCTCACCGGGCGCACGAACGCCGTCGTCGTCGCCCGCTCGGGCCGTGCCGTCGGCGTGCTGACCCGCGCCGACCTGCTGGAGTTCCTCGCGCACGCGGCGCGGTAGCGGCCGAGCTAGCAGCGGCGGCGTACGAGCAGCGCGTCCACGAGCTTCGCGCTCTCGGTCGCCATGTGCCACGGCAGCCAGAGGCGCGCCGACGGCGCGGACACGAACCGCACGCGCCCGTCGAGGCAGCGCTCGAGCACGAGCCGCGCGCGGAAGACGTGGAAGTCGGAGGTGACGACGACGAGGTCGTCCCAGCCCCGTGCGCGGGCGAGCCGCGCGATCGCGCGCCCCTCGCCGCGCGTCGAGGTGGGGTCGGCTCGGAAGCAGACGACGCCCTCGCGCGACCGGCCGGAGCACAGCGCGTCGGCGCGCGCGTCCTCGAGCGCCGGCTCGTACGAGACGACCAGCACGGGGGCCGCGCCCCGTCGCACCAGCCGCTCGGCCACGGGCAACCGCGCGCTGCTCCCCGCGAGCGAGACGACGGCGTCCGCGTCGCCGCGGATCGGCTCGTCGTCGTGCGGCAGGGCGAACAGGGCAGAGGCGACGACGAGCCAGGCGGCCACGAGCACCGCCGCGGCGACGAGCAGGCGCCTCCTCACCGGACGCCGACGTACCGGAACCCGAGCGCCTGGATCGCGTCCGCCTCGATCAGCGCCCGCTCCAGCGACTGGGCGGCGACGCCGTCCAGGTACCGGTGGAGCACGGCCGTCCAGGCGAACGCGACCTCCCGGAACCGCTCGTCGAGCGCCTCGCGCAGCGCCGCGTAGCCGTGGAGCCCAACGTGCTCCTCCTCCCACTCGCGCCGGCACGCCTCGACCGTCGCCGGTGGCGGCGGCGTCCGTCCGGCGGTCGCGAGGGCGCGGCGGCGGCCGTGGAACCACTCCGCTGTGCGCGCGTCGAGCCGATCCCACGCGAGCTCGTCCACCACGAGCCGGCCGCGCGGCACGAGCAGCGACGCGATCTTGCCGAGCGCCGAGCCGACGTCGGTCACGTGGTGGAGCGAGCGGACCGCGACGACCGCGTCGAAGCGCTCGTGGTCGTCGACCTCCTCGAGCTTGATCGGGCGGAAGATCGGCCCGTCGGGGGCGGCCGGGTCGATCGCGACGACGTCGTACCCCGCACGCTCGAGCGTCCGGGCGAGCTCGCCGTCGCCGCACCCGACCTCGAGCACGCGCGCGGTGACCGGCGGGAGCTCGGCGAGCACGAAGTCGATGACGGGGCGCATGTCCACGATCGGGATCGCCGCCTCCGCGGCACGTCATAGCGTGTCAGAGGGACGCTCTCCGGGCCGGCGGCGCTAGCATCGCGTGATGGACTTCGAGACACGCGCGATCCACGAGGGGCAGGAGCCCGACCCCGCGACGGGCGCGGTGATCGTCCCCATCTACCAGACCTCCACGTACGTGCAGGAGGAGGTCGGCAAGCACAAGGGCTACGACTACTCGCGCGTCGCCAACCCCACCCGGCACGCGCTCGAGACGGCGCTCGCCTCGCTCGAGGAGGCCGAGCACGGGATCGCGTACGCCTCCGGGCTCGCGGCGACGACGACGCTCATGCACCTGCTGGGCCCCGGCGACCGCGTCGTCCTCGTCGCGGACGTCTACGGCGGCGTCTACCGGATGACCTCTCAGATCTACGCGCCGAAGGGCTACGCGTTCGAGTACGTGGCGGCGGAGGAGCTGAACGCCGACGCCGCGGCACACATGGACGAGCGGACACGCCTCGTCTGGATCGAGACGCCGTCGAACCCGATGCTCAACGTGGTCGACGTCGCCGCCGTCGCGGAGGCTGCCCACGCCGCGGGGGCGATCCTCGTCGTCGACAACACGTTCGCGACGCCGTACCTGCAGAGCCCGCTCGCGCTCGGCGCCGACGTGGTCGTCCACTCGACGACGAAGTACCTCGGCGGGCACTCGGACGTCGTCGGCGGCTTCGTCGCGACGAACGACCCGACGGTCGCGGAGCGCCTCCGGTTCCTGCAGAAGTCGCTCGGGGCCGTGCCCGGTCCGTTCGACGCCTGGCTGGTCCTCCGCGGGATCAAGACGCTCGCGCTGCGGATGCGCCGACACTCGGAGAACGCGACGCGGGTGGCCGAGTTCCTCGAGGCGCACGACGGCGTGGCACGCGTGCTCTACCCGGGGCTCCCGTCGCACCCGATGCACGCTCTCGCGCAGCGGCAGATGCGCGACTTCGGCGGGATGGTCTCGTTCCTCGCGCACTCCGAGGAGCAGGCGCTGGCGATCTGCGCCGCGACGCGGCTGTTCGCGCTCGCGGAGTCGCTCGGCGGCGTCGAGTCGCTGATCGAGCACCCGGCACGGATGACGCACGCGTCGACGGCGGACGCCCCGTTCGCGGCGCCGGCCGAGCTGGTGCGGCTCTCGGTCGGGATCGAGTCGGCCGACGACCTCGTCGAGGACCTCGAGCAGGCCCTCGTCGCGTCGGCCGCCGTCGCCCGCTGAGCGGAACCGACAGCCATCCACGACACTAGGCTGCGCGCGATGACCGCGCCGCGGCTGATCGACCTCCACCACCAGGGACGCGACCGCGTGGTCGGCGTCTACCTCCTCGACACCGAGGACGGGCCGGCGCTGTTCGACTGCGGGCCCTCGACGGGGATCGCCGCGCTCGAGCAGGGCCTGAGCGCGCACGGCCTCGACCTGCGCGACGTCCGCCACCTGGTGCTCTCGCACATCCACCTCGACCATGCGGGCGCGGCCGGCGTGCTCGTGCGCGAGCACGCCGCGCTGCAGGTCCACGTGTCGGCGGTCGGCGCACCGCACCTGCTCGACCCGGCGCGCCTCGAGGCGAGCGCGCGGCGGCTCTACGGCGACACCTTCGACACCCTCTGGGGAGAGCTCGCGCCCGTGCCGGAGGGCAACCTGCACGTCGTCGGCGACCGCGTCCTCGGCCTCGAGTGCTTCCCGAGCCCCGGCCACGCGTCGCACCACGTCTGCTACCTCGACGCGGAAGGGACGCTCCTCGCCGGCGACGCGGCCGGCGTGCGGATCCAGCCGGGCACCGTGGTCCTGCCGCCCACGCCCCCGCCCGAGGTCGACGTCGAGGCCTGGCTCGACACGATCGCCGAGATCGAGCGCCGGCGGCCGCAGCGGCTCGCGCTCGTCCACTTCGGGATCGCCGACGACCCGCCGGAGCATCTCGACCAGCTCCGCCGGCGCCTCGAGCAGTGGGCCGCGCTCGTCGCGGGCGGCGCCGACGAGGAGGCGTTCGTCGCCGCCGCGTCCGCGGAGCTCGCCGCGGCCGGCGCGGACGAGTACGACCGCGCGATGCCGCTCTGGCAGTCCTACGCGGGCCTGCGGCGCTGGGCCGAGAAGCGCGCCGCAGCCTGATGCGGCTCGGGCCGCTGGTCGAGCCGCCGTTCCGGCTCCTCTTCCTCGCGCGCACGGCCTCGCTCCTCGGCAACGCCTTCGCGCCCGTCGCGCTCGCGTTCGCCGTCCTCGACGACCTCGACGGGAGCGCGACGCAGCTCGGGCTCGTGCTCGCGGCGACGTGGGTCCCGCAGATCCTCTTCACGCTGCTCGGAGGCATCTGGGCCGACCGCCTGCCGCGGAACCTCGTCATGGTCTCGACCGACCTGACGATGTTCGCCGCGCAGGCGACCGTCGCGGCGCTGCTGCTCACGGGCGCGGCCGAGCTCTGGATGCTCGCGGTCACGCAGGCAGTCCGCGGCACCGCGATGGCGTTCTTCTACCCCGCCGCGGCCGGGCTCGTGCCCCACGTCGTCAGCCGCCCGCGCCTGCAGGCGGCGAACGCGCTCCTGCGCCTGTCGCAGTCGTCGTCGCTGATCGTCGGCGCGGCGGCGGCCGGGGTGGTCGTCGCCGTCGCGGGCGCGGGCTGGGCGATCGCCTTCGACGCGCTGACGTTCCTCGTCAGCGCCTCCTTCCTCGTCCGGATCCGCCTGCCGCGCGCGGTGCGGACGCAGGCGCCGAACCTCCTGCGCGAGCTGCGAGAGGGCTGGACCGAGTTCCGCTCGCGCGAGTGGCTCTGGGTGATCGTCGCCGCAGCGATGGTGGGCAACATGGCGATGCAGGCGGGGTACGTCGTGCTGGGGCCCCTCGTCGCCGACCGGGAGCTCGGCGGCCCGGCCGCCTGGGGGGCGATCGTCGCCGGGACGGGCGCGGGCCTGATCCTGGGCGGCGTCGTCTCGTTGCGGATCCGGCCCAGGCGGCCGCTCCTCGTCGCGCAGCTCGCGGTCCTCCTCGCGTTCCCGCTCCTCCTCGCGCTCGCGTTCGCGCTCCCCGTGCCGCTGATCGTCGCCGCCGCGGTCCTCCAAGGCATCGGCTTCGAGCTCTTCGGTGTCCTCTGGGACACGGCGCTGCAGCAGCACGTCTCCCACGAACGGCTCTCGCGCGTGAGCGCCTGGGATCAGCTGGGCTCGTTCGTCGTGATCCCGATCGGGCTCACGATCGCCGGGCCGCTCGCCGACCGCGTCGGCACGGAGGAGGCGATCCTGCTGTGCGCGCTCGTCTACCTGCTCGCACAGTCGCTCGCCCTCCTCAGCCGGGACGTGCGCACGCTGCCCCGCGCGGACGCGTGGCCGGCGCCCGCTCAGGAGGCGGCCGAGATCGCGGCCTCGTAGGCGCGCAGGTAGTCGGCGACCATGCGCTCGGGGGCGAACCGCGCCTCCGCCGAGGCCCGGATCGCCGCCGGCTCGAGCGCGTCCGTCTGCTCGAGGGCGGCCGCCATCTCGCGGTAGGTGTCGACGATCACGCCGTTCACCCCGTCCTCGATCACCTCGGGGACGGCGCCCCACCGGGTCGCGATCACCGGCGTGCCGCACGCCATCGACTCGATCATCACGAGGCCGAACGGCTCCTCCCACTCGATCGGGAACAGCGTCGCGCGGGCGTTCTGCAGCAGCTCGACCTTCTCGCCGTGGTTGACCTCGCCGAGGTACTCGATCCCGTCGCCGAGGTGCGGCTCGACGAACTCGCGGAAGTACTGCTGCTCGAGCGGCTCGCGGCTCTTGCCGGCGATCTTCAGGGGCAGGCCCGCGGCGCGCGCGACCGCGACCGCGCGGTGGCAGCCCTTGTCGGGGCTCATGCGGCCGAGGAAGAGCAGGTAGTCGCCGCGGTGCGGCGAGACCGGGTAGAGCGAGAGGTCGAGCGCGTTCGGGCAGTTGGCGAGCCAGGGCAGCTCCGGCTTCGGCTTGCGCTGGTTCAGCGACAGCGAGATCAGGTTCGCACGCGGGTTCAGGCGGCAGATCTGCGCATAGAGGTCGCCCGGCTCCCCCGTGAGCGGGCCGTGGACGGTGTGGACGGAGGCCGTGTCGACGAGGCCCGTCAGCAGCAGCCCCAGCATCCCGGTGTGGTCGTGGAGCACGTCGAGCTCGTCGGCGTCCAGCAGCGCGGCGACCGCGTGCTGGAGCTCCCAGAAGGTGTGGCCGATCCACTCGCTCGGCGCCGTGTCGAAGACGTAGCGGAGCTCGGCCTTCGTGTGCGAGTCGCCGGAGGCGTACAGGACCGCGTCGTGCCCCGCGTCGGCCAGCCCGTCGGCGAGCAGCGACACGACCCACTCGATCCCGCCGTAGCCGGTCGGCGGGACGGGGAACCAGACGGGACTGAGGATCCCGATCCTCACGCCTGCACCACCCGCGTCGCGCCGTCCTGGACGACGACGTCCCAGGCCCGGCCGAAGGCGCGGACGCCGCCCAGCCGCACGTCCCCGACCCAGGAGGGCAGCTGGGAGGGCGCGACCGACTCGAGCACGTGCCGGCCCGGGTCCGGCTCGAGCCCGAGCAGCACGCGGAGTAGCAGCACCGGCGTGCCCGCCGCCCACGCCTGCGGCCGCGCCGCGGTCGGGTACGCGATCGGGAACGGCGTCTCGGTGCGGGGCAGCCCGGCGAACACCTCCGGCAGCTGGTAGCGGAACCAGGTTGCGGCCTCGAGCATCCGGCGGGCGATCCGCTGGGCCTCGGGCCAGCGGCCGTACCGCGCGAGGCCGGCCGCGATCAGGGAGTTGTCGTGCGGCCACACGGTGCCGTTGTGGTAGCTGAGCGGATTGTAAGCCGTGTCGTCGGCGGACATGGTGCGCACGCCCCAGCCGGACCAGAGCCCGTCGCCCATCAGCTGGTCGACGATCGCCTCGACCCGCTCGGGCGGCACGATCCCGCTCCAGAGCAGGTGCCCGACGTTCGAGCAGAGGGAGTCGACGCGACGCTTCTCCCCGTCGAGCGCCAGCGCGTAGTAGCCGCCGCGCTCGTCGACCCAGAAGGCGTCGTCGAACCGCCGGCGCAGCGCCTCGGCGTCCGCGTCGAGCCGGTCGGCGAGCTCGCGCTCCCGCCAGGCGACGCGGGCGATCTCGGCGATCCGGCGCTTGGCGTCGTAGACGTACCCCTGCACCTCGCACGGCGCGATCGGCCCCTTCGCGACCCGGCCGTCGGCGAAGCGCTGCGAGTCGCCGGAGTCCTTCCACGACTGGTTCTCGAGCCCGTGGTCGCTCCGCCGGCGGTACTCGACGAAGCCGTCGCCGTCGACGTCCCCGTGGGCGTCGATCCACTCGAGCGCCCGCAGCGCCGGCTCCTTCAGTCCCCGCACGAGCGCCTGGTCGTCGGTCCACCGCCACACCTCGGACAGCAGTACGAGCCAGAGCGGCGTCGCATCGACCGTGCCGTAGTAGACGGGGAACCACCGCTGCGCCGCCTTGCCGTGCCGCACCTCGTGGCAGATCTTCCCCGGCTCGGCGTCGAGCTCCGGCCGGTCCTCCGTCGCCTGCAGCCGCGCCAGCGCGTGGAGCGCGCCGACGGCGAGCTCCGTCCCGAACAGCAGCGTCTGGTACGAGGTGATCACCGTGTCGCGGCCGAACACGGTCATGAACCACGGCATGCCGGCCGCGGGGAGCTTGTCGAAGCCGCGGTCGGTGCGGATCCGGAGCGAGGCGAGGTCGGCGACCGACTGGACGAAGGAGCGGCCGAGCGCGTCCCAGCTCGCGCGGATCTGCGGCACGCGCAGCTGCCACGCCGAGAGCGAGTCGCGCACGTGCTGCAGCTCGTCGCCGAACTGCCGCTCGCGATGGCCCGGCGTCGCCTCGTCGCCGTTCGATGAGACGAAGACGTCGACCACCAGCCGCCACTCCTCGCGCGGCTCGAGCGACACGTCCCAGCTCACGGACGAGCCGTCGACCGCCCCGGGGCGGGAGAAGATCACCTGCGTGCGCGCGCGCCAGCCCTCGCCGCGGTCCTCCATCACGAACTGTCCGTTCTCGCCGTCCCACGCGACGGGCGCGGGCGGCGGCAGCGGCGGCGCGTGGACCGGGTCGCCGAGGGAGAAGTCGTGGTCCTTGACGGCGAAGATGTCCGCGAAGTCGGCGGCGAGCTCGAGCCCGACTGTGAACGAGACGGGCTCCATCGCCTCGTTCCGCACCACCAGGTGCTCCTGCATCCCCTGGCCGACGAAGCGCTCGCGCGCGATCGACAGGCAGTCCTGCGGCAGCGATCCGGCGAGCGGGTTGCGGAGGAAGAAGGCGGCCGAGAAGTACTCGACCTTGTCGGACGAGAGCAGCAGCGGCCGCTGGCCGTTCACGGTGAGCCGCAGCAGCGACAGGTAGCGCGTGTCGTCGGCGAAGAAGCCGCTCGTCTCGTCCCCGATGTCGCCGCGGTCGTCGCAGATGCAGAAGGTCGAGCCTTCGAGGATCGTCAGCGTCACGGCTGCTCCGCCCGCACGATCCGCCCGCCGGACGACTGCGCAAGCGCCTTCACCACGAGCTCGTCGACGTTCACGTGCGGCGGGCGGGTGAGCGCGAACAGGATGCACTCCGCGATGTCGTCCGCGGTCATCGCCTCGACGCCGGTGTAGACGGCCGCGGCCGTCGCCTCGTCGCCGCGGAAGCGGACGCGCGAGAACTCGGTCTCGACGAGGCCCGGATCGACGAGCGTGATCCGGATCGGGCGGCCGAGGAGGTCCTCCCGCAGGGCGTAGGCGAAGCCGCGGACGGCGAACTTCGAGGCGACGTAGACGGCGGCGTTCGGGTACGCCTGGCGGCCGGCGACGGAGCCGATGAGGACGAGGTGGCCGCCGTCGCGGAGGTGCGGCAGGCAGAGCCGCGTGATCCTGACGAGGCCGTTGACGTTGGTCTCGAACACGGTCCGCTCGTCCTCCTCGGTGGAGTGCGAGAACGGCTCACGGCCGAGCGCGAGGCCGGCCGCGTTGACGACCACGTCGACGCCGCCGAGCTCCGCGACAGCGCGGTCGACGAAGCGCTCGCAGCTCTCGGGGCTCGTCACGTCGAGCTCCAGCGCCACGTCCGCCTCGAGCCGCCCCGCCCGCCGCGCACCGCCGGCGACGCGGGCGCCCTCGCGGCGCAGCGCCGCCGCCGTCGCCGCGCCGATCCCGCTCGAGGCTCCGGTGACGACAGCCGCCTTCCCGTCCAGCGCGCCCACGGGCCGTGAGCTTAGAGCCTGCGTCGGCTCAGCCGCGAAAGTGCCGGGAGAGCTCGACCGTGACGGGCGCGGCGTGCTCGACCTGGAGCGTCGTGTGGGCGAGGTCGAAGCGCTCCCGCAGGAGCTCCTCGAGCTGCGCGCGAATCGCGTGGCAGTCTGCGACGGGCGCCACGAGCACGTGCGCGGAGAGCGCGGGGAAGCCGCTCGTGATCGTCCAGATGTGCAGGTCGTGCACCTCGCGGACGCCCTCGACGCCGGCCATCGCGCTCCCGACCGCGTCGGCGTCGAGGCCGCGCGGCGTCGCCTCGAGCAGGATCCCCACGGAGTCGCGCAGCACCGACCACGAGCTCGCGAGCACGAGCAGCCCGATCGCGAGCGAGACGAGCGGGTCGGCGTAGGCCCACCCCGTCGCGAGCACGACCACGCCGGCGACGATCACGCCGACCGAGCCGAGGACGTCGGCCAGCACGTGCCGGAGCGCCGCCCGGACGTTGAGGCTGTCGCTGCCGGCGCCGTGCATCACGCGGGCGGCGGCCACGTTGACGGCGAGGCCGGCGACCCCGACGGCGAGCATCCAGCCGCCCAGCGGCTCGGGCGGGTCGCTCAGGCGGTCGATCGCCTCGACGAAGATCCAGGTCGCGATCACCACCAGCCCCACGCCGTTCACGAGCGCGGCGAGGATCTCGGCACGCCGGAAGCCGAAGCTGCGCTGCGGCGTCGCCGGTCGCCCCGCCGCCCATGCGGCGACGAGCGCGAGCGCGAGGCTCGCCGCGTCGCCGACCATGTGGCCCGCGTCGGCGAGGAGGGCGAGCGAGTCCGCCGCGAGCCCGGCGACGACCTCGACGACCGCGAACGCGACGATCAGGCCGAGCGCGACGGCGAGCGCGCGTGTCCCCGCGGAGCGCGAGAGGCCGTGGGCGTGCTCGTGGGCGTGCATGTCGAGGAGACGTGCCGGTTCGAGGCGGCGCCGCGCCTAGTCGGCGACCGCGACCCGCTCCATCACGACCGCCTCGCGCGGCTTGTCGCGGCCGTCGCGCGGCAGCGACGAGATCGCGTCGACGACGTCCATCCCGGAGACGACCCGTCCGAACACGGTGTGCTTTCCGTCGAGCCACGGGCAGGCCTCGGCGGTGACGATGAAGAACTGGCTGCCGTTCGTGTTGGGGCCGGCGTTCGCCATCGCGAGCGCGCCGCGGACGACGCCGTGCTCGTTCTGCTCGTCCTCGAACTGGTAGCCGGGGCCGCCGGCGCCGCTGCCCGTGGGATCCCCGCCCTGGATCATGAAGTCGGGGATCACGCGGTGGAAGGTGACGCCGTCGTAAAAGCCCTCGCCCGCGAGCTTGACGAAGTTGTCGACCGTCTTCGGCGCATCCTCGGGGAACAGCTCGAGCTCGATCGCGCCGTGGTTCGTGTGGATCGTGGCTGTGGTCATCCGGCCACGCTACCGAACGCCCGGCCGGCGCGAATCCGCTCAGGCAGCGTCGGGTGGGTCAGCAGGAGCGCGCGGACGGGCCACGGCGGGTCGAGGTCGGCGACGTTCGTGTCGGCGAGCGTGACGAAGGCGCGCTCGAACGCCGCCGGGTCGCGTGTCAGCTCGAGCGCGATGCGGTCGGCCTCGCGCTCGTAGCGTCGCGAGAGCCACGCCAGCGCGGGCGTCGCGAGGAGCTGCAGCAACGCGAGCACGAGCAGCACGACCGGGAGCCAGTCGGGGTCGGCGGCCCGCTCGCCGAGGAGCGCCCACACGACGCCGATGCCGGCGGCCGCGCCCGCCATGCCCACCGCGGTCAGCTTGACCACGTGTCGCTGCCGGCGGTGCGCGAGCTCGTGCGCCGCGACCACGCGGACCGCGCCGGCGTCCGCCGCGCCCAGGAACGTGTCGTAGAGGACGACCCGGCGCGTGCGGCCGATCCCGGACACGTAGGCGTTGGCCTTGCGCGTCCGCCGTGACGCGTCCGCGACGAGCACGTCCCGCACGGGCGCGCCCGCCGCCTCGGCGAGCTCCAGCAGCGCCCCGCGCAGCGCCTCGTCGTCGAGCGGCCGGAAGCGGTTGAACAGCGGCTCGAGCACGACCGGCGCGAGGAAGCCGAGCAGCAGCACGAGCGCCGCCGCCGCGACGGCCGCCACGAGCGGCCACCAGGTCGGCAGCCACCGCGCCAGCGCGACCAGCCCCGTGGCCGCCGCGGCGCCGAGCACGAGCGAGACCGCCAGTCCCTTGACCCGGTCGGCCAGCCAGCCGCGCGGCGTCTGCGTCGAGAGCTCCCACCGCCGCTCGTGGACGTAGCCGCTCCACCACGACAGCGGCAGCGTCACGACGGACGAGACGACGAGCACGACCGCGACCACCGCCGGCGCCTCCAGCCACCAGCGCAGCCCGAGGTCGGGCCGCCACCAGGCGAACGCCGCCAGCACGGCGAGACCGAGCGCGAGATCGGCGACGAGCACCAGGTACCGGGGCCGGTGGTAGCGCGCCCCGCGCTCGACCTGCTCGGCCGTGAACGGCTCCAGTTCCTTAACGGACACCTAACCGAAGACCAAATCGCGCTCTGTGACGTCTTTCACTACCCTTCGCCCATGGCGACGGCGGAACCGCTGTCCGATGCGGGCACCTCGATGAACGAGACCTCCCGCATCCTCGCGGACCAGTGGCGCCGCCTCCGCCGCTCCGCGACGCTCGTCGCCCTGCTGACGAGCCCCGCCGCCTTCGTCTGGCTGCACCAGGTCGAGGGCTGGTCGCTCGGCTGGTCGCTGCTGGCGACGTTCCTGCTCGTGATCGCCTTCCGCGGGATGATCGACCTCGCGTTCAAGCGCGCGATCCCGTGGCCGAGCCTCTTCGGCGACGATACGCGGCGCCTGCGCGAGGAGGACGTCGTCAACCGGCGCCGCGTGTGGTTCTGGCGCTCGTGGCTGCGCATCGCGATCTGGGTCGGGATCCTTGCCGTCCCGATCCTGCTGCTCGCGCGCAAGGCAGGCCCCGAGCTGCTGATCCAGGTGCTGCCGCTCATGGTGATGCTGCCGCTGTTCCTCATCTTCAACTTCATCATCCTGTTCGGCCCGCTGCTGCTGATGAACCTCTCGCAGATCCGCGGGTTCGAGCCGGGCGACGCCGAGTGGGGCGTGCGGCTCGAGGACGTCCGCGGCCAGGCCGAGGCGAAGGAGGAGGTGCGCCGCGTCGTCGCGCTCTGGCAGTCGGGCGAGGCGTTCGAGCGCGCCGGCGGCAAGCGCGAGCGCGGGCTGCTCTTCCTCGGGGCGCCGGGCACCGGCAAGACGATGCTCGCCAAGGCCATCGCGACGGGCTTCAACTCCCCGTTCGTCTCGATCCCGGGATCGGGCTTCGCCGCGACGTTCATCGGCATCGACGCGATCGTCGTCCGCTACGTGGCGTGGAAGGCGAAGCGGCTTGCGCGCAAGTGGGGCGGCCAGTGCATCGTCTTCATCGACGAGATCGACGCCGTCGGGATGCGGCGCCAGTCGCTGAACCCCGGGATGGGCGGCGCCGGCGGCACCTTCGGGCCCGTCGAGCTCCAGGACTTCCTCTTCTTCGGGCCGAACGGCGCGCTCAACCCGAGCGGGGACCTCGTGCTCGAGACGCGGGCGTGGCGCGAGCGGCTGTTCGCCGAGCGCGCGGAGTCGCCGCACGTGCGCGGCGCGGCCTTCGCTCAGCGCGTGAACGGCCTCGTCGGCTTCATGTTCCCGGGCGGGATGATGGGAGGCGGCGGCCTGGCGCTGAACCAGCTGCTCGTGGTCATGGACGGAATCGACAACCCGCCGTTCGGCAAGCGCGTGCTGACGAACCGTCTCAACACCTTCCTCGACGCCACCTACCTCGTGCCGCGCCGGATCGGGACGGTCTCGATGCGGCTGCGGCCGCCGCGTCCGCGCAGCGAGCAGATCTACTTCATCGGCGCCACGAACGTGCCGATCGACCGCCTCGACCCGGCCCTGATCCGGCCGGGGCGGATGGGGCGGCACGTGTGGTTCCGCACCCCGACGAAGCACGACCGGCTCGACGTCTTCGACCTCTACCTCGACAAGGTCGCGCACGAGCCGGAGCTCGACACGCCGCAGCGGCGCGACGAGCTCGCCCGGATCACGAACGGCTACTCGCCGGCGATGATCGACCAGGTGTGCTCGATGGCGCTCACGATCGCGCACCACACCGGCCGCGAGCGGTTCGCGTGGGCCGACCTCGTCGAGGCGATGACGACGATCGAGTCGGGCACCGCGATCGGGATCGAGTACATCCAGAAGGAGACCGAGGCGGTCGCGATCCACGAGGCCGGGCACGCCGTCGCCGGCCACGTGTTCATGGAGGGCGCCGAGTCCACGCGCCTGTCGATCCGGATGCGCGGCGGCTCCCTCGGGCACCACCAGGCGCTCGAGAAGGAGGAGCGCTTCAGCCGCTTCCAGAGCGAGGAGGTCGCGCGCCTCGTGTGGGCGCTCGGAGCGATGGCCGCGGAGCGCGTGTTCTACGGCGAGAACTCGAGCGGGGTCGGCGGCGACGTCCAGAGCGCGACCGCGCAGGCGGCGCTGATGGTCGGCGCGGCCGCGATGGGCCCCGAGCCGATCGACGTCACCCCGATGGACGACGAGAGCGAGGAGCAGGCCCGCGAGCGCGTGATGAAGCGCTTCGAGCGGATCGGCACGCAGATCATGAACCGGACGTCGTCGGGTGGCCCGTTCGACCAGAACCCGATCGGCGGCGTGCTCGGCGACCCGTCGAAGCGCGCGATGGCCGCGCAGATCCTCGGTCAGGCCTATGTCCTCGCGCACAACCTCGTGCGCGAGAACCGCGACGCCGTGCAGGCGATCGCCGACGAGCTGATCGACCGCAAGGAGATCTTCGGCGACGACCTCGTGGCGCTGCTCGACCGGCAGGAGCTGCGGCGGCCGGCGATCGACTACTCGAGCGAGGACGCGTGGCCGAAGGTGTGACCCGCCGGGAAGACGGCGCGGACACGCTCGTCCCACGCCCGCGCGAGGAGCCGCGGGTCCACCGCCTCCGCTTCGCGCTCGCCTACCTCGCCCTCGCCGTGCTCGCCGGCGCGGCCGTGGGCGCGACCATCCTCCTGTCGGACAGCGACCGGCACACGAGCGGCCTCGCCTGGTCGACGTGGAAGCCCGACGGCAAGGACGGGGAGCGGCCGAAGCAGATCGCCGACTTCGTCGCCTCGCGCTACACGCAGCCCTCCGGATCGCAGCTCGTGCTCGTGTTCGGCGGCCCCCCGTCGATCAAGACCGCCGACACCGAGGTGCCGATCCGGTGGGTCGCGATCGGCGCCGACGAGAACGCGGAGGATCCCGAGGTCGTCGCCACCGACGACGCGCTGATGTACGTGCTCTGCGGGTTCGGCGAGAACTGCGCGATCGACCAGGGCGAGCCGTCGCAGGAGCGCTACCGCCTGCTGCGGCGCGAGGCGCTCGAGCTCGCGCTCTACACGTTCAAGTACGTCGGCGGCACCGACTCGGTGATCGTCCTGCTGCCGCCGAGCCAGGACACGCAGACCCAGGAGACCGCCTCGACGGCGCTCTTCTTCCGCAAGGGCGACTTCGACGCCGAGCTCGATCGCCCGCTCGAGCTGACCCTGTCCCGGCCGCACCCGCCGACGGCGACGCAGACCGACCCGGCCGAGAGCCTCACGGTCGACCGCCTGACGCGACCGCGCCTGTTCACGTACGAGTACCGGCAGGCGCCCGAGGGCAGCGCGGTGATGCTGCTCGCGCCGATCACCCTCAGCGCCGGCCAGTGACCGCGGAGCACCGCGCGCAGCTCGCGCGGGCCAAGGCGCGGCTCGACGCGCTCGACCTCTACGCGCGGCCCGTCTCGCTGCGCGGCGTCCGGATCGTCGTCGCCCCGTGGTTCTTCCGCGTCCCCGGGCTCCGGCGCTACCACGGCTACGCGCTCGTGCGGACGATCCTCCTCCGGCGGCGCGACGCCTCGGACGACCTCGTCACGCACGAGCTCTGCCACGTCTGGCAGATGCAGCGCCGCCCGCTCCACGTGACGTGGACCTGGCTCGTGCGCTCGTACCGATCGAATCCCTACGAGCTCGAGGCGCGGCGAGCGGCCGCGGCGACGAGCGCGGCGGCCGCGATCCCCGCCGGCCACGCCGCAGCGGCGGCGACCTCGAGCCGGGAGAGCCGGCCGGGCACCGCGAGCGTGTCGTAGTCGTCGACGGTCACGCGGCGAGCACGGCCTCGACCGCTCGCGCAAGCAACGCCCACTCACGGCGCTCGCGCGCGAGCAGCGAGGACCCCTTCCGCGTCAGCCGGTAGGTGCGGCGGCGCCGGCCCGCGCCCGTCGACCAGCGACTCGAGACGAGCCCGTCGCGCTCGAGGCGATGGAGCGCGGGGTACACCGTCCCTTCGGGGTAGGCGAAGTAGCGGCCGCTCCGCTCGCGCAGCAGCTCGATCGCGCGATACCCGTGCGCCGGCCCGCGCTCGAGCGTCGCGAGCAGGAGGAGGTCGAGCTGTGGACGTGCGTCGCGGGCCACGCTCCCAAAATACCTAGGCTGCCTAGGTATGTCCAGCCGGCGGCTGCGGCTATCCTCAGCGCGGGCCCCCATCGACTAGCGGCCCAGGTCGCCACCCTTTCAAGGTGGTAGCGCGGGTTCGAATCCCGCTGGGGGCAACACCCGGAACCCCTGCGACGGCGGGGGTTTCCGCTTCTCAGGGTGGCCGCTGTCGATCGGGTCAGACGGGTGCAGGACGGCTCGTTCAGGGCCGGATTGCCACAGGATCGTCAGCGGATACTGGCGCGCCGCAGACTTCGCCGTTGAGGCGACCGGGCGGCGATCACGCCGCCACGCTAGAGGAGTGCGGCGTCGCCTTCCCCGTTCCCGTCGGCCCCTCGGGCTCCGGCAGGCAAGTAGGACTTGATCGTCACTCGCGCCCCTTCGCGCAGCCCACGAACCTCGTAGCTTCTGTTACGTGAAACCGCTGATGGAACGGCGAACCCCGACGAGAAGAATGGAACCCAGGAGCGCAAATCGGAAGGGAGGCTGTGATGGCAGCCGTCGGGCTCATCGTTCTGGTCTCGGTGCTCATCGGCATCGTCGCCGTCCTGCTCGTCTCCTTCTTCACGTCGGGCGCTTCGGGTTCGAACGAGCCCCCGACGGTCGACGGAGGCTGGCGCGCTGGCGCCTAGCGAAGCAGCGCCCTCCGAGACGCGCCACCCGGAGACTCCGAGCATGCCGGCGATGTTGCGATCACGCCTGGGTGCGAGGAGTTCGGCGACGTGTCCGCGCCGACGACGACCGCCGCCGGCGCGCGTGCCGCATCGACGAGCCGACAGTCCCTAGGACTGTCCCCAGGCATGTCCCTCGGGTCGTGACCGGCCCGCAGGCAGCCCCGCGCAGCGCGGCGCTGAAAGAACGACCCGCTCGTCGCACCCGAGAAGAGCGCGGCCAACGGCCGGCTCCTCTCGGGTGGCATTCGGCGCTACGGGAGTGATGAGGCGAGACACTCCTCGAACGTCTCACCTTCCGCCCTTGCGACGTCGCTGACCCGCTGGCCGAACGCGCCGAGCGGGAAGTCCCCACCGAACTGGCTGCGGAACTGTCCCGGCGGGCCGGCATCCCCATGGACGAAGTGCGCGACACAACTGGCCTGCTCCGATGGTTCGGCTCCAGCCGAGCCAATGAGCGCGGCTCCAGCGAGGCCGCAGACGGCGACAGTTGCCGCGAGTCTCTTCATATGGACGCCTCCTGTTCGTGCCGTCCGTTGCAGACTGCTGCACCGTATCGCGGGCTCAAACGGGAATACAACGTCGCCGCCAAAAAAGTGCGATTTGCAGGCGGGTTCGAATCCCGCTGGGGCAACGAGCGGAAACCCCTGCAACGCGGGGGTTTCCTCGTCTACCTTGACGGGCGCGACCGCCGCAGCCGCGCGTCCGCGTTCCATCCCGCGACCACGGCCGCGATGGCGAGCAACGCGGTCGGGACGGCCAAGCTGATCGCCGCCGCGCGGCCGAACATGAACGGGTCTCCACACTCGGCGACGTCGTAGTACTTCCTCAGCTCGTTGTTGGCGTTGAACCACAGGAGGAGCGTGCCGAGGACGAGGGTGCCCGATCCCGCGACGAGCAGGACGTTGCCGGGCATCGCAGCGCGCCGAGCGACGAAGGAGCCTGCCACCATGAGCATCCAGGCGGCGGCCGAGACCAGGATCCACCTCGTCCAGTACGCGTCGGGAACCGACGCGACCGCGGCGGCGGTCGCCGATGCACAGTCGGAGGGATCCATCCCCGGATCCGTCCTGAGCGCGAGACCCTGACCCCAAACCGTTCCGGCCGCCGCGGTTGCCACCAGCACGGTCATCGCGGTCGGGAAGCGCCAGAGCGCCAGCGCAACGACCGCCGCGGCCATGAACAGCCAGACGCCCGTGATGAGGTCGATTCCGCCCCAGGCGTAGACGAACGCCAGAGCGAACCACGATTGCAGCGCGAGCAACACGAGCGCGATCACCACGAGATGTCGACGCCAGTGCAAGCGCGTCCGCCCCGTTGTCAGGGGCGAGTGGGAAGGCGCCCGATACGGCACCGACGGATCGCCGAGCATCGCTCTCATTGACGCCGCCGAGCACGGCTCTGACATCGGCGCCGCTTCGGATCCCCGGTGCGCTGAACTACGGCATGCGCAAGCCTCGTGCCGGTTCCTGCCCGGTGTGGCCGCTGTCGCTGCCGCCGACCGAATCGCTCCGAGCGCCGTCGTGGGTACCGGCGCCGTGACGGCCCCCGACCGGCGGGAGGCCGCCGCCGAGGCCGAGCGGCTCGGAATCGTGCCGGCGAGATAGGCAACGCGAGCCCGGAAGAGAGGCAGCCGCCGCCGATTCGGAGCGCGCGCGCCCGCCCCTAGCCTGGCCGCACTGGACGGACTCTCCACGAAAGGAGCAGGCGAATGCGGAACGGCTACGCGAAGCCCGTGCTCGTCTCGACGGACTGGCTGGCGGAGCGCCTGGACGAGGTGTGCGCCGACGACGGGGCGATCGCCGTCGTCGAGGTCGACGAGAAGCCGGAGCTCTACGAGACCGGGCACGTCCCGGGGGCGGTGAAGCTCCACTGGAAGGACGACCTGCAGGACCCGGTCGAGCGCGACCTCGTCGACCGGGCGACCTTCGAGCGGGTGCTCGGCGAGCGCGGGATCCGGAACGACACGACGATCGTCGCGTACGGCGACAAGAACAACTGATTCGCCGCGTACGCGTACTGGTACCTCAAGATCTACGGGCACGCCGACGTGCGCATCCTCGACGGCGAGCGCCAGAAGTGGATCGACGAGGGCCGCCCGCTGAGGAGCGACGTGCCGGCGCGCACCGCGCAGGCCTACCTCGCAGACGAGCGGGACGAGACGATCCGTGGCTACCGGCAGCAGGTGCAGGAGCAGCTCGGCCTCCCCGCCACGCGCTCGTCGGCGTCCGCAGCCCCGCGGAGTTCGCCGGCGGCGAGCTGATCGCCCCGCCGGGCTACGAGCAGGAGGGAGCGCAGCGCGCCGGCCACATCCCGACAGCGGTCTCGATCCCATGGCGAGCGCGGTCGCCGACGACGGCACGTTCCGTCCGGCGGACGAGCTGCGCGCGCTCTACGGCGACCGCGGCGTGACCCCGGAGCAGCAGGTCACCGCGTACTGCCGCATCGGCGAGCGGAGCGCGCACACCTGGTTCGTGCTGCGAGAGCTGCTGGGCCACCCGAGCGTCCGCAACTACGACGGCTCCCGGACGGAGTGGGGCAACCTCGTCGACGTCTCCCGATCGAGCTCGGCGGGGCCGCCGCGGCCTGAGGCATCATGCGTGGCGGGTCGGAGACGGCCCGCCACGCCGGGCGGTTAGCTCAGCTGGGAGAGCACCTGCCTTACACGCAGGGGGTCGGCGGTTCGAGCCCGTCACCGCCCATCCGAAGGAATGAGGGGCCGCGGGACCCCGCCGCCGCACCGAGACGAAGGGAGCCGGCTGCGGCTCCCTTCGTCTCACGTCGACGTCGCGCGGCCGAACCGGAGCTACCACCGTCCGATCGCAGCGAGAGCCCTCGAACCCGCGAGCTTCGGTGCCTGCGCGACCGTGTCGGCGGAGCCGCCGGGGTGTACGGCGCCGAACATTCGGGGGTTCGGGTGCGCACCGCCCCAGCGTCCGCCCGGCGCCGTGGCGGCGCTCGCGGGAGCGGCAAGCGCGAACACCGTCAGGGCCGTTGCTGCGAGTGCGACGAGAGCCTTCATCGAGGCCTCCTCTCCGTGGGAATCGCCCGCTGCGGTTCCGATGCCGAGACGATGACGCCGGCGGCGCCTCGCGTCGTTCGAGCTGCCGACAGCCCGTCTGTCATGGCGGTGACATAGTTCACCCGTGCGCTGGCGGCTGATCGACGGCGTTCCTGAGGAGGAGGTGCGCCGTCTGCTCGCGATCGCGCGCAGGCGAAGCTTCCGCCGCAACGAGGTCGTCTTCCACCGCGAGGACCCGGCCGACTCGTTGCACCTGATCAGCAAGGGTAGGTTCGCGATCCGGATCATGACCCCGCGCGGAGAGACCGTCACGATCGGAGTCCGCGGCCCGGGGGACAGCTTCGGCGAGATGGCGCTCGTCGCCGAGGGGCGGGTGCGTTCGGCAACCGTGGAGGCGCTCGAGGAGGCGGAGACGTTCGCCGTCTACGTCGCCGACTTCCAGCGGCTCCGCAGCGAGCACCTGTCGGTCGACCAGGTCCTCGTCGGCTTTCTCGCCGAAGAGGTCAAGCGGCAGAACGAGCTCCTGCTCGAGGCGCTCTACGTGCCCGTCGAGCGGCGCGTCCTCCGCCGGCTCGCCGAGCTGAGCGCGCTCTACGCCGCCGACGACTCGGTGATCCCGCTGACCCAGGAGCAGCTCGCGGAGATGGCGGGGACCTCCCGGGCGACCGTCAACCGCGTGCTGCGCGAGGAGCAGGAACGCGGAACGGTGGCGCTGCGGCGTGGCAGGACTGTGGTGCTCGACGCGGAGGCGATCGCGCGCCGGGCGCGATGAGGCTCAGCAGACGTTCCCGTTGTTGTAGCGGTCGAGCGTCGCGGCGAGCGAGAGCGCCTGCGTCCGGCGCGTGTCCTTCGACTTCGAGCCGAGGTAGTCGCCCGAGCCCGTAAAGTTGATCCCGTCGAGCAGCGCCTGACCGTCGAGCACCGCCTGCTGCACGCCGGCGCAGGTCTCGGCTCCCGCCCCGAGGTTGAGCCGGGCGGCGAGCAGCTGCGCGCCGAGCTCGTAAACGGCGTCGCTCGACTTGCTCTTGCCGGCCTGGTCCTGCTTGGAGAGCAGCTTCACGGCCTGCTGACAGTCGGCGACCGTGAAGTCGCCGATGAGCTGCGGCAGGAGGTCCTCCACGAGGAAGAAGCCTGCGGCGGCGCCGCCGTTCTTCTCGGCAGTCGCTGTCTGATTCCCGCCCGTGCAGCGGTTCCAGTTCTTCCAGTAGCCGATCGTGCGGGGGTCGCCGCCCGGTCGCGCGTTGTCGACGTCGAAGGCGACGGCCCGTCCCGGAGTGAGGGAGAAGTCGTAGCAGCGGTCGCCGAGGTCCTCCGGTGGCGTCCGGCTCGCATCCGGGTTGTACGGGATCACGATCTCCCCGTCCTTCCGCCAGAACGAGGTGAACCCGGCGGGAACGGGCGACTCGCACATCGAGTACTGGCCCGCCGCGAGATTCGGCCACTCGAGCACCCCGTCGGGATCGCCGAACGTGCACTTCCTGAGACCGACCGGCGCCCCCTGGCCCCTGAGCACGAAGCAGATGTCCTTGGTCGGATCGACGACGCCGTTCGTCGTCTTCCGCAGCGTGACGGAGCCGCGCTTCGTGTCCGTGAACGTGCAAGTCACGCGCTCGTCGGGTACGACACGGAACGTCGCCGTCGCCGAGGCGACCGTTCCGCTGCTGTCGGCGTCGTTGCAGACGATTCCCGTCAGGTCCCAACCGCTCGGCACGAGCTCACGCGAGGTGTAGGTGCCGGGAGCGGGAACGGTGACCGTGATCGTGCCGCCGTCCGCGATCCGGCCGGCGGCGTCCCCTGTGAACTCGAACACGGCCGGATCGCCGCGGGGGTCCGTCGCCTTCCGCACGACGATCGTCGCGAGCTGCGGGGGCGTGACGCACGGTGAGAACTCGGACGTGTTGCCGGGGAACGCGCCGAGCTCGGTGGCGGTGGCCGACACGACGTCGCCGCTCGACAGCGGGCTCTTCAACCGCACGGAGAACGTCGCGTCGCCGCTCCCGTTCGTCGTCACTTCGGTCGCCCCCGGCGCCTCGGGCTCCAGGTACGTCTCGCCCTCGCCGTTGCCCGACGGGTCGCAGGCGACGCCTGGACTGTTGCCGAACAGCTCGATCCGGTACGTCGTGCTCGGTCGGCTGTTGAGCGTGCCCGTGACCGTGGTGCGGTCGTCGCTCACCTGGAGGTTCACGGGGAAGTTCTGCAGGAAGTTGGCGAGCCCGAAGAAGCCGCTGCCGCCGTCGCCGTCGCCTGCGTCGTTCGCCGTGACGCCGTCGTCCTGCAGGTCGATCCCGAGACCCGCATTGGCGGAGATGGCGTTCGCCGAGATCCAGTTGCGGATCGCGCCCTGAGGTGCGCCACCGACGATCGCGACGCCGTCTCCCCCGTTCGAGAAGATCGCGTTTCGCTGCACCGAGTTCAGGTGGGCGCGCCGGATGAGGACGCCGTGGCCGCCGTTGAAGGCGATCGTGTTGCCGTCGCCCGCCTGCCCGCCGATCGTGTGCGTCGTGAGCGAACCGGCGCCGTCGATCGAGATCCCGTGGCGGGCGTTCCCGAGCGCGCTCGTGCCGTCCGCACCGGTGCCGACGAGGTTGGCGAGGATCAGCTGACCGGAAGCGGGGCCCGCGAGCTCGATCCCGTCGGCCCCGTTCCCCGAGACGACGTTCGCCTCGACGCGGTTCGCATTGCCCTCGAGACGGATCCCGCTGAGGCCGTTCGCGAGCTTGGCGCCGCCCGCGACGTCGGTGCCGATGCGGTTCCCGGCGATCCGGTTCCCCGTACTCGAGACGAGCAGCCCGTTGTCGCGGTTGCCCGCGATCACGTTCCCGGCACCGGTGTCCCCGATGGCGTTCCCGCCCGCGCTCGACAGGACGATGTTGATGCCGTTCCCGGCATTTCCGAGCCCGGAGCCGCCGTTCCGGTCGATGCCGATCAGATTGCCGAGGACGCGGTGCGGGCCGCCTTGGAGGCGGATCCCGTCCCCGCCGTTGCCCGAGATCAGGTTGTCGACCACGTCATCCGTCGTCCCGAGGAAGGGCGCCGCGATCGTGAGGCCGCCAAGGTCGTTCGGGATCGCCGCAACGCCGTCGACGTCCGTCCCGATCCGGTTGCCCTCGATCAGGTTGTCTCCGCCGTTGAGACCGATCTCGACGCCCCAGCGGCCGTTCCCCGAGACCACGTTCGCCTCGCCACTTCCGGCGCCGCCGATCCGAAGCCTGCGACTGGCGTTGAAGAAGATCCCCGAGCCGTCGTTCCCGATGTCCAGCTTCCCGCTCGCGTCGGTGCCGATCAGGTTCGCCTGAATGACCAAGTCGCCGCTGCAGCACGTCGACGGGCGGACACCGGCACCGCCGTTGCCCGAGATGACGTTGCCGGCGCCCGGCTTCCCGAGGATCGTCCCGTCGGAGGCATGGACACCGTCGCCGTCGTTCCCGAGGTCGTGCCCGCCCGAAGCGTCCGTGCCGATGTAGTTGCCCAGGACCTCGAGGCCGGGCGTACCCACCGAGACACCGTTGCCGCCGTTCCCCGAGACGACGTTCCGCTGTGCCGCCGTGTCGCCGCCGACGACGCTGTCGACGAGGTTTCCCGAGAGCGAGATCCCGTCGCCGGTGTTCCCGACGTCGACGGTTCCCTGGGCGTTCGTCCCGATCAGGTTGCCCTCGATCCGCACCGACCCACTTGGAGCCGCGCCGCCCGACATGCCGGCGGAGGCGTTTCCGGAGATGACGTTGCCGACGATACGGATGAGGCCCGCGGTCTGGCTGAACGCCACTCCGACACCGCCGTTGCCCAGGTCGAGCGTCCCCGTCACGTCCGTGCCGACGAGGTTGCCCTGCACGATCGTGCCTTCCAGACTGCCGGCGAGAAAGGTCCCACCGCCGTCGTTCCCCGAGATCACGTTTCGGGCCGCGGGGTCTGCACCGCCGATAATCGTCCCAGGGGCGAGACCGCCGACGTCGATCCCCACGGTGACGTTGCCGAGGTCGACCGTGCCGGTGACGTCCGTTCCGATGCGGTTTCCCTCGATTCGGTTGTCTGCGCTCGGAAAGCCTGTGCTGCCGAAGATCCTGATGCCACGGCTCCTGTCGGCGATGACGTTGCCCGCGAGCAGGTTCCGGCTGCTGCCTGTCGTGAGGCTGATGCCGACCCCCTGCCCCGCCGAGATCCCCTGCGCGCCGGTGACGTCCGTGCCGATCAGGTTGTCGACGACCCGGCTGTCGACGACCTCCTCGAACTGGACGCCGGCGACGCCCTTGCCGCCGATGAGGTTGTCGGTGACCGTGTTCCCGGTCGACGCGAGCCCGTCCCCGGAGCCGGCCCGGCGGAACGCGACCCCGCCGAAGCCCTTGGCGACGGTCCCGCCGGCGGTGGTGCCGATGTAGTTCCGCTCGACGACGTTGCCGCCAGGGTTGTCGAAGTCGATCGCGAAGTCGTTGCCGCTGTCGTCGCCGTAGATCGCAAGGCCCCGGATCTCCGTTCCGGCGCTGCCGTTCCCGATCACGAGGAGTGCGAAGGGACCTGCGGCGCTCACGTCGATTTCGACCAACGGCGTGCCGGCATAGCCGGGCTGCGTCGTGCCGTCGACGACGACGGCGTCCGTCACGAACGGGAACGAGGAGACGGGCGGAACGACGATCAGGTGCGGTCCGGAGCCGGGGATGCCGAAGGCGATCGTGTCCTTCGACCCGACGCTCGCGTTCGACTGCGTAATGGCCGCCCGCAGCGTGCAGTTGCCGGTCGCATCCGCGCAGATGCCGTCCGCGATGCTCGCGTCGGGAGCGTCTCCGGTGGAGTTGACGGTGAACGTCACGCCCGTCGCGGCGCTGCTGCCGCTCGACGCTCCGAGGGCGAGCACGAAGAGCAAGAGCACGCAGAAGAGGACACACCGTGTCGCCCGTCTCCCTCGCCGGCCGCAGTCCGCCAACCCACTCCCCTGCCGCAGTAGCCGGCGGGGCATAGCATGCGTCGTCACCGAAGTCAACGTTCGCTCCTGCATTGCGCCGCAGGCTAGGAGGCGCCGACGCAGCCGTCGTTCGCCCGCGCGACAGACGACGAGTCACGCTCGCGACAGCCGAGCGGTCTCGCCCGCCCGAGCACGAACCCTGGCGGGCGCCGGGGGCACCGCGGAGCGCCCCGGACGAGGAGAAGGAGGCTCGCGCCTCCTTCTCCTTCGCGATCTCTGGATGCCGACGGTCAGTAGACGCACCAGTCGACGTAGCGCCACGTCGTCGTCGTCAGCGACACGTAGCGGTCGTCGCGAAGCCCCCACGAGAGCGAGGCCGTGTGACCGGTGATCGTTCCGTTGCCGTCGAACCAGTAGTAGTCGTAGCGCAGGCGATACGCGTAGCCGTAGAGCGTGATCCGGAACTGCACCAGGCCGGTCTCCCAGCTCTTCGTCTCCTGGTTGAACCAGTTGCCGTCGTCGAACCCCCAGGCCGCGGTCTTCGTATAGAGGGTCGAGACCTGACTCATGACCCACGCGCTGCCGTTCCAGCGCTGGAGGGTGACGAAGTAGCCGACGAGCTGCCCGCCACCGACGATGCTGTTCGTCTCCACCGGCGAGATGATCGGCGCCGTGGCGAGGATGCGGTCGCCGTTCCCGCCGTTCTCGTTCGCCCAGCAGTAACCCGAGCCGGCGCTGTAGCCGCCGACCGCGCTCCACGCGCCGGCGGGCAACGCCAGCGCGACGAGGGCACCCGCGAGGGCGGCGACTGCGACGAGGCGCTTCCGTGTTCCGCGTTGACGTTCCACTGCGACTCCTTTCGATCCCGAGAACACCACTGCGAAGCTAGAGAGCGCCGCTCGCGCCGTCGTTCGCGCGCAGCACCGTGGAACTGTCGTCGCGCGCACACTTGGTCGCCGAGGCGCCCCGTCGTACGCTTCGGACGCGTCGATGGCGTCAGCGAAGCTTCCCCGCGGCACGGTCACCCTGCTCTTCACCGACATCGAGGGCTCGACGCGGCTGCTGCAGGAGCTGGGCGAGGCGACCTACGTGCGGGCGCTCGAGGACCACCGCCGGCTCGTTCGGCAGGCGTTCGTCGAGCACGGCGGGGTCGAGGTGGAGATGCAGGGCGACTCCTTCCACTTCGCGTTCGACGATCCACGCGAGGCGGTGCTCGCCGCGGCGCAGGCGCAGGCGGCGCTCGCCGCGCACGCCTGGCAGCAGGCGCCGATCCGGGTGCGGATCGGCATCCACACCGGCGAGCCGCTCGTCAGCGGGCAGCTGTACGCCGGTCTCGACGTCCACCGCGCGGCGCGCGTGATGAGTGCGGGCCACGGCGGCCAGGTGCTCGTCTCGGAGACGACACGGTCGCTCGTCGAGGCCGGGCTTCCCCGCGCGCTCTCGCTGCGTGACCTCGGCGAGCACCGCCTCAAGGACCTCTCGGCGCCGCAGCGACTCTTCCAGCTCGGTGAGGAGGAGTTTCCGCCGCTGAAGTCGCTCTACCAGACGAACCTGCCGGTGCCCGCGACGCCGTTTCTCGGGCGCGAGCGCGAGGTCCAGGAGGTGACCGCCCTGCTCGCGGACGCCAGCACGCGGGTGCTGACGCTGACGGGAGCGGGGGGCTCCGGCAAGACGCGCCTCGCCGCCCAGGCCGCAGCCGACGTCGCCGAGCTCTACCCCGACGGGGTCTTCTGGGTCGGCCTGGCGTCGCTGCGCGAGCCCACGCTCGTCACCGCGGCGATCGCGCGGGTCGTGGGAGCGACGGACGGGCTCGCCGAGCACATCGGCTCGAAGCGGCTGCTGCTCCTCCTCGACAATCTCGAGCACCTGCTCGCGGCGGGCGGCGAGCTCGCAGCCCTCGTCACGGCCTGTCCGAACCTCACGCTGCTCGTGACGAGCCGCGAGCCGCTCCATCTCACGGGCGAGCGCGAGTACGCGGTCCTCCCCCTGCGCGAGGCGGACGCCGTCTCGCTCTTCCACGAGCGCGTGCGCGCCCTCGGGATCGAGCTCACGACGGACGGCCGGGTGCCCGAGATCTGCCGCCGGCTCGATCGTCTCCCGCTCGCGATCGAGCTCGCCGCCGCCCGCACGAAGGTGCTCTCGCCGACGGCGCTGCTCGACCGGCTCGAGCAGCGGCTCCCGCTCCTGACGGGCGGCGCCCGCGACCTTCCCGAGCGCCAGCGCACCTTGCGCTCGACGATCGCCTGGTCGTACGAGCTGCTCGGCGCGGAGGAGCGAAGCGTCTTCGCCCGTCTCGCCGTCTTCGCGGGCGGCTGCACGCTCGAGGCGGCGGAGGGCGTGTGCCGCGCCGAGCTCGACACGCTCCAGTCACTCGTGGAGAAGAGCCTCCTCCGCCACAGCGACGGGCGTTTCTCGATGCTCGAGACGATCCGCGAGTTCGCGGGCGAGCGGCTCCAGGAGTCGGGAGAGGCCGACGCGATGCACGAGCTCCATGCCGGGTTCTTCGTGGAGCTCGCGGATCGCCGATACGCCGACCTGCGAGGCGGCGACGCGGCCGTCTGGCTCGCGCGCTTCGAGCACGAGCACGCCAACTTCCGCTCGGTGCTAGCGCACCTTCTCGAGACAGGCGACTCGGCTCGCGCGCTCCAGCTCGCCGGCGCTCTCTCGCGCTTCTGGATGAGCCGTGGCCACCTGAGCGAAGGGAGACGCTGGCTCGAGCGGACCCTGGGGTCGTCCGACGTGGTACCCGGACGTCCGCGAGCGCTCCGCGGCCTCGCGCTGATCGAGATGGAGCAGGGCGACCTCGACCGGGCCGCAGCCGCTGCGACCGAGGCGCTCGAGCTCGATCGCGAGCGCGGCGACGAGGAGGGGGCGGCCCTCGCGATGGGGTACCTCGCGGACATCGGCGCCCACCGAGGCGAGGTCGACCAGGCTGCCCGCCTGTGGGAGGAATGCATCCAGCTGTGGCGGCGCTTGGGGCGCCGGCTGGAGCTCGCGATCGACCTCTACAGCCTGGCATGGATCGCACGTCTGCGAGGAGAGCCGGCTCAGGCGGAGGCGTACCTCGAGGAGTCGCACACGATCTTCCGCGAGCTCGGGGACGTCCGGGGCCAGGCCGGGACGCTCACCGGCCTGGTGCAGATCGCTCTCGACCGGGGCGACCTCGGACGTTCCCGCTCGATGCTCGCGACCGCGACGGTGCTCTACCAGAGCATCCGCTTCGTCGCGGGGCTGCTCGACCTGCTCGAGGTCTACGCCACGGTGTTCGAGCGGGAAGGAGCCTCCGAGGCGACGGCGCGGCTGTGGGGGGCGCGACACACCCTGGGCGGCGAGGTCGGTCGCGAGGCCGACCACCCGCTCGAGCTCGCCGCGCACGACGAGGCGGTCGCCCGCGTCCGCTCGGCCCTCGGCGACGAGGCCTTCGAGCGGGAGTGGCGACGCGGGAGCGCGATGACGCTCGACGAGGCGGTCGCGTTCGCCCTCGAGCAGGGCGAGCCGGTTCCGGCGCCGACGATCGACGTAACGAGCTGAGGAGAGGGACGCCCGACGGCGGCGTAGCCGGACGAAGGTCGACCGGGTCGCAGCGACTTCACGCAGGCGGCAGTGCAGCCGGGCTCGCCGGAACCGGAAGGTCAGGAAGGAGGCTCGGTTCGATCCGCCGAGCACCCCATCGACAGGCCCCGCGGTGGGCGCCCGGGACGCGCACGCGGAGCCGGACTACCGCGGGGCTCCGTCGCGCTAGCGGGCGGCGGACTTCGTCTTCCGGGTCGTGCTCCGCTTCCGCGAGGCGGTCGAGCTGGTGGAGCTGCGCCGCTGCCCGTTCTGGCTCGACGTCCCGCTCGTCTGGCGGACGCGGGCGACGAGATCCTCGGGAAGCTCCGACGCACGCGCCTTCGCCTCGTCCACGACGCCCTTGGCCTGGCGGGAGAAGGCGTCGCTCTTCACGAGCGCGTACAGCGCCGCGCCGGACGCCGGCAGCAGCAGCCACCGCCTGGCCCGGCCACGGTGCTGGCCCTTGCCCTCGGCGGCGTCGGCCATGTCGGACAGCCGCTCGGCGTAGTCGATCACCCGCGACGAGAACGTGTGGATCCCACTCATGCTCCTGAACCTCCAATGGTCGGAAGAGACGGTCTCGTCGAACCTGCTCCCGGACGGATGCCGTGAAACCGTCTGCGTTCGGAGGAGAAACGCGCCCGACGCCTCGTCGGATACGCCGCGGGCCGGAGGAGCGCCCGTCCCGCCGTGACGAGACGGAGACGGCCGAGCGCCACGTCAGCACCGGCACGCCGACGACATGGCGGACCTTGCCTTCTACGTGTACGTGCAGAGCGGCCTGAACGCCGTGTGGCGGCGCCCAGGCGCCGCAGCCGCCCCCGCCACGAGCCGACCGTCAGGTATCCGCCCCGATTTCGCGGGGTGCAAGCCTTCACAACGCGGATCAGCATCCGTACCGTGCGGGACGCGAGCCGGGACGCCCTCTCCTCTCCCCGGAGGAGCCCGGCAGCGGAGGCCGCCACGCTGCCGGCGGTCCCGGCTCGCACCTCTCCAGCCGCCGGCTCGCCGACGGATCCGTCTCTGTCCGCTAGCGCCACCTGCCCGCGTAGGTCGTCGTACCGACGCCGCCGTGGGCGTCGCGCACCCGGATCGTGATGCTCATCTTCGCGCCTTGCCGGTAGACCCGCGCCGGCATGGCGACTGCACCAGCTCCGAGTCGCAGCCGGCGAGCAGGTACACGGTGTCGGTCGACGTCGCCGTCGCGACGACCCTGGCCCCGACGTAGCGCCTGACGGTCGTGGTGACGGCGGCAGTCCCGCCTCCCTCGGCGTCGCAGATCGTCGCCGTCAGCGAGCCCGAGTGGATGTACTTGTACGCCCGGATGCTCTGGACCTTGATCGTGGGCACCGTGTTCGGAATCGTCACGGTGAGGACGTTCGAGTACTCCCGGATGGCGCAGCCGCCGCCGACGAAGCACGGCCAGTCGACCCCCGCCACGTGGACGAAGTACGTCCCGGGGTCGAGGCGGCGCGATGCGAGGTACGTCGTCTGGGTGTCCTCGAGCGTGTCGAACAGCTTCACGTTCTCGTCGAAGAACGAGCCGTCGCTTCCGACCGTCGGCTGCGTCGCGAACTCGATCGTCCGCGAGAGGACGCCGCCCGGGAGCGTCCACGTCGCCGTCGGATGACCGGTGGAGTGCCCGGCTGCGGCAAGCACAGGCGGCGCCGCCGAGGCCGGCCCGGGCGCGCCCAACAACACACACGCCCCGGCGACCGTCGCCGTGAGCGCAGCGAGAAGCTTCATCGCACATCCCTCCCTTGCCAGGGAGCCTCCGCGGTGGCCCGCGCGCGCGCATCGTCTGGGCGCGGATCGCGCCCGCGGCTTTCTCCGGATCGCCCGGCTAGCCGATCACGCCCGCGACGCGCTGGATCACGGCGAGGATCGCACCGCTGAGCAGGAGGAGCGCCGCGAGGATCCCGGCGGTGATGACGGCGAGGATGACGGCGTACTCGGCCATCGTCTGGCCTTGCTGCTTTCTGACGTCTGACGCGCGCAACGTGGACCTCCCTGGAGTCGAATACCAGGCTGGGCCGCTGCAACGATCCGCACATGGTGCTCGGAGAACCGGGCATGCGCCAGCCCCCGGACGAGGGATCTCGCAGGTACGAGCCGCACGGCAGGGCGTCACGAAGCGGGGTGATCACGCACCCGCGGAAGGAGAGAGCGATGCCCCGGGGCTCCTGGATCAACGACCTGCCGACCGGCTTCTTCCTGGCCGTCCACCTCGCCGCGTTCGCCGTCGGCGCCGGCTTCGCCTGGGCGGCGCTGCGGCGCGACCTGCCGCTCCTCGGCTGGGGGTTCGCGCTGTTCGCCGCCGCCGAGGTCAGCTACATGACCTACCACCTCGACTGGACCGTGTTCCTGTTCGCGCACACGATCAGCGAGGTCCTCGACCTGGTCGCGTTCGTCCTCGTGTTCGCCTTCGCCGTCCTCGACGTCGTCGGCCATCGGCGCGCCGCCCTCGAGACCGCGCGCGGATGAGCGCCCGCGTCCTGCTCCTCGCAGCCGTGTCGGGCGTGCTGCTGGTGGCGGCTGGCTGCGGCGGCGACGGCGAGGCCGCAGCGCCCGTCGCGACGACCGAGGTGACGATGCCGAAGAGCTACCGCTTCGATCCCGACCGGATCGCGGTCGAGCCGGGCGCGACCGTCACGTTCCGCAACGAGGACAACCTCACGCACACCGTGAAGGTCGACGGTGGCGCCGACCACAAGGTGTCGCCGGGCGAGTCGGTCTCGATCACCTTCGGCGACCCCGGCACGCACCACTACGTCTGCACGCTGCAACCGCACGACATGGACGGGGAGGTGATCGTGGGATGAGCGAGGCCGCTCGCGACGCCCTCGTCGTCGCCTGCGCGATCAGCGCGGGGATCCACGCGGCGCTCGTGCCCGAGCACCTCGCGGAGGCCGCCGGCGCGGGCCTCGGCTTCCTCGTCTCGGCGCCGTGCTCGCCGCGCTCGTCGTCGTCCTCACGCGGAGGCCCGAGGGCACGGCCGCCGTCGGCACGGCCGCCGCGACCCTCGCCGGGCTGCTCGTCGCCTACGCCCTCGCCGTGACGACCGGCGTGCCGGTGCTGCACCCCGACGCCGAGCCGCTCGACGGGCTCGCCCTCGTCACCAAAGCCGCGGAGGCCGTCGGCCTGCTCGCCGCGCTCCACCTGCTCCGCGGCGCACTGCCGTTCCCCGTGATCACGACCCGACAACGAATCGGAGGACTGAGACGACGACCACGCCCCGCACCACCCGTCCGGTGCCGCTCGCTGACGGCCCTGAGCGCGCTGCTCAGCGCGCTCGCGGCGCTCGCCGTCTCCGGCGCCCACGACGCGCACGCCCACGAGACGACGGCCGCCGACCGCCCCGGGATCTCGGCCAAGCAGCTCGCGTTCCGCAACGAGATGCGCCGGCTCTGGGAGGACCACGTCGTCTGGACGCGGATGGCCGTGATCGGCCTCACGTCCGGCTCGGCGGACACGCAGGCGAGCGTCGACCGGCTGCTCGCCAACCAGGACGACATCCGCGACGCGATCGAGCCGTTCTACGGCGCGGCCGCCGGCGACGCGCTCGCGAAGCTGCTCCGATCCCACATCCTCGTCGCCGCCGACGTGATCGCGGCCGCGAAGGCGGGCGACCAGGCGCCGCTCGCGGACGCACAGCGCCGCTGGGAGGCCAACGCCGACGAGATCGCGGCGTTCCTCAGCCGCGCCAACCCGCGGCAGTGGAACGAGGGCGAGGTGCGGGCGATGATGCACGAGCACCTGCGCCTGACGACGAACGAGGTCGTCGCCCGCCTCCGGCAGGACCGGACCGGCGACGTGGCCGTGTACGACGCGATCCACGGCCAGATCCTGCACATGGCGGACATGCTCTCGACCGGGATCGTCGCGCAGTTCCCGCGCAGGGTTCCGCTGACGAAGGCGACGGATGCGGGCCCGCCGCGAGGTAAGGACGGCGCGCCCGTCGACACGAACGAGGCATGAACCCACGGACGACCGACGAGCGGCGGGCGGCGGTGCGGCTCGCGGGCTGGAGGCGCGACGAGCTCGCGCGCTCCGGCTTCCCACTCGACGTGGCGGCGCGCGTGGCGCGGGAGCCCGGCTGGGACCCGCACCTCTTGATCGAGCTGGTCGAGCGCGGCTGCCCGCCCGTCCTCGCCCTGCGCATCGCCGCGCCGCTCGAGCCGGCGGACGTGTCGTGACCGTCTCGACGGCTGCTAGCGTCGGATCGATGGAGGCGACGCCGGCGCTGCGTGCGACGCGCCCCCTCGACCCCGAGTCGCGCCGATGGCTTCACGAGCTGCGCGCCGACGCACCGGAGTACGAGGAGGCGTGCGCCCGGCTGCACGCGGTCCTGCTCCGCGCCGCCCGCTTCGAGGTCGGACGACGGCGACGGACGTTGCCGCACCTCCGCGGCAACGAGCTGGACGACATCGCCTGCGAGGCCGCCGACGACGCGCTCGTCTCGGTGCTCGCGCGGCTCGACGACTTCCGCGGCCTCAGCCGCTTCACCACCTGGGCGTACAAGTTCGCGCTGCTGGAGGCCGCCGTGAAGCTGCGCCGCCGCGCCTGGCAGGGCCGCGAGCTGCCGCTCGAGCCCGACAGCTGGGCGCTGCTCGCGACCAGGACGGCGGGACCGCCGGACGAGGCCGAGCAGCACGCGCTGCTGGCGGCCGTGCAGGACGGGATCGCCGGCGCGCTGACGCCGCACCAACGGCGCGTGCTCGTCGCGCTCGCGATCGACGGCGTGCCGATCGACGTCCTCGCCGACCGCCTCGGCAGCAACCGGAACGCGCTCTACAAGACGCTGCACGACGCACGCGCGAAGCTGCGGCGACACCTGGAGGAGGCCGGCATCACCCTGGAGGGAGCGAGATGAGCGAACGGCCGAAGCAGCAGGACCTCCTCGCCCCCCTCCTCGGTCCCGGGCGGCCGGAGCTGGACTGCGACCGCTGCTTCCACGAGCTCGACCGGTACGTCGAGCTGGCGGTCGCGGGCGAGGACCCGGACGCCGCCGTCCCGGGAATGGACGCGCACCTGGAAGGCTGCCCGGCGTGCCGCGAGGAGTACGCGAGCCTGCTCGCGCTCGTGACGGAGGAGGCCCGGAAGGAGTGAGCCGGCGCCCGACGCGGCGTCGTGCTGAGGCCGCGGTGCCGGGCGCCGGCTCGCGGGACGGCTAGACCCGTCCTGGGCCGGCGAGGCTACGCCGGCCGACGACCATCCGGTAGACGACGAGCAGGACGATCGCGCCGACGATCGCCGTCAGCCACGAGGACAGATCCCAGAACTCGTCGAGCGGATCGGCGTCGAAGAGCACACCGGCGAGGAACCCCCCGGCCAGCGCGCCGACGACGCCGATGATCGCCGTGACGATGAACCCGCCCGGGTCGTCGCCCGGGAGCAGCGCCTTGGCGATCGCGCCGGCGATCAGTCCGAGAATGATGAACGCGATGATTCCCACAGAGCCTCCGTATCGTCGGGGTACGTCGTGCGTGCACCCGGACAACGGGGAAACGCCGTCGAGGGTTACTGGAGGATCGTGCGGTGCTCGCCCGCGACGCCGGCCGTGTCGGGCCAGGCGGCGGCGTACACGGGGAGCTCGGGCATCACCGCGAGCAACGCGGCCGTGCGCCAGTCCCAGCCGTAGCGGGTCAGCCCACGGAAGCGCGCCGTCAGCAGCCAGACCGCCTCGTCCTCGCTGAGCTCCTCGAACCGCGCCGCGTCGCAGTGCAGGTCGAGCGCCGTCAGGGCGTCGTACTCGATCGGGGCCGCAGACATCGACGCCCTTATCGGCGGGTTCGTGGGCGGACTTGAGGATCGCGTCGATCGGGCGCGGCTACGGGGCCGCGCGGCTCCGTTCCCAGGCGTCGAGCAGCGACTCGACGTATCGGCGCTGGCCCTCCGAGAACTCCCAGCCCGCGAGCAGGCGCCGCACCTCCGCGGGGTCGTCGCGCTCCACCGCCGCCTCGAGGTGCTCGCGGACGGCGAGCGGCTCGCGGAGCTGCCGGCGGAGCCAGCGGAGCAGCCCGACGCGGGCAGAATCGGCGACCACGGCTCCTACACTACGACGGGGCCGTTAGCTCAGCTGGTAGAGCAGGGGACTTTTAATCCCAAGGTCGTTGGTTCGAGTCCAACACGGCCCACATCGAGAAGCGCGCTCAGGAGGCCACACATCGGACGAGCGCACCCACCGTCCTCGTTGCGTTCGCCCACGGTGGCGGGCTTCGTCGTCAGCCGTCGATCGCGGCGCGCGGCCGCTCGACGGTCGCGAACGCGCTCCGGCGCAGCCAGCGAGGAAATGCCCGGGCGAGGCTGCGCGACCCCTCGATCCGCAGCTCGTCGGCGCCGATGACGCCGGACATCGAGGAGTCGCCGAGCCACACGCCGATCAGGGCGCGAAGCCGACCGGAGACCACGAGATCGACCTCGAAGCCGGGGTCGCGGTAGCAGACGTCGACGTCGTCGCGGTCGAGGATCAGCCAGGTCACGCGGGGCAGGGTGGGGCGAACGTCGGTGAACCTGAAGCGCACGACGACGCGGTGCGCCGGCAGCGCCTCGGTCTCGATGTTCCGCTGGAGGTCCCACATCAGCAGCCGTGGGTCGAGCTCGTCACGCGACAGCTCGCTGCGCGCCCAGCGCTGCCCCCAGGTGCCGAGGCCCATGATGATCGGTCGGAGCTCCTCCCCCGCCGCGGTCAGGTGGTACTCGGAACGACGCCCGTCGGGCCCTGGGCGACGCTCGACGACGCCCGCCCGTTCGAGCTCGCGCATGCGCTTGGCGAGCAGGCTGCGCGACATCAGGGGGACGCCGCGCTGCAGCTCGCTGAAGCGATGGCTTCCGCAGAGCAGCTCCCGGACGACGAGGGGCGTCCAGCGCTCCGCCAGCACCTCGCTCGCCTTGGCGATGGGGCAGAACTGGCCGTAACCGCGCACCGGTCGACGGTAGGCCGGGATGGGGAAGCGGTCAAGTTCACATCGTGAACCGAGTGGGTCCAGATCGTGAACTGGACGGGCCGCTCCAGCCCTGGGAAGCTCGGCACACTCGACGACGGAGGGGATTCGATGGCCACGGCGCAACGGGACCTCAAACCTGCGGCGACCCAACGTCTCGCCGGCCGGCTGCGAGGCGAGCTGATCACACCCGGCGATCAACGCTACGACGACGCGCGCATGGTCTGGAACGCGTCGGTCGATCGGCACCCGGCACTGGTCGCGCGGTGTGCCGGGACGGCGGACGTCGTCGAGGCGCTGCGCTTCGCGCGGGCGGCCGAGCTGCCGGTCGCGGTGCGCGGCGGGGGCCACAGTGTCGCCGGGTTCGGATCCTGTGACGGCGGCCTCCTGGTCGACCTCTCCCCGATGCAGGCGGTGCGCGTCGATGCGGACACCCGGACGGCCACGGCCGAAGGTGGTGCCGTCGGCGCCGCGTTCGACCGCGAGACGCAGGCCTTCGGGCTCGCGACGACGCTGGGGATCGTCTCGAGCACGGGGATCGCCGGCCTGACGCTCGGCGGCGGCATCGGCTGGCTGCAGCGAAAACACGGTCTCGCCGCCGACAACCTGACCGGCGCCGAGCTCGTCACGGCCGACGGCCGGCTGATGCGCGCATCCGTCGACGAGAACCCCGATCTCTTCTGGGGGCTGCGAGGGGGCGGGGGCAACTTCGGCGTGGTCACCTCCCTCAGCTATCGGTTGCACCCCGTCGGCCCGGAGGTCCTCAGCGGATTGATCGCGTGGCCCGCGGAGGACGCCGTCGAGGTCCTGCGCCGCTTCCGAGGCTTCATGTCCGAGGCGCCCGACGAGGTGATGGCGATCGCGATCCTGCGCACCGCGCCGCCGGCCCCGTTCCTGCCGGAGTCGGTTCACGGCCGGCCCATCGCCGCGATCGCCTGCTGCTACGTCGGCCCGCCCGAGGAGGGCGAGCCGGTGCTGGCGCCGCTGCGGGAGCTCGGCTCGCCCGTCGGCGACGCGCTGGCAGTGCGGCCCTACACCGCGTTCCAGTCGATGTTCGATGCCTCCTGGACGCCCGGCTTCCACAACTACTGGAAGGCGGAGTACCTCTCGGGCCTGCCGGACGAGTGCATCGAGGAAGCTGCCGGGTACGCCCTCGCCCACAGCTCGCCGCTCTCGGACTTCAAGTTCGCCGCCTTGGGCGGCGCGGTCGCCCGGGTGGGCGAGGACAAGACCGCGGCCGGTTTCCGGTAGGCACCGTTCGTGCTCAACATCAACACGCGCTGGGCCGACAAGGCCGAGTCGGAGCGGCACATCGCCCACACCCGGCAGCTGTACGACTCCTTCCTGCCGTACTCGGCCGGCGGCGTCTACGTCAACTTCCTCGGGGACGAGGGCGAGGAGCGGGTGCGGGCGGCCTACGGCGACGCTCGCTTCGCACGCCTGCAGGAGCTGAAGCGCCGCCACGACCCCGACAACGTCTTCAGGTTCAACCAGAACATCCCGCCGCGGCTCGTCCAGACCGCCGGCGATCACGCGGAGGGCCGCTGACGATGACCGTGCTTCGCGTCGCGGCGGTGCAGGCGGCTCCGGTCCTGATGGACCAGGAGAGCACGCTGGCCCGCGTGGCCGATCTCACCCGTGACGCCGCGGCCGGCGGCGCCGAGCTCGTCGTCTTCCCCGAGGCGTTCGTCCCGGGGCCGCCGGTGTGGATCGACACCGCGCGAATCTGGGACGGCGACGAGGAGTGGTACGGGTTGCTCGCCGACCAGGCGGTCGTCGTGGGAAGCCCGGCGACGGCGAGACTCGGTGACATCGCCCGCGAAGCGGGTGTCTGGCTCGTCATCGGCGTCGACGAGCGCGACGGCGGGACGATCTACAACACGCTCCTGTACTTCGCCCCGGACGGGATGCTCGCGAACATCCACCGCAAGCTGATGCCGACCGGGTCGGAGCGGACCGTCTGGGGCATGGGCGACGGATCCACCCTACGAACGATCGCGACGCCGTTCGGCGGCCTCGGCGGGCTGATCTGCTGGGAGAACTACATGCCGCTCGCGCGCTTCCACCTGTATGCGCAGGGCGTGGAGGTCTGGGTCGCGCCGACGCTCGCGACGGGCGACGCCTGGGTGGCGACGATGCGCCACCTGGCACGCGAGGGGCGGATGTTCGTGATCGGCGTCAACCCGTGCATCCACGCGGACCAGATCCCGGCCTCGATCCCGCGCCCCGAGGCGCTCTACCCGCCCGAGGACCGCGAGCGGGACGGCGGTTGGCTCATGCCCGGCAACACGGTCGTCGTCGACCCGACGGGCGCGGTGATCGAGGGGCCGGTGCGCGAGACGGAGCGCATCGTCAGCGCCCAGCTCGACCTGGACCTCGTGCGGACGGGGCGTCGCTTCTTCGATCCGGTGGGTCACTACAACCGCCCCGACGTCTTCCGCCTGGCCGTCGACACGGCGCCGCGGCCCGCCGTCGTGGAGCTGGATCTCGTCGGCCCGCCGGAGCGCGGCGTGCCTGCGTCGATCGTCCCTACCTGATCGGGATCTCGGCCCGGAGAGACGTCCCGCCGCCGGCGGGGCTGTCGACTTCGAGCGACCCGCCCAGCACCTCGACGCGATCCGCGAGGCCCCGGAGCCCGGATCCGGCGGCCGGGTCGGCGCCGCCGACCCCGTCGTCCGACACCTCGACGGCCAGACTCGCATCGCTCGCGACGGCCCGGACGCGCACGGTGGATGCCTGGGCGTACCTCGTGACGTTCGTCAGCGCTTCGGCGATCAGGTAGTACGCCCCCGCCTCGACCGGCTCCGGCAGCCGCTCGTCCGGCAGGTCCGCGATCTCCACCGGGACGGGCACTCGGGCCGCGAGCACCTCGACGGCGGCGCGCAGGCCGCGATCGCTCAGCACCGCCGGGTGGAGGCCGCGGGCGAGCTCGCGCAGCTCGTCGAGCGCGAGGGCGAGCTCGGCGCCGGCCCCCGCGAGGGCGGCGCGCGCGGCCGGGGGATCGGAATCGAGCTTCGCCGACGCGATCCGCAACGACAACGAGAGCGTGACCAGGCGCTGCTGCGCGCCGTCGTGGAGATTGCGCTCGAGCCGGCGCCGCTCCACGTCACCGGCGGTGACGATCCGCGCTCGCGACGCGGCGAGCTCCTCGAGCCGGGCGTGGAGCTCGGCGTTCAGGCGATGCACCTCGGCGGCTTGCGCCCGGCGCTCGGTGATGTCGGCGTACGCGACCATGTTCCCGATGACGCGGCCGAACCCGTCTCTGACCGGTGCGGCCGCGATCGAGACGTCGACGAGCGTTCCGTCCTTGCGCAGACGCACGGTCTCGTAGTCGTTCAGCGATTCCCCCGCGCGAACCCGCTGGAACAGCTCCTCGCTCTCGACACGCTTCGAGGGCGGAGCCATGGGAAGGCCACCCCGGCCGAGCATCTCCTCGCGCGACCAGCCGAAGATGCGCTCGGCGGCGGGGTTCCATAGCCGTACGCGCGTGTCCAGGCCGAATTCCACGAGCGCGAGCGGCGAGGAGTCGATGAGCGCCTGCAGCCGCTCCTCCTGCTCCTTCCCATCGGAGACGTCGCCGAAGAGGACGACGTGGCTCACCACGAGGCCCGTCGCGTCCTGAACGGGCGCAGCGGCCATCGTCGCCTCGAAGAGCGTTCCGTCCCTGCGGCGGAGGACGGTTCGGGAGCCGGTGACCGACTCGCCGCCCCGGACCCGCGCCATGAGCTCCTCGTGCTCGGCCAGCCTCGACGGCGGCACGATCGGCGTCTCCGGTCGCCCGAGCACCTCCTCACGCGTCCAGCCGAAGAGCCGCTCGGCGGCCCGGTTCCAGCGAATCACGCGCCGCGCGAGGTCGACCTCCATGAGCGCCAGCGGCGACGACTCGATCAGCGAGAGCAGTCGGTCGTCCGATCGATGCAGCTCTGCAAGCCAGGGCTCCATCGCCCCGAGTCTACGACGGTACCGCCGACGGGACCGGTCCCCCGCGCGGCGCCTGCTCAGCCGCCGGGGCTCAGCCAGCCGCGGAAGAGCCGCGTCAGCACCGGCATGATCAGCCACGTCAGCGCGGTGACCATGACGGCGCTCAGGACGAGCGTCCGGAGGGCGAGCGGCCAGGAGGCCATCGCCGGGCCGGTCGCGGCGAGCACCACCGTGATGACGGCATAGGCGGCGGCCCAGGTCAGGAGCGCCTGCTTGTAGCGAGGCGGGCGACCTGCCGGCGGTGACCCCGGTCCACGCGGCGGCCTCGCAGCGATCGCACGCAGCCGCCCGAGCGCCCGCCGGCGCGCGTCGAGCCGGGTGATGTGCAAGTCCATGCGGCCTCCGCTTCTCTCCGTGGTCGAACATCCAGCGTGCCGTCGGGACGCGAGCGCCGCAGTGGGAGCGACCGGCGTCTACCGGGCGGGTGAACCGCCCCGGCTCGTACGGCCGGCCGCCGGCCGCGGCTCAGCCGAGGTCGAGCACGAAGTCGAAGCGCGCCAGCCGGCGGCCGCCCTGGACGCGCCACCCGCGGACGACGCATTCGGGAGTGAAGATGTCGTCGCTGCGGTTCGCGGCCACGCCGGGGAAGAACAGCTGCGTCGTCAGCACCTGCCGCCGCGGGGCCTGCACCTTCACGTGGATGTGCCTCGTCCGGCCGGGGTAGAGGCCGGGGACGACGGTGAGGAGCCGGTAGCGGCCGCGGGCGTCCGTGAGCTGGTGGCCGCGGAACCGGTAGCCGACGTTGTCGTAGACGCCGCGCGCGTCCGCCTGCCAGAAGTCGACGAGCGCGCGGGCAACCGGCCTGCCGGTCGTCGTCAGCACGCGGCCGGTCAGCGTCAGGCGCGTGCCCGCGGCCCCGGCCGGGACGATCGACTGGCGCCGCGGCGAGCTCGGCGTGAAGTACGGGCCCTCGGTGAGCGCCGGCGTCGGCTCGTCGGCGTCCGCGATCGCGGGCGTGGCGGTCAGGAACGGCGCCGCGTCGGCCTCGGCCAGGAGCGCGTCCATCCCGCCCGCGAGGGCGGCGAGCGGCGGCAGCGCGAGCCCGAGCTCGAGCAGCCGCCGCCGCGAGAGCTCGGGCTCGCGGGCCTCCGATTCGTCGATGTCGTCGTGCATGCCTCGCCTCCGCCGCCTGGGACGCGAACAGCTTGCCGATCGTTCCTTGGAAGCGCCTGAGACGCGCCGGCGGGCGTGCGGGGGATACGGTCTGCGGGCGATGACGGCCGTCGTCTGCGTCGGGCTCGCCACGCTGGACACGATCGCGGCGGTCCCGCGGCACCCCGCCGCCGACGAGCTCGTGTTCGCCTCCGACGTCGTGGTGACGGGAGGCGGCCCCGCGGCCACCGCGGCGGTGACGCTCGCCCGCCTCGGCGTCCGCACCGCGTTCGTCGGCAGCGTCGGCGACGACGATGCCGGTCGAGCGATCGCGGACGGGCTCGAGCGGGAAGGCGTCGAGATCGGCGAGCTCGCCGTCGTCCCCGGAGCGCGGTCGCCGCAGAGCGCGATCCTCGTCGGCGGCGGGACACGCGCGATCGCCGCCTTCCTCGGCACCGGCCTCCCCCCTCTCGAGCTCGGCCCCCGCGCACAGGAGCTGTGTCTCGGCGCGTCGTGGGTGCACGTCGACCAGACGGGCTACGCGGCAGTCGGCGGGCTGCGCGGACGGGTCCGGCTGTCGGTCGACGGCGGCATCCCGATCGAGGGGCTCGACCTGCGGGACGTCGCGCTGTACGCGCCGACCGAGTCGGCGCTGCGCGAGCGGTTCGGCAGCCCTGCCGGCGCGCTCGACGCCGGCGCCGCGCTCGTCGTCGTCACGCGCGGCGCGGAGGGAAGCGTCGCCTACACCGCCGCCGGCGAGGTGATCGAGGCGCCCGGCTTCGCCGTCGACGTCGTGAGCACGCTCGGCGCCGGCGACGTGTTCCACGGCGCCCTGCTCGCGCGGCTCGTCGGCGACGCGGCGCCCGACGCCGACACGCTGCGCGACGCGCTCGCATTCGCGAACCGCTGCGCCGCCCGCTCGTGCGAGGCGCTCGACGGTCGTTCCGGGATCCCTACGGCCGCGGCGGGGTAGCCCGCAGTCAGCGCATCGCGCCGAGGCCCTGGAGCGAGCGCAGCAGCCAGACTGCGGTGAGGAACCCGATCGTCAGGGCCGGCAGCAGGACGCCGAGCGCCGCGAGCGAGCGCAGTGTCGGCTGGAGCCCGGTGCCGAGGACGCCGGCGAAGAGCGTCGGCGCGCCCTGCATCACGACGCAGCCCACGCCGAGCGCGAGCAGCCGGCGCGGGAGTCCCTCCGGCGCCAGCGCCGGGAACCTGGCGTCGAGCCACAGCGCGAGCACCGCGGCCCCGACGGCGACGGCGAGCGCGAAGGTCGCCGCCCCGTTCACAGCAGGATCTCCAGGGCCGTCTCGACCGGGCAGCCCTGCTCGAGGAGCCTCGCCGCGAGGTGCAGGTCGGCGCCGTGGCGGGCGAGCCTGAGCGCCTGGTTGCGCGTGTAGCCGGCGCGGAACAGCACCTCGAATCGCCAGCTCACGACGAGCTCCTCCTCGGCGGCCCGCGGATCCGGCGGCGCGGTCAGCCGCTTCACGTCCACTCCCATGCCGGGATTCAATCGCGCCGGGGCTCGGCGTTCACCGTCCGCAGGGAGGTGCGCGACTGACCGAACGAACGGGGTTGGGCGCGGCTCACCACTTCGGGGGATACGGCAGGCATCCGCGTGCGGTCATGATCGAGGTACTTCAGGAATGCGGCCCCTGAATCTGAACATCCTCGTTGTCGACGACCACGCGCTCATGCGCGAGGCGGTCTGCGCGATCCTCGGTGACGCGGAGGGGATCGACGTCGTCGGCGAGGCCGAGACCGGGGCGCAGGCGCTCCAGCGCGTGGCCGAGCTCGACCCGGACGTCGTCCTGCTCGACCTCCGTCTCCCGGACGTCGACGGCCTCGCGTGCCTCGAGACGCTCCGACGCCTGCACCCGAAGACCGCCGTCGTGATCTTCTCCGGGGCCGACGACCCCGAGCTGATCCGGGCGGCCCTCGCGCGCGGCGCCGCCGCGTACGTGCTCAAGCGCATCAACCCGATCGACCTCGCCTCGGCCATCCGGCAGGCGATGGAGCCGAGCGCGTTCACCCGCAGCAGCCTCGGCGTGGACGAGGGGGCGCCGCGCGGCGGGCTCTCGGAGAAGGAGCTCGCCGTGCTCGAGCAGCTCTCGCTCGGGCGCTCGAACCGGGAGATCGCGCAGGAGCTGTGGATCAGCGACCAGACGGTCAAGTTCCACCTCCGCAACATCTACCGCAAGCTCGGCGCCTCCACGCGGACGGAAGCGATCCGGATCGCGCACGACCGAGCGCTCGTGGCGACGCCGGTCGAGGCCAAGGCCGCCTAGGCCGGCGCCAGGCTGATGCGGAGGCCCGGGTTCGCGGCCTCCCACACGCGGGCGAAGAAGGTCAGCTCCACGACGGCGACGCGCACGTCGGTGGAGGTCGGCAGCGGCGCGCAGAGCACCTCGACGGAGTTCGGCCCGGCGTGGTCGGCGGCGCACCCCGCGTCGCGCAGCGCGGCGAGCAGGGCGGGGATGGCGGCGGAGTCGTTGACGGTGAGGCGCATCGACGCTGATTCTCGCGGGCGGCCCCGGCACGTCTGCGACTCGAAGGACTAGGCTCGGTTAGCCGGATAGGCAGACGCCCCGAGCGCTCTGGACGAGCACGGCGTCCTCCGCGAGACCGAGCTCGTCGCAGCGACCGCCCGGGACCTCGACGACGTCGTGCGCGCCGCGGCAGCTCGCAACTCGCCACGGTCGCAGGTCGCGGGCGATCTTCCGGACACACCCCTCCGCGTCGACGAACACGACGTCGATCGGGTACCTCATGAAGTGCGTGTGGATCGAGCTCGTCCGCGGGATGAAGAGGCCCTCGCCCGCGCGCAGCGGTGTCGTCCCGAGGAGCCCGCGGAGCCGCGACCAGAAGGAGTCGGCGACACGACACTCGTGGCAGAGGACGAACCCGTCCGCGGTGACGATCGAGATGCGTGGCTCGGTGCCGCGGCTCACGCGGCGAGGAGCGCGACGATTCCGCCCACGGCGAGGAACGGCGCGAGCGGCAGCTGCGTCCTCAGCGCGATCCTGCCGCGGGCCGCGACGAGCACGAGCCCGACCAGCCCCGCGAGCCCGAACCCGATCAGCAGCGCCTCGACGACCGCCGCTCCGAGGAGCGCGCCGAGCAGCGCGCCGAGCTTCACGTCGCCCATCCCGAGGCCGCCCGGTCGCACGGCGACCGGCACCAGCAGCGCCGCGGTCACCGCGAGCGCGGCGGCCGCCCGACCGATGCCGAATCCCGGATCGATCGCGACCGCCACGGCGACGAGCGCGATCGTCGTCGGCAGAACGATCCGGTTCGGGATGAGCCGCGTCTCGAGGTCGATCGCCGCCAGCCAGACGAGGATCGCGGCAGTCGGCGCCGCGGCCGCGCTCCAAGGCGAGAGGCCGACACCGTGGATCAGCGCCACGGCGGCCGCGACGCCGACGATGCCCGCGACGATCGCGTGATCGGGCCTCACGGGCGCCGCAACCGAGGGGCGGCGTGGCACCTCGAACGCGGTTGCAGTTGCCTCGGGCGAGCTCAACGTCCCGAGCGTCGCACGCGTGGGGGGCGACCGCGCGACCCGAATCGGGTGGTCCGCTCCAGCCTTTCGGCGGGTCGACAGCCGAGCGGAGCGCCGCGCCGCCGCGACGCCCGAACGTGATCCGCCCGAAGGTGTGGCTGCGCCCGCTCCTTCGCGCGTTGGGCGCGCCCCCGGTCCGGGCTTGCATCCCAATCGACAGGACGTCGGCTCTGACGCCGTCGTCGGGTGCAGTTCGATGGAGGTGGGTGGATGTACGGTTGGGTCCAGTGGGCGCTCGGGCGGCTGCAGACCGCTGACGTTCGCGAGTCGCTCAAGCGGCAGGACGGGCAGACGGTCACCGAGTACGCCCTCGTGCTCGCGTTCGTTGCGATCGCCCTCGGCGCGATCCTGATCCTGCTCAAGGCTCGTATCTCGGGCTTCATCACGAAGGTCGGCGACGACCTCGACGCGCTTCCGGGCTTCTAGGCGGAAGGCGAGCCGGTCACGCCGATGTCGAACCTGAGGCGAGACCAGTGCGGCCGCGTGCGGCGGGGGCTCCTCGCTCCGGTGGGCGAGCGCCCGCTGTACGTCGCCGGCGAGCGACGGGTGCGCAATGCGCGCCCGTCGCTTGCCGACGAACGCGGCCAGTCGGTAGTCGAGTTCGCGCTCGTGCTGCCGCTGATCGTGATCCTCGCCCTCGCGCTGTTCGGGGCGGGGAAGGTGCTCTTCTACTGGAACAACGCGACGCAGGTGGCAAACGAGGGAGCCCGCCTCGTCGTCGTCAACTCCGGCCCCGCATTCCCGGGGGGCCTCACGTTCGAGAACTACCTGAAGCGGCAGGTCTGGACGCTCGGTGGCCCGGACGCGAGCCTCGTCGTGCGCGTCGACCTCGAGGACGTTCCCAGCTCGTCGGGCGGCGTCCTGGCTGCACCCAAGCCGGGGAGCGCCGCGACGGTGTACGTCTGCCGCACCTACAAGCTGCCGTTCTTCCTTCCCGACCTGAAGATCCGTGGCAAGGCGACGATGCGCGTCGAGCGCACGGTGACGAACATCGCGGAGACCGGGACATGCTGAGCATGCTCCTGCGCCGGATCCACGCCGCGTCCGTGACCGACGAGCGCGGCGGCGTGATGATCGTGGTCGCGATCGTCATGGGCGCCTTCGCCCTGCTCGTCACGGGCAGCCTGCACGTCGGCAACTGGTACACGCACCGCCGTCACCTGCAGCTGCAGACGGACGCAGCCGCGTTCGCGGCCGGACAGCGGTTCGGGCTCTGCGTCGCCGGCGGCGGCGCGCTTGCCGACATGCAGGCGGTGGCCGACAAGTTCGGCGGCTTCACGGCCGGCGCGTTCAACCCGCAGGTCGGAACCGACACGACGGGCTCGGGTGTCTCGTACAGCGGCACGGTGCAGAGGGTCTACAACTCGCAGGCGTACCCGATCGGGAGCGACCACCCCGACGACCCGGACACGATCCCGGGCGATCCGTGCGCGGAACCGCAGATGTTCGACGTGAAGGCGACGGAGACGACGATCCCGCGCCTGTTCAGCTTCCTCCCGCTCGGCGAGGTCAACGCGCACTCCCGCGTCGAGCTCAAGGCGATCAACGAGATGAAGGGCCTTCTGCCCCTGGCCGTCCCGGACGTGCGCCCGCAGTACGCCTTCGCGCACTTCCTGGACGCGGGCGGAACCGAGATCGCGTCGGTCCAGCTGACGAAGGGCGCGGTCGTCGCCAACAGGCAGAGCTGGACGGGCACGACGACGGTGCCTGTCCCCGTCGGCGACATCATGGTGCGGATCCGGCTCGTCGGCTCGACGAACCCGGGCCTCCCGTGCGGGCAGCTCTACACGGAGTGCTACGACACGGATCACGTCCGCGGCTGGGACCCCGCGACGCCCGCGCCCACGGTGAAGGACGTGTGGATCCTGCCGGGGAGCTGCGTCCCGGACGCCTACTACGCCGAGGACGACTGCGCCGCCGGGCTCCAGGCCGACGTCGACCTCGGACCGCTGACCCCGGTCACGGGGGCGACGCGGGTCTGGGCGAAGGTCGACGGCAAGAACACGAAGTACGACCTCTCGCCGTCGGGCCTCGGCACCGGGGTGATCCGCTGGACCGTGACGGGCGGGATTCCGCTCGCCGGCGCCGGCCCGCACCCGATCAGCCTCGGCTGGAACAGCGGCGCCGGCGGCGACAAGTCCTTCGGCGTCGTCCACACCGCCGTCGTCGGCGAGCCGGGGCCGCTTCAGCTCGTGCAGGTCGCCGAGGGCGGCAGCGCGGGCGCGAACACGCAGGAGACCGGCTCGCAGACGCTCGAGGTCCGGATCCAGACGCTGGGCAACCTGCTGCTCTCCGGGCCCGCGGACCCGCCGATCTACCTGCGCATGTTCAAGAGCACCGGCGGCTCGGCGAGCCAGAACCAGTCGCTCGACTGCGACCGGGACCTCTCGACGATCAGGGACGAGCTGGCCCAGGGGTGCTCGCCGTTCTACATCAAGAACCCCGGCCTGGCGTGCCCCTACGGCAACGCAAGCGCCCTGTGGAACGTCTGGTACGTCGACAACCAGTCGCTCCCCTGCGTCAACCTGCAGCTCGGCGCGTCTGTGGGGCAGATCCGCCAGGGCCTGAACGAGCGCATCTTCGGGAGCTCGACCGGAGGCACGTGCTCCGCCGGCCCCGTCAACTGGAGGCGCGGCACTGGATTCGACTACGACGCGAACCCCGAGGACCGCCGGGCGCTGCCCCTGATCGTGACCCCGCTCGGCACCTTCGACGGCACGGGCAGCGACCGCGTACCCGTCATCGACTTCGGCTACTTCTACGTCACGGGGTACAGCAACGACCCCTGCGAGGGCGTCGACCCCAACCAGGATCCCGTCCCGAACAACCGAGGCGCCTACGTCCGTGGGCACTTCATCAAGTTCTTCCCGCTGGAGAACGTCGTGCCGAGCGACGAGCTCTGCGACTTCGATTCGATCACACCCTGCATCGGCGTCCTGACGCGATAAGGAGGAGCACGAGATGGAACTCGCACAACGACTGATCTCGACGCGGCGAGGCACGGTTCTCGTCGCGGCGATCGCCGCGCTCCTGGCCGGCGCCATGATCCTGGTCTACGTCGACCGCTACCGCACCACGCTGGAGACGCAGGGCGCGCCCGTGACCGTCCTGGTCGCGCGCCACACGATCCACAAGGGATCGGCCGGCGACGTCATCGCGTCGAAGGGGCTCTACACCGCGACGACGATCCGCGAGGGCCAGCTCCTCGAGGGCGCGTTCAGCGACCCCTCGAGCCTTCGCGGCCGGGTCGCCGCACGCGACATCTACCCCGGTGCGCAGTTGACCGCGGCCGACTTCGCGTCGTCGAACGACGCGCTCGCGGCGTCGCTCACAGAGGTACAGCGGGTCGTCTCGATCCCGCTCGACGCCGCGCACGGCCTGATCGGCGACATCGCGGCCGGCGACCGCGTCGACATCTTTGCCGGGTTCAACGTCGTGCCCCTGAGGGCCGACGGAACGCCGGTCTCCGGCGGCCAGTCCCGCGCCGTCCTCAAGCGGATCATGGCCGACATCCAGGTGCTCGGCGTGGGCGCGGGCAAGAGCGGGGGTCTCACGGGGTCCGGCGCGACGAACGTCCAGCTGAAGGTGACGGACGAGCAGGCTGCGAACCTGGCGTTCGCGTCCGACAACGGCAAGATCTGGCTCGCGCTGCGTCCGAGCGCGGGAGCGAAGGCGAATCCGCCGTCGATCGTCACCGTCGAGACGCTGCTCCTCGGCGTCCGGCCCGTGAACGTGATGCGCTCGTTCGGAGGCCGCTCGTGAACCTTTCCGGCAGGCGTCTCCTCGCGCTGCTCGCGGACGACGTCTCGGGCGCACTGATCCGTGACGCGCTCCCGGCCACCGCGCCGGTCCGTGTCGCCGAGCTTCGAGACGCCGTCGACCGGGTTCGCGAGCTCCTCGAGGAGACGCATCCCGACCTGGTCGTCGTCGGCTGTGGCTCGTACGGCGACTCGGCGCTCGGCGTCATCCGCGAGGTGGCAGACAGGGCCCCGTCGTGCCCGATCGTCGTCCTCTACCAGGGGAGCCCGAACGGGTTCATGGAGTCTGCGTTCGAGGCGGGGGCGGAGGACCTCATCGCCCTCCCGCAGACGTCCGAGCAGCTCGCGTTCGCGTTCGAGAAGGTGCTCGCGCGTCGCCGCGGCTCGCACGACGGCGAGGTCGCGGGACCGATGATCACCGTCCTGGGCCCGAAGGGCGGGACGGGGAAGACGCTGACGGCCTGCAACCTGGCCGTCGCACTCGCCCGCAAGGGCGCCCGTCCGATCGTCCTCGACATCGACCTCCAGTTCGGCGACGTCGGGCTCGCGCTCGGCCTGCGACCCGACCGGACGATCTACGACCTCGCGACGGCCGGCGGGTCGATCGACGGCGACAAGATCGACACCTTCACGGTCGAGCATGACTCGGGAGCGCGCGTGCTGCTCGCTCCGAGCCGCCCGGACCAGGCGGCCGCCGTCGACACGACGTTCCTGCGGAAGCTCTTCTCGATCCTCCGGACGCGGTACGAGTTCGTGATCGTGGACACGCCGCCGGCCTTCTCGCCGGAGGTCATCGCCGCGATCGACTCCTCGACGCACCTCTGCGTCGTCGGCATGCTCGACGCGCTGTCGCTCAAGGACACGAAGATCGGCTTCCAGACGCTCCAGCAGATGGGGTACGACCCGGAGGACGCGACACTCGTCCTGAACCGGGCCGACACGCACGTCGGGATCAGCCAGGCTGACGTCCGCCGTCTGCTCGAGCGCGATCCGGATGTCCTCGTCCCGAGCGATCGCGCCATTCCTCGCGCGATCACGAGCGGCAAGGTCATCGTCGAGGCCGAGCCGAAGTCGGGGGCGGCGCGCGCGTTCGGAGCCCTCGCCGATCACTTCCTGAGTGCGCGCCACGAGTTGCTCGGTGACGTCGTCACGACCGACGAGCCGTCGCGCCGCCGAACGCTGCTCAAGAGGGGAAGGTAGCCATGGAGCTCCACGAGCGCCTTGCAGGGGCCTCTGCGCCGGTGGTCGGGGCCGACGGCCGCGACCCATTCGCGGAGATCAAGAACCGGATCCACCTCTCGCTCGTCAGCGAGCTCGGCCCGCAGCTGTTCGACGTCGCCGACTCGGGCGAGATCCGCGCGCGGGTGACGACCGCGATCCGCCGCGACCTCCAGCAGGAGGTCGGGCTCTCGCGCGACGACCGCGAGCGGCTCGTACGCGAGATCGCCGACGACATCTTCGGCTACGGACCGCTCGAGCGCGTGCTCGACGACCCGACGATCTCGGAGGTCATGGTGAACGGGCCGAACGAGATCTGGATCGAGCGTGAGGGGCGTCTGTTCCCCACACCGCTGCGCTTCGCGGACGAGGCGCAGCTGCGCCGGATCATCACGAAGATGGTCGGACAGGTCGGCCGCCGGATCGACGAGTCCTCGCCGATGGTCGACGCGCGCCTCCCGGACGGTTCGCGCGTCAACGCCGTCATCCCGCCGCTGTCCCTGTCCGGCCCGCTGCTCACCATCCGTCGGTTCGCGGTCGAGCGATTCGACCTCGAGGAGCTCGTCCGGGTCCACACGCTCACGCCGGCGGGGTCCGACTTCCTGTGCAAGTGCATCGACGCGGACCTGAACATCCTCATCTCGGGCGGCACCGGCACGGGCAAGACGACGCTCCTCAACGCGCTCTCGGCGGCCATCCCCGGCGACGAGCGCATCGTCACGATCGAGGACGCCGCCGAGCTCCAGATGAAGCAGCGTCACGTCCTGCGCCTCGAGTCGCGCCCGAAGAACATCGAGGGCGAAGGCGAGGTGTCGATCCGTGACCTCGTCCGGAACGCGCTGCGCATGCGTCCCGACAGGATCATCGTCGGCGAGGTGCGCGGCGCCGAGGCGCTCGACATGCTCCAGGCGATGAACACGGGGCACGAGGGGTCGCTGTCGACCATCCACGCAAACTCGCCTCGGGACGCGCTCAACCGCCTCGAGACGATGGTCCTGATGGCCGGGTTCGAGCTGCCCGTACGGGCGATCCGCCATCACGTGGCGTCGGCGCTCGACCTGATCGTGCAGCTGGAGCGTCTCGACGACGGCTCGCGTCGCGTCACGTCGATCACCGAGGTCCAGCGGATGGAGGCCGACGTGATCACGCTCCAGCACCTGTTCGAGTTCAAGATCGAACGGGTCGAGCTCGACAAGAAGATCGTCGGCAGCCTGCGCCCGACGGGGCTGAGGCCGCAGTTCCTCCCGAAGTTCGAGCGGCACGGCATCGACATGCCGACCGAGATGTTCGGGGACGAGAATGCGGCGATGTTCGGCGCCGGGACGGCCTCCCGCCCGCAGGACGAGTGGCTCCGGGGAGCGTCGGGATGAGGCGCACGACACTTCCCCTCGCGCTCCTGGCGGCGCTCGTCCTCGCGGCTCCGGCGGCAGGCGCCCCCGCGCCCGCAGGACCCGCGGTCGAGGTGACGCCGATCGGACGGCTGCCGTTCCCCGAGCGTGGCTACATCGTGGACCTGCCGACGAGCACGTCCGTCGATGCCGCGAAGGTCCGCGTGACCGAGAACGGGCAACCCGTCGAGAACTTCGCCTTCACGCCGGTGGCGGCGTCCGGAATCCGGTACGGCGCCGTCCTCGCCGTCGACGCGAGCGAGAGCATGGCCGGCGACGCGATCGCAGGTGCCGTCGGCGCGGCTCGGAGCTTCGTCGCCAACGCGGGGGACAACCAGTGGATCGGCCTTGTCACCTTCAACGGGAGCGTGCACGTCGACGTCGCCCCGACCCTGCAGTCCGCGCCCCTCGACCGCGCACTGGCGAGCACCCCCACGCTCGGATACGGCACGAGGATCTTCGACGCGACCGACCAGGCGCTGGCCCTCCTCCGGAGGAATCAGGTCGCGGCCGGGGCCGTCGTGATGCTGTCGGACGGCGCGGACGTCGGCAGCCGGCTCTCGCTGGCCGAGGTCGTCGCGCGGGCGAAGGCGGAGCGCGTGAGGGTGTTCACGATCGGGCTCCGCTCGGGCGCCTTCGACGAGTCGGCGCTGCGCGCGTTGTCGGAGTCGACGGGCGGCACGTACGTCGAGACGTCGCAGGCGGCGCAACTGTCGACGATCTACCGCTCCCTGAGTCGACGGCTCGCGACCGAGTACCTCGTCCAGTACCGTTCGCTAGCGCCGCCGAAGTCGAAGGTCGACGTCGCCATCGCGATCCCGGGCTTCGAGCGCGTCGAGCACGAGTACACGGCACCGACGCCCTCGGCGCTGGCGCCGTACCACCGCTCGCTGCTCTCGCGGTTCCTCATGTCGCCGCTCTCCCTGCTCGTGCTCAGCCTCCTCGGCGCGCTCCTCGTGGCGACCCTCGTCGCGGCCGTCGTCGATCACGGCCGGTCAAGGCTCGTCGACCGGATCGCACAGTTCCTGGGCACGCCGGCGCCCCCAGCGCCGGAGTCGCGCCGCGCGCGCGTGGCGCGGGCCAGGGCGGCCGGACGGCAGCGCGCCCAGGGGTGGCTCGCGAAGCTCGACCAGAATCTCGATATCGCCGACATCCAGATCTCGGCACCGCGCGTGGCCGTCTGGACGCTGCTCGCGACGGCGGTCGCAATCGGGATCCTCGCGCTCGTGTCGCCAGCGCTCGCGCTCGCGGGCCTGCTCACGCCGCTGGTCGCGCGCGGATGGATCAAGCGTCGTGTCTCGAAGGTCCGCGACGAGTTCGCAGACCAGCTGCCCCCCAACCTCCAGGTCCTCGCGTCTGCGCTCCGCGCCGGGCACAGCTTCTCGGGCGCCCTCGCGATCACGCTCGACAACGCGCACGACCCGATGCAGCGGGAGCTCCGACGGGCCGTGACCGACGAGCAGCTCGGCGTGCCGATGGACGAGGCCATCCGGCGCGTCGCCGACCGGATGAAGAGCCGTGACCTGGAGCAGGTCGCCCTCCTCGCCGAGCTTCAGCGCACCACGGGAGGCAACGCCGCCGAGGTGCTCGACGTCGTCGTGGGGACGGTGCGCGAGCGCGCGGACATCCGCCGCCTCGTGAGGACGCTCACGGCGCAAGGGCGCATGGCGCGGTGGATCCTCACGGCGCTGCCGGTGGTCGTCGGGTTCTTCGGCTTCATCATGCAGCCCGACGTGATGAAGCCGTTCCTCACGAGCTCCAGCGGCCAGGTCGCGCTCGTGTTCGCCGGCATCCTCGTCGTCGCCGGCTCCATGATGATCCAGCGAATCGTCGACATCGAGGTGTAACGCGGATGATCCTCTTCTTCCTCACAGGCGTCGCGCTGACCGGCCTCGCTCTCGCGCTGCTCGTCCGGTCCGTCGCGTTCTCGCGGATCCGGAACCGCGAGGTGCTGGCCCAGATCGGGGCCTACGGGTTCGACGCGGCCCTCACGGAGGCCCCCGCTCGGCACGACCGCAACCGGATGGTCGCGGGCCTCGCCTCTCGCATCGGCGAGGCGGTCGAGCATCGCGTCGGCTCGCAGCGGCAGCGGGAGCTGCGGACCTTGCTCAACTCGGCCGGCTTCTACCGCACGACGGTGACGCGATACCTCGGGTACCGGGTCCTCGCGGCCGTGGCCGCACCGGCCGCGGTCGCCCTCTTCGCCGCGACCACGGGGTCGGTCGGGCCGTCGCTGCTGCTCGCCGTCGCCGCGCTCGCCGTCGTCGGGTGGATCCTCCCGCCCTTCGCGATCAAGCGACGGGCCCGTGCCAGGACGCAGAAGATCGACTACGAGGTGCCCGAGCTCGTCGACCTCCTGGTGACGACGGTCGAGGCTGGCGTCGGCTTCGCGGCCGCGCTCCAGATCAGCGCGCGACGCACCCGCGGGCCCCTCGGTGAGGAGCTTCGGCTCGCGCTCCGCGAGCAGAGCATGGGCCTCACGATCGACGCGGCACTGCGGAACATGCTCGACCGCACACGCACCAGCGTCTCGCTGCGGGCGTTCGTCCAGGCGATCGTGCAGGGCGAGAAGCTCGGCGTGTCGATCGGCAAGATTCTCCGTGACCTCGCCGTCGACATGCGGAAGCGCCGGCGCCAGATGGCCGAGGAGCGAGCGCAGAAGGCGCCGACGAAGCTGCTCTTCCCGCTCGTGTTCCTGATCCTCCCCGCGTTGTTCATCATCATCCTCGGTCCGGCGCTGTACGCCATGTCGAACTCGTTGGGCTAGCAGGCGCGTCGTCTCGCGCCGCGCTCAAGTCGCGGCGCGAGACTGCCGATGAGGAGCGGGTGTCGTCGTCGACGCAGCTGTTCCTCCTCGCGCTCCTCGTCGCGTCCGCCCTGCTCGCCGCCTGGTTCTTCGCGCGGTTTCCCCGCTTGGCACCCGTCGGGTCTCGCGGTGTGACGCTCGGGTTCCTCGGCATGTTCGCCGTGTTCGGGCTGACGCCGCCCGCGATCATGATCGTGGGTCAGCCGCTCGGCGCCGTCGCCGCAGCGTTCCTCGTGGCGCTTCCCGCCTGCACGTACGTGTTCCTAGCGGCAATCTGGCTCCTGGCGTACGTGAAGCGCGGGATCGCCCCGTACCTGAAGTAGGCCCGCGTCGAAGTCGCCGAAGGTAGCGGTGCCGTTACTCGTTTGGCCGGCGCGGCAGGCGGCACGGGCCGGTATCACTGAGTCGTGACCGCCGCGGCAAAGACCATCGCCGAACCTCGTGCGGCGAAGACGAGCGGGTTGCTCGAGCGGGTCGGCGACAACGGCCTGGTCGTCGCGATCGTCCTCGCCGGCGCCGTCCTGCCGGTCGCGGCGATCAACCGCATGATCTCGACGGATGGCTGGCTGGCGCTCGTCGCGGGGCGATCGATCGTCGGCGACGGGCTCCCGTCGACGAACACGCTCACGATTCTCGGCGCAGGTCGGCCGTGGGTCGACCAGCAGTGGCTCGGCCAGGTGGTGCTCTACGGCGCCGAACGGCTCGGCGGGCTGCCGCTCGTGCTCTTCGGGCACGTCGCGCTGACGTTCGCCGCCCTCGCGATCGCAGCGGCCGTCGCGACGAGGCGCGGGGCGCGGCCCGAGGCCGTCGGGCTCGTGACGATCGTCGCGCTCCTCCCGTTCATGATCGCGACGTTCGGCGTCCGGACGCAGACGCTCGTGTACGTGCCGTTCGTCGTGCTGCTGGCCGCCGTCACCTCTCGGAAGCCGCTGACGTGGCGACGGACGCTCGTGCTCGTCGCCCTCCTCGCGGTCTGGGCGAATCTCCACGGATCCGTACTCGTCGCGGCTGCCCTCGTCTCGCTGCGCGGTCTTCTCGAGGCGCGTTCGCTGGGCTGGCGCGAGCCACGCTCCTGGACGCTCGTCGTCGCTCCGTGGGCCGCGCTGTTCGCGACGCCGTACGCGCTCGACGTCCCCGACTACTACGCGCAGACGATCCTGAACCCGGGCTTCGGTCAGCTCGCCCAGTGGCAGCCGACGACGCTCTCGGCGGTCTCTGCGCCGCTCTTCCTCCTCGCATTCGGGTTCGTCTGGATCCTTGCTCGAGATCGCGACGCGTACTCGACGTACGAGAAGGTGGCGGGCGGTGCGCTACTCGTCCTCGCGCTGCTCGCCATGCGGAACTGGGTCTGGTTCACGCTCTTCGCCGTGATGTTCCTCCCCCGCGGCGTCACCGGGAGCTGGCAGCTGCGCTCCTCGGTCGGGATCAGGCGCGTCAACGCCGCCGTCGCACTCGTCGCCGCCGCCGCCCTCGCAGCCACGATCGCCGCCACGGCGAGCCGGCCCGCGTCCTGGTACGAGGCCGAGTTCCCACCCGCCGCCGCCGACGCCGTCGCAGCGGCGGCGAATCGCCGCCCCTCGGCGACGGTGTACGCGACCGAGCGGTATGCCGATTGGCTGCTGTGGAAGCTGCCGTTGCTCGCGGGTCGTCTCGCCTACGACGCGCGCTTCGAGCTCCTCGAGGAGGACGAGCTCGAGGCGATCGCGCTGTTCCGCGCAAGCCCCGTGTTCCTCGAGGACACGCTCCGCCGCCACGAGATCGTCGTCCTCGACCGGACGACCGAGCGTCGCGTGACGGCCGAGCTGGCGCAGCAGACGGACGAGCTCTTCGGCGGGCGACGGATCGTCGTCGCGGTCAGGCGCTGATCCGCCGCCGACACGGCCGACGGCGCCGCATCCGACCGATCGTCACGCCGATCACGTTCGGATGGGCCCCGACGCCGTGCCGCCCCAGGGGGTAAGCTCGCCGTAGGGTGATCCGCGTACGCCGATCCGATCACGCAGCGTTCGAGCAGGCGAGATGACGTTCTCGACCACGACGACAACGGTCGTCTTCGCCCTCGGCGCCGCCGTCCTCGCCACGTGGGCGATCGTGCGGTTCCCCGAACGCGGCCCGCACGGGCTCGGCCGGACGTTCGTGCACGTCGTGCTGGCGTACACGATCGCGGCGCTCGTTCCCGCCGGGATCGAGGTCGCCGCACGCATCCCGGGGGTGAACACGCTACTGGTCGCGACGCTCTTCGTCGTGCTCCCGGCGCTGCTCTACATGTTCCTCGCGACGCTGTGGCTGTTCCGCGCGCTCCAGGAGCGCGCCGGCCTGCGGAACCCGTGAGCACGCAGCGCCGCTCGTAGCGCGCGCCGCGGCAGCGCCCCGAGAGGTCGTCACCTGGTCGGCTCGACCGCGTCGGCCGCGCGCGTCCGGCGCGACGCCTCCGCCAGCGACGGCGCGGGCTCGCGCAGGATCGCGACGGCCGCAGGGTGCGTGCGAGCCCAGTGCTCGTAGTCGACGCCCTGCTTGTGGAGCCACACGGCCAGCTCGGCCTCGCTGCGGAAGACGCGCCCCGACCACACCATCGCTTCCGGCGTCCCGTGCGTCTCGACCGGCTCGGGCGCCCGAAGACGCACAACCACCTGCCCCCACGTCAGCGCTGCGGCGACGACCGCGAGCACTCCGGCGACTGCGAGCGCGAGCCGCAACGCCTCCGACGGGCGCTCCGGAGGGCCCGGGCTGCCGGGAGTGTCCCTGCCCGCCACCCGCTGCGGCGCAGACCTCACGCGCCTCGCCGGGCCCGCGCCGACGCTCACGCCGCGTCGGCCGCGACCTCGTTCACGGCCGCCCGAACGACGTCTTCGGCGGCACCGTCGGTCGCGATGATGCGGTGCGCCAGCACGGGAACCGCCATCGAGCAGACATCCTCCTCGGTGACGGTGTCCCGGCCTGCGAGCCACGCGCTCGCCCTCGCCGCCGTCAGCAGGTGGATCGCCGCACGGGGGCTGCCCCCGAGCGCGACGCCCGGAAGAACGCGCGTGCGTCGAACGAGCTCCACGAGGACGCGCATCACGTCGTCCGGCACGCGTGTCCCGTCGATCGCGCTCTGAAGCTGCTCGAGGCGGGGCGGGTCGAGGAGCGGGCGAACGTCCTCGAGCATGTCCGGCGTGACGCCGCGGTGCGGCAGCTGGAGCATCTGCAGCTCCTCGTCGATCGCGGGGTAGCCGATGACCACCTTGAAGAGGAACCGGTCGAGCTGGGACTCCGGCAACGGGAAGACCCCCTCGTGCTCGAACGGGTTCTGCGTCGCGATCACGACGAACGGCACTGGGAGCCAATGGGTACGACCGTCGACGGTGACGTGGTGCTCCTGCATCGCCTCGAGGAGCGCCGCCTGCGTCCGCGGCGGCGTGCGGTTGATCTCGTCGGCCAGCAAGACGTTCGTGAACACGGCGCCGGGCACGAAGCTCTTCTCGCCCATCTTCACGACGCTCTCGCCGGTGACGTCGGTCGGCCGTGTGTCGGGCGTGAACTGGATCCGGGTGAAGCGAACGCCGAGGGCACGCGCGAGCGAGCCGGCGAGCAGCGTCTTCGCGACGCCGGGCGGCCCCTCGAGCAGCACGTGGCCTCCCGCGATCGCGGCTACGAGGAGGAGGTCGATGGCCTTCCGGTGTCCGATCACGACCTTCGCGACTTCGGCGCGGACGTCGTCGCGAAGCGACCCGACGTCCGTCGGTGAGCCGATCGCGTACGGATGGGCCAGGACGGGCTCCATCACCCGTCGACCCCGTGCGCCGGTCGTCTCGGCCGCTCCACCATCGCCTCCAACGATCGCCGATGCTCTCGCTTCGCTCCCGCGTCGAAGGGGTAGTTCGCTCCGCTCTCACGCATAGGCTGCGCTCCTCGTCCGGCTCGTCGGCGGGCAGGGCGGGGCCCGGCGCCGCCGGCCGGGCCCCTTCGGCGGGCGCGAACGCCCGCCGCGCTTCGGGTCGCCGCGTCCTGTCGCCCCGGAGTCACCGGAGAGGTTGTCGGGCGTCGCGCGTGCGATCCGTGACGAGCTCACCATGCGACGGATCGATCGGCCGGGCACGCACCCTCGGGGTGGCTCGCACCCACCCGTCGGGACGGTTCAGGCGGCGTCGACGAGGTGCTGGTCGAGCGCGAGGCGGAGCGCCTCGGTGCGGTTCGCGACGCCGAGCTTCCGGTAGACGTTGCGCAGGTGGAACTTGACGGTCTGCTCGCTGAGCCAGAGCGTCTGCGCGATCTGCCGGTTCGAGTGCCCCTTCGCCAGCTCGGCGAGCACGCCGACCTCCTTCTCCGACAGGCCCGCCGCGCGTGAGGGCGACATGCCCGCCGCCGCGAGGAGCGCGCCGGGCTGGTAGACGCAGCCGGCGACGGCCTGGCGGACGGCGGCCGGGAGGTCGACCGGGTCGATCGACTTCAGCACGTAGGCGACCGCGCCGCGCCGCAGCGCGCCGTCGATCGTCGCCTCGTCGTCCGACCCCGACAGCACGACGATGCGGACGCGCGGATGCCTCTCGGCGAGCTGCTCGAGGCAGCGGAACCCGTCGAGCTGCGGCATGTGCAGGTCGAGGACGACGACGTCCGGCTGGGTGCGGTCGACGAGCGGCAGCACCTCGGGGCCGCTGGCAGCCTCTCCCACGACCTCCAGCCCCTCCTCGGGCGTGAGCAGCAGGCACAGGGCGGAACGGATCAGCGCGTGGTCGTCGCAGACGACGACCCGAAGGGGCGTCCCGTTACCGACCGAGGCCGCCACGCCGCCGCTCCCCCTCGGGACCCGTGCGGACGGGCTGGCGCCGGCGCCGCAGCGCCTCTACGGCCCACATGAGCAGCAGCGCTGCCCACCCGGGCCTCCGCATCTCGACCGCACCTTCGCGCCAACCTGCCATCCAGCCGGAGCATCGCGTCCCGAAGCGGGGAACGCGTCGGCCGGACGGGTGGTCGTCACCCACCCGGAGGGTGGGCCGCTACGAGGGCGACGGGCGCCAGCGCGGGATCGTCGCCTCCACCCGCGTGCCGGCCCCGGGGCGACTGTCGACGGCGAGCCTCCCGCCGAGCAGGCGGACGCGCTCCTCCATCCCGGCGAGCCCGATCCGCCCGCTGGCGGCCGCGCGCTCCACGTCGAAGCCGCAGCCGTCGTCGACGACCGCGAGCGAGACGCCCTGCGCCGTCACCCGCGCGCTCACGTCCACGGCCGTCGCGCCGGCGTGGTCGCGGATGTTCGTCAGCGCCTCCTGGGCGACGCGCACGAGCGCGATCTGCTGCGACGCCGTCATCACCCCGAGGTCCTCGTCGACCCCGACCGAGGGGACGATGCCCGTGCGGCGCGCGAAGGCGCCCGCTTCGCGCAGGAGGATGTCGCGGAGCGGCGCGCGGAGCATGGCACGGGGCTCGAGCACCTCGGCGAGGTCGCGAATGTCGCGCCCGAGCGAGGCGAGACGGTCGCGCAGCTCGGCGGCGAGCTCGCGCGCCGTGGCGACGCGCTCCGGCGTCAGGTCGTCGGCGAGCTCCGCCTGGAGCAGCGCCGCGTCGACGGCCAGCGCCGCCACGTCCTGCGCCGGCCCGTCGTGGAGGTCGAGCGCCAGACGGCGAAGGCGCCGCTGCGCCGCCTCGAGCTTGGTCGCGTCCGCGGAGCTGCTGCGGCTGCGCGTACGGAGCACGGCGCCGAGCAGGCGCGCCGTCTCCTCCGCGAACGCACGGCAGCAAGCCTCGGCGCCGGGCGCCGGCTGGACGAGGAGGATCGCGCCCGATCCGGGGACCGGCAGCTCGAGAGGGTCGACGCCGAGCTCGCCTCCGGCCGGTCGGCACAGCGCCGTCCCGTCCGCCTGCAGCCGCACCGCCTGAGCCGGCCCGAGCGCGTGGAGCGCGGCGAGCAGCCCTTCGAGCAGGCGCGCCGACGAAGGCGCCGACGCGGCGACGTCGAGCAGCGTGCGCAGGAAGACGTAGACGCGCGCCTCGTCGGGGGAGACGTCGGCTCCCGTCACGGCCCACGCGACCAGCTCCTCGCCGCGCGCAGGCTCCAGCCGGCCCTCGAACGCGAGCCGCGCCGCGGCGGCGCCCGCCACGGCCGTGCTGCGGACGAGCGCGCCCCCGCCCTCGGCGACCGCGGCGAGCCGGTCGACGCCGCCGAGCAGGTGCACGAGCTCGGCCGCATCGAGGTCCGGCCACGCCGGAAGCGCCTCGGCGAGGTCGGCCGGCAACGGCGCCGGAAGCGCAGGCCCGCGGGTCACGCCCCGACCGCGACTTGCGCCCCGGCGACGAGGCCGCGACTGATCGCGTAGCGCGCCGCCTCCGTCCTGCTCGAGATCCCGAGCTTGCGGTAGATGTTTCGCAGGTGGAACTTCACGGTCTGCTCGCTCACCCAGAGCTCGCGGCCGATGTCCTTGTTCGTGAGCCCGCGCGCCAGCGCGCGCAGGATCGTCAACTCGCGCTCGCTGAGCCCGTACTCGTCGCCGACCGGCTCCGGCTCGGGGGCCTCGGGCCGGAAGACGCGGTACTCGGCCGACCGCACGGCCTCGACGATCATCGCGCCGAGCTCGAGCGGGTCGACCGTCTTGACGATGTAGCCGGCGGCGCCGCGGTCGCGCGCGGCGTCGAGATGGTCGTCGCCCGCGAAGGTCGACAGGATCACGATCTCGACGTCGGGGTGCTGCCGCTTGAGGCGCTCGAGACAGGTGAGCCCGTCGAGCTGCGGCATGCGGATGTCGAGCAGGACGACGTCGGGATGCACCTCGCCGACGGTCGGGACGATCTTCGTCGCGTCGTCGACCTCCGCCACGACCTCCACGTCGTCGCAGCGCGCGAGGGCCCTCCGGACGGCCGCCAGCATGAGCCGGTGGTCGTCGGCGACGAGAACCCGCAGGGGTTTGTGAGTGGCCGCAGTCATCAGGGTAAGAGCCGCATGCGCCGTTCCGGAGCCGCCGGACGTCGCGAGTGCATCGTGCCCGCCACGCGCTCCCGCCGAATCCCCTGAATGCGGTATTTCGGCCGCCGGTCAGCGCGGGGCCGCGAGCACCTGCGCCGCGGCCTCGAGGCTCGCGCGCCCGCCGCCGTTCGTCTCGACGATCCCCGCCGCGCTCGACGGCATCCAGCCGGGCACGCCCGTCTCGACCAGGATCGCGCCGGGCCGCAGCTCGAGCAGGCGGCCGGCGAGCCGCTGCTGCCACGGGTCCCGGGCGGCGTCCCGCACGGCGACGACGAGCCGGCCCTCCGGGAGCACCTCCGGCGGGGCGTCTCCGCGCCCGAGCGCGAGCACCGTCGCCCGGGGCACCCTGGCCAGCAGCGCCACGCCGAGGCGGGCGCCCGTCACGCCGGCGGCGACGAGCGGCTCGGGACGGAGCTCGACGAGGACGGGCGCCTCCCCGGCGGCCGCGTCGCCGTGGACGCGCAGGGCGCGACGGGCCGCCTCGACGCCCACGCCGCGGTCGGCGCCGTCCGCGGACCCGGTCGCAGCCCGTGCAGTCGACGCCACCCGGCCGGCCGCCTCCGCCAGGCGCGCCTCCGTCAGCCGGCCCGACCCGACGGCGTCGACGACCGCGCGCTGCACCGCCTCCACCGCCTCGGGCCCGACGGACGGGCCGAGGCAGACCGCGTCGACGCCGGCCGCGAGCGACCCCACCGCGCCCTCGGCGATGCCGACCGTCCCGGCGATCGCGCGCATGTCGAGCGCGTCCGAGATCACGAGCCCGCCGAAGCGGAGCTGGTGCCGCAGCACGCCCTCGACGAGCGCCGCGCTGAGGGTCGCGGGCTGCTCGTCGAGCGCCGGCACGACGAGATGGCCGGTCATCACCGACGCGACGCCGGCCTCGATCGCGGCCGCGAACGGTCGGAGCTCGACCGCCTCCAGCTCCTCGCGGCTGCGCGACACGACCGCGAGCTCCCGGTGCGAGTCCACCCGGGTGTCGCCGTGGCCGGGGAAGTGCTTCGCGCACGCCGCCACGCCGTGGGCCTGCGTCCCCGCCACGAACGCCCGCACGTGCCGGGCAACGAGCTCCGGGTCGGCGCCGAACGAGCGCACGCCGATCACGGGGTTGTCCGGGTTCGTGTTCACGTCGGCGACCGGCGCGAGGTTGAGGTTGACGCCTGCCGCCGCGAGCTCCGCCGCGATCGAGCCGGCGACGGCCTCGGTCAGCGCCGGGTCGTCGACGGCGCCGAGTCCGAGCGCGCTCGGATAGGAGCTGCCCGTCCGCGCCTCGAGGCGCGTGACGTCTCCTCCCTCCTCGTCGACGGCCACGAGCAGCGGAGCGCCCCCGGCCCGCAGCGCGACGGTCAGCGCCCGCAGCTGCTCGGCGTCGCGCACGTTCGCCGCGAACAGCACGACGCCGCCGAGGCCGCGCTCGAGCCAGCGACGCGACCATGCGGGGAGCTCCGGCCCGGGAACGCTCGGGAGCAGGCAGCCCCAGGCGAGCCGGTCGAGCCCGCTCACCCGCCCGTCATCCGCGGACGGCGCCGGCCGTGAGCCCGAACGCGATCCTCCGGTGGATCAGCACGAAGAAGACGACGACCGGCAGCGCGGTCAGCGTCGCGCCCGCCATCAGCGTCCCCCAGTCGACGCCGCGGAGCGTGCCGGTGGTGAAGTTCGCGAGCCAGATCGTCACCGTCTGCTTGTCCTGGGAGGACAGCATCACGTAGGCGATGATGTACTCGTTCCAGGCCTGGATGAAGGCGAAGATCGACGTGGCCACGAGCCCCGGCCCGACGAGCGGGAGCAGGATCCGGACGAATGCCCCGAGCCGCGTCGAGCCGTCCACCATCGCCGCCTCCTCGAGCTCCTTCGGGATCCCGGCGATGAACCCGCGCATCGTCCAGACGCAGAAGGGCAGCACGAGCGCCACGTACGAGACGATCACTCCCGAGAGCTTGTCCACCTGCTGCACACTGGAGAGCGTGATGTAGAGGGGGATGATCAGCGCCGTCAGCGGCACCATCTGCACCGCGAAGATCACGACCACGAACGCGCGCCGCCCGTAGAAGCGGAACTTGGCCAGCGCGAGCGCGGCGAGGAACGCGAGCACGACCGAGAGCACGACGACGCAGCCGACGACGATCAGGCTGTTGCGCACGTCCTGCCAGAAGAACGGCCGCGACATCGCGTCGCGGAAGCTCGCGAGCGTGGGATCGCGCGGGATCCAGACCGGGTCGAACGAGAGGACGTCCTCCCCCTGCTTGAACGCCGTCGCCACCATCCAGTAGACCGGGAAGGCCATCACCACGAACACGAGGAGGCCGACGAGGTTGAGGCCGACGCGCCGGAGCACGCGGGCCCGGCTCGGCCGGCGCCGCGGCAGCGGAGGCAGCGGCTCCGGGACCGCGCTCATTCGATCTCCCCGATCCGCACCATCTGGCGGATGTAGAAGAAGGTGACGGCGAGCAACGTCAGCACGGTGACGACCGCGATCGCCGAGCCGAGGCCGTACTCGCTCGCGTTGAACGACTCGACGAACGAGTAGATGCTCATGATGAAGTAGTGGTCCTCCGGCCGCGCGTTGCGGATGATCCACACCTGGCTGAAGACCTGGAAGTTCCAGATCACCGACAGGCTCGCCAGGATCACGAAGATCGGCTTGAGGATCGGCAGCGTGATGTCCCGGAAGGTGCGGAAGGCGCCCGCCCCGTCGATCGCGGCCGCCTCGACGAGCTCGCGCGAGAGCTGCGTCAGGCCCGCGTAGATCGTGATCGCGACGAAGGGGATCGCACCCCAGACGACGATCGCGACGATCACGGCGAAGCCCTCCCACGGGTTCACGAACCAGTCGTGGTGGAGGTAGCGCTCGAAGCCGAGCTTCGCCAGCGTCCAGTTGAGGACGCCGAACTCGTAGTCGACCATCCAGCTCCAGATGTTCACCGACACGACCGGCGGCATCGACCACGCGAGCACGAGCGCCGTCGTGATCAGCAGCCGCATCAACGCGCCGAGGCGGGCCAGGAGCAGCGCGATCAGCGTGCCCAGCACCATCGTCAGGCCGACCGTCACGGCGGTGAAGGCCCCCGTCCGCACCAGCACGACCCAGAACTCGCGGTCGCGGACGATGTGGGCGTAGTTGTCGAGGCCGATCCAGCTCCCCTCGTGCTGGATCAGCTCGGGCAGGCCGTACTGCTGGAACGACAGCGTGAACAGCTTGTACAGCGGGTACCCGAGCACCGCGGCGATCACCGCGAGCGCGGGCAGGACGAGGAGGTACGGCCCGAGGCGGCGCCAGGGCCGGAGCCGCCGACGCCGCCGAGCCGGCACGACGGCCGGCTCGGCGGTGAGGGGAACGGCGTCGGCGAGCTTCTCGGTCACGCCACCCGACGTGTCACTCGTTGAGGATCCGCGTGATCTGGTCGCTCGCGCGCTTCGCGAGCGTGGACGTCTGCTTCGGGTTGCGGAGGATGCCGCTCAGCATGTTCTGGAGCACGTTCGCGCTCTCCACGTTCGCCCAGTTCGGGGTCGACGGGACGAACCAGCTGTACTTCGCCGCGTTGGCGAACGGCGCCAGCGTCGGCTTCGACGCGTTCACGCTCGCCAGCGTGGTCGTGTTCGGGATCACCCCGCCGGCCACGGCCATCCGCCGCTCGTTCTCGGTGCTCGTGAACGCCGCGATCCAGTCGGCGGCGAGCGCCTTCTGCTTGCTCGTGACGGGGATCGCGAGGTTCGAGCCGCCGAGGAACGTCGGCATGAACCGGCCGCGGACGTGGCTCGGCATCGGGTAGGCGCCGATCTTGTCCGCGAGCTTCGGGTTCCCGACCTTCGGGTCGAGCGCGTACGGCCACTCCCACCCGTTGCCGATGAACGAGCCGACGTTGCCCTTCGCGAACACGAGCGCCTGCTGCGGGTGGGCCTCGTCACCCGTCTTGTTCGCCCGCGACAGGAGGCGTGCCGTGCTGCGCCACGCGGTGAGGCCGGACAGCGCCTTCGGCTCGTGGAGGGTGCCGACCCACTTGCCCCCGCGGAAGGCCGCGATCTGGCCGCCCCAGTCGTAGACGAAGGACATCGCCGCGTACCAGTACCGGCCGGGGAAGTAGAGCGCCGAGTAGTTCGGGTTCTTCCCGTAGCGCTTCATCAGCTTCGCGCCCACGACGTTGAACTCGGCGAGCGTCTTCGGCGTCGACCTGACGCCGACCGCGCGGTACTGGTCGGTGCGGTAGATCACGCCGCGCGCGCCGGCGTAGTACGGCACGGCGTAGACGCGGCCGCGGTAGGTGCCGGCGGCCGCGAGCCCGGACAGCCACGTGCGGCTGTTCGGGTAGTCGGCCTTGTTGAGCGGGGCGAGCGCTCCGGCGGCGCTGTACTTCGGCACGTCGGTGTTGCCGAACTCGATCACGTCGGGGCCGCTGCCTGCGGCGAGCGTGGCCTCGAACTTCGTCTTGTAGTCGCCCCAGCTCTGGTACTGGACGTCGACGTCGACGCCCGCGTGCTGGGCCTTGAAGGCCGTCGTCGCGGCGGCCACGGCCTCCGGCCAGTTCGCCTGGGCGTCGCCCATGAGCCAGACCGTCAGCTTGTCCGCACTCGCCTTCGCCGGTACCGCCGGACGCGCGGCGGCGGAAGCCGCGCCGATCGCGAGCATCCCCGCGACGGCGACTGCTGCGAGAAGTCGTCGTCTCACCTTGACCTCCTAGGAAGAGAACCGGCAGGACCTGCGCGGCCCGCCAAGTGGTCTAGACCAATTCACGACTCCCGGAGGCTCGCACAGGTCAGTGGTCATGTCAAGAGGGCCGGATGCAGAAGTGCGAAACCGCATCGCGCGGGACATCGCGTCTCTCGCCGCCGGGGCCGAGGCCGTCGTGTCGATCACTGGTACTGACCATCCGTCACGGCGCGAGCGTGACCTTCTGGAGCCCCGCCGGCCGGTCGGGATCGAGCCCCTTGGCCTGGGCGAGCGCCCACGCCAGCAGCTGCCCCGGAGCGACCGAGAGGAGCGGCGTGAGCACCGGCACCGGCGGGGCGGGCACGGGCAGCACGACGGACGCCCCCTCGATCTCGGCGGCGGCCGTCCCGCTCGCGACGAGCGTCGCACCCGCGACACGGGCGGTCGCGGCCGCGCGTCGCACGGCCGGCAGGCTCTCGTCGTCCGACGCGATCACCCAGACCGGGAAGAGCCCGTCGATCGCCGCCACCGGCCCGTGCACGAGGTCGGTGGCGGTGAGCGGCTCGGCCGCGACGCGGCAGGTCTCGAGCAGCTTCAGCGAGATCTCCCGCGCCGTCGCGTACTCGGGCCCCCGGCCGATCACGAACATGCGGCCGACGAACGCGAGCGAGACGGCGACCTCGGAGAGCCGGGCCTCCAGCGCGGGCAGCAGCCCGGCGAGCAGGTCGGCGGTGCGGCCGATCGCCTCCACGAGCTCCGGCCCACGGCCGGCGACGTGCGCGGCCACGAGGGCGAGCGACGCGAGCTGGGCCGTGTAGGTCTTCGTCGCCGCGACCGCCAGCTCGGGGCCGACGCCGAGGGGGAGCACGGCCGCGGCGGCCCGCGCGAGCTCGGAGGACGGGTCGTTCGTGATCGCGACCGTGAAGGCGCCGCGGCGGGCGGCCCGCTCGACGTACTCGAGCACGTCCGGCGTCTGCCCCGACTGCGACAGGGCGAGCACGCACGAGCGGCCGAGATCGAGCTCGGCGCCGTAGTAGACCGAGAGCGAGATCGAGTCGCGCATGGCCGTCCAGCCGGCGAGCAGTCCGAACGCGTACACGCCGTACGAGGCGGCGTTGTCCGACGATCCGTGGCCGACCATCCGCACGAGCTCGAGGCGGCGGTCGCGGAGCACGGCGGCCACCTCGGCGTAGGCGTCGGCGTGGGCGCACACGCGGCGCAGCGCCTCCGGCTGCTCCCGGATCTCGGCGAGCAGCCGCGCGCCGGGCGGGGGCTCGGCTGCTGCGGCCGCCTCGCTCACGTCCGCTGCTCGCGCGGGACGAAGACCGGCGGCGGTGCCGCGCGGTCGCGGCGGAGCTCGCTGACGAGGCGGTACCGGTCGCCGCGGTAGATCGAGCGGACGAACTCGACGATCTCGCCGGTGGACGAGCGCGTCGTGCGCTCGAACTGGAACGCCGGCGAGTGCAGCGGCACGCCCAGCACCTCCGACTCCTCCTCGTTTGTCACCGTCGGCTCGATCGACTGCACGCCGCCCGCGATCTCGACGCCGTACCGGCCGGTCAGGAGCTCGTAGAAGGACGCGTCGTCGAAGTCCTGCCGGGTCAGCCCCGGGACGATCGCCTCCGGGACGTGCAGCGTCTCGATCGCCATCGTCTCGTCGTCGGCGAGCCGGAGGCGCTTGACCACGACGATCCGCTCGGACGGCGACACGTGGAGGCAGCGGCCGAGGTAGGCGCCGGCGAGCTTCGTCTCGAGCGAGAGCGTCCGGCTGCCGGGGCGCATGCCGCGCTGGCGCATGTCCTCGCTGAACGAGGTCATCGTGAGCTCCTGCGCGATCTTCGGCTCCCGCACGAACGTCCCCGCGCCGCGGCGGCGCACGAGGTAGCCCTCGCGCACGAGCTCGTCGAGCGCGGCCCGGACCGTGAGCCGCGAGACGCCCAGATCGGCGCTCAGCTGCCGCTCGGACGGGATCGCGTTGCCCACGCCGAGCCGCTCGATCAGGTCGAAGACCTGATCCCGCGTCTGGCTCTGCTTCGTGACTCGCTGCGACGGCACGGCCATGGCGACGCCTCGATCATGCCCTTTGCCAGACGATTGGTCAATACCAATTGGTTGTCACCGGGCCAAACCGGTACTACACTCGCGCTGCGATGACCCACACCGAGCCGGTCACCGAACGCCGTGCGGACGATCTCGCCGACCTCGACCTGCTTCCCACGCAGCGGCTCGTGGAGCGGATCAACGACGAGGACGCGCGGGTCGCGCCGGCCGTTCGCGCCGCCGTGGCGCCGCTCGCGCGCGCGGTCGACGCGATCGAGGAGCGGCTGCGCGAGGGCGGACGCCTCGTCTACGTCGGCGCCGGCTCGTCCGGCCGACTCGCGCTGGTCGACGCGGCCGAGTGCGGCCCGACGTTCGGCGTGCCCGAAGGGACGGTGCTGGCCCTGATCGCCGGCGGCCCCGCGGCGGCCGCGGCCGCGCAGGAGGCGGCCGAGGACGACGCCGGCGCGGGCGCGGACGACGTCGCCGCGGCGGCGGTCGGCCCCGCCGACGCGGTCGTGGCGCTCTCCGCCGGCGGCAGCACGCCGTACACCGTCGGCGCCGCGCGCGCCGCCCGCGACGCCGGCGCGCTGCTCGTCGCCGTCGTGTGCACCGAGGGGAGCGAGCTCGGCGCGCTGGCCGACCACGAGGTGGTCGCGCTCGTCGGGCCGGAGGTGATCGCGGGGTCGACGAGGATGAAGGCCGGCACGGCGCAGAAGCTCGTGCTCAACACGCTCTCGACCGCGACGATGATCCGGCTCGGCCGGACGTACGGGAACCTGATGGTGGACGTCGTCGCGAGCAACGCGAAGCTGCGCGCCCGGGCGCGCAGGGCCGTCGCGCTCGCCTCCGACGCGTCCGAGGAGGAGGCCGACGCGGCGCTCGCGGCGAGCGGCGGGGACGCGAAGGTGGCGATCGTCTCGCTGCTGCTCGGGCTCGACCCCGACGCCGCGCGGGAGCGGCTCGAGCGGACGGGCGGCGTCGTCCGCGCGGCGGTCGCCCGATGAGGCTCGGCGTCGAGGCCGCCGTCGTCGACGGGATGCTCCTGCGCGGCGACGTCGAGGTCGCGGGCGGCCGGATCGCCGCGGTGGGCCTCGCCGGAGGCGGTCGCGGGATCGCGGCGCCGGGCTTCGTCGACCTGCAGGTCAACGGCTTCGCCGGCGTCGACTTCATGCACGCCGACGCGTCCGACTACCGGCGCGCGGGCGACGCGCTGCTCGAGACCGGCGTGACCGCGTTCCAGCCGACGCTCATCACCGCGCCGGAGGAGGAGCTCCGCGCCGCGCTCGCCGAGGTGCCGGCCGAGCCGATGCGACCGCGCATCCTCGGGGCGCACCTCGAGGGGCCGTTCCTCTCCTCCGAGCGCCTCGGGGTGCACCTCGCGGCGCACCGCCGCGATCCCGACCCGCTCCTCGCCGAGCGGCTGCTCGCGGCGGGGCCGGTCACGTACATGACCCTCGCGCCCGAGCTGCCCGGGGCGCTCGAGCTCGTCGACCTCCTGCACGCGCGCGGCATCGTCGTCTCGCTCGGGCACACCAACGCGACCGCCGCGGAGGCCGGCGCCGCCTTCGACCGCGGCGTCGCCACGGTGACGCACCTGTTCAACGCGATGCGGCCGTTCGCCCACCGCGATCCCGGCGTCGCCGGCGCCGCGCTCGCGCGCTCCGGCGTGGTGGTGCAGGTGATCCTCGACGGCCACCACATCGCGCCCGAGACCGCGCGCATCGTGTGGGCCGCGGCCTCCGGTCGCGTCGCGCTCGTCACCGACGCGATGGCGGCGGCCGGCGCCGGGGACGGGGAGTTCGAGCTCGCCGGCGAGCCGGTCACCGTGGTCGGCGGGGTCGCCCGGCGCGCGGACGGCGTCCTCGCGGGCAGCGTGATCACGATGATCGAGGCCGTGCGGGGCCTGCACGCCCTCGGCGCCCCGCTCGCGGAGGCGATCGGCGCCGCGACCGCGGTGCCTGCGCGCGCGGCCCGCCGCGGCGACGTCGGCACGATCGAGCCGGGGTCGGCCGCGGACGTGGTCGTGCTCGACGACGCGCTGGAGATCCGGCGGGTGCTCGTGGGCGGCACGGAGCTCGTCGCCGCATGAGCGACCGGAGGAAGGCGGGGCGCTGGCCGAGATCCTGATCGAGCGGGTGACGAAGCGGTTCGGCGGCGTCACCGCGGTCGACGACGTCAGCCTCGCCGTTGCGGACGGCGAGTTCGTCGTCCTCGTCGGCCCGTCGGGCTGCGGCAAGTCGACGCTGCTGCGGCTGATCGCGGGGCTCGAGGAGGCGACGGCCGGACGGATCGTGATCGGCGGCCGGGACGTCACCGACGACGCGCCGCGCGACCGCGACATCGCGATGGTCTTCCAGAGCTACGCCCTCTACCCGCACATGACCGTGCGCCAGAACCTCGGCTACGGCCTGAAGGTGCGGAAGACGCCGAAGGCCGAGGCCGCGCGCCGGGTGGAGGAGGTCGCCCGCGTGCTCCGGCTCGAGCAGCTCCTCGACCGTCGTCCGGCCCAGCTCTCCGGCGGCCAGCGGCAGCGGGTGGCGATGGGTCGCGCGGTCGTCCGCGAGCCGGCGGCCTTCCTGATGGACGAGCCGCTGTCGAACCTCGACGCGAAGCTCCGTGTGAGCATGCGGGCCGAGCTCGCGAGCCTGCACGCCCGCCTCGCCGCCACGACCGTCTACGTGACGCACGACCAGGTCGAGGCGATGACGCTGGGTCAGCGCGTCGCGGTGATGCGCGACGGCCGCGTCCAGCAGGTCGACTCTCCGCAGGCGCTGTACCGGCATCCGCGCAACCTGTTCGTCGCCGCCTTCATCGGCTCGCCCGCGATGAACCTCGTCGAGGCCCGGGTCGACGACGGCCACGTCGAGTTCGGCGGGCACCGGATCCGGCTCCCGGCCCAGGCGCCGCCGGCGGTCGAGGGGCCGGTGGTGCTGGGGATCCGGCCCGAGTGCTTCGAGGACGCAGCCTTCGCCGACCCGTCACTGCCGCAGCTCGACGCCGAGATCGCCGTGGTCGAGGACATCGGCGCCGACGCGCACGTCCTCTTCCTCGTCGACGCGCCGCGCGTGGACGCCGAGGAGCTCCGGCAGGCGCGCGAGGACGACGACGCGGTGCTGCTGGCCTCGGCCGGCACGATCTTCACGGCGCGCGTCGACCCCCGCAGCGGCGCCGTTCCCGGGAGGACGTTGCGGCTCGCGGTCAACCCGGCGCGGTTCCACTTCTTCGACACGCGGACCGGCGCGAGCCTGTCGCCGGCGCCCACGGGCAGCGGGCGCACGCGGATCGAGGCCTGAGTTCCCTCCGCGACGCGGCGCGCGAGGTCAGGGCGCAGCCGCATCCCGGCGGCCGTGCGCCTTCGCAGGGACTTAACCGACCTCTCAGGCGGCTCTCAGCCTGGACCGGTCAACTGGACGCCCCCGCACCCGAGAAGGAGCACGCACGTGACCGACCGCCGCCTTCGTCCCGTCGACGGGCCGCACGTCGCGCAGGAGCGCCTCGAGGCAGCCCTGTTCGAGATCAAGCGCGTCATCGCCGGCCAGGACCGGATGCTCGAGCGCGTGCTCGTCTGCCTGCTGTCGGGCGGGCACCTGCTGATCGAAGGCGTGCCGGGCCTCGCCAAGACGCTGACCGTCAAGACGACGGCGGCGGTGCTCGGCGGCTCGTTCCGCCGCATCCAGTTCACGCCCGACCTCGTCCCGTCCGACCTCGTCGGAACGCGCGTCCTCCGCCCGCGCGACGGCAGCTTCGACGTCGAGCTCGGCCCCGTCTTCTGCAACTTCCTGCTCGCGGACGAGATCAACCGCGCGCCCGCGAAGGTGCAGTCGGCCCTGCTCGAGGTGATGCAGGAGCATCAGGTCACGATCGGCGGCGAGACCCATGCGGTGCCCGACCCGTTCCTCGTGCTCGCGACCGAGAACCCGATCGAGGCCGAGGGCACGTACCCCCTCCCGGAGGCGCAGCTCGACCGCTTCCTGCTGAAGGTCGTGGTCGACTACCCCGCCTTCGGCGAGGAGGTCACCGTCGTCGAGCGGGCGCTCGAGGGCGCGCCGGCGCTCGAGCGGGTGCTCGACCTCGACGAGCTCCGCGCGCTCCAGGCGCAGACGGCGGAGGTGTACGTCGACCCGGTCGTGCAGCGGTACGCCGTCTCGCTGGCGGCGGCGACGCGCGACCTCGGCGCGTACGAGCACGGGGAGCTGGCGCCCTACGTCGCCTTTGGCGCGAGCCCGCGCGGCCCGATCGCGCTCGTGCTGGCCGCGCGCGCGCTGGCGCTCGTCCGCGGCCGCGCCTACGTGCTCCCGCAGGACGTGCAGGAGATCGCCAAGGACGCGCTGCGCCACCGGCTCGTCCTCACCTATGCGGCGCTCGCCGAGGGCGTGACCGCCGATCAGGTGCTCGACGCGGTGCTGGCCTCCGTGCCGGTGCCGCGGATCGAGCTGTCGCGCGAGGAGGTGGCGTGATGCCCTCGCGCTCCTGGCCGGCCGCGGCTCCCGCCGGGCGGAGCCCGGCTCCGCCGCGGCCTCGCGCCGCTGGCCGCGCTCCAGTCGGGGGCCCGTGCGTCCGCACTGTTCCCCCTCCCTCCGCACACCCAGCGACGCGCCAGGAACGCGAGGAGGCGGCGTGCGAGGAGGTGGCGTGAGCGCCGGCCTGGCGGGCCTCGCCCCTCCTCGCTCCCCCGCGCGGCCCGGCCCCGGGCCGGTCCCCGAGCGGCTCCTGCGCGCCCTCGACGTCACCGTCCGGCGACGCGTCGAGGGCCTGCTCCCCGGGGAGGCTCGTGCAGCCGCGCTCGGGGAGGGGACCGAGCTCGCGCAGGTGCGCCCGTACCAGCCGGGCGACGACGTCCGCGCGATCGACTGGAACGTGACCGCCCGGACGGGCGAGCCGCACGTCCGCGTGCACGTCGCCGAGCGCGCGCTCGTCGCCTGGCTCGTGCTCGACGTCTCGCCCTCGATGAGCTTCGGCACCGCCGACCGGCGCAAGGCGGACGTCGCGGAGGGGGTCGCCCTCGCGCTCGGCTACCTGGCCACGCGCAGGGGCAACCGCCTCGGCGTCGTCACCTTCGGCGGCTCGCACCCCGCATTGCTCCCTCCCCGGCGGGGACGCGAGGCGCTGCTGACGGCGCTGCTCGAGCTGCGGACGGCACCGGACGAGGAAGGGACGGGCGTCACCCCGCTCGGCCCAGCCCTCGCCCGGGCCGCCGCCGCGGCTCAGCGCCGCGGACTCGTCGCGATCGTGAGCGACTTCCGCGGGCCCGACGACTGGGCGCGCCCGCTCGGCGATCTCGCGGCGCGGCACGAGGTGCTCGCGGTCGAGGTGCGCGACCCCCGCGAGCAGGAGCTTCCCGACGTCGGCCACCTCTCGCTCGTCGACCCCGAGACGGGACGGCGGCTGCGGGTGGACACGCGCAGCCGGCGGCTCCGCGAGCGGTTCGCCGCAGCGGCCGCGGCCGAGCGGGACGAGCTCGCACGGCGCCTACGCACGGCGGGCGTCGAGCACGTGTCGCTCTCCACCCAGGGCGACTGGCTCCGCGCGCTCGTCGCCGCGCTCCGCGCGCGCGGAGGCCGGCGATGACCTTCCTCTGGCCCGCCGCGCTCGCCGGCCTCGTGCTGGTGCCGCTCGCGCTCGCCGCGTACGTGCTGGTGCAACGGCGGCGCGACCGCTACGCCGTCCGGTTCACCAACCTCGACCTGCTCGCGAGCGTCGCGCCGCGACGCCCGGGCTGGCGCCGCCACCTCCCCGCGCTGCTGGCGCTGCTCGCGCTCACCGCGCTCGTCCTCGGCGTCGCGCGCCCGCAGGCGGCGGTCAAGGTGCCCAAGCGCCAGGCGACGCTCGTGCTGGCGATGGACACGTCGGCCTCGATGACGGCCGACGACGTGCCGCCGAACCGCCTCGCGGCCGCCCGCACGGCCGCGCGCACGCTGCTGGGCACGCTCCCCGACGCGGCGCGGGTCGGCGTCGTCGGCTTCGCGCAGTACGCGTACACGGTCTCGCCGATCCTCTCCGACAAGGGCGCCGTGCTCGCGTCGATCGACGCCGCGGAGCCCTCGGGCGGCACCGCGCTGGGCGACGCGATCGACCGTGCGCTCGACCTCGGCGAGCAGGAGACGTCCGCCGAGGCCTCGCAGCGCGAGCAGGACGGCCCGCCGTTCGCCGTCGTGGTGCTCTCCGACGGCGCCAGCACGACCGGCGCGATCGAGCCGCTCGACGCCGCCGACCGGGCCGAGCGCCTCGGCGTCCCCGTCTTCACCGTCGCGCTCGGGACCGACGGCGGCACGGTCGAGATCCAGGACGAGCTCGGGAACACGCAGATCGTCCCGGTGCCGCCCGACAAGGAGACGCTCAGGACGATCTCCGAGCGCACGGGCGGCCGCTCCTACGAGGCGCCGACCGAGGACGAGCTGCGGAGCGTGTACGCCGAGGTCGCGACCCGCGTCGGGTTCGACGAGCGCCAGCGCGAGCTGACCGTCGCGTTCACGGCGGCCGGCGGCCTGCTCCTGCTGCTCGGCGCCGGCCTGTCGGCGCTCTGGTTCAACCGGATCCCGTAACGGGGGATTCACGCCCGCGACGTGCGGGCAGGACGCGCCGATGGGAGAAGCTGCGGCCGTCGCACAGGGCAAGTGGGTGGAGCGCGGGGCGCGTGCGGGCTACGCCGCGAAGGGCGTGCTGTACGTGCTCATCGGGCTGATCGCGATCCAGGTCCCGCTCGGGCTCGAGGGGGACGTGAAGGACCGTCAGGGCGCGCTCCGGACGGTGGCCCAGCAGCCCTTCGGCGAGGTGCTGCTGATCGTCCTGGCGCTCGGCCTCGCCGGGTACGCCCTCTGGCGGCTGGCGCAGGCCGTCTTCGACCGCGACGACGAGGGCACCGGGATCGAGGGGCTCGCGAGACGGGGCGGCTACCTGGCGCGGGCCGTCCTCTACGGCTTCTTCGCGTTCAGCGCGTTCGCGATCGTGGCGGGGCTGGGGTCGCAGAGCGGCGACGAGTCGCAGGAGACGGCGCGCGTGTTCGACCTTCCCGGCGGCCGCTGGCTGGTGGCCGCGGCAGGGCTCGGCTTCCTCGGCGCGGCGCTGTTCAACGCCTACCGCGCCACCAGCGGGAAGTTCCGCAAGCACCTCCGAGAGCACGAGCTGTCGGAGGCCGTCCGCGGGTGGGCGATCGCCGTCGGGGTCGTCGGGCACGCGGCGCGGGCGATCGTCTTCGGCCTGATCGGCGTCTTCCTGCTGAAGGCGGCGCGCGAGTACGACCCCTCCGAGACGAAGGGCCTCGACGAGGCGCTCCGGACGGTGGCCCAGGCGCCGTACGGGAAGGTCGCGCTGTTCTCGGTCGCGGCCGGGCTGATCGCCTACGGCGCGTGGTGCTTCGTGCAGGCCGCCTACCGACGCGTGTAGGCGCGCTCGACTCGGGGGCGCGACCGCTTTAGGATCGGCGGCGATGCGGGGCAGGAACTCCAAGGTCGAGGCGATCGCCCACGTGCCGCTGTTCTCCGCGGCGTCGCGGAAGGAGCTCGCCCAGATCGCCGGGATCGCGGACGAGATCGACCTCCGCGAGGGCAAGGAGATGACCCGCGAGGGCGCCCCCGGCCGGGAGTTCTTCGTCATCCTCGACGGGACCGCGGACGTGCGGCGGAAGGGCCGCAAGGTGCGCAGCCTGGGGCCCGGAGACTTCTTCGGCGAGATCGCGCTCGTGTCGCAGAAGCCGCGCACCGCGACGGTGACGGCGACGTCGCCGCTGCGCGCGCTCGTGATCACCGACCGCTCGTTCCGCCGCCTGATCCAGGACCAGCCGGCGATCGGCGTGAAGGTGCTGCAGGCCCTCGCCGAGCGCATCGCCGGCGACTAGCAGCGTGGGGGAACGTCGTGCGTGGGGGAACCCGTGGTTCCCCCACGAGCCCCCTCCTTCTCCGCGCGGCCCGCGACAGCGCTCTGCGCCTCCCGGCCGGCGGAGCCGGCCTCCGGCGGCGACCCGCTGCGCTCCGGTCACCGCAGAGTGCCCGTCCGCTTCGCCCACTAGGCTCCCGCGCGTGATCCGGATCCCTCCTCACCGCGGCGGGTGGCTCGAGGTCGTGTGCGGCCCGATGTACAGCGGCAAGAGCGAGGAGCTGATCCGCCGGCTCCGTCGGGCCGAGATCGCGGGACAGCGCGTGCTCGTCGTGAAGGCCGGCTTCGACGACCGCTACGACGTCGCGCACGTCGTCAGCCACGCGGGCGACCGGCTCCGTGCGGTCTGCGCAGAGGCTGCGGACGTGCTCCGGCTGGCCGAGGGCTACGACGTCGTCGGCCTGGACGAGCTCCACTTCTTCGACGAGGGGACGATCGTCGACGTCGTGCTGGAGCTGCGCGACCGCGGCCGCCGCGTCGTCGTCTCGGGCCTCGACTGCGACTTCCGCGGCGACCCGTTCCCCGCGATGGCCCGCCTGCTCTGCCACGCGGAGCTGGTGGACAAGCTGCAGGCCGTGTGCCACCGCTGCGGCGGCCCCGCCACCCGCACGCAACGGCTCGTCGACGGGCTGCCGGCGCCCTTCGGCGGGCCGACGATCCAGGTCGGAGCGCTCGACTCGTACGAGGCGCGGTGCGCCGGCTGCTACGAGCCGGGCGCGGACAGCGCCGACCTGAGCGCGTCCAGCTCGACCCTCGCCGCCTCGAGCACCTGAGCCCGGTACTGCAGGACGAGCGCTCCGCCGAGCGCGAGCCTGGCGGCCGCCTGGTCGATCAGCCGCCGCACGTGCACGAGCCCGTCGCCCGGCGCGTACACGGCCCCGGGCGGCTCGTCGTCGTAGCCGCCCTCTGACGGGGGCAGGTAGGGCAGGTTCGCGACCACGAGGTCGAGCGAACCGTCGACCGGCTCGAGCAGATCGCCGTGGAGGACGTGAACGCGGTCGCCGACACGATGTCGCGCGACGTTCTCGCGCGCGAGCGCCACCGCGGCGCGGCTGACGTCCGTCGCCCACACGCGCGCCTTCGGCTTGGCCGCCGCGAGCGCGACGGCGATCGCGCCCGAGCCGGTGCCGGCGTCGGCCACCCGCACGGGCACGCCGTCGATGCGCGCGAGCGCGGCCGCGACCACGCGCTCCGTCGCCGGCCGCGGCGTCATCACGACGCCGGGGCGCGCGCGCAGGCGCAGCCCCGCAAAGGTCACCTCTCCCACGCGACCATCGTGCCTGGGTCGCGCGGAGCTACGCGAGGACGAGACGGTCGCCGGCGGCCACGCCGCGGCGGGCGGCCTCGCCGGCGGCAAGCTCGAGCGCGGCCTTGGCGCCCCGGCGGCCGGCGGCGCGCCACGGCGCGAGCGCGGGAACGACCTCGAGCACGGTCAACTCGCGGTCGAGGAAGACGACGTCGATCGGGAAGCGCATGAAGGCCGTGTGCACCGACCCGGCGGGCCGTAGCAGCAGCCCCTCGCCCGAGGGGAGCGCCTTCCGGCCGAGCAGGCCCTTCATGCGCGCGGGGGCGCGGTCGGCGACCGTGCACCGGTCGCAGACCACGCCCCCGTCGCCACGCAGGAGCTTCGCCACGAGGCCCTAGAAGCCCACGTGGATGTGGTCGTCGTGGTTCGCGAGCGGGAACGACGGCCCGCCCAGTCCGAGCAGCGAGATCACCTGCCGCGGGCGCATCTCCGCCGGCAGCAGCAGCACGTCGCGGACGGCACGCTCGGTGACGCTGCCCGGCTGCTGGTGGCCCGCGATCGGCATCCCGGCGAGCGCGGCGACGTCGACGGCCTGGCCGTAGACGTGCGCCGACACGACGCCCGGCCGCGCAAACAGGCGGTGCCCGCTCGTGAGGCTCGAGACGGTGACCTGCCCGAACGACTCGGCCAGGTACTCGACGAGCGCGAGCACGCGGACGTCGATCCGTCCGTTGACGACGTCGTCGCGTCCGCCTGCGTACAGGTCGACCCGCTCGTCGGCGAGCACCTTCGCGGCGAGCGCGTCCTGGCGGGCGAGCAGCCCGTCCACGAGCGCCCGGATCCCGACGGCGCGGTAGTAGTGCGCGAGCGCGACCGCGCGATCGGCGGCGGCCGTGCGGCCGGTGTAGGCGAGCGCGCGGTCCCAGCGGTCCCGGCGGTTGCCGTGGACGGTGAGCCGCGACGCGGCCTCGGCGAACGTCATGCCGCGGGCCGGGAACTGGCCCCGGTTCGCGTCGGCACGGACGACGGCGAGGACGAACGCCCAGTCCACCTTGGCCGTACGGGCGGCCGCGAGCAGGCGCGCCGCCGTCTTCGGCGAGAGCCGGAGCGACGGGGGCGTCGGATCGGGGAGGGTGCGGTGGAGCCAGACCGTCGCGGCGACGTTCTCCGCGTCGACCTCGGGGTCGAGCGCGACGCGCGGGGCGGGCACCGGTGCGGGAGCGACTGCCGGTGCCGCGGGGCCGAAGGCGGGCCGCGGCCTGGTGACCGCCGCCTCGACACGCGCGGGGCTGGCCGCGGGGACGTCGGCGGCTGCCTCCTCCACGTACGCCTCCTCGGCGGCGTCCGCGGGCGCCGACTCGGGTGCGGCCTCGGCCTCAGGTGCGGGAGCGGCCTCGACCGGGGGCGCCGGCTCGGCGACCTCGGGCTCCTCGACCACGCCGCCGGACGGGACCGTCGCGGGCGCGGCGTCGGCGGGCGCCGACTCGGCAGGTGCGGCCTCGGCGGCGGGCGCCTCCTCGACGGCCTGCGGCTCGGGGCCGGCGGTCGTGGCGAGCACGAGCGTCTCGCCGCCGTCGCCCTCGAGCATCGAGGCGACGTTGTCCCCGGCGACGGCCGAGAACGACGCGCCTGCGAAGAACAGGACGGCGAAGACGATGCTGCCGGCGACCTTGCGCGTCGACAGCGGCAGGCGCCGCTCGCGCGTCAGCGGAGCGTCGAGCGCCGGGGCGGACGCCCACCCCGGCAGCCCGTGCTCCGGCGTCGCCACCGGGTCGGCCGTCGCGTCGACGGTGCCCGTGGCCCGCGGAGCACGCCCGAAGCGCCCGGCGGCGACGAACGCGGCGGACGCGAGGAAGAAGACGAAGAGGAAGAGGCGCGCGAGTCGCCTGCGCGATCGCTGTGTCGGCTGTGGCATATCCCTGGCTCCCGTTTGCTCTGGCGCCGTGGCCGCCGGCGACGCGAACTTGCAGATGGACTGTGCGTGGTGCAGCGCCCCGCCGGCCGCGGCGGGGGTGCTCCGACTATCGGGAACCGCTGCAGCGCCGTTCTCCCCCAGTTGGGGGACATGGCCCCCGAATCACCAAACCGGGGGATTTTCCGTCTGCGACGACCTCTCGATGATCGTGGCCAGATTCGCACGTCGGCGGCGCGGCCACGCCACAGACGACAGAGGGAACGACTTCGCGTGGCAACGAGCTCCGACGATCACATCGACATTCCCACCCAATCCAGTCTTGCCCTCCGGCGTGCCGCCGCCCGGCCCGCCTCGACGGACCGAAGGGAGGTGAAGCTCATGCTGAAGCTCGCCGCTTGGCTCCACTCTTCCGCGCCGACCTCGCTCCGCCGGGAGGAGGGCCAGACGATGGCGGAGTACGGGGTCATCCTCGCCGTCATTACGGCTCTGATCATCGCGGCTCTGGTGCTGCTCTCGACGAACATCGAGGCCGTGCTGACCCGCGTCGCGAACGCGATCAAGTAGCAAGTCCTCACGGAATGGCCGGCGGGGCCCTCTCCCCCGAGAAGTCCCCGCCGGCCCATCGATCGAAAGGCGCCACCGGACCGCAATGCCGCAGAAGCCTTCACGCAGGAATTACCGCTCGCTGAGGAATGAGCGTGGTCAGTCGGTGGTCGAGTTCGCGCTCGTCCTGCCGGCGCTGATGCTGATCCTGCTCGCGATCGTCCAGTTCGGGGTCGTCTTCAAGGAGTACATCACCCTCACCGACGCCGTCCGCGAGGGTGCGAGAAAGGCTGCGGTCTCGCGCCACCGCGCGGCTCCGTCCGACTACGTGAAGGCGGAGGTCGTCAAGGCAGGCTCGGACCTCGGCTCGGACTTCGACACGGGCGACGTCACCGTCACCTCGTCGTGGAAGCCGGGCGAGGACGTGACCGTCAGCGCGAAGTTCGAGTTCTCGATCGACGTGCTCGGCAAGGTCGTGAAGTCCGGGACGATGACGAGCACCGCCAAGGAGCGAGTGGAATGAACAACCTCCGCAGCCAGCGCGGCCAGGCGATGGTCCTGTCCGTCGCCTTCCTCGCGGTCCTCCTCGGCATGGGCGCGCTCGTCCTCGACGTGGGATCGTGGTACCGCGCAGACCGCGACGCGCAGAAGACGGCCGACGCCGCCGCGCTCGCGGCCGCGCAGAAGCTTCCCGACGACCCCGGCGCCGCCACCGGCCTCGCGCTCCACTACGCCGACGAGAACGGCGGGGGCCTGCTCTCCAGCGACGTGCAACTCCTCGGGAGCGACAGGATCAAGGTCACCGTGAAGCGGCCGGCCCCCGGCTACTTCGCGAAGCTCTTCGGGATGGGCGAGGTCGAGGTCCGCGCGACCGCGACCGCGAAGGTCGGGCCGCCGGCCTCGGCGCTCTACGTCGCGCCGATCGTCGTCAACATCGAGCACCCCAAGCTCAAGTGCGCGCCCGGCTGCTTCGGCGAGGAGACCGAGCTCGAGTACTACCACCTGAAGACCGGCAGCGGGAAGGGGCCGACCGAGCCCGACGGCGCCGGCTCGTTCGGGTTCATCAACCTCGACGGCAGCGACTCGAACCCCGGGACGAGCGTGCTCGGAGACTGGATCCGGTACGGGTTCGACAAGTACATGGAGGCGAACACGAACTACCCGGCCCGCACCGGAAACCCGTTCAGCTCGTCGAACGTCGGCGACGTCCTCGACGAGAAGATGGCCGCGGGGGAAGAGCTCCTCTTCCCGATCTACGACAAGCTCACGGGAACGGGCTCCGGTGCCGATTACCACATCGTCGGCTGGGTCGCCTTCCACCTCACCGGCATGGATCTGTCCGGCACGAACGAGAAGTTCTACGGCTACTTCACCAAGACGATCTGGCAAGGGATCCAAGGCCACTCCGGGTCGAGCTACAGCCCCGGGGTCGGCGTGGTCGAGCTCGTCGAATAGCAACCGACAAAAGGGACCGGAATGAACTACCGCCTCAGGAATATCGTCCTCGCCGTCGGTCTGGCGGCGCTCGCGGCCATCCTCACCAGCTTCTACGTCGCGAACTACAAGAAGACGGTCCGGGCCGACGAGGCCAACGTGACCGTGTACGTGGCGACGAAGGAGATCCCCGTCGGCACGCCCGGACAGGACGTGCTCGACGACGGCCTGCTCCGCGCGGAGAAGGTCGCCCGCCGCACCGTCGTCCCCGGCGCGATCTCGCAGCCGTCGCAGGTCAAGGACCTGGTGGCGACCGAGACCGTCTACGAGGGCGAGCAGGTGAGCGTCCGCCGGTTCAAGGCCGTCGAGGCCGCAGGCGTCCAGGGCGAGCTGCGCGGCAACCTCCGCGCCGTCCAGGTCGACGGCAACGTCAACCAGCTCCTCGCCGGCACGGTCAAGCGCGGCGACCACGTCGACGTCGTCGCCGTGTTCACGGTGAAGCGCAACAACGACGAGGACGAGTTCTCGGTCAGCCGCGTCGTGCTCCGCGACATCCAGGTGCTCAAGGCCGCCGACACGACGCTCGCCTCCGAGCGCGTCGGGGGCGACTCCGGCGAGGTGTCGGTGCAGCTGGCGCTCACCGACGCGCAGACGCAGAAGCTCGAGTTCTCGCGGAAGGTCGCGACCGGGTGGACGCTCGCGCTGCGCCCGGTGGCCGACGCGACCGACAGCCCGGAGAGCCTCGAGACGGTCTCCACCCTGCTGTGCGACGGGATGCGTCCCGGCGCGTATCCCTCGGTCTGCTTCGGGAGGAACTGATGAGCCACGACTTCGACAACGACGGCCGCGACCGCGTCCGCGTCTTCGTCACCGGCTCCTGCGAGGGCCTCGACGGCCTCTGCGCGGCACTGGCCGAGCACGAGGAGGTCGAGTTCGTCGGCCAGGCCGAGCAGGTGCGGGACGGCGCCGGCGCGCTCGCGGGCGCCCACCTCCACGTCGTCGTGCACGGCACGCGCGGCGAGTCGCTGCCGACGAACGAGCTGGCGGCGATCCGCGAGTACACGCAGGCGCCCGTGATCCTCGTCGCGTCGCTCGAGTCGTCCGCGCTGCTCGAGTCGGCGCTCGAGGCCGACGTCGCCGACGTGCTCCTCCTCCCGCAGCTCCCCGAGAACGTCGTCTTCGCGCTGAAGAAGGTCAGCCACTCCGGCCGGCGGGCCGCCGCCAACGGCAGCCGCGGGCGGATCGTCACCGTCTTCTCGCCGAAGGGCGGCACCGGCAAGACGGTGATGACGACGAACCTCGCGGCGTCGCTCGCGAAGCACCACGGCAAGCGGGCGCTGCTGCTCGACCTCGACCTCCAGTTCGGCGACGCGGCGATCATGCTCGGGCTCGAGCCCGAGAAGACGATCCACGACTTCGTCACGGCCCCGGGCGAGCTCGACCAGGACAAGCTGGCCGGCTACATCACGCGGCACCCGTGCGGGCTCGACATCCTCCCCGCGCCGCTGCGCCCCGAGGACGCGGAGCTCGTGACCGAGGCGAAGCTGGCCAAGCTGCTCGAGGTCGCGCGTGAGGGCTACGACCTGATCGTCGTCGACACCTCGCCGTTCTTCCACGGGCCGATGCTGGCGACGCTCGACCGGACGGACGAGCTGCTGCTCCTGTGCGCGCTGGACGTGCCGACGCTCAAGAACGTCCGGCTCGCGCTCCAGACCCTCGAGCTGCTCTCGTTCCCGCAGGAGCGGATCAAGGTCGTGCTCCGGCGGACGCACACGAAGGTCGGGATGAAGCCGGGCGAGGTCGAGGCCGCGCTCGAGCGGCGGCTCGCCTTCGAGGTGCCGAGCGACGGCGCGGTGCCGCTCGCGGTCAACCGCGGCAACCCGCTCGTCCTCGCCGAGCCTCGGAACGACTTCTCCAAGGCCGTGCGCGAGATGGCCAAGCAGCTCGCCGCGGGCCCCCGCCCGCGGGTCAAGGAGCGCCGCAAGCTGCTGGCGTTCGGAAAGGCGTAGGCCATGGGTCTCCACGACCGCCTGAAGACGACGCCGAACGGCCACGGCCCGGCGGCCGCCACCGCCGAGCCGCCCCGCGTCGGCGCGCCGCCGCCGCCGAAGGTCGAGACGGCGCCGAGCGACCCGTACGCCGAGCTGAAGACGCGGATCCACCACGCGTGCATCGCCAAGCTCGGCCCGGAGCTCTTCGCCGGCTCGTCGCAGGAGGACCTCGCCGACCGCGTCCTGCGGGCGGTGACCGAGCAGCTGATCCTCGACCGGACGCCGCTCACGCGCGAGGAGCGCCAGCAGATCGTCAAGGAGATCGCCGACGACATCCTCGGCTACGGGCCGCTCGAGCCGTTCCTCGCCGACGACACCGTGACCGAGGTCATGGTCAACGGCCCGGAGGCGATCTACATCGAGCGCTCGGGCAAGATCGAGCGCACGCCCGTCGGGTTCCTCGACGACGCGCACCTGCTGCGGATCATCGACAAGATCGTCTCGCAGGTCGGGCGCCGGATCGACGAGGCCTCGCCGATGGTCGACGCGCGCCTCCCGGACGGGAGCCGCGTGAACGCGATCATCCCGCCGCTCGCGCTCAAGGGCCCGACGCTCACGATCCGGAAGTTCTCCCGCGACCCGTACACGATGGACGACCTCGTCGCGTTCGGGACGCTCACGCCGACCGCCGGACAGTTCCTGGCGGCGTGCGTGCGAGGCAAGCTGAACATCCTCGTCTCGGGCGGAACCGGCACCGGCAAGACGACGACGCTGAACGCGATGTCGGCGTACATCCCGCACGACGAGCGCATCGTCACGATCGAGGACGCCGCCGAGCTCCAGCTCCAGCAGGAGCACGTGATCACGCTCGAGTCGCGGCCCCCGAACATCGAGGGCATGGGCGAGATCCGCATCCGCGAGCTCGTCCGGAACTCCCTCCGCATGCGCCCCGACCGGATCATCGTCGGCGAGGTCCGCGGCCCGGAGACGCTCGACATGCTCCAGGCGATGAACACGGGCCACGAGGGCTCGCTGACGACGATCCACGCGAACTCGCCGCGCGACGCGCTCTCCCGCCTGGAGACGCTCGTGATGACGGCGGGCGTGGAGCTCCCGCACCGCGCCATCCGCGAGCAGATCTCGTCCGCGTTCGACCTGCTCGTGCAGATCCAGCGCCTCGTCGACGGCTCCCGCCGCATCACCCACATCACCGAGGTGCTGCGGATGGAGTCCGACGTGATCACCCTGCAGGACATCTTCCACGCGAAGCCGCCGGAGGAGGACGAGGCGATCGCCGGCACGGCGCGGCTGCTCTCGCCGCTGCGCTGCACGGGCCTGAAGCCGCACTTCCTCGAGAAGCTCGCGGCCAACGGCGTGACGCTGCCGCCGACGTTCTTCACCGCCGACCGCGAGCGGCCGACGTTCGGCTCGACGAGCCTGGGGACGGTCCAGTGAGGCTTCGGATCGTCGTCGTCGCGCTCGCGGCGCTCGCGCTCGTCCCGGCCTCCTCGGCCGCGGACGGCGTCCGGGTCACGCACGTCGACGCGCACGCGTACCCGCGCCTCGCGGTCACCGTCTCGGCTCCGCCCCAGGCGGCGCCGCGGCTGCGGGAGGACGGCGATCCGGTCGCCGGCCTGCACGCCGAGAACCTCGGCCGGGCGAAGAGCGTCGTCGTCGCCGTCGACCTCTCGCGCTCGATGCGCGGGAAGCCGCTGGCGGACGCGCTCGCCGCCGCGCGGTCGTTCGTCCGGTCGAAGTCGTCCGGCGACCGGGTCGCGATCGTCGGCTTCGGCGAGAAGGCCTCCGCGTACACCCGCTTCACCTCCGCCACGATCGACGCCGACATCGCCCTCCGCGAGCTCGCCGTCGACAAGCGCCAGGGCACGGCGCTGAACGACGCCGTCGTGCTCGGCTCGCGCATGCTCGGGCGGGAGCCGCTGCTCGGCCGCGTGCTCGTGGTCGTGACCGACGGCACCGACGTCTCGAGCCGCGCGAGCGAGGACGCCGCGGTCGACGCCGCGCGCCGCGCGGGCGCCTCCGTCTACGCCGTCGGAATCGCGAGCGACCAGTTCTCGCCCGCCTCGCTGCGCCGGCTCTCCGAGGAGACCGGCGGCAGCTACCGCGACGCCGCCTCGAGCGCCGAGCTCGCGTCCGCGTATCGCTCGATCGCCAGCGAGCTCGCCCGCACCTGGCGACTCACGTACGTGACCGCCGCCCGGCCCGGCGAGGACGTCCGGCTCACGGCGTCGGCTCACGGCGCCGGCACGGACGAGCGGACGGTCACGGTCCCCGGCCGCGCCGCGCCCGCGCCCGAGCAGCCGTCGACCCTGCTTCCCGCCACCGCGTACGACTCCGGCTGGAGCTCCTTCGCGGTCGGCGCGATGGTCGGCTTCCTCGTCCTCCTGTCGCTCGTCTTCGTCGCCGCGGCCCGCCGCTCCGCCTGGCTGAAGGGACGGCTGGCCCCGCACGTCGCCCCCGCGGTGGGCGCGCGGAAGCGCGCCGAGCACCGCGACCGCTTCACGATGGGCACGAGCGTCATGGCCGCCACCGAGCGGGCGTTCGGCCACCTCAACTGGTGGGCGAAGCTGCACCGGGCCCTCGAGCGCGCAGACCTGCCGCTGCGGACGGTCGAGTTCCTCTACATCGTGATCGGCGCCTCGTTCCTCGTCGCGCTCGTGGCCGCGGTCGCGGGAGCGCCGACGCTGCTCATCCTCGCCGGCTTCGCCGTGGGCGCGGCCGTCCCCCTCGGCTACCTGACGCTCCGCACGCGCAAGCGCCTGAAGGCGTTCGAGAACCAGCTGCCGGACATCCTCCTGACGATGGCCGCGTCGCTGAAGGCGGGGCACAGCTTCAAGCAGGGCCTCCAGACCGTCGTCGACGAGGGCCAGCCGCCCGCGAGCAAGGAGTTCCAGCGCGTGCTCGCGGAGACGCAGCTCGGCCGGGCGATGGAGGACGCGCTCGCCGACATGGCGGAGCGGGTCAACTCGAAGAACCTCCGCTTCGTGCTCAACGCGGTCACGATCCAGAGCCAGGTCGGCGGCTCGCTCGCCTCGCTGTTCGACATGGTCGCCGAGACGGTGCGCCAGCGGCAGCAGTTCATCCGCAAGGTGCGCGGCCTGACCGCGATGGGACGCGCGTCGGCCTACGTGCTCGTCGGGCTGCCCTTCTTCACCGCCGGCGTGATCACGCTGCTGAACCGCGAGTTCATGCGACCGCTCTACTTCACCTCGACCGGCCACAAGCTGATGATCCTGGCCGTGGGGATGATCGGGTTCGGCTCCATCCTCCTCCGCAAGATCGTCTCCTTCAAGGGGTAATCGATGCTCTTCGCGCTCTCCTTCTCCGTCCTCGCAGTGGCCGCCTTCCTGGCCGCGGAGGTCGTCACCCTCCCGGCGCGCGAGCGGCGGATGTCGGTGCGTCGCGCCTCGACGTACGGACGCGTGCAGCTGAACCCGCACGGCGCCGAGCTCCCGTTCAACCAGCGCGTCCTCGAGCCCGCGAAGCTGCGCCTCGCCGGCTGGGCGCTCCGACTGACGCCGAAGTCGAGCGTCGACTCGGTCGCGCGGAAGCTGCGGGCGGCCGGACTGGCACGGCGGATCTCGCCGAACGGCTTCCTCGCCGCCAAGGTGGTCACCGGCGTGACCGGCCTGTTCGCCGGCGCCGTGCTCGGCTCGTCGCGCGGCACCGGGACGGCGCTCATGCTCGGCCTGCTCGGCGCCGGGATGCTGTTCGTGCTCCCGGACATGGCGCTCACGTTCCGCGCGCGCTCCCGCAACGAGACGATCCGCGGCGAGCTGCCGGACGTGCTCGACCTGCTCGCCGTCTCGGTCGAGGCCGGGCTCGGGTTCGACGGCGCGATCCAGAAGGTGACCGAGCACATGCACGGGCCGCTCGTGGACGAGTTCTCGCTCGCGCTCGGCGAGATGCGTGTGGGCGAGTCGCGCGCCGACGCGCTTCGGCACCTCGCCGACCGGGTCGACGCCCCGGAGATGGCCGCGTTCGTGCGCGCGATCATCCAGGCCGACCAGCTCGGCATCTCGCTCGGCCGGATCCTGCGCGTGCAGGCGGCCGACTCCCGTCATCGCCGCCAGGCGGCCGCCGAGGAGAAGGCGATGAAGGCGCCGATCAAGATGCTGTTCCCGACGGTGCTCTTCATCTTCCCGGCGATGTTCGTGGTCATCCTGGGCCCGGCGATGATCTCCCTCCTCGACACGTTCTCCTCGGTGTAGGCCGGTGCCCGAGAACAACGAGACCGAGAAGGGCTTCGGGTCGGGCCTTCGCGCCAAGGTCGCGAAGAGCCGCGAGCCCGCCCACGCGGATCCCACGCCCGAGCCCGAGCCCGCTCCCGAGCTGCCGCCCGCGGCGCACGTCGAGGCCGCCCCGGCCCCGGTGGCCGTCCCGGTCGCCGCTCGGCCCGAGCCCGTGGGCCCGGACGTCGACGCGCTGCGCGTGGAGCTCGCCGCGGCCCTGACGCGCGAGCGCGAGCTCCAGCTCACGCTCCAGGAGCAGCTCGAGCGCGCGGAGCGCGGGCTCGACGCGGAACGCGACTACGCCGCCAGGGCGGCCGCCGTCGAGGACCGGGCCGCCCGCCTCGCCGCGCAGGAGACGGAGCTGGTCGAGCGCGAGCGGCGCGCCGCCGAGCTCGCAGCCGAGGCCGAGGAGGAGCGCCGCCGGCTGCGTGCGCTCCAGGACGAGGTCGCGACCGAGCAGGCGTACGTCGCCGAGCGCCAGGTTTCCGTCGAGACGAAGGTCGACGAGCTCAAGCAGGCCGAGCGCGAGCGGACGCGCGCCGCCGCGGATCTCTCCAAGCGGGCCGACGCGCTCGCCGACCGCGAGCGGAAGCTCGAGCGCGCGAAGACCGACGTCGAGACGCGCGACCGCGAGGGCAAGGCCCGGCTCGAAGCCCGGGAGCGCTCGCTGTCGGAGCGCGAGTCGGCGCTGAAGGCGCGGGAGAAGGAGCTGCGCGAGGCGACGCAGCGCGCCGAGGCGCGCGAGCGCGAGGCCGCCAGGAACGAGGCACGCCTCGCGGCGAAGGACGAGGCGCTGGGCGAGCGCGAGGCGGAGCTCATGCTCAAGCAGGAGCGGCTTCGCGACCAGGCGCAGCGGTTCGAGAACGACTGGCAGGGCAAGGACAAGCAGGCCTCCGACGTGCTGCGGCGCCTCGGCGAGCTCGACGCGAGGGAGACCGAGCTGGCCGCCCGCGAGGCCGAGCTCAACCATCGCGAGTCCCAGCTCGGTCGCGTCAACCGCGAGGAGTCACGCGGCCGCGACCTCGACGAGCTCGCGGCGCGGCTCGAGGAGCGGGAGCGCGAGCTGGCGGCACGCGACGCGGAGCTGGCGAGCTCCGAGCAGCTGATGGACTCCCAGCGCAAGCGCGCGGAGCGCCGCGACGAGCGGCTCGCCGGAATGGAGCAGGCGCTCCACGACCGGATCCGCGACCTCGACGAGCGCGAGGCGGAGCTCGAGCAGCGACTCGCGAGCATCGAGGCCGACTGGGAGCTCCGCACGGACAAGCTCGACCAGCGCGAGCAGACGCTCGAGGAGCTCAAGCGGCGCCTCGACCAGAAGGAGTCGCAGGTGGCCGCCTACGTCGGGCAGGTGCAGGGGACGCTCGACAAGCGCGACGCCGAGTGGTGGGAGAAGCAGCTCGGCACGAGCGGCAACGGCGGCAACGGCTCGAGCTCGAAGCGCTAGCCGCGTCAGGCGTCCGCGACGCAGCTGTCGCTGCCGTCCGCGAGCGGCAGGCGTCCCAGCAGCTCCGCCAGCGTCTCGCGCTCGTCCGCCGAGAAGCGGTCGAGGTACAGCCGGTGGACGCCGGCCACGTGCGTCCGCGCGGCTTCCCGCAGCTTCGCGAGCCCCGCGTCGGTGAGCGCGGCGTAGACGACCCGGCGGTCGGTGTCGCAGGCGGCCTTCTCCACGAACGCGCTCCGCTCGAGCCCCTCGAGCAGCCGCGTGATCCCCGACGGCGACAGCAGCACGCGCTCGGCCAGGTCGACGCGCCGCAGCCGGCGGTCGTCCGCCCGCGCGAGCACGAGGAGCACCTCGTAGTCGCTCAGCGTCAGCCCGTGGCCCTGCAGCAGCTCGGCGTTCAGCTCCCTCGTCAGCGCCGCGTGCGCCCGCAGGAACCGCGTCCACGCCTCGAGCTCGACTCCGTCACGGGTCTTCGTCGGCACGCTCATACCGGTCGTTCAAGGGTACCCGGCGGTGGGGTCGGGGCTGCAACCCCCGCAGGTAGCGTTGAACGGGATGTCGGGCGCCGCGATCACCGCCGACCAGCTCGTCAAGCAGTTCCGCAAGGGCCCGCGCGCGGTGGACGGGATCGACCTCGAGGTCTCGCCGGGCGAGATCTACGGCTTCCTCGGCCCGAACGGCGCCGGCAAGTCGACGACCGTGCACATGCTGACGACGCTGCTCCCGCCCACGTCGGGCACGGCCGTCGTCGGCGGGCACGACGTCGTCCGCGACGGACCGCAGGTCCGGGCGACGATCGGGGCAGCGTTGCAGGAGGCGGCACTCGATCCCTTCCTCACGGCGCGCGACCACCTCCGTCTCCAGGGTGCCCTCCACGGGCTGCCGCGCGCGGAGCGCTCGCGCCGCGGCGACGAGCTGCTCGAGCGCGTCGGCTTGACCCTCGCCGCCGACCGCCGCGTTCGCACGTACTCGGGCGGGATGAAGCGCCGGCTCGACCTGGCGCTCGCGCTCGTCCACCGCCCGCGGATCCTGTTCCTCGACGAGCCGACGACGGGGCTCGACCCGCAGAGCCGCAGCGCGCTGTGGACGGAGGTCGGCCGGCTCGCGCGCGAGGACGGCGTCACCGTCTTCCTCACGACGCAGTACCTCGAGGAGGCGGACGTCCTCGCCGATCGCGTCGGCATCATCCACCGCGGCCGCATCGTCGCCGAGGGGACGCCCGACGTGCTGAAGGCGGAGATCGGGCGGCCGACGGTCGAGGCGGCGCCCGCCGACGCCGCCACGGCCGAGGCGGTGGCGCGCGTGCTGACGCGCTTCGGCCGCGGCACGGCCGCCGCACCGGGCACCGTCGCGGTGCTGCTCGACAGCGACCACGACCTCGCCGACGTCGTCCGCGCGCTCGACGCGGAGGGGCTCGAGCTCGCGACGCTCCGCCTGCACGCGCCCACGCTCGACGACGTGTTCCTGGCGAAGACGGGCCGCAGCCTCGAGGGCGAGCAGGAGAGCGAGGAAGGCGAGGAAGGCGGCGAGCTCGAGCGCGAGCCGGTGCCAGCATGAGGCGGTGGGTTGCGAACGTCGCGCAGCTGACGCGGCGATCGCTGCTCCGGACGGCGCGCCAGCCCGGCAGCGCGTTCTTCGCGCTCGTGTTCCCGCTCGTGTTCCTGGCGGTGATCGCGAGCGGCCTGAGCCCCGCCGACCGGCTCCCCGGCTTCCCCGACGCGACCTACCTCGACGTCGCGCTCGCGATCCCCTTCGTCCAGGGCGCGCTGTTCGTCTCCTCCGGCGCCGCGACGGAGCTCGCGCGCGACATCGAGAGCGGCTTCCTCAACCGCCTCGCGCTCACGCCCGCGAGCGGCGCGCCGCTCGTGCTCGGCCACCTCGGCGCGGCGGTCGTGATCGGCGTCGTGCAGGCCTCCGTCTACCTCACCGCCGGGCTCGTCGCCGGAGCCGACTTCCGCGCGGGGCCGCTCGGCGTCGTCGTCCTGTTCGCGCTCGCCTCGCTGATCGCGCTCGCGTTCGGCGCGCTCGGCACCGCCGTGGCGCTGCGCACCGGGTCCTCGGAGGCGGTGCAAGGGATGTTCCCGCTGTTCTTCGTCGCGCTGTTCCTGTCGTCGATGAACCTGCCCCGGAACCTGATCGAGGCGGACTGGTTCCGCGCGGTCGCGACGGCCAACCCCGTCTCGTACCTGATCGAGGGCATCCGCAGCCTGATCGTCGAGGGGTGGGACGCGCAGGCGCTCGCGCTCGGCTTCGGCGTGGGGATCGCGATGGTCGCCGGCGCCCTCGCCCTCTCCCGCGCGGCCTTCCGCGAGCGGCTGAGCAGGACATGAGAGGGATCGTCTCCGTCGCGCTGGGCGTCTCCTGGCGGATCGTGCACAACGTCTTCACGAACCCCGCGCTGCTGCTGCCGGCGCTGCTGTTCCCGATGATCTTCTTCCTCGGCTTCGCCGGCGGCCTCTCGCGTGTCGGCGACGTGCCCGGGTTCGACTACGGGCCGGGCTACGAGACGTTCCAGTTCGCATTCGTGCTGCTGCAGAGCGCGGCGATGGGCGGCGTCTTCACCGGCTTCGGCATCGCCCGCGACTTCGAGCGCGGCTTCATGCGGCGGCTCCTGCTCGCCTCCCCACGGCGGAGCGGGATCGTGCTCGGCTACCTGATCGCGTCGTCCGTGCGCTGGCTGTTCACGATCTCCGTCGTCTTCGTCGTCGGGCTCGTCAGCGGGATGGGCGTGGACGGAAGCCCGGCCGAGCTGGCAGCGCTGCTCCTGCTCGCGCTGCTCGTCAACGTCGCGGGGACGCTGTGGGGGTCCGGGGTCGCGATGCGGCTGCGCTCGGCGCAGGCGGGGCCGATCATGCAGCTGCCGATCTTCCTGCTGATCTTCCTCGCCCCGGTGTTCGTGCCGCTCGAGCTGCTCCACGGCTGGCTACACGGGGTCGCCTCGGTGAACCCGCTGACGACGCTCCTCGCTGCGGCGCGGGCGCTCCTCGCCGGCGCGACCACGCACGTGGTGGCGGCCTTCGCCGTCGCCCTCGCCCTCGCGGCAGCGCTGTCGGCGTGGGCCCGAGGCGGCCTGCGCAGCGCCGAGCGCGCGGGCGGCTAGCGGACTTCGTGGCTCAGAGCCACGAATCCGGCCAGGCGGCGGTCAGGCCGTCGTCCGTCCGCGCCTCGGGGTCGGCGCCGCGCTCGAGCAGGAGCTCGTACAGCTCCCGGTTGCGGTTCTGCGCCGCCGCGTGCAGCGGCGTGAAGCCGCCCGGCTGCGTCGAGGCCGGGTTCGCGCCCGCGTCGAGGAGCAGCCGCACGATCCCGGCATGGTCGCTCGCCGCCGCGGCCTCGAGCGCGGTCGTCCTGATCGCGCCGGTGCCGCGTGCGCCGACGTCCGCACCGCGCTCGAGCAGGAGCGGCACCGCCTCGGCGTGGCCGAAGAAGGCCGCCAGCGCGAGCGGCCGGAACCCGTCGCGTGACGGCGCGTTGGCACGCTCCGGATCCTCGTCGAGCAGCCCGCGCAGGCGCTCCGTGCGGCCGAGCGCCGCCGCCTCCCACACGTCGAGCTGCTCGTCGTGGGGCAGCAACGCCTCGACCATGTCGAGCCGGTCGTGATAGCGGGCCGTCAGCACCGCCGAGAGCCCCTGCTCGTCCCGCTGCGCGCCGACGGCCGGGTCGGCGGCGGCGAGCTCCCGCACCCGCCTGAGGTCGCCGTCCCGGATCGCGGCGAACACGTCGCTCACGGGCGGGACCGTAGCGCCTCCGGGTTCAGCGCGTGCGCCGGCGGATCGCCGTCCACGAGGACCGCGCGGAGCGCCTCCACGCACAGCATCCCCATCGCCTCGCGCGCCTCGAGGGTCGCACTGCCGAGGTGCGGCGTGAGCACGACGTCCTCCCGACCGAGCAGGCCCGGGTGCACCACCGGCTCGTGCTCGAAGACGTCGAGCGCAGCCCCCGCGAGCCGCCCTGCCTCGAGCGCCTCCGCGAGCGCCGCCTCGTCGACGACGGCGCCGCGCGAGGTGTTGACCAGCACCGCGCCGGGCCGCAGCCGCGCCAGCTCCTCGGCGCCGACCAGGTGGCGCGTCTCGGCCGTCAGCGGCACGTGGAGGGACACGACGTCGACCTCGCCGAGCCGGTCGAGCTCGCCCCGCCCGATCGGGACGACCTGCATCCCGTGCGCCTCCGCGAGCCGTCCCACCTCGCGGCCGATCCGGCCGTAGCCGACGATGCCGAGCCGCAGGCCCCGGAGGCCGCGGCCGAGCATGAACGTCGGTGCCAGCCGCCAGGGGTCGCCGCGCCGCACGAGCCGGTCTCCCTCCGCGACGCGCCGCAGCAGCGCGAGCAGGAGCGCGATCGTCAGCTCCGCCGTGGCCTCGGTGAGGACCCCCGGCGTGTTCGCGACGACGACGTCGCGTGCGGTCGCGGCGTCGAGGTCGACGTTGTCGTGGCCGACGCCGAAGACCGCCACCACGCGGAGGCCGGGCCCGGCCTCGTCGAGCGCCGCCGTGTCCACGCGGTCACCGGGGTTCACGAGCAGGCCCTCGGCGCCCGCCGGCGCCGGCACGAGCTCGAACCGCGCCGCGAGCTCGTGCTCGACGCGCGCCGGCAGGCGCCGCGTCACGTGGATCGCCGGCGCCACTACCGCGGCCGGAGCTCGACGACGAGCTCGCAGTCGAGCGCCTCGGCGATCCGCAGCAGCGTGTCGATCCGTGGTGGCCGGCCGCCCTTCTCGAGCCGGGCGATCGCGGACTGCGTCGTCCCCGTGAGCACGGCGAGCTGCTGCTGCGAGAGGCCGAGCTCCTTGCGGCGCTCCGCGACCCGGTCCGCGATCTGCGCGAAGAACCAGCCGTTCTCCGCGCCCGCGATCCGGGCGCGCAGGCGATCGAGAGCCCGAGCGTCGTATCGCATGCGTGCGATGCTAGCGCGGCTCGTCAGGCGGCGCGTGGCCCCCCTCCGCGCGGGCCGGCGAGCCGCTGGTAGAAGAACCCGGCGAGGAGCAGGACGGCGCCGACGGCGAGGAACGACAGCGCGCGCGTGACCGAGCTGAGCGTGCTCAGGTCGTAGAGGAAGAGCTTCACGAGCGCGGCGCCGAACAGGGCGAAGCCGGCGAGGCGGAGCGGCTGCGCGCCGCGACGGAGCCCGGCGTACAGGAGGACGAGCGCGACGACGCCCCAGACGGCGCTGACCGCGGTGTGCCCGCGCTGGAACTCCGTCGTCAGGTCCGCCCTGCCCAGCTCCAGCACGACGCCCAGGGTGAGCAGGCTGCCCGCGTACAGGGCCGTGGCGGCCGCGGCCCACGTCAGCACCGGACGGGCCGGCGGGAGCACGGCGTCGAGCGCGCGGTCGACCGCGTCGACCGGAGGCCGCGACGGCCGGCGCACGAGCGCGGCGATCGCGGCCAGCGCAGCGGCGACGAGCCCAGCGGCTGGCGCGCCGTCGGCCGGCGTCTCGTTGGCGGAGAGCAGGTCGGCCGGCGGTGCGAGCTCGACGAACGTGACGCCGGCCGCGACCGCGAGGAACGCGAGCGCGCCGAAGGCGAGCCGCCGCTCGCCGGTGACGCCGAGGAGCCAGGCGAGCGCGACGGCGCCGGCAGCGGTCGCGAGGACGAGCACCGTCCCGTCGAGGAGCAGGAGCGCCCCGGCGAGCGCGGATGCCAGCGCGACCGCCCACAGGCTCGTCGCGCCGTCGCGCCGGTCCTCGCGGCGGAACACGGCCGCTGCTGCGATCGCGTCGACCGCCGCGACGCCGAGACAGGCGAGCCCGCGCGCCGCGTCGCTCTCGAGGAGCAGGCCGACCGCCGTCGCCGCGAGCCCCGCCGAGCCGAGGATCGCCGCCACGGACGCGAGCGCCGCCGGGACCGGCCGCGGCTCGCGCGCGAGCTCTGCGAGGAAGCCCGCGGCCAGCAGCCCGGCGGCGACGGCGGCGGCCGCCCAGCCGGCCTGCGTGTGCGGGAGCTCCACGAGGTCGAACGCGAGCGTGTCGGCGACCGTGACCGCGAGCCAGACCCCGCCCGCGATCCAGACCGGCCGGCGCCCGGTCCACGCGCCGGCGGCGAAGGCCGCGGCTCCGAGTGCCGACCACAGCACCGCGACGGCGACGCGGCCCCACGCGAACGGCGGCTCGGCGCCGGCGGCGTCGACGAGCGCGAGCGTGCCCAGAGAGGCGGCGTCGACCGCCGCGAGCGCGGCCACCGCGCCCGCACCGGCCACCCAGTATCGGCGCGCGGCGGCGACGCGCGCGAACAACTGGACGAGTCTGCCGCCTCCGGTGGCGGGGGCCTGCCAGCCGCGCGCGAACCACGCGACGAGCGCGGCCGCCACGCCGACGACGAGCACCGCCGGGATCCCGGCGGCCGGGTCGCTCCCGGCGCGGTAGAGGTCGGTGGGCGGCGCGTCGAACGCGACCGTGTGGCCGGCCGCGAGCGCGAGGTAGCCGAGCGACGCGGCGGCGAAGCGCGGCTCGACCGTCCGCCCGGCGAGCCAGGCGAGCGCCGCCGCCTGGAGCGCCCACGCGAGCGTCAGGCCCGCGCCGCCGAGCAGATCTGCGAAGCCGAGCGCGCTGACGACCATCGCCGCCGCCGCGAGGAGCGCCGCGAGCTCCCGTGACGGGGCGAAGAGGCCCACCGCGAGGGCGGCGTACGGCAGCGCCAGGACGAGCAGGCCGGCCCCCGGTCGGTCGAGGAGCGCGAAGGCGGCCGCGACCCCGAGCGAGGCCGAGAGCGGGACGAGCGTCGAGGTCAGGGGGTCGAGTCGCGGCGCCGCCCGGCCGCGGACGACCGCCGCGGCGAGGTAGAGGGCGACGAGCATCGTCGCGACGACGACCGCGCTCGAGGAGGACGCCGCGTCGCGCTCGGAAGCCACGAGCGCGAACGCCTGCGGCGCGGTGGCGACGACGCCCGCGACGAGCAGCCACGTCCACCCGCGGCGCTGCGCGACGACCGCGAGCGCGGCGAACACGAGCGCCGCGAACGCCGTTCCGAGCGTCTCGATCCCGCTGTCCAGGGCGATCGCCCCCGGGGCGAGCGCAGCGCCGACGAGCCCGATCCCGGCGAGGATCTCGGCCGACCACGCGAGCGCGACCGCCGTGCCGACGGCGGCGATCCCCGCGGCGAGCACGAGCGCGACGCCCTGGTCGACGAGGTCGTAGAGCGCCGTCGCCGCCAGCAACGTCGCGTAGCCTCCCGCGAGGCCCGCCCCGACGGCGGCGAGCGCAGCGTCGAGCTGGCCGTAGCGGCGCCGCGCGACCACTCCTGCGCAGAGCACGAGCGCCGAGGCGAGCGCACCGATGGAGACGCGCTCGGCCGGCCCGATCCAGCCGCGGTTGACCGCGAGCACGAACAGGAAGACGACGCCGAGGAGCGTGACGATCCCGCCGGCCCACGCGAGGCCGCGCGCTCCGAGGAGGTCCGAGACCGTCAGCGCCGGCAGGCGCGGCGGCCTCGTCTCGGCGGCGCGCGCCGGCGGGGCGGCCGGCGCCGGCGCCGCGACGGGGGGCGGCTGCGTCGCGACGGGACGCGCCACGGGTGCCGCCGCGGCGGCCGCAGGGGACGCCGCAGCCGCCTGGGCCGGCTGCGGCGCGGCGACGAGCGCGCGCAGCTCCCGCAGCTCTCGCTCGAGCGAACGGACGCGCCGCTCGGCGTCGTCGAGGCGGCTCAGGACCGCGGCCGGCACCGGCGGTGCGGCCGCGGGGCGGGGCGATCCCCCGGACACCGATCCCCCGGACACCGATCCCCCGGACACTGATCCCCTGGACATTGGGGCCGGCGTGGCGGCCGCGGGCACGGGCACGGGCGCTCCCGTGCGGCGGCGGTGCGTCGCCGCGTCGACCACGACGACGAGCAGCGCTGCGGGCGCGACGAGCGTCATCAGCCACCAGGTCCCGACGGCCTTCCAGCCGTTGCCGCGCGAGAGCCTCACGAGCTCGCGGAACCAGAGGCCGAGCGCGGACAGCGACCAGATCGCGCCGACCGGCTCGGGCAGCAGCGCGATCACGCCGACCCAGGGGAGCCCGACCACGACGAGGAAGACGAGCGGCGCGATCCGGGCGCCCTGAGCGGACTGGGGATCGTGCGACCGGGCGGGCGACGGGGTGCCGCTCATGAGCCCTCCTTCCATTCTCATTCATAGCCGGAATGCTATGAATGTCAAGCGCGGGGGCGTGCGGCTACGCGAGCAGCGAGCGGTTCCGGGCGAGCGCCTCGAGCACGAGGTCGACGTCCGCCACGGAGTTGTAGGCGTGCGCCGAGATACGCAGGTTGTCGGCGCGCGACGAGGTGACGATCCCCTCCCGCCGCAGCGCCGCGACGAGCCGGTTGGCGTCGCGCGAGCGCACGCACACGAGCGCGCCGCGGCGCCGACGCTTCCGCGGCGTCACCACGGTCGCCCGCAGGTCGTCGAGCCCGTCGACGAGGCGCCGGTTCAGCTCCTCGACGTGCGCCCGTGTGTCCTCGAGCCCGATCTCCTCCATCAGCTCGACGCCGGCGATCCCGGCGTAGATCGGCGGGATCGGCGGCGTGCCGTACTGGAAGCGCCGCGCGTCGGGTGCCGGCGAGTAGTCCGACACGTCCATCGCGAACACGTCCTCGTCGGCGAACCAGCCGGTGGCCGCGGGCCGGACCCGCTCGACGACGTCCCGCCGCGCGTAGAGCCACGCGAGGCCGGCGGAGCCGAGCAGGTACTTGAGCGCGCCGGCGGCGAGGAAGTCGACCCCGAGCGCCTGCACGTCGAGCGGCATCGAGCCCGCCGACTGGTACGCGTCGAGCAGCACCAGCGCCCCGCGGTCGTGGGCGAGGCGGACGATCGGCTCGACGTCGAGCATCGCGCCGTTCCGGTAGCAGACGTGGGTGATCGAGACGAGCAACGTGTCGTCGTCGATCGCCTGCTCGAAGCCCTCGAGCGGCAGCGTCCCGTCGCCGTCCTCGCGCACGTGGACGACCCTCGCGCCGCGCTGCTCCTGTGCGTGCCAGATCTGCCCGATGGTGGGGAACTCCCAGTCGGTGAGCACGATCCTCGACCGCCGGGCGAAGCGCAGGCCGGTCGCGAGCGACGACACGGCCGCCGACAGCGAGGTCGTCACCGCGACCTCGTCGGCGGCGGCGTTCACGAGGCGCGCGAAGGCCGCCCGCGCCGCCTCCTGCCGCTCGACCCAGTACTCCCAGGGCGCCCCCTTGTCGTCCCAGTCGCGGAGGTAGGCCTCGTACGACCCCCGCACGGCGTCGGAGAGCGCCCCCTGCGAGCACGAGTTGATGTAGACGAGCCGCTCGAAGATGGGAAAGCGGTGCCGGATGCGGTGCGGGAGCGGGCCCGCGTCGCGCGGTCGGGGCGCAGGGGTCACGTCGGTCGTATCGGCACCGCCGTTCGCGAGCCGGAGGCGCTGCTCAACGTCCAAGGTAGGCCTTTCGCAGGTTCTCGTCGCGGAGCAGCTCGGCCGCGGTACCGGTGAGGACGACCCGCCCGGTCGAGAGCACGTAGCCGCGATCGGCGATCGAGAGGGACACGTTCGCGTTCTGCTCGACGACGAGGATCGCCACGCCCGCCTCGTGCACCTCCTGGATGATCTCGAAGCTGCGCTCGACGAGGATCGGCGCCAGCCCCATCGACGGCTCGTCCATCAGCATCAGCTTCGGCCGCGACATCAGCGCCCGCCCCATCGCGACCATCTGCTGCTCGCCGCCCGAGAGCGTCCCCGCGAGCTGGCCCCGCCGCTCGTGCAGCAGCGGGAAGAGGGTGTAGACGCGCTCCAGGTCCTCCTTGAGCCGCCGGCCCGGGGTGAGGTAGGCGCCCATCTCGAGGTTCTCGAGCACGGTCATCGGCGCGAACAGGCGGCGGTTCTCCGGCACGATCGCCATCCCGCGCGCGATCCGGTACGACGTGCTCCGGTCGGTCACGTCCTCGCCGTCGAACTCCACGCTCCCCCTGCGCGGCCGCACGATCCCGAGGATCGTCTTCAGCGTCGTCGACTTCCCCGACGCGTTGCCGCCGAGCAGGCAGACGAGCTCGCCCGGCCGCACCTCGAGCTCGACGCCCTGGAGGATGTGGATCGGCCCGTAGTAGGTGTCGCAGCCGGCCAGGCGCAGGAGCGGCGTGCCGTTCGCCGCCGCCGTGGCCGCGGGCGGGCCCGCCTCGCTCACCGCCGCGCCACCTCCCCGGTCCCGAGGTAGGCCTCGACCACTCGCGGGTCGGTCGCGACGTCGTCGAACGAGCCCTCCGCGATCTTCACGCCGTGGTCGAGCGCGACGACGCGGTCGGAGATCCCCTCGACGACGTGCATGTCGTGCTCGATCACGAGGATCGTGTAGCCGCCGCGCTCGCGCAGCGTGCCGATGAGCCCGGTGATCTCCTGCGTCTCGGCCGGGTTCATCCCGGCGGCCGGCTCGTCGAGCAGCAGCACGCGCGGGTTCGTGGCGGTGGCGCGGGCGATCTCCAGCCGTCGGCGGTTCGCGTACGACAACGAGTAGGCGGGCTGGTCCCAGCGGTAGCCCATCAGCCGCTGGCCGAAGAAGGCGAGCCGCTCCTCGGCGAGCGCCTCGATCTCCCGCTCCTCGCGCCGCATCCCCGGCGTCCGCAGCATCGAGCGGAAGACGCCCGCACGGGTGTGGCCGTACGCGGCGGCCATCACGTTCTCCTTCACCGTCATGTTCAGGAACAGCCGCAGCGTCTGGAACGTCCGCGCCACGCCGAGCCGCGTGATCCGGTGCGGGTCGAGGCCGACGAGGCTGCGACCGCCGAGACGGACGTCGCCGGCAGTCGGGCGGTAGACGCCGGTGATCACGTTGAAGAGCGTCGTCTTGCCGGCGCCGTTCGGCCCGATCACGCTGACGATCTCGCCCTCCGAGACGCCGAGGTCGAGCTCGCGGATCACGTCGAGCCCGCCGAACGCCATCGAGACCCCGTCGAGCTCGAGCAGCGCCGCCATCAGACGATCTCCACCCGCGGCGTCCCGAGCAGCCCCTGCGGGCGCGCGTGCATCAGCGCGACGAGCAGCGCGCCGAGCAGGATCAGCCGGGTGATGCTCGCGTTGAACGCGAGCAGGTTCTCCCACACGAACGCCGCCAGGTAGAGCACCGGGACGAGCGCGACCAGGCGCCGCCAACCGTGGATCAGCGTCAGCCCGAGGACGGCGGCGACCAGCACGACGTACGCGTACTTCGCCACCGTGCCCGGATCGGAAGGGAGCAGCACCCACGAGTCGACGAGCCGCGTCACGCGGTCGGCGTCCTCGGGTGCCGCCCGGGCCGTCCCGCGCTCCCACCACGCGTCCGCGACGAGCCGGAGCGCGATCCCGAAGGCCGCCGTGCCGACGACGACCGCCCACGCCCACGCCCACGGCCGGACGAGCTTCAGCACGGCGAGGACGATCGCGCCGTAGAACAGCCACCGCGCGTGCTCCGCGTTGGTCAGCACCTCGAGGGCGACGTTGATCACGATCGCGCCGAGCGCGACGCCGGCGAGGCTGCCGGCGCCGCCGAGGATCACCATCGCGTAGACCGTGATCAGCAGCGGCAGGTCGAAGTCGGTGGGGAAGACGCCGGTATGGAGCGGCGCCGCGATCGACCCGGTCAGCCCCGCCATCCCGGCGCCGAACATGAACGCGAGCAGCTTCAGGCGTCGCACCGGCATCGACATCAGCTCGGCGGCGAGCGAGTCCTCGCGCAGGGCCTTCCAGGCGCGGCCGGTGCGCGATTGGTCGACGAGGTGCAGGGCCGTGACCGCGAGCGCGAACACGCCGAGCGCGAGCAGGTAGTACTGCGTGTTGCTGACGAACTCGTAGCCGAACAGGCGAAACGGGTCGACGTTCGGGATCCCGTTCACGCTGCCCGTGAAGTCGACCGGGTGCCCGACGAACGGCAGCGTCAGCCGGTCCGAGTTGGACACGAGCACGACGAAGATCTGCAGGAAGAACAGCGTCACGATCGCGAGGTAGTCGCCCTGCAGGCGCCGCGACGAGAGGCCGAGGAGCAGCCCCAGCCCCGCCGTCGAGGCGACGACGATCGGCACGGTCACGAGCGCGGGCCAGTGGAGGTCGAACTGGGCCGACGACAGGATCGCGTACAGGTACGCGCCGAATCCGAAGAACGCGACGTAGCCGAGGTCGAGCAGGCCCGCCCAGCCGACGACCACGTTGAGGCCGATCGCCAGCAGCATGTAGATGAGCGTGTCCACGCCGACGCGCAGCACGTACTCGTCGCTCGTGAGCAGCGGCAGCATCGCCGCGACCACGACGAACGCGAGCAGCCAGGCAGTCCACGAGACGCGCTCGCCCTCGCGGCGCAGGCGGCCGGTCAGCCCCGCGTAGCGCTCGTCGCGCTCGCCGTGGCGGGCGACCCACTCGTCCGTCCCGATCCGGGGCCCTTCGGCGTCGGGGGCGTCCGCGAGCTCGGAGGCGTGGGGCTCGTCGGCCATCAGACCTTCTGGATGTCGGCGCGGCCGAGGAGCCCGCGCGGGCGCACGAGCATCACGACGATCAGGAGCGAGAAGACCACGAGGTCCTGGAAGGTCGAGGTCCAGTAGCCGGCCGTGTATGCCTCGGCCAGCCCGATCAGGAGCCCGCCGAGCATCGCGCCGGGGATCGAGCCGATGCCGCCGATCACGGCGGCGGTGAAGCCCTTGAGCCCCGCGAAGAAGCCCATCAGGTGGTAGATCTGCGAGAAGACGAGGCCGAACATCACGCCCGCCGCGCCGGCCAGCGCGCCGCCGAGGAAGAAGGTGACGACGATCACGCGGTCGACGTCGATCCCCATCATCGACGCGGCCTCGCGGTCGTACGACGTCGCCCGCATCGCCTTCCCGGTGCGCGTGCGCGCGACGAAGGCGGTGAGGACGGCCATCAGCGCCAGCGCGGCGACGATCGTGAGCATGCGCGGGATCGACACGTTGAGCGGCCCCTTGTGGATCCCGCGGACGGGGTCGATCAGGCTGAACGTGTCGTAGGTGCGGAAGTTCGCCGAGAACAGCAGCAGCGCCGAGTTCTGGAGGAAGAACGAGACGCCGAGCGCGCTGATCAGCGGCGCGATCCGGGGAGCGTTGCGGAGCGGCCGGTAGGCGAAGCGCTCGACCGCGACGTTGAGCAACCCGGAGCCGAGCATCGCGGCGACGAACATCAGCGTGATCAGGATCCACACGGGGACGCGCGGGTCGAGCGCGCCGCCGAGCGCGGTGAGCACGCCGTAGCCGATGAAGGCGCCGATCATGAACACGTCGCCGTGGGCGAAGTTCAGGAGCTTGAGGATCCCGTAGACGAGCGTGTAGCCGAGCGCGATCAGGGCGTACACGCTTCCCAGCGTCACCCCGTTGACGGTGAGCTGGACGAACACGTTCCAGTCGACGGCCAGGATCATGTGGGGGGGTGGAAGACGCGTCCGGCCCGTCGGTGCACGGGCCGGACGCGGTCGACTCGCAGCCGTCTACTGGACGAACTGCGCCTTGCCGTTGACGACCCGGAACAGGTAGAAGCGCGCGGCCGACGGGTCGTGGTTCCTGTTGAACTTGAGCCCGCCGCCGAGGATCGAGTTGAGGATGTTCGTCTTCGGGAGCAGCCGGAGGATCTCCGCCCGGCTGACCTGACCGTCCGCGCACGCCGACCTGAGGGCGACGTACGCCGCCTGCGTCGCCAGGTACGTCGGCGGCCCGAAGTTGCTCTGGTACGCCTTCGCGCCGTACTGCCTGACGTAGCCGGCGATGATGCGCCTGATCGCGGCGTTCCTGCTCCGCCGGATGTCCGGGGCGAAGGCCGAGAAGTACGAGCCGTTCGCCACGCCGATGAAGTCGCCCGAGTCGAGGCCGTCGGAGCCGAGGATCGTGGCCCGCTTCCCCTGCTCGCGCATCTGGTTGTAGAAGGTCGCGGCCCGGTTGGCGAGCTGCCACGGAAGGAAGACGACCTGTGTGTCGGTCGGGATCCGCGTCACGAGCGACGAGAAGTCCGCCTGGCTCTGGTTGACCGACTCGCGGGTCACCGTCGCCCCCGCGGCGCGGAGGTTCGCCTGCACCCCGTTCGCGAGCGGGACGCTGTACGAGGTCTGGTCGTCGATGATCCAGACGCGCCGCCCGTTGAGCCGGTCGCGGATGAACCGGGCGTCGGTGACGGCCTGAGCGGCGTCGTTGCCGACCACGCGGTAGAAGGTCCTGATCCGCTTGCTGCCGATCGTGAGCGACGTGTTCGTCGCGGACGACGAGATGAAGGCCATGCCGCGGTACGTGCGCGCGACCGCCTGGACCTCCTGGCTGCCGGCCGGCCCGACGACGACGACGACGTTGCGGTCGGCGGCGAGCTGGGTCGCACGCGTGGCCGCCTGCGACGCGACGAGCTGCGTGTCGGCCTCGCGGAGCTTGTAGTTCGTCCGGTTCTGGCGGTTGAACGTCGCGAGCCCGTAGCGCGCCCACTTCAGCTGCTCCTGCCCGATCGAGGCGGCGTTGCCCGTGAACGGGCCCATGATCCCGATCCGGGCCGACCCGCACGAGACGGCCGCGGCGTCGGCTGCCGCCGGGGCCGCCGTCCCCGCGCTCGCTCCGGGCCTTCCGTATGCCGCCGCTGTGACCGCGAGCGTCCCGACCAGGGCCGCCGCGATCACGACGCCGACAGGCTTCCTGCCGTGCCTGCGCATCCGCTCCTCCTTGGTGGTGTTCCCCTCTCTCCGTAGGACGTCGAGCTTATGCCGCTGGTTTGATCAAACGCAAGACGGCGCGCCGCCGCCCGGCAGTCACCAGTCGAGCACCCGGACGCGATCGGCGGGGCTGTGCGCGGGCTCGAGCACGCCCATGATCCGCAGCGTGTCGTCGCCCGTGTTCTCGAGCGAGTGGAAGACGAGGCGGGGGAAGAAGATGCAGGAGCCGCCGCCGACGGGCTCGTCGGGCCCGTCCTCCCAGTGGAGCACGCCCGTGCCCTCGACGACGTAGGCGACCTCGTCGTAGGGGTGGTTGTGCATCTTCGCGCGCCCGGGCGGGACGAGACCGACGAACTGCGTCGTGGCGGCGGTGCAGCACAGGAGCCGGAACTCCCGCCCGATCCCGGCGTCGCGCGCCTCCTCGTCCGCGTACCGCACGGTGCGGGGCGTCCTCGCCTCCCCGGCCGGCGCGAGCGCGCGGACGAGGCGGAGCTCCTCCTCGACCTCGAGCTCCGCGACCTCGCCGGGGGCCAGCAGGATCCCCGTCTCGGCCACGAGCCCGTGCTCCTCGGGGCCGACGCGGAGCGCGCCGCGGCCGGAGGCGACGAAGAGCGTCTCGGCCCGCTCGCCCGCGCGGTGCAGGGTCGTGCCCGGCGCGAGCGCGATCACGTGCTGCTCGAGCGCGCCGCCGGCGACGGTGGGCGCGCTGCCGTTCGCCGTACCGCCCAGCGCCTCGGCGAGGGTCGTGACGCGGCCGGCCTCCACGCGCGCAGCCTACTCCGCGCCCGCCGGGATCCGAAACCGCCAACAGGGCGGTTTTCCGCCCTGCCCGGCCTGCCGCGGCTGCCTATGCTGGCGGCGTGGCGGTGATCGAGGCCGAGGACCTGCGCCGCACCTACCGCACCTCCACGGGGGTGCTGCGCCGCCGCGCGCTCGACGTCGAGGCCGTGCGCGGAGTCTCCTTCGCCGTCGAGCGCGGCGAGCTGTTCGGGCTGCTCGGGCCGAACGGCGCCGGCAAGACGACGACGATCAAGATGCTCATCACGCTGCTCATCCCCACGTCGGGCCGGGCACGCGTGCTCGGCTACGACGTCGTCCACGACGCGCGCGAGGTGCGGCGCAGGATCGGCTACGTCTTCGGCGGCGAGCGCGGACTGTACGAGCGGCTCTCGGCGCTCGACAACCTCCGCTACTTCGCCGAGCTGTACGGCGTGCCGGCGCGCGAGCAGCGGCGCCGGATCGGCGAGCTGCTGGAGCTGGTCGGCCTGACCGGACGCGAGAAGGAGCGCGTCGAGGGCTACTCCCGCGGGATGCGGCAGCGGCTCCACATCGCCCGCGGGCTGCTCCACGACCCCGAGGTCGTGTTCCTCGACGAGCCGACGATCGGCGTCGACCCCGTCGGCGCGCGCGAGCTGCGCGCCACCATCGGCGGACTCGTCGCGGGCGGCAAGACGGTGCTGCTGACGACGCACTACATGTTCGAGGCCGACGCGCTCTGCGACCGGATCGCCGTGATCGCGAAGGGACAGATCGTCGCGGAGGGCACGCCCCGCGAGCTCAAGGACCTGGTCTCCGACGGCCGCGTGGTCGAGGTCGAGATCTTCGGCGGCGCCGAGGAGCACGTCGCGACGGTCGGTGACCTCGCCGGCGTCCGCGGCGTGTCGGTCGAGGAGCGCGAGCAGGCCCAGCTCCTCGTCGTCCAGACGGAGGCCGGCGCGGAGCTGACCCACGCGATCCTGTCCAGCCTGAACGGCGTGTCGGTCGGGCGCGTCTCGTCGCGGGAGCCGACGCTCGAGGACGCCTACGTCCAGCTCGTCGGCGATGCGTAGGGCGCTGCGGCTCGTCGGCGTCGGCTGGCTGCTGCACGTGAAGATGTACGCGCGCTCGTCCTTCGACGGGCTGCTGCAGGTGCTCTACCCGCTGTTCTTCGCCACCGTGGCGTTCTTCATGTTCGACCCGGACGCGCTCCTGTACGCGTCGCTCGGCGCCGCCGTGATGGGGATCTGGGGCGCGACGAGCACGAGCGCCGGCTCGGCGATGCAGCGCGAGCGCTGGCACGGGACGCTCGAGCTGCTCGTCGCCGCCCCCGTCCACTTCGCGCTCGTGCTGCTGCCGGTCACGATCGCGCTCGCGACGATGGGCCTCTACAGCCTCGTCGCGACGCTCCTCTGGGGACGGCTCCTGTTCGGGATCCACCTGACCGTCGAGCACCCGGCGCTGTTCGCGCTGTCGCTCCCCGTCGCGATCGTCTCGATGGGCTCGCTCGGCTTCCTCTTCGCGGTCTCGTTCGTCCGCTTCCGGCGCGCGTGGGCGCTCGGGAACATGTTCGAGTACCCCGTCTGGCTCGTGTGCGGCTTCCTCGTGCCGCTCTCGCTGTTCCCGGGGTGGGTGCGGCCGATCTCCTGGGTGCTCGCGCCGACCTGGGGGATGAACGCGATCCGCGAGTCGGCGCTCGGCGGCAACCCGCTGCCCGACGTGCTGATGTGCGTCGGCCTCGCCGGCGCGTACGTCAGCTTCGGGCTGCTCGTCGCGAACCGCGTCATCGACGCCGCCCGCGCCCGCGCGGTGCTGTCGCTCACGTGAGCCGATGAGGTCGGCGCGGCTCTTCTTCGTCGGCGGGGTCACGAGCTACCGCGCGCTCTTCGGCTTCCTCTCGCCGGGCGTCTTCATCCCGAGCCTGCTCGTCGCCCCGGTCTTCCAGGTGCTCCTGTTCGTCTACATCGGGCGCTCTGCCGGTGCGGAGTCCGACGAGTTCTACGTGATCGGGAACGCGATCCAGTACGCCTCGATCCCGTGCCTGTTCGCGATGACGCAGATCATCTCGGGCGAGCGCTTCCAGCAGACGCTCGGGTTCATCCTCGTCACGCCGGCGCCGCGGCTCCCCCTCTACCTCGGTCGCGCGCTCCCCGTCCTCGCCAACGCCTGGTTCGTGTCCGCGTTCACGTTCACGGTCGCCTACCTCCTGCTCGACCTCGACATCCCGACGTCCGCCTTCGCGCCGATCGCGCTCGTCGCGGCGGTCGCCGCCTTCTCGTGCACGGGGCTCGGGCTGCTGACGGCGGGCATCGGGCTCGTCGTCCGCGAGACCGCGGTGCTCTCGAACGTCGTCTTCGGCCTGCTGCTCGTGTTCACCGGCGCGAACGTCGCGACCGACCGGCTGCCGGAGTGGATGCAGGCGGTCGGCCGGTGGCTCCCGTTCACGCACGCGATCGAGGCGGCGCGACGGCTGGCCGCGGGCGACGCGCTCGGCGACGTCGCGGGCCTCGTGGGGGTCGAGGCGCTGATCGGCTGCGCCTACCTCGTCGTCGGCTACGCCGTCCTGCGCCAGCTCGAGCTGCTCAGCCGCCGGCACGCCACCCTGGAGCGCGCGTGAGCACCCTGCGGCTCGTCCACCGGGGCTGGGTCTTCCACCTGAAGGGCCTGACGCTGTCGTGGTTCTTCCTTCTGACGACGGTGTTCATGCCGGTCATCCTGGCCACGGTCGCGTTCTTCATGTTCCAGGCCGGGCAGCGGGAAGGGACGCTCTTCTGGGCTGCGCTCGGAGCCGCGGTGTACGGGATCTGGTCGTCCACGCTGTTCGGCTCCGGTGGCGCGATCCAGTGGCAGCGGTGGCAGGGGACGCTCGAGCTCCTCGTCGCGGCGCCCGCGCCGTTCTTCCTCGTCGTGCTGCCGCTGACGCTCGCGACCTCGACGATCGGGATCTACTCCCTCTGCGCGACCCTGCTCTGGGGGCGGCTCGCGTTCGGGATCCCGTTCACGGTCGAGCACCCGCTGTGGTTCGCGGTCGCCGTCCCCGTCACCATCGTCGGCCTCGGGCTGCTCGGGATGGTGTTCGCGGCCACCTTCGTCCTCTACCGCCACGCGAACGCGCTGTCGAACATGCTCGAGTGGCCGGTGCTGCTCGTCACCGGGCTGCTCGTCCCCCTGTCACTGCTGCCGTCGTGGGTGCTTCCGATCTCGTGGGCGCTCGCGCCGACGTGGGGGATGCGCGCGCTTCGCGACGCCGCGCTCGGCGGCAGTCCCGCGCCCGACGTGGCGATGACGTTGCTCCTCGGCGCCGGGTACGTCGCGATCGCGGCGTTCTTCCTCCGCTACTTCGAGCGGGCCGCCCGGCGGCAGGCGACGCTCTCGCTGACGTGACCGGCGTCCGCGCCTGGCTCCGGCTCTTCTTCGTGGGCGGCCTCATCGCCTACCGGGCGCTGTTCAACTGGATCCGGCCGGCGATCTACATCCCGACGATGCTCGCCGGGCCGCTGTTCCAGATCCTCCTGTTCGCCTACATGGGCCGCTACTCGGGCCTCGAGGACGACACGTTCTTCGTCGTCGGGAACGCGGTGCAGATCTCCTGCATGTCGGCGATCTTCGCGGGGACGATGACGATCGCGAACGAGCGGCAGTTCCAGACGCTGGCGCCGCTGCTCGCCACCCCGGCGAACCGGTTCGCGCTGTTCATGGGGCGCTCGCTCCCGGTGCTTGCGAACGGCCTGGTCGTGTCGACGTGGGGCTTCGTCGTCGGCTGGGCGCTGCTCGACTTCGACCCGGCGGCGTCGTCGCTGCCGCCGCTCGCGCTCGTCGTCGCGATCTCGGTCGCGTCGGCGACGGCGTTCGGGCTGATGCTCGGCTCGATCGGGATGCGGGCCCGCGACGTGTTCCTGATCTCGAACCTCGCGTACTACCTGTTCTGGGTCTTCTGCGGCGTGAACGTGCCGCTCGACGAGCTGCCGGGCTGGGCGGAGCGGATCGGGCGGATGCTGCCGCTCACCCACGGGATTGAGGCGGCGCGCGAGGTCGTGGCCGGTGCCGCGCTGGCCGACGTGGCCGGGCTCGTGTGGACGGAGGCGCTCGTCGGCGTCGTCTACGCCGCAGCCGCGTTCGGGCTCTTCCGGTTCTTCGAGCTGCAGGGCAGGCGCAGCGCCGCGCTCGAGACCTACTGAGCGCACCGGCCATGGCCGGGGGCTGGCCCCGGACACGTCCCGTACGGCTGGCGCCGCGCGACCGTTCGATCACGGCGACCCGCATGCCCACGTCGGTGGTGCGTCCCTTCCGGTCGTGGCCGGGGCCTGACCCCGGCTGCTCGGCGCGTCGGCTAGAGCGGCACGATCTCGTCGCCGACGCGGACGCGGCCAGGCTCGACCACGTCGCCCCACACGCCGAAGTCGATCGCGTCCTCGTCGCGGACGCCGCGGTAGCCCTTGATCACACGGAGCGTGTCGAGGTCGCGCCTGCCGCTCTCGGGCGAGGTCGTCGTGATCGCGCACCGCGCCACCTGCTCGTGCACGCGCACGACCGCCTCGCCGACGCGCACGTCGCGCGCGATCCACTCGTCCTCCTCGTGCGGCGCCGTCCCGCCGGCGTGGATCAGCATGCGGAACCGGCGGCCGTCGACGGCGTCGACGCCGGCCCGGCGCGCGAGCTCCCCGAGCGAGGCCTCGGACAGGATCGTGACCGGCCCGCGCCGCCGGTCGACCGCGCGGGTCCCGCCGGGCTCGCTCTCGAGCATCCGCACCTCCCGGCCGAGGTACGACGAGATCGCGTCCGCCCACGGCCCCACCACCAGCCGTCCGCGCAGGACGCGGCTGAACAGGTCGGTCTCGATCGCGCCGTCCGTCTCCACCACGCCGTCGACGACGGCGCCGTCCGGGAAGCGGAGCTCGAGCCGCCGCGACGCCGCGTCCCAGTCGACGTCGATCGCGACGAGACGCGGGTCGCGCAGAGCGCCGTACCGCCGCCCACCCTCGTCGACGAGGGCGAACCGCCGGTTGTCGTCGACGCCCGTGCGCGCGAGCTCGATCTCCTGCGGGCTGGTCAGCCCGAGGCCCTTCACGGGAGCGAGCCAGAGCGACGTGACGGACGCCATCCGCCGCCAGTGTACGTCCGGCCGGCGTGGGGCCTACGGGGCCGACTCGACCTCGATCTCGGGATGGCGCCGCGGCCGGACGTTCAGGTCGAGGACGTAGAAGTCCCGTCCCGTCACGTGCACCGCGACGTTGTAGACCGGCGTCTCGCCGATGCGACCCTCGAAGCTGCCCGCGTGCGCGTGCCCGTGGAGGACCAGGTCCGGTTGGTACTCCGCGATCGGGATCGCGAGCCGCGCCGACCCGAGCATCGCGTGGATCCCGGCGGGCTCGCCCGCGAGCGTGTCGACCACCGGCGCGTAGTGCAGCAGCACGATGCGGAGGTCGGCTCCGGCGACCTGCTGCAGCCCACGCTCGACCGCGCACATCTCCTCCGTGGTCTCGCGGTAGAGGTCGCGCAGCAGCCGCTCCCCGAAGTCCGGGATCGACGAGCCGGGGAACCCGCCGACGAAGCCCTTCGTCCCCACGACGCCGACCTCGAGCTCGCCCAGCTCGAGCACCTCCGCCCCCCGGTCGAGCACGACGATCCCGGCGTCGCGCAGCACGCGCGCGACCTCCGCCTGCCGTCCCGCGTGGACGTCGTGGTTGCCGAGCACGGCGACCACGGGGGCGTCGACGCCTCGCGCCGCGTCGGCCACGACGAGCGCCTGCTCGGGCTCCCCGTGCGTCGTCAGGTCGCCGGCGAGGAGCACGAGGTCGACGTCCTCGAGCCGGCCGAACGCGTCCTCGACGCGCTCACGGGCCGCCTCGGAGGCGTGGACGTCGCCCGCGGCCGCGATCCGGATGTGCCGGGTCATCCTCCCTCCCATACCCCGGGCACGCGCCTCCCGACACGCGGTTAGCGAGGCCGCGGCGCGGGAACCGCGGGTCCGAGAGATGCCGAGCGACCGGACGATGGAGAGCTTCGTCGCCTCCCTGAAGAAGGTGGCGGCGATCCTGCGCGACGAGGAGATCCCGTTCGCGCTCGGCGGCGGGCTCGCGGCTTGGGCTCGCGGTGGGCCCGAGACCGACCACGACGTCGACTTCTTCGTCAAGCCGGCCGACGCCGAGCGGGCGCAGGAGGCGCTCGTCCGCGAGGCCCGGATGCGCGCCGAGCGGCCGCCCGAGGACTGGCTGCTCAAGGTCTGGGACGACGACGAGGGCGTGCTCGTCGACCTCGTCTTCTGCCCGAGCGGCGGCCCCGTCACCGACGAGTGGCTCGAGCGCGCCGACGAGTTCGAGCTGATGGCCATGCGGCTGCCGATCCTCGCGCTCGAGGACGTGATGACCACGAAGCTGCTCGCGCTGAAGGAGCAGGAGCCCGACTTCGGCTCCGTGCTGACGATCGCGCGGGCGCTCCGCGAGCAGATCGACTGGGACCACGTCCGCGACCGCACGCAGCACTCCCCGTGGGCGCGCGCGTTCTTCACGCTCGTCGAGGGGCTCGGGATCGTGCCGGAGCCGACGGCGACCGCCGCGACCTAGAAGAAGAACTGCCGCCAGGCCGTCCACCAGTCGTCGGCCCGGCTGACGATCTGGCGGGCGCCGAGCACCTCGACACCGGTGCGGTTGCGGTACTGGTCGACGCCGTCGGTGCTCGTGAACTCGACGCGGATCGCACAGGGGCGGCCGGGATCGTAGGGCGGCACCGAGCCGCGCCTGCCCAGCGCCTCGCGCGCGCCCGCCTCGATCAGCTCCCGGGCGCGCACGGGGACGAGGTTCCGTGCGCCCCTGGCGCTGATCCCCCACTTCACGGTCACGGTGGTGAGGTCGCCGCCGAGCAGCGCTGCGGCCTCGCGGCAGGTGGCCTCGTCGCCCGTCACGAGGACGACGGGGCAGCCCCACGTGCCGCAAAGCGCCGCGTTGATCCCGGTCTCGCCCACGAGGACGTCGTTGAACCAGAGGTTCTGCCACGACCGCCCCGAGACGGTGTGGTTCAGCACGCCGCCGGACGTCCCGGCCATCGCGTGCATCGCCACGAGGAGGCACGCGTCGACCCCCTCCTCGAGGAACGTCGTGTACTGCGTCCACTCCTCCTGCACGACGAACTGGCACGCGGGGTCGAGCAGCTCGGGGACGAGCGAGTTGAAGCTGAAGCCGCCGCCCGCGCCGTGGTGGTCCATCACGACGATCTCGGTCGCGCCCGCGGCCTTCGCGCCCCGCACCGCCGCGTTGATCTCCTCGGTGTAGAGCTTCCGCCCCTCCTCGTAGAGCGGCTCGCCGGCGTTCGTCTGCGAGGGATTGACGATCCCCGCCACGCCCTCCATGTCGCTGATGATGAGGACCCGCACGACCCGAGGAGCTTAGGCGCATCGGGCCGAGCCCGAGTAGCGTTCCGCCGCATGGAGACCGGGCTGCGCGGGTGCGGCGTGCTCGTCACCGGCGGATCGGGAGGGATCGGCGCCGCCTGCGTCGCCGCGTTCAGGGAGGAGGGCGCGCGCGTGGTCGCGCACTACCACCGCGGGCGCGAGCGGGCCGAGGCCACCGGCGCCGACGCGGTCGTCGGCGGCGACCTCCGCGACGAGCGTGAGGTCGAGCGCGTCTTCGCGGAAGCGCGGACGGCGCTCGGCCGCGTCGACGTCTGCGCCGCCGTCGCGGGGGTGTGGCCGCAGGAGGACGTGCCGGCGTGGGAGCTCCCGCTCGAGCGCTGGGAGGACACGCTGCGCGCGAACCTGACCGCCACGTTCCTGACGGCACGGGCCTTCCTCCGCGAGGTCGTGCGCACCGGTCACGGGAGCCTCGTGCTGGTCGGGTCGACCGCCGGCCTCGTCGGGGAGGCCGGGCACGCCGACTACGCGGCCGCGAAGTCGGCCATCCTCGGCGGCCTGCTGCTCTCGCTGAAGAACGAGGTCGTGCGCGCAGCACCGCTCGCCCGCGTGAACGCGGTCGCGCCCGGCTGGACGGAGTCGCCGATGACGCGCGGCCACGTCGACCCGGAGACGGTGCGCGCGCTCTCGCGGACGATGGCGCTGCGGAAGGTCGCCCGCCCGGAAGACGTCGCCCGCCAGGTCGTCGTGCTGGCCTCCGACCGTCTCTCGGGCCACGTCACGGGACAGGTCGTGACGATCGCGGGCGGGATGGAGGGACGCACGATCCATCCCGACTAGGTCGACGAACGCGAGGCGGCGGGCCGGAGCCCGCCGCCGAAGCCTTGCCGCAGGATGGTTGCCGTCAGTCCCCGGCAAGGAACGCTCACCCATCGGCACCGTCACCGCCGGACTTGAGCCCCGCTCGCCGCGTCGGCCCTCCGGAAAGAGCGAGGGGCGCGACCGCCGCCCGGTCGGCGCCCCTCCTTGGCCGGCCTCGATCTCGAGGCCGTTCCGATCGCGAAGCAGCCCCCGCCGCATCGGGGCCGCTTCGCTTGGGACTCGCCGGCCCCGCCGCATCGGGTCGGTCGAGCTGATGTGACTATCGTCGACGGGAGGTCACTTCATCCATCACCCGAAGCCGGTTGACCGCCTCGCTTCACTACGGTACGGCGATGGCGAACCGGCTCCTCGAGCGCCTCGCGGCGGGCCCTCCGATCGTGGCCGACGGCGGCATGGGCGCGCTCATCTCCGACGCGGTCCCGCGCCTCCGCTGCCCGGAGGAGGCCAACCTCCGCGCCCCCGAGAGCGTCGTCTCGGTGCACGTGGCGTACATCCGCGCCGGCGCGGAGCTGATCGAGACGAACACGTTCGGCGCCAACCGCCCGAAGCTGGCGACGCACTTCCTCGAGGACGAGTTCGAGCGGATCAACTCGACGGCGGTGAAGCTCGCCCGCGAGGCGCGAGAGGTCACGGGGCGCGACGTGTTCATCGCCGGCTCGATCGGGCCGCTCGGCGACGTCGAGCTCCGCGGCGAGCCCAGGGCCGAGCTCTTCGCGGAACAGGCCGCGATCCTCGAGGGCCGCGGCGCCGACCTCTTCATGGTCGAGACGTTCTACGACCTCGACGAGCTCGTCACGGCGGTCGAGGCCGTCCGCGCCGCGACGTCGCTCCCGATCGTCGCGCTGATGACGTTCGACACGGACGGGCAGACGCTCGGCGGCGTCTCCGCGCGCGAGGCCGCCGCACGGCTCGAGCCGCTCGGGCTCGCCGCGGTGGGCGCGAACCACGGCGCCGGGCCGCAGGCGGCGCTGACGGCCCTCACGGACATGGCCGGAGAGGGCCGCGTGCTGGCGGCGCTGCCGAACATCGGGCTCGCGTCGCTGTCCGGCAGCCGGATCGTCTACCCGCACGCGACGCCCGAGTACTTCGGCGAGTTCGCAGCGCAGGCGCGGCGACTCGGCGCGGGGATCGTCGGCGGGTGCTGCGGCACGACGCCGGCGCAGGTGGCCGCGATCCGCGAGGCGATCGACGCGGGCCGCGAGCCGGCGCTGGCGTTCGTCCCCCGCGAGCGCGACCTGCCGGTGCCGGCGTCGCCGGCCGACGGCGAGACGGAGCTGGCGCGGATGCTGGGGAGCGGCGAGTTCGTCGTGTCCGTGCAGCTCGACCCGCCGCTCGGGGCGGACGCCGCCGCGCTGCTCGAGACCGCGCGAACGCTGAAGGAGTCCGGCACCGCGCACTTCGTCGACGTCAACGACAACCCACGCGCCCGCGCGCGGATGAGCGGCGTGATGGTCTCGGTCGCGATCGAGCAGGCGACCGGGGTCGAGACCATCCCGCACCTGACGACGCGGGACGCCACGATCGCCGGGCTCGAGTCGCTGCTCCTGGGGGCTCACGCCGCGGGCGTCCGCAACGTCCTCGCGGTGACGGGCGACCCACCGGAAGAGGCGGACTACCCCGGCGCGCACGGCGTCTACCAGGTCGACGCGATCGGACTGACGGCGATCGTCGCGTCCCTCAATCGCGGCGAGGACTTCCACGGCCGCGCCATCGACGCGCCGACCTCGTTCTTCTGCGGCGTCGCGGTGAACCCGTCCGCGGACGACCTCGACGTCGAGCTGCGCCGCTTCGAGGAGAAGCTCGAGGCCGGCGCGCGCTTCGCGATGACCCAGGTGCTCTTCGACCTCGCGTTCCTCGACCGCTTCCTCGCGCGGCTCGGCGGCTCGTCGCCGATCCCGCTGCTCGTCGGCGTGTGGCCGCTCCCCAGCCTGCAGCTGGCGCAGCGGCTCCACAACGAGGTGCCCGGGATCGTCGTCCCCGAGCCGGTGCAGGAGCGCCTGCGCGCCGCCGGCGCCGACGCGCGCGCCGTCGGCCTCGAGCTGGCGCGGGAGCTCCTCGCCGAGTCGCGGGAGAAGGCCGCCGGCGTCTACGTCGTCGCGCCGTTCCGGCAGCCGCTCGGCGTGCTCGAGCTGCTCGCGACCGCCTAGCGATCCCGCCTACGGCGCGCAGGGGCCGGTGGAGACCGGCTCGCCCGCGTCCGCCAGCACGCTCCGCACCACGGCGTTCGGGACGCCGAAGCCGCCGGAGGACCCGACTCGCGAGGCGAACACCGTCGTCTCGACCTCCCCGGCGGCGTCGACGGCGGGGCCGCCCGAGTTCCCGTGCCGCACGGTTCCCGAGAGCGCGGTCACGGAGCGACGGACCGGGCCGCGGCCGTACGCGTCCTGCGAGATCACCGTCGCCGTCCGGCCGATCCGCCCGGCGGCGGCGGCGAACGGGCCGTTCTCCGGGTAGCCGAGGATCGCCACCGCCTGCCCCGGCGAGCCGTCCCCCAGCGGCAGCGGCCGCTGGCGCAGGCCGTCGACCCGCAGCACCGCGACGTCGTCTTCCGGTTCGTAGGCGACGGCGCGCGCCCGGAGCCGCACGCCCGAGGCCTCCACCACTGTGTCGCGCTGGCCCGCGACGACGTGCGCGGCGGTGACGACGAGCTGCGGGCGGGCGACCCAGCCGCTCCCCGACACGGCGAGCCCGCAGGCGGTGCCGAGCACGCGCACGACGCTCGGCGCGGCCGCGCGCACGCCCGGTTGCTGCAGCGTCGCCGGGTCCGGGGGCTCGGTAGGGCCGGCCGGGCCGACGATCGCGGGGAACGGGTCGACCCGCTGGATCGCGTCGAGCAGGCGGGAGGGTGGGACGACGTCGTTGAGCCGCGCGAGCACCTCCGACCGCTGCACGGCCCGTCGCAGGTCCGGCTGCCCGGGGACGTGCAGCGCCACCGCGCCGAGGACCCAGACGACCGCGAGGCCGGCGGCGGCGCCGAGGAGCAGTCCGCCGAGGGCGTCCAGGGGCGCGAGCGGCGTGAGGTGGAGCGACCGGCGCAGCGCGCCGCCGGCCAGCGTCGCCACCGTCTCGAGGACGACCGCGCCGACGGCGGCCCCGGCGAGCGCGACGAGCGGCGTGTACGCCGAGGCGTCCCCACCCGGCAGGAGCGCCGGCGCGAGGCGGCTGCCCAGGACGGCGCCCACGGCGACCCCGGCGAGCGCGAGCGCGCCCGCCACGAGCCCCTTCCGCATCCCGAGCACCGCCGCGACGGCGACGACCGCGAGCGCACACCAGTCGACCGCCGTCACTCGGCAGTAGGCTATGCGCTCGGGACGGGAGGAGAGACGTGGCCGTACGTCCGAGGACGCTCTGCGGCGTCGTGGCCATCAGCGCCGGCCTCGTCACGCTCGCGGTGGCCGTCCACCCGGGCCTCGGCTGGGCCTACCACGCCCCTTCCGCCCGGGTTGCGATCGAGACTGCCGCGGCGCTCATCGCCGTGGTCGTCGCGTACATCTTCATCGGCCGCTTCCTCCGTAGCCGGCGCCTCGACCACCTCGGCGTCGCGGCCGGGCTGCTCACGCTGGCCGCGTCGAACGCGATCTCGGCGGTCAACGTCTCGGCCGGCGGCTGGGACCCCCTCCCCCAGCTCGCCTGGGGCGCGAGCCTCGCCGGGATCGTCGTGATCGCCGTCGCCGCGTTCCTCCCGGACACCCGCGTCGTCCGCTCCGGACGAGGGACGGCGGCGACGCTCGGCGCCTGCGTCGCGCTCGCGCTCCTGTTCGCGGCCTCCCTCGACGTCCTCTTCGAGGCGTTCCCGCGCGAGCCCGACCTGGCCTCGCTCGACCCGACCCGGCCGCACCTCTCGCTGCACGCCGTTTTCCTGATCGCCTCGGCCGTGGCCGTGCTCGGTCTGGCCGCCGCCGCGATCGGTTTCGCCCGGGACGCCGAACGCCGCCCGGACGACCCGCTCCTCACCTGGCTCGCGGTCGCGACGATCGTCGGCGCGTTCGGGCGGCTCCACTCCTTCCTGTTCCCGCCCGTCCAGGAGGACTGGGTCTACACCGGCACGCTCTTCCGCCTCGCCTTCTACCTCGTGCTGCTCGCAGGTGCCGCGATCGAGGTCGAGCGGTACTGGCGCGGCCTGGCGAAGGCGGCCGTGCTCGAGGAACGTCGCCGGATCGCGCGCGACCTGCACGACGGCGTCGCCCAGGAGCTCGCCTTCATCGACCGGGCGTCGCGCAGGCTCGCGAGCGGCGGGCGCGACGGGGCGGCGCACCAGATCGCGGCGGCCGCGCAGCGCGGGCTCGCCGACTCGCGCCGGGCGATCGCGGCGCTGACGCGTCCGCTCGACGAGCCGCTCGAGGACGTGCTCGCGCAGGCGACCGAGGACGTGGCGGCGCGAACGGGGCTCGACCTCTCGTTCGACCTCGCCAGGGGCGTGCGGCTCGACCCCGCACGCCGCGAGGCGCTGATCCGCATCGCCTGCGAGGCGGTCACGAACGCCGCCGTGCACGGCCGTGCCCACGGCGTCCGGATCGAGCTGTCGAATGGCCGCGGCGTGCGGATGCGCGTGGTCGACGACGGCGTCGGCTTCGACCCGGCCGCCGTCCGCGGGAAGCCGGGCTTCGGGCTCGTCAGCATGCGCGAGCGGGCCGAGGCCGTCGGCGCGGCGTTCCGGCTCCGGGCGCGGCCCGGGCGCGGCACCGCGGTGGAGGTCGAGCTCCCGTGACCGCGCGGATCCTCCTCGCCGACGACCACGCTCCGACCCGCGAGGACATCCGCCGCACGCTCGAGTCGGACGGCCGCTTCGAGGTCTGCGCCGTCGCTTCCGACGCGGCCGAGGCCGTCGACGCGGCGGCGCGCGAACGGCCCGACCTCTGCGTGCTCGACATCCGGATGCCCGGCAGCGGCATCGCGGCCGCGTGGGAGATCACGGCGCGGCTGCCGACGACGAAGGTCGTGATGCTGACGGTGTCGCGCGACGACGACGACCTGCTCGCGGCCCTGCGGGCCGGCGCGTCGGGCTACCTCCTGAAGGACACCGACCCGAACCGGCTGCCGCACGCGCTCGAGGACGTGCTCGCGGGAGAGGCGGCGATCCCGCGGACGCTCGTGGCGAAGCTCGTGCGCGAGTTCCGCGAGCGCGGCCCCCGGCGGCGCGCGGTGCTCGCCGGCGAGCCGCTCACGAGCCGTGAGTGGGAGGTGCTGGAGCTGCTCCGCGACGCGCTCTCGACCGCCGAGATCGCCGAGCGGCTCGTGCTCACCCAGGCGACCGTCAGGAGCCACGTGGCCGCGATCTTGCGCAAGCTCCGCGTGCCCGACCGCGCAGCGCTGGTGAAGCTGTTCGAGCGCCGCTAGGCGCACGTCTCGTTGAGAGAGTTCCACGGCCGCTGCCTAGGCGCCCGCGGCTCCCCCGCCTAGGGTCGGCGCATGCGTGCCGCGGCCCGGCTCCGCGTCCTCCTCGCCGAGCGGCACCCCGGGGTGCGCGGCGCCCTCCGCGCCGACCTCGAGGACGCCGGGTTCGACGTCTGCGCCGAGGTCGGCGACGCCGACGAGGCCGTCGACGCGGCGCGGCGCGAGCGGCCGGACGTCTGCCTCCTCGACGCGGCGGTCACGGGCGGCGCCGCCGACGCGGTCGCACGACTGGCCGCGGAGTCGCCGGAGTCGCGCGTGGTCGTGCTCGCCGTCAGCCGCGACGAGGACGCGCTCGTCGCCGCCTTCCACGCCGGCGCGGCCGGGTACCTGCCGAAGGACGTCGCCGCGCGGCGACTCGGCCCCGCGCTCGCGTCCGTCGCCGCCGGCGGGACGATCCTCCCGCGCACGCTCGCGCCCAGAGTGCTCGAGCGTCGCGACGGTCGTTGAGATCGCTCAACGCCCCTTGCCGCGGCGGCGGCCGGGGCGGACACTGGCGCCCGGGCGCCAGTCGCGCCCAGTCGCCGTCGCACCGGAGGGGGAAGACATGGGAGCCAGAGTCCCGACAGGGAGCCTTCGACGTCGCCTCGCCGCCGCGGTGCTGCTCGCGCTCGTCTGCGCGCTCGTGCCGGTGGCGACGCCGGCCGCAGCCGCAGAGGACGAGCCGGGCGGCGACGCGGTCGTGGAGGTGATCCTCGACGACCGCGCAGCGCTCGACCGCCTCGTGGCGTCGGGCGCCGACCTCACGCACGAGCTCGCGACGCGGGACGGCGCGATCGTCGCGCAGGTCGTGGTCGACGCCGACGGCCTGCAGGCGCTCCGCGACGACGGGTATCGGATCGGGAGGACGCTGTGGACGCAGGCGGACACCGACGCCGTGCTCGCCGAGCGCGCGGCAACGATCGCGGCGAAGCGACAACAGAGCCGCGCGGCCGCGTCCCGGTCGTTCCTCGCAGGGGCCGACGAGGACACCCTCACCCTGCTCCGCTCCGACACGTACACGAACCTCGACAACGGCCGCTTCCTCTACGTCGAGGTGAAGACGAGCGCGGGCTCACCGACGAGCACGCAGCCGACGCTGACGCTGAGCTGGGACTCCGGGCCCGGCACGGCGATCGGCTCCGGCGGCAGCATCACGATGCAGCGGTTCGTCGACGCGGGCGTCTACATGTACCACCTGCGCGAGGTCTCGGTGGCCACCCGGCCGGACCGGATCCGGATCACGAGCACCGCCGGCGGCTCGCTCGAGTCGGGCGTCAACGAATGGCTCCCGATCGACCAGAACGGCGACCGGCAGGACCCGTACTTCACGGACTTCGTCGACCACTACCTGACGCCGCAGGAGCTCTACGCGCGGATCGAGCAGCTCCACCGGCAGTACCCGGATCTGACGGACATCGTCGAGCTCCCGTACCCGACGAACGGCTACCAGCGGAAGGCGATGGCGTCGATGTCGGGGACGACGCCGATCGGGAACAGCGTGCCGACCTCGGCGCAGCCGTCGGCCGTCTACCTCGAGTCGCTCGAGTGGGGGCACCGCGGCGGCAACGACGTCATGGCCGAGTTCGTGAACCCCGGGACGGCGAACGCGCCGCTCACGGTGTTCGTCCTCGGCACGCGCGTGACCGTGAACCTCGCCACGAACGCGGCGGGCGCGTCCGTGAGCACGGCGGCGCAGGTCGTCGCGGCGATCAACGCGAGCTCCGGCGCGAGCCAGCTCCTCTTCGCCCGCACCTACGCCGGCAACGCCGGCGCCGGGATCGTCCAGCCGCGCGCGCTCGTCAATCTGTCCGACTTCCTCAGCGCGCCGCCGGAGGTGAGGCGCGGGCCGCAGACGGTGAAGCTGCTGCGGATCGGCAGGCACCGCGACGGCTCGAGGACGGGCGTCTTCATCTACGCGCAGGAGCACGCGCGGGAGTGGGTGCCGCCCCAGATCACGATCGAGACGGCCGAGCGGCTGCTCCGCAACTACGCGCACGACGGGCGCACGAAGCAGCTCGTGAACAACCTCGACATCTTCATCCTCCCGTCGGTGAACCCCGACGGCGGGACGCTGTCCTTCTACGACCGGCCGAGCCAGCGGCGGAACATGACGCGTCACTGCCCGCTCACGGCGACGAGCGGGATGCCCTCCGGCCGCAACGGCTGGGGCGTCGACGTCAACCGCAACTACGACGTGGGATCGCTCTTCGACGGGTACTTCGGCGCCTCGACGAGCTGCACGAGCGACACCTACTCCGGCCCGTCCGAGCTGTCCGAGCCGGAGAGCAGCAACGTCGACTGGGTCCCCGCCACCTTCCGGAACATCAAGTTCTCGATGAACACGCACAGCTCCGGCAACCTCTTCATGTGGTCGCCCGGGGCGTACATCGTGCCGGGGCGGATCACGCTGCCGCGGCCCGACCTCGGCACCGAGACGTTCTTCTGGTCGGCGTCGACGCACATCCTCACGGAGATCAAGCGGTTCCGGAACCTCGCGGTCGAGCCGACCGCGACCGGGCCCGTGGTCGACGTCCTCTACTCGGCGGCCGGGAACTCGGGCGACGAGCTCTTCTACAAGTACGGGATCTTCGGCTGGGACTTCGAGGTCGGCGGCGCGGGGTTCCAGCCCCAGTGGGCCCCGGAGGGCCACGCCCAGACGATGGAGTTCGCCAACGGCATGACCGGCATCCTCGACGTCGCCTACGCGTGGACGTTCGACCATCAGCGGCCCGACTCGAAGGCGGTGTCGTGGCAGGCCGAGGACGGGAGCTGGAAGCTCCGGTTCGACACGTCGGAGCCCGCGACGGTCTTCTACACGCTCGACGGCTCGAGGCCGACGCTCGCGTCCGCGAAGTACGCGGCGTCGGGCTTCCGCGAGCCGCCGCAGGTCCTCACCGTGCCCGCCGGGACGACCGTCGGCTTCTTCTCCGCGGACATGGCCGGGAACGTCGAGAACAACTACCGCCCCGACGGGAGCGCCGAGAACTTCAACAAGGCTCGCGTCGGCTGACGCGTCGTCGGACGCGGAGGGTCGGGCCGCAGGCCCTCCGCGTCCGACTGTCGCCGTGCGGCCGAATCGCCAACGCCGGCGCCTGCCGGCGCTCAGTAGCCGTAGCCTCCGCCGCCGCTCGTCTCCGTCGGCGTCGTAGCCGCGCCGGGGAGGTTCCCGCAGGCGACGTACAGGCCGAGCTGCGTGTCGGAGCGGTGGACGTTGAGCGCGAGCCCGCCCGAGGTGAGCTCCTCCAGCGATGCCGGAACCGTTGCCATGGTCTTGCCGTCCATCAGGTTCGGAAGCCCGTAGAGCGGCGTCGGGTCGAGGCTCGCGCAGGTGCCGCGGTGGATGTGCGCCGGCTCCGACTCGGCCGGCGGGTTCGTGACCTCGACGACGACGCGGGTGGCGTGGGCACCGGTGGGGGTCAGCGTCGCCGTCCCGGTCTGGCCGGAGCCGTTCTCCTCGGCGAGCTTGACCGTCACCGGGCCGTCACCCGACCCGCTCCCGCCCGAGGCGGCCGCGCCGCTCGTCGAGGCCGAGCCGCCGCCGCACCCCGCGAGCGCGACGGCGGCGAGAGCGAGAACGGCTGCGAGAGCGAGGCCGGTGCTGCGTAGGGACAAGGTGTGCCTCCTCGAGTGATCTGTCGAGGGGTCCTACGGCCGCCGCGCGCTGCGGGATGTGTCCGTGGCGTAAAGAAGCGCGCGGGTCGGCCGGCGGCGGCCGGGACGGCCCACCGCTACACTGTCGCGGCTCGCGGGGGCGTAGTTCAGTTGGTCAGAACGCCGGCCTGTCACGCCGGAGGTCGCGGGTTCGAGTCCCGTCGCTCCCGTTAAGACCGCCGCCGCAGAGGCGGCTTTTCTGGCGAACGAGGCGTCATAGGCGGCACTGCCGCCGCCACTTTGGTGAGCTTCTTGGAGAGCCAGGTCGCCGCGCGGCTCACGCACCGGTCGCAGGCACCCCGCCGGCGACGTCGCTGGCGCG
>DATIDD010000076.1:0-26768 GCA_035456465.1 Gaiellaceae bacterium | reverse complement strand
GGGTTCGGCACCGCCGAGGAGACGAACGCGCGCTTCCGGTACCTGCGCGACCACGGCCAGACGGGGCTCTCGACCGCCTTCGACATGCCGACCCTGATGGGCTACGACTCCGACCACGCCCGCTCGCTCGGCGAGGTGGGGCGCGAGGGCGTGGCGGTCGACTCGCTCGCCGACATGGAGACCCTGTTCGACGGGATCCCGCTCGGCGAGGTCTCGACGTCGATGACGATCAACTCGCCGGCCGCGATGCTGCTCGCGTTCTACGCGGTCGTCGGCGAGCAGCAGGGCGTGCCGATGCGCGAGCTCCGCGGGACGATCCAGACGGACATCCTCAAGGAGTACATCGCGCAGAAGGAGTACATCTTCCCGCCGGAGCCGTCGATGCGGCTCGTCACCGACATGGTCGAGTTCTGCGCGCGGGAGATGCCGAAGTGGCACCCGATCTCGATTAGCGGCTACCACATCCGCGAGGCCGGCTCGACGGCCGCCCAGGAGCTCGCGTTCACGCTCGCGAACGGGTTCACGTACGTCGAGTGGGCGATCGACCGCGGCCTCGACGTCGACGACTTCGCGCCGCGCCTCTCGTTCTTCTTCAACGCGCACCTCGACTTCTTCGAGGAGATCGCCAAGTACCGCGCCGCGCGGCGGATCTGGGCGCGGGAGCTGCGGGAGCGCTACGGGGCGAAGAGCCCGCGCTCGTGGCTGATGCGGTTCCACACGCAGACCGCCGGCGTCTCGCTGACGGCCCAGCAGCCGGAGGTGAACGTCGTCCGCACGGCGCTCGAGGCGCTGGCGGCGGTGCTCGGCGGCACGCAGTCGCTCCACACGAACTCGTTCGACGAGGCGCTCGCGCTCCCCACCGAGCACGCCGTCCGGATCGCGCTGCGCACCCAGCAGGTGATCGCCCACGAGACCGGCGTCGTCAACGCGATCGACCCGCTCGGCGGCTCCTACTTCGTCGAGGCGCAGACGAACCGGATCGAGGCCGAGGCGTACGACTACTTCCGCCGGATCGAGGAGCTCGGCGGCGTCGTCGAGGCGATCAAGGAGAACTTCTTCCAGCGCGAGATCGCCGACGCGTCGTTCCGCTACCAGTCGGAGGTCGAGGCGGGGGAGCGGGTCGTCGTCGGCGTCAACCGCTACGTCCTCGAGGACGAGCCGCCGGTCGAGCTCCTGAAGGTCGACCCCGCCCTCGAGCAGAAGCAGGTCGAGCGCGTGCAGGCGGTCCGCGCGCGCCGCGACGTCGCCGCGGTCGAGGCGGCGCTCACGCGGCTGCGGCAGGCGGCCGCCGGCGACGAGAACCTGATGGGCCCCATCCTCGAGGCGACGCGCGCCTATGTGACCATGGGCGAGATGTGCGACGCGCTGCGCGAGGTCTGGGGCGTCTGGCGCGAGACGCCGGTCTTCTGACAGCCGTCTTCCGAGGCGTCAGCGCAGCAGCAGCGTGTCGAGGCCGCGCTGGAGGCCCGTCACCGTCGGCGCGGCGCGCACGGCGAGCAGCGTGCCGGCGACGTACGGGGCCGCCGACGCGCCGGCGTCGTGGCGGATCGAGAGCCGCTCGTCCGGGAGGGCGAACACGACCTCAGTCGAGACCGTGAAGCTCGGCAGGCGCAGCGAGTGCACCTGGCCGCCGCCGACGTTCGCGCCGCGGGCCCTCGCGTCGCCGGCGGTCTCCTCCACCGGGCGCCCGGGCTCCGGCCGGCGGACCTGCCCCAGGCGCTCGGCGAGCTCGCGGGCGGTGCCGCTCGGCGCGTCGGGCTTCGTCGCGCTCGCGTAGTCCACGATCTCCCAGTGCGGGATGTGCCGCGCCGCCAGCAGGGCCGCCGCCTGCGCGATCGCCGCGGTGAGAGAGAAGTTCCCGGCCGCGACCACGCCGACGCCGGCGGCCCGCGCGGCGCGGTCGATCTCCTCGTCGTCGGCGGCTTCGAGGCCGGAGGTGCCGACGACGACCGAGACGCCGCGCTCGACCGCCGCGAGCACGTTCGCCTTGACCACGTCGTGCGCGGTGTAGTCGACGAGGACGTGCACCCCGTCCGTCGCGTCGAGCGCCTCGGCGACCGACGCGAAGACCGGCGCGCCGTGCAGGTCGCCCCCGGCGGCAGAGCGGCTGACCGCGCAGCGCAGCGCGAGCCCCTCCGCCTCGGCGACGGCTTCGGCGACGGCGCCCCCCGCCCAGCCCGTCGCGCCGGCCACGCAGACCGCGAGCGGGGTGGAGGCTGCCGGGTCGCCGTCGCGCATGGCCGGATGATGCCGGGACGCCCGGCGCAGCGGCCGAGCCGTCTCGGTTTAAGCGCCGGTTAACGCCGCTAACCCATCGGCGGCGGCGCCGTCTACACTCGTCGCATGAGCGTTCGCTCCTCGCTCTCCTCGCCGCGCGCGCAGCGCCGGCTCCTGTGGATCGGCAGCGCGGTCGTCGCGATCGGCGTGGCCCTCGGCCTCGTGCTCGTGGTCGGGGACACCGGCTCGAAGGAGCAGGAGGTCGTCTCGGACGAGCCGGCGGTGGTCGTCAACTCCGGCCCGAAGTCGCCGCTCCCGCGCGAGGCGCGCAAGGTCGCGGGTGAGTTCATCCTCACCACGGTGACCCGCAAGGACCTCGCCCGTGGCTGGAGCCTGGCGCATCCGGCGCTCCGCGAGGGGCTCACGAAGCAGCAGTGGCTGTCGGGCGACATCCCGGTCGTCCCGTACCCGGTCAGCTCCACCGACCCCGCCCCGATGAGCGTCGAGGAGTCGTACAAGAACTCCGCGGTGATGCGGGTCGCGCTGTCCCCCGAGAAGGGCGCCGCGGGCGTGAAGCCGCAGATGTTCTTCATCGGCGTCCGGAAGTTCCACGGGCACTGGCTCGTGGACTACTGGGGGCCGTACTCGACGGTTCCGATCCCGTCGTCCTCGGCCAGCTAGGGCTCGTGGAGCCGCAGACCGGGTTCCTGGCCTCGCCGCGCCGGCGGCGCCGCCTGGCCTGGAGCGGCGGCCTGCTCACCCTCGCGGGAGCCGTCGTCGCCTTCGCCGTGCTCTACCCAGACGTCGAGCGCGAGCCGGAACGGATCTCGAACCAGCCGGCGGTCGTGATCCCGACGGCGAAGAACGTGCCGCTGACGAAGGAGGTCAAGCAGGCCACCATCGCGACCGCGAACCGCTTCCTCCACGCCGCGGTCGCGCGCGAGCGCCCGGTCGAGGCGTGGGACGTCGTGCACCCGTCGCTGCGGGAGGGCTACACGAAGGAGTCGTGGGCGACGGGCGACATCCCGGTCGTGCCGTATCCCGTGGACTCGGCGATCTACCGGCTCGACTACTCGCACCCGACGCTCGTGGGCTGGCGGGTCAGCGTCTACCCGAAGAAGGGCTCGACCACGAAGCCGATGACCTTCTACATGGACGTGACGCTCTCCGGCAGCGGCCCGCAGCGGCGCTGGCGGGTGAGCAACTGGTCGCCCGCGAGCATCGTCTCCGCCGCCGCGGGCGGTGCGGACGCCGACGGCGCGAACGCCTTCGCGATCGGCAGGGCGCAGAGCCCGAGCGACTACGAGAGCCGCGTCAGCCCGCTGTGGCTGATCCTGCCCTTCGCGATGCTCGCGCTCGTGCTCGCCGTCGTGGGCGGGAAGAGCGTCCGCGACTGGCGGCGGGCGGCCGCCGCCGAGCGGGCCTACCGGTCGAGCTCGACCTCGAACCCGTCGTAGGCCAGCTCGACTCCCTCCGGGACGGGGAGCTCGGCCGGGCGGTGGGTCAGCAGCAGCCGGCGGGCGCCGGAGCGCTCGAACGCGTCGATCGCCTCCTCGGCGGACAGGTGCCCCCGCGGCGTCCCGTCGAGGTCGCCGCGCTCGAGCGTGGCCTCGCAGACGAACAGGTCGGTGCCGCGCGCGACCTCGACCAGCGGGTCGCACGGCGCCGAGTCGCCGGAGTAGGAGACGGAGTGCTCGCCGTTCGAGACTCGCAGCGCGTACGTCTCGAGCGTGTAGTGGGGGACGCGCCGCGCCGTGACCTCGAGCCCGGCGGTGGCGAACGGGGTCGCCTCCGCGTACTCCTGCACGACGAAGCAGCCGTCGAACATCCCGCCGCGCCCCAGCTGCCGGCCGAACTCCCGGAGCCGGTCGGCCCCGGCGGGCGGGACCCAGAGCTCCGGCCGCGGCCGCTCGTGCCCGAGCCCGAACATCGAGCCCCAGACCCACGGCACGAGATCGCCCCAGTGGTCGAGGTGGAAGTGCGTGATCACGATCGAGTCGACCCGCGGCCAGCCGTTCGTGGAATCGCGCTCGCGCAGCCGCGCGAGGACGCCGGGACCGCAGTCGAGCAGCAGGCGCCCCGGCCCCTCGAGGAGCAGGCCGGCGTGTGCGCCGCCGGGGTTCGGCCAGGCCGGGCTGGAGCCGATCACCGTGAGCTTCACCGCCATATACTGGCCGACCGATGGCGCGAGTGATCAGGGTGGTGATCGCCAAGCCCGGGCTCGACGGCCACGACCGGGGGGCGAAGATCATCGCGCGGGCCCTCCGCGACGCCGGGATGGAGGTCATCTACACGGGCCTGCACCAGACGCCCGAGCAGATCGTCGAGACGGCGATCCAGGAGGACGCGGACGCCGTCGGCATCTCGATCCTCTCCGGCGCGCACATGACGCTGGTGCCCCGCATCCTCGAGGGGCTGCGCGACAACGAGGCGGAGGACGTGCTCGTCGTCGTCGGCGGCACGATCCCGACGGACGACGCGGACGAGCTCAAGCGGCAGGGCGTCGCCGAGGTCTTCACGCCCGGCGCGCCCACGAGCGAGATCGTGGACTTCCTGCGGCAACGCGTCGCGGCCTAGGACTGCTTCAGCAGGATCCTCTGGGCCGACAGGACGAGCGGTTCGCCGAGCTGGGCCTCGAGCGTCGTCTCCGCCCGCTCCGTCCAGACCTGCGCCGCCTGACCCGGCTTCGTCGCCGCGAGCTTCGCCGCTGCGACCAGCGCGCCGAGGGGGTTCAGCACGACCGCGGACGGCGGCACCGCGAGCTCGACCCGCCGCCCGACCTTCGGCACCCGGAGGCCGCCCGGGTAGCGGCGGAGCGAGGCGACGTCGAGCTCGAGCGAGCCGTCGTTCGCCTGGACGACCGTCCCGTTCAGGGCGAGCGTGAACGGCGACCCCGGCTCGGCGGCGAACAGCACCCGCCTGGCCTTCCGGAGGTACTTGAACGGCGACACGGCCGCGCCGCCGCCCGGGTGCACCTCGAAGTGGAGATGGGACGCGATCCCGCTCGCGTCGCCCGAGTCGCCGACGTAGCCGACGAGCTGGCCCGCGGCGACGCTCGCTCCGCTCTTCAGCCCCTTGGCGAAGGCGATGCCGGGCTTGCAGCCGCCGGCGTCGTCGTTCGCGAGCGTGCGGTCGTTGTTGAGGTGGATGTAGAGGTAGGTGGTGCCGCTCTGGCCGTAGAGGTAGAGCATGCAGCCGGCCCGCGCCGAGGTCGTCCAGAGCTTGACCGTGCCCGGCTCGACCGCGACCGCCGGCGTCCGCTTGGCGGCCATCAGGTCGTTGCCATCGTGGCGGCTCTGTCCGCGCGCGTCGCCGAAGTCGTCGATGTACGTCGCGGCGCCCGCGACCGGGAAGATCAGCGGCGGGACGCCGCGCGTCGCCGCCGGCGTGGCGGCGTTCGCGCCTGCCGTCCCCGCGATGAGACCGGCGAGGAGAGCGGCGGCGAGGAGACTTCGGGCTGTCGTCCGGTGGCGAGTCATGACGCCGGTTCCTTCCCCGGAAGTCGTGCTGCACCTCCCGGGGGCCCCGTGAGGGGGTGCTCGAAGGGCCGCACCCTACCAGGGATCGCGGCGCGGTCATCACCCGTTCGGGTACCGACGGGCCGGATTCGCGGCGCCGGATAGAGTCCCGGCCGATGAAGATCGCCGTCTGCGTGAAGCAGGTTCCGGAGGCCGCGCACCGCCGCATCGACCCCACCACGAAGCGCATCGACCGCTCCGGCGAGGGCGCGCTGAACGCCTTCGACGCGAACGCGGTCGAGGAGGCGCTGCGCCTGCGCGACGCCGGCGGCGAGGGCGAGGTCGTCGTCCTCTCGATGGGGCCCGACAAGGCGCTGGATGCCCTCCGCAAGGCGCTGGCGATGGGCGCCGACCGCGCCGTGCTCGTCTCGGACGAGGGCGCGGCCGGCTCGGATCTCCTCGCCACCTCGCGCGTGCTCGCGGCCGTGCTCGAGCGCGAGGTCGCCGATCTCGTCCTGTTCGGACAGTACGCGGCCGACTCGGAGGGCGCCCTCCTCTGGGCCGCCGTCGCGGAGCGCCTGCGCCGCCCGATGATCAGCCAGGTCGCGGAGCTGACCGTCGAGGGCGGCTCGCTCACCGGCCGCCGCCAGACGGAGTTCGGCTACGACGTGATCCGCGCGCCGCTCCCGGCCGTCGTCGCCGTCGCCGACTCGATCAACGAGCCGCGGTACCCGTCGCTGAAGGGGATCATGGGTGCGAAGAAGAAGCAGCAGGACGTCCTGTCGCTCGCGGATCTCGGCGTCGAGGCCGGCGAGGGCTCCTCCCGCACGACCGTCCTGGCGCTCAGCGACCCGCCGCCGCGCGGCGACTCGCGCAAGGTCGAGGACGACGGCAACGCGGCGGAGCAGATCGTCGAGTTCCTCACGGAGCGGCGCCTGCTGTGAAGACGCTGGTCTTCCTCGAGCACCACGGGGACGAGCTGCTCAAGCCCTCGCTCGCCGTGCTGTCGAAGGCCGCGCAGCTCGGCGGCGAGGTCGAGGCGGCGCTCGTCGGCTCCGGCGTCGAGCCGCTCGCCGCCCGCGCCGGCGCGTACGGCGCCGCGGCCGTCCACGTCGCCGACGACCCGCGCTTCGAGGCGGCGCTGCCGCAGCCGCGCGTGGACGTGCTCGCGCAGCTCGTGCGCGACGGGGGCTTCGACAACGTCTTCTTCGCGCAGACGATCCTCTCCGCCGACGTCGCGGCGGCGCTCGCCGCGCGCCTGGACGCGGGCCTCAACTGGCAGCTCACCGACGCCGCGGCGGACGGCGGCGGCCTCGTGGGCACGCAGCCGGCGCTCTCGGACACGGTGGTCTGCCAGGTGTCGTGGACGTCGACGCCGCGGCTCGCGCTCTTCCGTGCCGGCGCGTTCGACCCGGTCGAGACGGGCGGCGAGGCCGAGGTGCGGCGGGTCGAGCCGCAGCTCGAGGGCCATTCGCTCGCGGCCGAGATGATCGAGCAGGCGCACGAGGAGCAGACCGGCCCGTCGATCGAGGACGCCGACGTGATCGTCGCCGGGGGCCGCGGGCTCGGCTCGCCGGAGGCGTTCGCGCTCGCGGAGGAGCTGGCGAAGGCCCTCGGCGGGGCCGTGGCGGCCACGCGCGCCGTCGTCGACGCGGGCTGGTACCCGTACTCGACCCAGGTCGGCCAGACCGGCAAGACGGTCGCGCCCAAGCTCTACGTCGCGCTCGGCATCTCCGGGGCGATCCAGCACAAGGTCGGGATGCAGTCCTCGCAGGTGATCGTGGCAGTGAACAAGGACCCGAACGCGCCGATCTTCGAGTTCTGCGACCTCGGCGTCGTCGGGGACGTGCACCAGGTGGTGCCGAAGCTGACGGAGCTCCTGCGGCAGCGGAAGGGCGGCTCCTGATGGGCGTCACGCGGCGCGGCCGATGAGCGACGGCGTCCGGCCGCTCGACTACCCGCCGCCGTTCGACCCCTCCGAGGCGATCGCTGCGCCCACCGATCCGCGCGAAGAGCGCATCGAGGTGGGCGTCTGCATCGTCGGCGCCGGGCCGGCCGGCCTCGCGTGCGCGATCCGGTTGGGGCAGCTGATGGCGGACGACCCGGCGACGGCCGAGCGGCTCGGCGAGGTCCCGGTGGCCGTGATCGAGAAGGGCAAGCAGCCGGGCTCGCACCTGCTCTCGGGCGCCGTGGTCAACCCGCGCGCGCTGCGGACGCTCTTCCGCGGGCGGCCCGAGCTCGACGAGGTCCCCACCTACGGCGAGGTGCCGGGCGAGGCCGTCTACCTGCTCACCCGCTCCAGGGCGATCCGGATCCCCGCGCCGCCGACGATGCAGAACCACGGCAACGTCATCGTCTCGGTCTCCGAGCTCGGCCGCTGGCTCGCCGGCAAGGCCGAGGAGGCCGGCGCGACGATCCTGCCGGAGACGGCGGCGCAGCGGCTGCTCGTCGCCGACGGGCGCGTCCACGGCATCCGCACCGGCGACAGGGGACGCGGCCGCGACGGCGAGGAGCTGCCGAACTTCGAGCCCGGCTCCGACATTGCGGCGCGCGTCACCGTCCTCGCCGAGGGCACGGCCGGCCATCTCACCGGCGCGGCGCTCGGCCGGTTCGGCCTCCGCGGCGAGCAGTCGCAGGTCTGGGCGCTCGGCGTGAAGGAGGTCTGGCGCGTGCGACGCCCGCTGCGGCACATCGTCCACACGATGGGCTGGCCGCTCCGCAAGCGCGCGCGCTACGGCGAGTTCGGCGGCTCGTTCGTCTACCCGATGGGCGACGACCTGGTGTCGATCGGGTTCGTCGCCGGGCTCGAGTACCGCGACGTCGAGTTCTCGGTCCACGACGTGCTGCAGGAGTTCAAGACCCACCACCTGCTGCGGGGGATCCTCGACGGCGGCGAGCGCGTGGCGTGGGGGGCGAAGACGATCACCGAGGGCGGCTACCACGCGCTGCCGAGGCGGTTCGCGGCGCCGGGGCTGCTGCTGGCCGGCGAGGGCGCCGGGCTCGTCAACGTGCCCACGCTGAAGGGGATCCACTACGCGGTCGAGTCCGGCCGGCTCGCGGCCGAGGCGGCGTGGCGCGCGCTCGGCCGCGGCGAGAACCCCGGTCGCGTCGGCGCGCTCGACTCCTACGACGAGGAGCTGCGCCGGAGCTACGTCGTGCGGGACCTGCACGAGGTGCGGAACATGCGCCAGGCCTTCGACAAGGGGTTCTTCGTCGGCGGCGCCCTCGCCTCCGCGATGACCGTGACGAAGGGCCGCTTCCCGCCCAGGGAGCGCCGCTCCGAGCCGAACGCGGCGCATCCGCTCATCCGCACCGACCGCGCCAAGGCGTATCCGGCTCCGGACGGGAAGCGCACCTTCGACAAGCTCTCGTCGGTCTTTCTCTCGGGGAACAAGACGCGGGACGACCAGCCGAGCCACATCCGCATCCGGCGGGAGGTGCCGCTGCGGCTGGCAGAGCTGTGGGTGAACATGTGCCCGGCGCAGGTCTACGAGCTGGGCGAGTCCGACGGCGCCGGCACGGTGACGGTGCGCGTGACGCCGTCGAACTGCGTCCAGTGCGGCGCGATCACCGCCAAGGGCGGTCGTCTGACGCCGCCCGAGGGCGGCTCCGGGCCGGAGTACACGCAGACGTAGACTGCGCCGGTGAGGGCTTCGGAGCTGCTCGGCGCGCTCCGCGAGCGCGACTTCCGCCTCCTGTGGGCGGGCCAGACGACGTCGATGCTCGGGAACGCGCTCGTTCCCGTCGCGCTGGCCTTCGCCGTCCTCGACCTGACCGGCTCGGCGACCGACCTGGGGCTCGTCCTCGCCGCGCAGACGCTCCCGCTCGTGCTGTTCCTCCTCGCGGGCGGCGTCTGGGCCGACCGGCTCCCGCGCCAGCTCGTGATGGTCGCCTCCGACGTGATCCGCGGCTCGGTGCACGTGACGATCGCGCTGCTGCTCGTCACCGGGAAGGCCGAGGTCTGGCACCTCGCGGCGCTGATGGCGCTGTTCGGCACGGCGGAGGCGTTCTTCCAGCCGGCGTACACCGGCGTCGTCCCGCGCACGGTCAGCCCGGAGCGGCTGCAGCAGGCGAACGCGCTCCTCGGCATGTCGAACGGCGCCGTGCTGATGGCGGGCCCGGCGATCGCCGGGATCCTGGTCGCGATCGTCGGGCCGTGGCTCGCGTTCGCCTTCGACGCGGTCACGTTCGCGGTCAGCGCCGGCTGTCTCCTCGCCCTGAGCCTGCCGCGCACGATCGACCGCGGCGCGCGGACGAGCTTCCTCGCCGAGCTTCGGGAGGGATGGGACGAGCTCCTCTCCCACACGTGGCTGTGGACGATCATCGCGTGGGCGGGGACGTACCTGTTCTTCGTCGTCGCGCCGTTCTACGTGCTCGGGCCGCTCGTGGCGAAGGAGGAGCTCGGCGGCGCGACGGCGTGGGCGGCGATCGCGTCCGCATGGGCGGCCGGGAGCCTCGCCGGCGGCGCCGTCGCGCTGCGCTGGCGGCCCGCACGGCCGATGCTCGTCTGCTGCACGCTCGTGCTCTGGGAGGTCGTGCCCGTGTCGCTCCTCGCGCTGGCGGCGCCCGCCTGGCTGATCGCGCCGGCCCAGGCGGTCGGCGGCGTCGTGATGGGGTTCTTCATGGCGCTCTGGGCGACGACGCTGCAGCAGCACGTGCCGGCCGAGAAGCTGTCGCGCGTGAGCGCCTACGACTGGCTCGGCTCGCTCGGGCTGATGCCGCTCGGGTTCGTGCTCGCCGGGCCGACCGCGGACGCGATCGGGGTCTCGACGACGCTCTGGATCTCGGTCGCGTGGGTCGTGATCTCGACGACGGGGATCCTGCTCGTCCGGGACGTGCGCACCCTCAGGCGCGCGGACCTCCGGGAGGGCGGAGCGCGCTCCGTCGCGGTCGAGGCGGCGTAGTCGCGGGGGAGGAGTGGCGTCGGCGGGCGCGAACGGGGTCCGTCCACATGTCCTCCAGACGGCTCGCACTCGTCGTCACGGCACTCGTCGCGCTGAGCGCCGCGCCACCGGCGGGGGCCGGGACGAACCCCCAGGTCGCGGGGCTCCAGACCGCGCTGCGCGCGAAGGGGCTCTACACGGGCGCGATCGACGGGGTCGCCGGGCCGCAGACCGCCGCCGCCGTGCGCGCGTTCCAGCGGCGGGCGGGGCTCGTGGTCGACGGCATCGCCGGGATCCACACGCGCACCGCGCTCGGGCCGCTCGGCCGGCCGCTCCTCGGCCGCCGGATCGTGAAGCGCGACGCCGTCGGCTGGGACGTCTCGGTGCTCCAGTTCCTCCTGCGCCGCGCCGGCACGTACGGCGGCGCGATCGACGGCCGCTTCGGCCCGAGGACGCGCGCCGCGCTCGTCCGCTACCAGCGGCGGGCGGGCCTCGTGCCCGACGGGCTCGCCGGTCCCGCGACGCTCGGGATCCTCGACCCGACCGGCCGCGCCGCGCCGCCTCAGGTCGCGAGGCCGCGGACGATCGCCGACTCGATGAGCCACTGGTCGCGGCACTACGGCGTCGACGCGCGGCTCGTGCGCGCGCTCGCCTGGCAGGAGTCGGGCCACCAGAACCACGTCGTCTCGGCGGCGGGCGCGCTCGGGGTGATGCAGGTGACGCCGGCGACGTGGGACTTCGTCGAGGAGGTGCTCGTCGGCCGCGCGATCGCACACACGGCCGACGGCAACGTCCGCGTCGGCGTCGCCTTCCTCGCGCACCTACTGCGCCAGTTCGAGGGCGACGAGCGGCTGGCGCTCGCCGCCTACTACCGTGGCCCCGCGGCCGTGCGCCGGTACGGGGTCGGCCCGGAGACGCGCCGCTACGTCGCCAACGTCCTCGCCCTGCGCTCGCGGATGTAGCCCCCGCCGTGCGGACGCTGTTCGTCGCCTACCTGCTCGTGATCGTCGCCGGCCTCGTCCTCTGGACGACCGTCGGGCTGACGCACGGCTGATGCGCTGGGCCCGCGACAACGGCCTCTCGCTGTTCTTCGGCGCGATCTTCCTCGTCTCCCTCGTGTTCCAGTCGATCGCGGGCCACGCCGTGTTCAACGACGACGCCCGCATGCACGGCTCCGAGACCGTCTCGTACGCGCGGTACCTCGTCTCGTCGCACTTCGGCCAGGGCGTGCTCGAGAACTGGCAGTCGGAGTACCTCCAGTTCTCGCTGATGATCCTGGCGACGATCTGGCTCGTGCAGAAGGGCTCGACCGAGTCGAAGCCCGACGTCGGGCGCGAGAGCGACGAGGAGCAGAAGGTCGGCCCGCACGCCGAGCCCGACAGCCCCGCGTGGGCGCGGGCGCGCGGCTGGCGGAGGGCGGTGTACTCCGACTCGCTGCTGATCCTGATGGCGCTGATCTTCGTCGCCTCGTGGTTCGGCCAGTCGGTCACCGGGTGGACGGAGTTCAACGGGCAGCAGCGCGACCACGACCAGCCCGCCGTGTCGTGGTCCGGGTACCTGACCGAGGCGAGCTTCTGGGAGGACACGCTCCAGAACTGGCAGTCCGAGTTCCTCGCGGTCGGCTCGATGGCCGTGTTCTCGATCTTCCTCCGGGCGCGCGGATCGGCCGAGTCGAAGCCCGTGGGCGAGCCGCACGACGCCACCGGCAGCGGCGGCTGACCGGCTCCGCGGATCCGCTGACGCGGCCGGCCGGGCGTGCCGCGACGATCCGCGTACCGATCGAAAGGAGGGCCGAGGATGCCTCCGCACTGCGATTCGCTCGACGGCCCCGTCGTCGCCGCCGCTCGGGACGCGCTGAAGCGGCGCGAGGCCGACCGCGCGCTGCCGTTCGTCCCCGAAGCGGCCGAGGGCGAGGTGACCCGGGCGCTAGAGCTCGCGCTCGCCGTCCGCGCCGCCGGCGGCGACGCGCAGGAGCTCGCCGACCGCTGGTTCCTCGAGACCGTCGTCCGGCTCCACCGGATCGGCGAGGGGGCTCCGTACACCGGGCTCAAGCCGGCCGGCGGGCACGGCCCCGTCGTGCCGCTCGCGGAGCGGGCGGTGGAGACGGGCTCGACGCGCGAGCTGCAGGCGCTGCTCGCCGACTCCCTCGCCGAGGAGCTGCGGCTGCGGCTCGACAACGTGGAGCTGCTGCGGCGGCGGAGCGACGGCGACGTGGCGGCCAACCGCGAGTACGTCGAGGCCCTGCTCGGGTTCGAGGTCTGGGCGCACTCCGTGTACGAGCGGATCCGCGCGCCGCTCCACGTCCACGGCGACCTCCACGTGCACGCTTGACCCTCTCGGGCGCTGTGGAGCATCCTGGCGCGGTGCCCGGCGGTCCCGCGATCACGCTCGACGACGTCCTCGCCGCGCGCGAGACGATCGGCGGCCGCGTCCACCGGACGCCGACGCTGTCCTCGGCGACGCTGTCGCAGCGCGCCGGGGTCGACGTCCGGCTCAAGGCGGAGCTGTTTCAGCGGACCGGCTCGTTCAAGCCCCGCGGCGTGCTGACGAAGCTGGCGTCCCTCTCCGAGGAGGAGAAGCGGCGCGGCGTGATCGCGATCTCCGCGGGCAACCACGCCCAGGCGCTCGCGTTCGCGGCCGCGCAGCAGGGAATCGACTCGCTCGTCGTGATGTGGGAGACCGCGAGCCCGATGAAGGTCGCCGCCGCGCGCGGCTACGGCGCCACCGTCGACACGGTGGCCCCCGACATCCCGGCCGCGTTCGTCCGTCTCGACGAGCTGGAGCGCGAGACGGGCCGGACGCTCGTCCACCCGTACGACGACCCGCTCGTGATGGCGGGCCAGGGGACGGTCGGGGTCGAGATCCTCGAGGACGTGCCCGAGGCGGACGTCGTGCTGGTCCCGGTCGGCGGCGGCGGCCTGGTCTCCGGGATCGCCGCGGCCGTGAAGGGGATGAAGCCCGACGTGCGCGTCGTCGCCGTCGAGCCCGAGCTCTCGCCCGCGCTGCACGAGAGCCTCAAGGCGGGCGAGGCGGTGACGGTGCAGGCGCAGTCGCTGGCCGACGGGCTCAACGGCCCGTACGCGGGCGGGAACTGCGTCGCCACCTGCCTCGCGCTCGGCGTCGAGAGCGTGCTCGTCACCGAGGACGAGATCGTGGAGGCGTTCCGCTTCCTCTACGGCCGCGCGAAGCTCGCGGTCGAGGCCGCCGGAGCCGCCACCACGGCCGCCCTGCTCGCCCGGAAAGCGCCGCTCGACGGCGCCGAGACCGTGGTCGCCGTCGTCTCGGGAGGCAACGTGGCACCCGAAACCGCCTCTGCTATTCTGGCCCGACCATGAAGGCCGACATCCATCCCGAGTACGTGCTGACGACCGTGACGTGCTCCTGCGGGAACACGTTCCAGACGCGGTCGACGAAGGCCGAGCTGCACGTCGAGATCTGCTCCGCGTGCCATCCCTTCTACACGGGGAAGCAGAAGCTGATGGACTCCGGCGGCCGGGTCGAGCGGTTCCAGCGGCGCCTCGAGAAGGCGTCGGCGCGGCGCGGGTAACGGGGCCCGGGGTAACGGGGCCCGCACCGGCGGCCGATAGACAGCTCATGTCCACGACGATCGGCGGCCAGGCGGTGCTCGAGGGCGTGATGATGCGCACGCCGTCGAACTGGTCACTCGCGGTCCGGAAGCCCAACGGCGCGATCGCCGAGGTCAACTTCCCGATCTCGAGCCCGATGGCGCGGCACCGGCTGTTCCGGCTGCCCGTCATCCGGGGCGTGATCGCGCTCGGCGAGTCCCTCGCGATCGGGTTCCGCGCGCTGGCGATCTCCGCCAACTACGCGGCGCAGGAGGAGAACGACGACGGCGAGGTCTCGACCGAGCTCTCGCGCGGCGCGCTCATCTTCGCGTTCGCGATCGCGATCGGCTTCGCGGTCGCCCTGTTCAAGGTGACGCCGGCGTTGATCACGAGCTGGCTCCCGATCGAGACGACGGGCTGGTTCGTCGTCGTCGAGGGCGTCATCCGCGTGACCCTGTTCGTCGCGTACCTGTGCGTGATCTCGCTCCTGCCAGACCTGCGGCGGGTGTTCCAGTACCACGGCGCCGAGCACAAGGCGATCAACGCGCTCGAGGCCGGCGAGGAGCTGACGCCGCAGAACGTGTCGCGCTTCTCGCTCATCCATCCGCGCTGCGGCACCGCCTTCCTCCTCTACGTGATGGTGATCGCGATCTTCGTGTTCGCGTTCGTCGGCCAGCCCGCGTGGTACTGGCTGATCGCGAGCCGGATCCTGCTGCTGCCGGTGATCGCGGGCCTCGCGTACGAGGTGATCCGCTTCGCCGGCAAGCACACGGACAACCGCGCGCTGATGACGTTCCTCGCGCCCGGTCTGTGGCTGCAGCGGCTGACGACGCGCGAGCCGAGCCTCGACCAGCTCGAGGTGTCGATCCGCGCGCTCACGGAGGCGCTCCGCCGCGAAGGGGGGCTCACCACCGACGAGCGCCGCGTCGAAGTGATGGCGTAGCCGGCGCCGTCCGGGCGGCGCCGCTCCCGCCGGGTGGTGCCCGGCTCCGCGGCGCCTCGCGACGCTGAGCGTCCTCCAGTCGGCGGGCCGTGCGTCCGCACTGTCCCGCCTCCCTGCGGACGCTCAGCGCCGCGCCGGACGACGCCGGCACCACCGCGTGCACGGCCGCGTGTGGCGCGATCGTGAGCGCGCCGCCCGCGGGGGCGCCGGAGGGTAGGGTCCGCCGCCGATGCCGCGGATCACGCGCGAGGCGGAGGTGAGCTGGGAGGGGAGCTCGGCCAGGGGCCGCGGCGCGATCACCGCCGCCTCGAGCGGCGCCTTCGCGGGGCTGCCGTACTCCGAGCCCTCGCGCATCGCCGCGTCCGCGCCCGAGACGAGCCCCGAGGAGCTGGTGGCGGCCGCGCACGCGGGCTGCTACGCGATGTCGCTCGCGGCCGAGCTGACGCGCGACCGTACGCCGCCCGAGCGGCTCGAGGTCCGCGCCGTCGTCGTGCTCGACGAGGTCGAGGGCGAGGGCCACCGCATCGTCGAGTCGCGACTGCGGGTGCGCGCCCGCGTCCCCGGGAGCGACGACGACGCGTTCCAGGAAGCCGTCCGGCGGGCAGACGCCGGGTGTCCGCTGTCGGCGCTGATCGGCGCGGCCGCGGCGATCTCCGTCGACGCGACGCTGGAGGTGACGTAGGTGGCAGAGCGCAGAGCCGAGGTGACGTGGAAGGGCGACCTGATGTCCGGGAGCGGGACGATCGACCGTGTCGGCAGCGGCGCGCTCGCACCGCTCGACGTGACGTGGGCGGCGCGAGCCGAGGACGAGTCGGGCGGCAGGACGAGCCCCGAGGAGCTGATCGCCGCGGCACACGCGTCGTGCTTCGCGATGGCGCTGTCGAACGTGCTCGCGAAGGCGGGGACACCGCCGGAGGAGCTGCGGACGTCGGCGACCGTGACGTTCGTCCCGGGGACCGGGATCACGAAGAGCGCGCTGAGCGTCGAGGGGCGCGTGCCCGGCCTCGACGAGGACGGCTTCCGGGCCGCCGCCGAGGACGCGAAGGTGAGCTGCCCGGTGTCGCAGGCGCTCGCGGCCGTTCCGGAGCTCACGCTCGAGGCGCGACTCGTCTCGGACTGAGGGGCGGGGCTACCCTACGCGCTGCCATGGCAGCGTCCCCGTTCGCCCAGCTCGTCGACGAGCTCGAGCGCTCCTACGAGGAGGCGCGCGAGCGCCTCTCCGACCCGTCCGTCTACGACGACCACCGCGAGGCCGCGACCGTCGGCCGCCGGCTGAAGGAGCTCGAGGGCCCGTACGAGCTCGCGCGCCAGTGGCGCGAGACGCACGACGACCTGGAGGCAGCGCGCTCCGACGCGGACCTCCGGGAGCTCGCGCCCGAGCTCGAGGAGCGCCTCGTCGCGCTCGAGCAGCAGCTGCGGCTGGCGCTCGTCGAGCGCGATCCCGCCGACGCGAAGGACGTGATCGTCGAGATCCGGCAGGGCGTCGGCGGCGACGAGGCCGCGCTCTGGGCGGGCGACCTGTACCGCATGCTCACGCGCTACGCGGAGCGGCGCGGCTTCAGGGTCGAGGAGCTGTCGGCGAGCCCCAGCGAGGGCGGCGGCTTCAAGGAGGTCACCTTCGCCGTCAAGGGCGACGGCGCCTACTCGGTGTTCAAGTGGGAGGCGGGCACCCATCGCGTGCAGCGCGTCCCCGTGACCGAGTCGCAGGGCCGCATCCACACCTCGACCGCGACCGTCGCGGTGATGCCCGAGGTGGAGGACGTCGAGGTCGAGGTCAACGACGCCGACCTCAAGATCGACGTCTACCGCTCCACGGGCCCGGGGGGCCAGTCGGTGAACACGACCGACTCGGCGGTACGGATCACGCACCTGCCGACCGGGATCGTCGTCGCGATGCAGGACGAGAAGTCGCAGCTCCAGAACAAGCAGAAGGCGATGCGGGTGCTGCGCGCGCGGCTGTACGAGGCGGAGCGCGAGCGCCAGCAGGCCGAGCTCGCGGCCCAGCGGCGGTCGCAGATCGGGTCGGGCGAGCGCGCCGAGAAGATCCGCACCTACAACTACCCGGAGAACCGGCTCACCGACCACCGGATCAAGCTCACGGTGCACCAGCTCGACCGGATCCTCGAGGGGGAGCTGGACGAGTTCACGGAGGGGCTGGCCGCGGAGGAGCGCCGCCTCGCGCTGGACGCGGCCGGCGTCTGACCGCGCACGATCGTCGTGTCTGACACGTTGACGGTCGCGACCGCGCTGCGGCGCACGACCGCGTTCCTCGCCGCGAAGGGCGTCGACTCGCCGCGGGTCGACGCCGAGCACCTGCTCGCGCACGCGCTGGGGCTCTCGCGCATCGGCCTCTACACCGAGCACGACCGGCCGCTCAGCGAGGCCGAGGTCGAGGCGGTGCGTTCGCTCGCCCGCCGGCGCGGCTCCCGCGAGCCGCTCGCGTACGTGCTCGGCGAGTGGGGCTTTCGGCGGCTGACGCTGAGGACCGACACGCGGGCGCTCGTGCCGCGGCCGGAGACCGAGATCGTGGTCGAGCGGTGTCTCGCGCTGCTCGAGGGCGCCGAGCGGCCGCGCGTCCTCGACGTCGGCGTCGGCTGCGGCGCGATCGCGCTCGCGCTCGCCGACGAGCATCCCGGCGCGCGCGTGACGGCCGTGGACGTGTCGCGCGACGCGCTGTCGCTCGCCCGGGAGAACGCGGAGCGGCTGGGCCTCGACGTCGAGCTCCGCGGGGCCGGGCTCGAGGCCGCCGCCGAGGGCTGGGATCTCGTCGTCTCGAACCCGCCCTACGTCGGCGCGGACGAGCTGCCGGGGCTGCAGCCCGAGGTGCGGGACTGGGAGCCCCGGGGAGCGCTCGTCGGCGAGGGGCTGCACGCGGAGCTCGCCCGCGCCGCCCGGACGACGTGGCTCGTGCTCGAGGTCGGCGACGACCAGGCGGCCGAGGTCGCGCACGCGCTCGAGAGGCTCGGCTACGAGGACGTTACGATCACGCGCGACTTGGCCGGGCACGAGCGGGTGGTGGAGGGCAGGCGAGCGTGAATCCTGCGGTCGTCGAGGCGATCCGCGCGGGCAAGCCCGTCCTCCTGCCGACCGACACGGTCTACGGGCTGTGCTCCAGCCCCTACCGCGCCGAGGTCGTCGAGCGCGTGTACCGGCTCAAGGGTCGCGACCCCGCGCAGCCGAGCGCGATCCTCGCCGCCGACCTCGAGTTCCTGTTCGAGTGCGTGCCCGAGCTGCGCGGGCGCGCCGGCACGATCCTCCGCGCGCTGCTGCCCGGCCCGTACACCGTCGTCGTGCCGAACCCCGCGCGACGCTATCGCTGGCTGACGGGCTCGCGGCCCGACACCATCGGCGTGCGTGTCCCCGAGCTCCCGGAGGAGGCGAGCCGGGTGCTCGAGCGCGTCGGCGCGGTCGTGGCCACGAGCGCGAACCTCGCCGGCGGACCCGACCCGCGACGCCTCGAGGACGTCCCCGCAGAGCTGCGCGCGAAGGTCGCCGCCGAGGTCGACGCGGGCGCGCTCCCGGGCACCCCGTCGACCGTCCTCGACGTCACCGGCGCGGACCCCGTCGTGCTGCGCGAGGGCGCGGTTCCGGCGGAGGACGCGCTGGCGCGGGTCCGCAGCGCGCTCGGCTGACCCGCGGCCCGAGTACGATGGCCGCGACCGACGTCGGCCGCGAACCACGGTGGCCGCGAACCGCGGGAGGAGGACGGATGGCCGTCGCGCAGACCTCGCTCGAGCAGCTCCGGGGCTCGGGCCTCGAGAGCGTCGACCCGGAGATCGCCGGCCTGCTCGGCCGCGAGCTCGACCGCCAGCGCGGCCAGATCGAGCTGATCGCGTCGGAGAACTTCACCTGGCCGTCGGTGCTGGAGGCCGTGGGCTCGGTGCCCACGAACAAGTACGCCGAGGGCTACCCCGGCAAGCGGTACTACGGCGGCTGCGAGGTCGTCGACGAGATCGAGCAGCTCGCGATCGACCGTGCGAAGTCGCTCTTCGGCGCGGAGCACGCGAACGTGCAGGCGCACGCCGGAGCGCAGGCCAACACTGCCGTCTACATGGCGCTGCTCCAGCCCGGCGACACGATCCTCTCGCTCTCGCTCGCCCACGGCGGGCACCTGACGCACGGGCTCAAGGTCAACTTCTCCGGGCGCTTCTACACGATCGCCCACTACGGCGTCAGCCGCGAGACGAACGTCGTCGACCACGACGAGGTGCTCGCGCTCGCGAAGGAGCATCGGCCGAAGCTGATCATCTGCGGCGGCTCGGCGTACCCGCGCACGGTGGAGACCGACCGCTTCCGCGCCATCGCCGACGAGGTCGGTGCCCTGCTCATGTGCGACATGGCGCACTTCGCCGGGCTCGTCGCCGCGGGGCTGCACCCGAACCCGGTCGAGCACTGCGACGTCGTCACCTCGACGACGCACAAGACGCTCGCTGGCCCCCGCTCCGGCGTGATCCTCTGCCGCGAGGAGCACGGCCAGGCGATCGACCGCGCGATCTTCCCCGGCCTGCAGGGCGGCCCGCTGGTCCACGCCGTCGCCGCGAAGGCGACCTGCTTCGCGATCGCCGCGACCGAGCCGTTTCGCGAGTACCAGCGCCAGGTGCGGGCGAACGCCGACACGCTCGCCGACGAGCTCGAGACGGGCGGGCTCCACGTCCTCACGGGCGGCACCGACACGCACCTGCTCCAGGTCGACCTGCGCGCGACCGAGTGGACGGGCAAGGACGCCGAGGAGCGACTCCACGAGGTCAAGGTCACGGTCAACCGCAACACCGTGCCGTTCGACGAGCGGCCGCCGACGGTCGCCTCGGGCATCCGCGTCGGGACGCCGGCAGCGACGATGCGCGGTTTCGACGAGGACGACTTCCGCGAGGTCGGGCGGATCATGTCCGGCGCGCTCGCCGACGACGCCGACATCGGCTCGCTCGCGGCGCGCTCCGAGGCGCTCTGCGAGCGGCGCCCGCTCTACCCCGGCTTCCGCGGCTACACGAGCTACGTCGCGTGACCGAGGCGGTGCCCACCGTCGGGCGCGTGACGGAGGTCACGCACCCGCTCGTCCAGCACAAGCTCTCGTACCTGCGGGACAAGGACACGCCCACGGTCCACTTCCGCAAGCTCGTCAACGAGCTGACGCTGCTCCTGACCTACGAGGCGACGAAGGACTTCCCGACCGAGCCGGTCGAGATCGAGACCCCGCTCGAGCGGATGGCGGCGTCGCGGATCTCGGGCAAGAAGGTGGCCGTCTGCCCGGTGCTGCGGGCGGGCGTGGGGATGCTCGAGGGCGTCCTGTCGCTGATCTCGTCCGCCCGCGTCGGCTTCATCGGCCTCTACCGCGACGAGGAGACGCTCGAGGCGGTCGAGTACTACGTGAAGCTCCCGGACGACCTGTCGGAGCGGGACGCGATCGTGCTCGACCCGATGCTCGCGACCGGGAACTCCAGCGTCGCCGCGATCGACGAGGTGAAGAAGGCCGGGGCCCGCACGGTCACGCTCGTCTGCCTCGTCGCCGCGCCGCCCGGAATCGAGCGGGTGCACGAGGAGCATCCGGACGTCCACGTCGTCTGCGCCGCGATCGACCGCGGGCTCAACGAGCGGGGCTTCATCGTCCCCGGGCTCGGCGACGCGGGAGACCGGCTCTACGGCACGAAGTAGGCGCGCATGTGGGACGAGCTCCGGGCCACGCCGGAAGTCGTCTACGGCTTCGCGCTCGCACTCGTGCTCGTGGTGCTGCTGACGCCCGCCGCCGGCGGGATGGCGCGCCTGCTCGGCGTGGTCGACACGCCCGAGCGGCGACGGCTGAACCGGCTGCCGATCCCGCGGCTCGGCGGGCTCGCGCTCTTCCTCGGCATCCTCGTCCCCTCCCTGGCGTTCCTCCCCATGGGCGACGAGACCCGAGGGCTCCTCCTCGGTGCGTCGGTGGCGACGGCGGTCGGCGCGCTCGACGACGCCCGCGGGCTGCTCTGGTGGCAGAAGCTCGGCGGCCAGCTGGTCGCGGCCGTGATCCCGGTCGCCTTCGGGCTCTGGGTCGACCGGTTCACGTTCCCGTTCCTCGGGATCCACGAGCTCCCCGCCTGGGTCGGCATGCCGGCGACCGTGCTCTGGATCGTGCTGCTGATGAACATGGTGAACTTCCTCGACGGCATGGACGGCCTCGCCGCCGGGGTCTGCGCGATCGCGGGCTCGACCTTCGCGGCGATCGCGCTCTCGCTGGGGAAGCCGGACGCGGCGGTCGTGGCCGCGATCGTCGCGGGGGCGTGCTTCGGCTTCCTCCGGCACAACTTCTACCCGGCGCGCATCTTCATGGGCGACTCCGGGGCGCTCCTGCTCGGGTTCGTGCTCGCGACCGTGTCGGTGCAAGGGCTGCTGAAGACGGCCGCGACGGTCGCCCTGTTCTTCCCGCTGTTCGTGCTGGCGGTGCCGATCCTCGACACGACGTTCGTCGTGCTTCGCCGGATCAAGCACGGCGAGAAGGTGTACACCGCCGACCAGGCGCACCTGCACCACCGCTTCCTCCGCCGCGGGTACACGCAGCGGCGGGCGACGCTGACGATGTACGCCTGGTGCCTGACCCTCGCGGCCGCCGCGCTCGCGACGCGGTTCGTGCCGTTCCGCGAGGGCGGCGAGTGGCACCTCTGGCCGACGGTGCTGGCCGGCGCGATCGGGCTCGTCGCGGTCGGCTTCTCCGTCTACGTCGTGTACCTGCTCGAGATCGTGAAGCTCGGGAACCCGTACCTGCGCCGCCGCAGCGAGGAGCTTCGCAAGGCGTCCTGAGCGGCCATGGCCGGGGTCAGCCCCCGGCCACGTCCCGTCCGGGCCTGCGCTCGGCTGCGAGCAGGAACCGCTCGAGCGCCTCGTTGAATCCCGGCGCCCGCTGTGCCGTGTGTCCCGCTCCCGGCAGCACCGCACGATCAGCGCCGAGCTCGCGCTCGAGCACGTCGCAGACGGCGTCGAAGGCGGGCGCGTGGCCGCCCGAGACCACGAGCACGGGGAATGCGCCGGCACGCAGCGGGCCGAACGGGATCCGCGCTTCGTGCACGCCTCGCTCGACGAGCAGCAGCTCCGCGCCTCGTTGCAGGAACGGCGGCAGCTCCTCGGGGAGCTGCACCGACGAGCCGACCGTCCGGAGGAACAGCTCCAGGTACGCACGCGGCTCCCGCGCTCCCGTCGCCGCAAGCTCCTGGACTCGCGCGATCATCGCGTCGGCCGCGGGGTCCCCGCGCGCCACGTCGAGGGCCGGCGGCTCGACCACGGTCAGCGATCGCACCGCCTCCGGCCGCCGCGCCGCGGCGAGCAGGGAGATCACGCCGCCGTAGGAGTGCCCCACGAGGTGCGCGCCCTCGCCGAGCTGCGCCGCCACGAGCGGCGCGTCCGCCTCGAAGTCGACGCGCCCGACCGGCGGCAGCGGCCAGAACCCGGGCCGCGTCACCAGCTCGAGCGTCCATCGCTCGGCGAGCGGTCGCTGCCGCGCCCACGTCTCGGGCCCGGTCACCGACCCGTGCACGAGCACGATGCGAGGGCCGGACCCGAGGCGCTCGACGTGCATGGCAGAAAGGTTACAAGCGGGTGATTTCTGTCCGAAATGCGGGGGATTCCGGTGTCACAAGCTCTGGTATGCTCGCCGCGGATGGAGCCGGGGGCCCGCCAGACGTTCAACCCTGCCGGAGCGGGCGGGTTGCTGCTCGGCACGACCGGGGCGTGTGCCGGCGTCGGCGCGCTCGTCGGCTGGGCCGCGGGCTCGTGGCCGCTCGGCATGCTCGGCGGCGTCGTTGCCGGGATCCCCGCCGGCGTGTTCGCGGTCTACCGCCGCTACCGCGGGGCCTTCTCGTGATCGGCCGGGCGCTCGAGACGCCGCGGCCCGTCCCGAGCCGCCTCGCGCCCGTGCTCGCCGGCGCCACCGTGATCGCGCTCGCGCTCCCGGTGTTCGTCGTCGCCGGCCTCCCGCTCGCCGGCTGGGCGCTCGGCGCGACGCTCTGGGTCGCGGCGCAGCTGCTCGGGCTCGTGCTGACGCGACTCCGACTCGGCGGCGGTAATCTCGCCTCCTCCGGCGTGGTGGGGATCGGGATGACCTTCCGCGCGGTTGCGGTGATGGCCGTCGCCATCGCGGTGGCCGCCTCCGATGCGCGGCTCGGACTCTCGGCCGCGCTCCTCTACGCGCTCGCGTACACGCTCGAGCTCGGCGTCTCCCTGGCCCTGTACTTCGGCGGGGACTCGCGCGCGTGAAGCGTGTCGTCACCGCCGTCGCGCTCCTGGCGCTGACGCTTCCCGCGAGCGCCCTCGGGGCCGAGAGCGGCAGCGAGGAGAAGTTCGACCCCTCCGTCGAGTGGCAGCAGCACGAGTGGATCCCGATCCACCTCGGGCCGATCGACCTGTCGGTGACGAAGACGGTCGCCTACCTCTGGCTCGGCGCCATCATCACCTGCGTGGTCGGGATCGTGCTCATGCGCGTACGCCTCCGGGTCGACCCGGACCGGCGCCAGACGGCCGGCGAGATGCTCTACGACATCGCGCAGACGCAGATCGCGGAGCAGGGCCTGCCGACGAAGGCGATCGCGCGCTGGTTCCCCTACGTCGCCTCGCTCGGGCTGTTCATCCTCGTCGTCAACCTGCTCGGGTTCATCCCGCTGCCGCTCTCGGACGAGCACTTCACGCTGTTCGGAGTCGAGTTGCCCACGCTCGCGATCTACGCGGCCACGTCGACGCTGTCGGTGACGCTCTCCCTGGCACTGCTGACCTTCGTGTTCACGCACGTCGAGGGGATCCGCGCGAACGGGGTCCGGAAGTACTTCAAGAGCTGGATCCCCGAGGTGCCGAAGGCGATGTACCCGCTGATCGTGCCGCTCGAGATCCTCGGCCAGTTCATGCGCCTGATCTCGCTCTCCGTCCGTCTTTACGCGAACATGCTCGCCGGCCACATGCTGATCCTGACGTTCATCGGGCTCATCTTCGTGCTCGAGAACGTGGCGCTCGCGGTCGTGGCGGTGCCCGCGGCCACGGCCTTCTACCTGTTCGAGGTCGTCATCGTGTGCGGCATCCAGGCGTTCATCTTCGCGGCCCTGTCCGCCATCTACATCGGCTCGGCGATCGAGCCGGAGCACTAACCCAAGGAGGAAGGAAGACGTGTTCAGCCCCGTGCTCGCCCAGGCCGACACCGCGGTCGACGCCGGCAAGGCGATCGCCCTCGCGCTCGGCATCGGCCTCGGCTCCCTCGGTGCCGGCGTCGGCATCGGGAACATCTTCGGCTCGATGATCCAGTCGGTCGCCCGGCAGCCGGAGCTGCGCGGCGAGCTGCAGGGCATCATGTGGCTCGGCTTCGCGCTCACCGAGGCCGTGGTGTTCTACGGCCTCATCGGCGGCCTCCTCGCCTTCGTCCTCGTCTAGCCGGCCGACTCGGAGAGGGAGCAGCCATGCCGCTCGCAGCGAACCCGCTGATCGAGGTCGCGCCCGGACTGATGATCTGGACGCTGATCGCGTTCGGGATCACGTTCTTCGTCCTCAAGCGCTACGCGTTCGGCCCCGTCCAGAAGATCATCGACGAGCGGCGCCAGCGCATCCGCGAGGCGCTGGCCGAGGCCGAGCACGCCCGCCAGGAGTCGCGCAAGCTCCTGGAGGAGCACAAGCAGCTCCGCGCCGGTGCCCGCGGCGAGGCCGAGGCGATCCTCTCCGAGGCGCGGCGCATCGCCGACTCGATGCGCGAGCGCGTCCGGGAGGAGACCGAGGCCGACCGCCAGCGGCGGCTGGAGGAGACGCGGCGCCAGATCGAGGCCGAGACCGCGCGCGCGCTCGAGGAGATCCGCTCCGAGGTGGGCGAGCTCGCGCTCGTCGCCGCGGAGCGCGTCACGCGCGGCGCCCTCGACTCCAAGGCCCAGCGCCGCCTGCTCGACGACGCCGTCAAGGACCTCGACTTCTCGGCGCTGGAGCGGACCGGGTCCTAGATGGCCGCCGCCTCCCGCATCTACGCGACGGCGCTGCTCGAGGCGGCCCAGGAGAGCGGTCGGCTCCCGGCGGTGCGCGAGGAGCTCGCCGACCTCGTCGCCGCAGTGGACGAGGTGCCCGAGCTGGCGGCGCTGCTCGAGAACCCGGAGGTCGACCCGCAGACGAAGGGCGCCGTCGTCCGCGACCTCCTCGCCGACGCCGACGAGCTCGTGCGGAACTACGCCCTGCTCCTCGTCGAGAAGGGGCGGGCCGGCCAGCTCCGCGAGATCGCGCGCGAGTTCGACCAGATGGTCGCGCGCGCCGAGGGCCGCCTCGACGTCGACCTGACGACCGCGGTCGAGCTCGCGGACGACGAGGCCGCCGCCATCCTCCGCCAGATCGAGCAGGCCGCGGGACGCAAGATCGAGGCGACGCGCCGCGTCGACCCCGACCTGATCGGCGGCTTCATCCTCCAGGCCGGCACGTTGCGCGTGGACGCGAGCGTGCGCGGCCGCCTCGACCGTCTTCGCCACGAGCTCGTCCGACGCTGACGTAAGGAGCCACGTTGAAGCTACGCCCCGAAGAGATCACCTCGATCCTCAAGCAGCGGATCGAGCAGTACGACGTCCAGACCGACCTGTCCGAGGTCGGCACGGTGCTCCAGGTGGGCGACGGCATCGCGCGCGTCCACGGCCTCGAGAACTGCGTCGCGCTCGAGATGCTCGAGTTCGAGCACGGCGTCACCGGCATCGCGCTGAACCTCGAGGAGGACAACGTCGGCGCGGCGCTGCTCGGCGAGTGGGAGCACGTCACGGAGGGGGAGCCCGTCCGCCGCAGCGGCGCCGTGGCCTCCGTCCCCGTCGGCAAGGCGCTGCTCGGGCGCGTCGTCGACCCGCTCGGCAACCCGCTCGACGGGCAGGGCCCGATCGAGACGACCGAGCGCCGGCCGCTCGAGTTCAAGGCCCCCGGCGTGGTCGACCGCCAGCCGGTGAAGGAGCCGCTGCAGACCGGGATCAAGGCGATCGACGCGATGACGAACGTCGGCCGCGGCCAGCGGGAGCTGATCATCGGCGACCGGCAGACCGGGAAGACCGCGATCGCGATCGACACGATCCTCAACCAGCGCGGCGGCGACGTGATCTGCATCTACGTCGCGATCGGCCAGAAGGGCTCGACGGTCGCGCAGGTGCACGAGAAGCTGAAGGACGAGGGGGCGATGGACTACACGATCATCGTCAACGCCGGCGCCGCGGAGGCCGCCCCGATCAAGTGGATGGCGCCGTACGCCGGCTGCGCGATGGGCGAGTACTTCATGTTCGGCGGCAAGCACGCGCTCGTGATGTACGACGACCTCTCCAAGCATGCGGACGCCTACCGGCAGATGTCGCTGCTGCTGCGCCGCCCGCCCGGGCGCGAGGCCTATCCGGGCGACGTCTTCTACCTCCACTCGCGGCTGCTCGAGCGCGCCTGCAAGCTCTCCGACGACCTGGGAGGCGGCTCGCTGACGGCGCTGCCGGTCGTCGAGACCCAGGCCGGCGACGTCTCGGCCTACATCCCGACGAACGTCATCTCGATCACCGACGGCCAGATCTTCCTCGAGTCGGAGCTCTTCCACTCGGGCGTGCGGCCGGCGATCAACGTCGGCATCTCCGTCTCGCGCGTCGGCGGCTCGGCCCGGATCAAGGCCATGAACAAGGTCGCCGGGAGCCTGAAGCTCGACCTCTCGCAGTACCGCGAGCTGGAGGCCTTCGCCCAGTTCGGCTCCGAGCTCGACCAGTCGACGCAGAAGATC
>DATIDD010000075.1:0-3652 GCA_035456465.1 Gaiellaceae bacterium | reverse complement strand
CGGTACTCGGCGGCGAGGCGATCCCGGTCACGGGCCGGCCGCTCGGTGCGCGTCGCGCGGAGGAGGACGTTCTTCGGCGTGTGCTCGAGCGGGACGAACTCCACGACCTGCACGTCGTAGCCCGCGAGCTCGAGCAGGCGGGCGCGTGCCGCGTCCGTCACCTCCGCCACGAACCGCTCCCTGAGCGTCCCGTATCGGAGCAGCGGCCGGAGGGTTTCGTTCTCGAGCTGGCCGAGCAGCTCGTGCTGGCAGCACGGGACGGCGAGAACGACGTCCACTCCCCCGCGCACGGCGCGCTCGAGCGCGGCGTCCGTCGCCGTGTCGCAGGCGTGCAGGCTCACGACGAGGTCGACGCCGTCCAGATCGGCCTCCGCGATGTCGCCGACCTCGAACCGCAGCGCGGTCGCGCCGAGCCGTCGCGCAAGCGCCTCGCAGTCGGCCACGACGCCGGCCTTCACGTCGAGACCGAGCAGTTCGACGTCGCGACCGTGGACGCGCGTGAGGAGGTCGTGGAGCGCAAAGGTCAGGTACGCGCGGCCCGAGCCGAAGTCGACGACGCGCAGCGCGCCGGCCGGGAGCGCGGGTACGACGTCGTCCACGAGCTCGACGAAGCGGTTCACCTGCCGGAACTTCGAGCGGCGGTGCGCGCGGACGCGTCCGTCCGGAGTCTGGACGCCGAGCTCGACCAGGAACGGCACCGGCTCACCCTCGGGCAGGGCGTGGCGCTTCGGGCGGTCGTGCGCGCCGGTCGCGGTCGGGCGGGTCGGCGGCTTGCGCAGGACGCGCGGCTCGCCGCGCCCGGCGAGCACCTGCCAGTCCGCGTCGGGGCCGTGGAGGAGCGCCTGCCGGTACTCGGTGCCGATCGAGCCGCGCAGCAGCCGGTCGAGGGCAGGCCCGTCGACGTTCTCGTCGGTCGTCCGGGATCCGTAGTGCCGCCGCACGCGCCAGCGATCGCCGCGACGCAAGGTGACGGGCTCGACGGTGATGCGGCGCGGCGCGTCCGGATCCGCGCTCCGCGGGCGGCTCAGCGTCGCGCCGGTCAGCGTCCCGCCGGCCACGAGGAGGTCGAGCAGCGCCTCGAGGGTCACTCCGGCGGTGGGGCGACGACGCAGAGGAGCTGACCGAACGTGACCCCGGTTCCGGCGGCGACGGCCACCTGCCGGACGACGCCGACGCGCGGTGACACGATCTCGTTCTCCATCTTCATCGCCTCGACGACACACAGCAGCTGTCCCTCGTCGACGGCGTCGCCCTCTGCGACCGCCACGGCGAGGACGGTGCCCTGCATCGGGCTCGTCACCTCGCCGTTTGCATCGCCGCCGTGCCCGGACGCTCCCCGGTCACGGCGGCGGCGGGCGAGCTCGGCCCAGGGCGGCTCGCTCACGTGGAGCCGCACGTCGTAGGCGCGTCCATCGACCTCGACGCCGACGAGGCGTGGGACGGTCGGAACGGCTCCGTCCGCACGCTGTGAGACACTTGTTGTCCGATGAGAGAACGATTCCTCCAACTCCTTCGCGCGTTGCGCCAGCTCGTCCGACTCGACGATGCCCTCGCACGTCCCGCCGCTCCTGAAGCACGGGTGCTCGAGGAGCGCCCGGTGGAACCCGATCAGCGTCGGAGGGCCTTCGATCCGGAACTCCTCGAGCGCGCGCAGCATCCGAGCGATCGCCCGTTCACGATCGACGTCATGGACGATCAGCTTGGCGATCATCGGGTCGTACAGCCCGCTCACCTCGTCCCCCGCCTCGATCCCCGAGTCGACGCGGACGCCGGGCCCCGCCGGCTCGCGATACGCCGTGATCCGCCCGGGTGCGGGAAGGAATCCCTGCGCGACGTCCTCCGCGTTGATCCGACACTCGATCGCATGGCCGCGCAGCGTCACGTCCTCCTGGCGCACGGAGAGCGGCTCGCCGGCCGCGATGAGGACCTGCTCGCGGACGAGGTCGAGCCCGGTCACCGCCTCCGTCACGGTGTGCTCGACCTGGATCCGCGTGTTCATCTCCATGAAGAAGTACTCGCCCCCGGGAGCCAGCAGGCCCTCGACCGTGCCGGCCGAGCGATACCCCGCGGCCCGCGCCGCATCCACGGCGATGCGGCCGATGCGCTCCCGCAGCTCGTCGTCGACCGCCGGCGACGGCGTCTCCTCGATCAGCTTCTGGTGCCGGCGCTGGATCGTGCAGTCGCGCTCTCCGAGGTGGAGCACGGTGCCGTGGGCGTCTGCGAGCACCTGCACCTCGACGTGGCGCGGGTCCTCGATGTACCGCTCGACGTACACCGCGGCGTCCGCGAAGTACTTCTCGCCCTGCCGCGTCGCCGCGGCGAAGGCGCGCTCGGCCTCGTCCGGGCTCGCCACGATCTCCATGCCCTTCCCGCCCCCGCCCGCCGCGGCCTTGATGATCAGCGGGTAGCCGATCTCGTCGCCGAGCGCCACGACACCCGCCGCGGATCCGAGGGGCTCGACCGTGCCCGGGATGATCGGCACGCCCGCGGCGCGCATGGCCGACCGGGCCGCGGTCTTCGAGCCCATCAGCTCGATCGCGGACGGCGGCGGTCCGATCCACGTCAGCCCCGACTCCTCGACGAGCCGCGCGAAGGCCGCGTTCTCGGCCAGGAACCCGTAGCCGGGGTGGATCGCCTCCGCGCCCGCGCGCAGCGCCGTGTCGACGAGCACGTCGCCTCGGAGGTAGCTCTCTGCCGCCGGCCCGGGGCCGACCAGATACGCCTCGTCGGCCGCGCGCACGTGCGCGCGCCCCCGGTCGGCTTCCGAGAACACGGCCACGCAGCGGATACCGAGCTCGCGGAGCGTCCGAAAGATGCGAATCGTGATCTCGCCGCGGTTGGCCACGAGGACCTTCGAGAAGGGAGGCATACGGCGCGTATTCTCCCCGAACCGTGACCCTGCCCGACCAGTTGACGCTCGCGCGGGCGCTCGCGGTCCCGGTCGTGATCGTCCTCTTCGCCTGGGACTTCCAGGACCACCTGTACTGGGCGACCGGGGTGTTCGCGCTGGCGATGGCGACCGACCAGGTCGACGGCTGGCTCGCCCGGCGCCGCAACCAGACGTCGGCCTTCGGCTCGCTGCTCGACCCGATCGCGGACAAGGTCCTCGTGCTCGCCGCACTGGTGATGCTCGTCGCCGAGGGAGTCGCGCCCGCGTGGATGGTCGCGGCGATCGTCGCCCGCGAGATCGCCGTCTCGGGGCTCCGGCTCGCGGCGATCGAGCGCGGGGTGGTGATGGGCGCGCGCGACCTCGGGAAGCTCAAGACCTGGGCGCAGACCGTCGCGGCGACCCTCGCGGGGCTCCAGGCGGCCGGCGCGTGGGAGGCGGACGTCGCCTGGTGGGCGCTCCTCGTCGCGACGCTGCTGACGTGGATCTCGGGGCTCGACTACGCCCGCGTCGCGCCGCGCGTCTTGCGCGGCGAGGGCGCGGCCTCGTAGGGCTGCGCCGGGGTCGGCCACGAGGGATCGCGCTCGATCGCCTCGACGAGGCCCGCGCGCCACCAGAGATTCGGTGGCGTCCGATCTCCCCGCGCGAAGCTCAGCCCGACGGATTGCGCGGCGGCGCGTGCCGCAGCGGTCGCCCGTCCGTCCGCGTCGGGCTCCAGCACGAGCTCCATCGGCGGCAGGCTACGCGAGCGGAAGGAGCCGCGCG
>DATIDD010000074.1:0-26824 GCA_035456465.1 Gaiellaceae bacterium | reverse complement strand
AGGCATACGTCCGGCTCCGGACGCGCGACGCGCCGCGGAACGGCTCGCTCGGGAACGCGCTGCTGCTCGCGGCCGCCACGAGCACGCTGGCCTCCGAGTCGCTGTCGGCCGAGCCGGACGGTCGGGGCGCGGTGCTCCTCGACATCACCGCCACCGCCTGCGCCGCGTGCGCGGAGGCGTGCGAGCGCGACGGCGCCCACTGGCTGGCCGCCGCCCGCGAGGCCTGCCTCGCCGCCGCGGCCGCCTGCCGGGAGGTCGCGCAGGGCCGCGTCTCGAACGGGGACTGACCGGCTCGCTCGTGTACGGCCCCCATCCGGGCCGACGGGAGGGTCGTTCGGTCAGTGGCCCCGGGAGGAGTCGAACCTCCGCACGCAGATTCGAAGTCTGCCGCTCTGTCCGCTGAGCTACGGGGCCCCGGAGATCGCCCCGAGTATGCCCTAGAAGCCGTGCGCCTTCGACGCGAGCCAGACCCCGAGGACGGGCAGCGCGAGCGTCACCGCGAAGTTCAGCCAGCCGAGCCGCTGAAGCCACGGGCGGATCGTCTGCGGCGCCCCCGCGCGCACCTGGTCCTGGAGCCGCGGGCCGAGGACGTAGTCGTGGAGGTACGACCCGACGAGGAGGTAGACGAGCAGGACGATCTTCGCGAGCACGCCGCGCCCGAAGTCGGTGTCGAGCAGCGTCGAGCCGCGGAAGGCGTAGTGCTCCCGCGCGAGCGCGAGCCCGGTCACGCCCAGGACCGCGAGGCTCCCCCACCCGAGCGGACGCCACCGCCGCCCGAGCGTCCGGAACAGCTCGGGCCGCAGGTCGACCGGCGCCTTGCGGACCGCCGGGACGCCGGCGAAGACGAGCGCGACCGTGCCGCCGACCCAGACGGCGGCGGCGAGGACGTGGAGCAGCAGGGCGGCGAAGTGCACGGGCCGCGCGCCAGTCTCGCAGCGCGCGGCCCGCGGCGGATTCGCCTACCGCTTGCGCAGCTGCACGATGTCGTAGCGGGTCGTCGGCGTCGGCGGCGTCGTGAAGCGGGCGTTCACGGCGTACAGCCGCCGCCCCAGGTCGTCGATCGTCGTCGGCACGTCGAAGTCGGGATCCGTGAGGTAGCGGACGATCCGTCCCGACGTGATCCTCCCGTTCAGCGCGATCTTCGCGATCTTGTTGTCGCGGTTCTGGACGACGTAGAGCGTTCGGCCCTGCAGGAGGAGGCCGTCGCCGTTCACGACCGTGGCGCCGCCGAGGTCGATCTCCGCAGTCACGCCACCCTGCGTGACCGTGAAGAGCTTGCCGGTGTTGCTCTGGACGATGATCAGCCGGCCGCCCGGCGCCGCGACGATGCCGTTCGCGTTGTTGCCGGGGCCGTACTGGATCGCGCCCGTGAGCGCGATCGCCTGCACCTCCGGGCCGGGCCGGCCGGCGCGACCGAGCTCGACCCGGTACACGACCGGGGTGCGCGAGTCCGTGAACCACGCCCCGTTGTTCAGGATCGCGACGTCGTTGACGAACGTGTCCGCCGTCGTCGCCAGCTGGTGCGTGGCCACGGCGGCTCCCGTGCGCGCGTCGTAGACGAAGGCCTTGCCCGTCGGGCCGCCGGCGACGTAGAGCCGGCCGCGGTGCACCTCGATGCCGATCGCCGCCTTCCCGGTCGCCTCGCCGGCGACGAGGCGGCGAGAGGCGCCCGTACGCAGGTCGCCCCGGCGGATCTCGCCGGTCGGGATCGAGCCGACGTAGAAGGTCCTGCCGGAGATCGCGATCCCCTCCGGCCGGAAGCCGTCGGGCAGTCGGATCGTCTCCGGGAACCCCTTCTGCGGCGCGCCCGCGGCCACTCCGGTGGCGACCGCAGCGATCGCGGCGAGCACGAGCAGCGTGCGTCTCATCCGGTCCCCCCTCTCGGTCGTTCGTCTCCAGGGTACGCGGTCCAGGGCCTCGCGGATCCCGCGGCTACACTTGGCCGCGCGCGGTGGCGGTAGCTCAGTTGGTAGAGCCCCGGGTTGTGGTCCCGGTGGTCGGGGGTTCGAGTCCCCTCCGCCACCCCTCTCGCCCCCGGCCGGCGACGGCTCCCGCCGGGCGAAGCCCGGCTCCGCCGCCGCCTCGCGTCCCTGGCGCCTTCCACGAGGGAGGCCGTGCCTCCGCACTGTCCTCCCTCGCTCCGGGCGCCCAGGAACGCGCCGGAAGCGAGAGGCACCTCGTTCCGCAGGCGGCTAGGACCCGGCCGCCTCTGTGCCGACACGTGCGGCCTTGTCCGCGTGCCTCCCCTCCGCGAACTCCTCGAGCATCTTCGCGTTGAACGCGGGGATGTCGTCGGGCTTGCGGCTGGTGACGAGGCCCCGGTCGACGACGACCTGCTCGTCCACCCAGTCGGCGCCGGCGTTGCGGAGGTCGGTCTGGAGCGACGGCCACGACGTGAGCCTCCGCCCGCCGACGACGCCGGCCTCGATCAGCGTCCACGGCGCGTGGCAGATCGCGGCGACGGGCTTTCCCTGCTCGAAGAAGCCGCGGACGAACTGGACGGCGTTCTCGTCCGTCCGGAGCGCGTCCGGGTTCCCGACGCCGCCGGGGAGCAGGAGCGCGTCGTAGTCGTCGGCGCTCGCCTCCTCCACGGTGCGGTCGACGGGCACCGTGTCGGACGCGTCGTAGTGGTCGAAGCCCTGGATCTCGCCCTCCTTCGGCGAGACGACCTCGACTCTCGCCCCGGCGTCCTCGAGCGCCTTCCGCGGCTCGACCAGCTCGACCCGCTCGAACATGTCGGCGGCGAGAATCGCCACCCTCTTCCCCTGCAGCTCGCCCGCCATCGTCTCTCCTCCCGAGTCGCTGACAGGGGTCGCGTGCCCCGGCGGCAGGAGGCCAAACCGGCCTGACGTACCCTGTGGGACCTGCGCCCGTAGCTCAGTGGAAGAGCGGCGGCCTTCTAAGCCGTTGGTCGGAGGTTCGAATCCTCCCGGGCGCGTCTAGCGACGGGTGCCGAAGTCGGCCGTGAGCACCGTCACCGCGCGGCCGTCGAACGTGCCGGGCGCGGCCGAGGCGTGGAGCGCGCCGAGGCCGACCTCGCGCCAGCGCGGGTTGAGCAGGTTGCGGCGGTGCGGCGGGCTCGCGACCCACATCTTCAGCGCGCCGCCGGCGCTCACGTCGGGAGAGGCCCAGAGCAGGTTCTCCCCGACGCCCCACGACCGGTAGCCGCGCTTCGCGTACCACCGTGCTACGCGCTGCCAGAACGGCGTGCCGTCGCGCGACTCGTGGGCGAAGAAGCCCGCGCCGATCATCGCCGTCGAGTGCGCACCCGCCGCCGCCGCGAGCCGGCGGTTGAGCCGGAGCGCCCGGAGGCCGTGCTGCGCGCGGTACGCGTTGATCTCGCCGAGCAGGGAGCGCTCGAGCGCGTTCTGCGCGCTGACCCGCCGCGAGCCGGAGTCCCGGGCTGCTGCGGGAGCCGCGACTGCGAGACAGGCCACGAGCACAGCTGCGACGAGCTTCGATGTCAGGCGATGCACCCCCATGACGTCGGCACCGGGCGGCAGAAGCTTAAACCGTACCCACCTCCGGCGGCGGCTGCGCCCGTACCACCGCCAGCCGCTCGCGCCGGTACTCGAGCCATTCGAGCAGCAGCACCTGGATCGTCCCGGCGACCGGGATCGCCGCGAGCGCGCCGATGATCCCGGCCAGCGACGCGCCGATGAGGACCGCGACGAGGATCGCGAGCGGCGAGAGCTCGACCGTCCGGGAGTAGACGAGCGGATACAGCAGGTGGTTCTCCAGCTGCTGGTAGAGGACGAAGATCACGAGCACGGTGACCCCGATCACCCAGCCCCGGTCGACGAACGCGACTGCCGTGACGACCACGGTGGCGATGGTCGCGCCCGCGAGGGGGATCAGGTCGAGCAGCGCCACGAGGAGGCCGAGCGCGATCGCGTAGGAGACGCCCAGGACGCTCAGCACCACCGACGAGGTGATCCCGGCGATCAGCGCGATCACGAGGGCGCCGCTCACGTAGCCGCCCACGGTCGTGTTCACCTTGGCCGCGATGCGGCGCCACCGGTCCTGCGAGTCCGCCGGCAGCTGTCCGAGCAGCCGCTCGACCCACCGCGGCCCCTCGAGCAGCATGAAGATGACGAGCACGAAGATCGTGATCGCCGCCACGACGACGGTGACGACGCCCTTGGCGACGCCCACCGCCGTGCCCGAGTAGCCGATGACGCGGCCCGCGCCGCCCTCCGCGATCGCCTGGCGGACGCGCTCGACGATCTGGTAGTCGGTCTCGAGGAAGCCCAACGGCCCTCGTCCCTTCGTCAAGTCCTCGACGTAGCCCGGAACCGCGTCGGCGAACTCGCGGACCTGGTCGACGAGAATCGGCACGAAGGCGCCGCCGATGGCGGCGATCAGCGCCACGACACCCAGCATCGTCAGCGCGACCGCAGCGCCGCGGCGCCGGACGCCGTGCAGCTGCAGCCACTCGACCAGCGGATTGAGCGCGAGCGAGAGGAACACCGCGATCACGATCCACGTCAGCACCTCCCGCGCCATCCAGAGGAGGTTGAGCAGGATGAAGATGCCGATCACGATCCCGATCAGCGCGAAGACCGTCCTCGTCCTGAAGCGGACCACGCGTTCCTCGACCACGCCCGGACGTTCGTCGCGCGCGCGAGGTTTCCCTCTCTGCCGCTACCGCGCGCGGAGCGTGAACGGCCCGCAGGGCGAGCCGGTCGCCTCGCGCACGAGCCGGCCCGCGGCGTCTTTCGGCGTGACCGACAGCGTCGCCGGCGTCGCCCGCACCTCGGCGTAGCTGAACACGTCCGGAGCGGCGCACGCCATGCCCACGCCCCGCGGCGGCGCCGGCTTCAGGAACAGGCCGGTGACGGCGGCACCGGCACCGGGCCGGCCCAGCGCCTCGTCGATCTCCCGCGAGTACGAGGCGGTGGCGACCGGTCCGGTCACGACTTCCCAGATCCCGGTTCCCTGCGGCCCGTCGGCGCCGAGCGTGCGCAGGCGGACCTCGTTGACGAAGTTCGCGTGCGCGTCTGTCGTCAGGAACACGACGTTGCGGACGTTCGCCTGCAGGAACCGGAGCAGCCGCTCGCGCTCGGCCGCGTATCCCTCCCAGCGGTCGTACGGGAGCGCGTAGAACTGCTGGATCGGCACCTCGTTGACGACGACCTTCCAGGTCGCCGTGGACGCCGCGACGGCACGCGTGAAGCGCTCGTACTGCGCCCGGCCGAGCATCGTCCTCGACGGGTCGGCGATCGCGTCGAGGCAGCCCTGCGCGACCGGCGTCGCCAGGCTCGGCGCGAGCGACGCGAACGCGTCGCGGACCGGCTGGGGCGCGGTCGGTGCGAGGTCGCCGCCGCAGGCGGACGTGGCCTTGGCGCTGCGGAACGAGCGCTCGTCGAGGAAGAAGAGCTCGAGCGTGCGTCCCCAGCGGAAGCGCCGGAAGAGGCCGTCGCGGGGCGTCCACGCGACGGGCGCGTACGCGGCGAACGCCGTCCGCCCGGCACGGTAGAGCGCGGCGCCGTGCTCGGGCACGGTGAAGTCGTTGACGAACTCGTGGTCGTCCCAGTGGCTGTACAGGCCGGTGGCCGCCCGCAGCCGGCGGAGCGCGGGGTACGAGAGGTTCTGCCGGTACTTCGCCGCCTTCGCGGCGACGGTCAGGGCCGGCGGCAGGCCCGAGACCTCGCTGTCGGAGTAGATCGTGTCGCCGAGGTTGACGTTGAAGTCGTTCCCCTCGGCCGCCATGCGCCCGTAGACCTCGAAGCGGTTGTAGGCGGGCCGCCGGGTGCTCGGGTCGATCGCGCCGTCGGCGTCGCCCGAGACCGCGAAGCGCACGGTGGCCGCGGCCCGGGGCGGCGGCGCCGTGCGGAACGAGCCGACGCCGCTCGTCGCGCGACCGAGCCTGACCCGGTACCAGTACCGCCGCCCGGGCGCGAGCGCGGCGACGCGGCCGGAGGCGACGATCCCGCCGAGCCTGGTCGTCCGCAGGCGGACCCGGGCCGACGGCATCCCGCGGAAGCGGCGGTCGCGCGAGACCTCCGCCCAGACGGTGCCGGGGCGGGAGAGGGCGGCCCAGAGGATCGCCCCGTCGGGCCCGACGTCGCCGGCCGCGACGCCGAGCGGGAAGCGCGGCGCAGCCCCGGCGGCCGCCGGCGCGACCAGGGCGGCGAGCCCGACGGCGAGGAGTCCCCGAAGCACGGCCGCGCAGCCTAGCGACCGGCCACCCGAGCGGCGGCACGTTGCACCCGTCTCGGCCGGCGCCGAGAATTTCGGGATCGGTCGCCGAGCGTCTGGTCGCCGACACGGCGGACGACGACGTGGTGACGGACGAACCGCTGTCTCGTATGCGACGGAGGGAGGACCGCAGTCATGGCCGTGGAGGGAATCGCCCCCGCCGACACGCGCGCCGAGGTGCTCGAGCCATGGGCAGGCTGAACCTCGTCGAGCGACGGCTCACGCGCTTCATGCGGGAGCCTCCGTCGGTGCGGAACGCCGCCGGCGTCATCGTGGTCGCGACGGCCGCCGTCGTGGTCGGCGCGGGCCTGCTGATCAGGCTGATCGACAGCGAGGAGTATCCGAGCATCGGCATCGGGATGTGGTGGGCGCTGCAGACGGTCACGACCGTCGGCTACGGCGACGTCACCCCGACCCACGTGGGCGGCAAGCTCGTCGGAGCGGCGGTGATGCTCGAAGGGACCGCGTTCATCGCCATCGTGACCGCGGTGATCACGTCGACGTTCGTCGCGCGGGCCACCCGGGAGCACGAGGCCGCTCGCATGGAGGACGAGCTGACCGACCGCGACCTGATGGCGAAGCGCTTCGACGAGCTCGAGCGCAAGCTCGACGAGCTGGCCGCGATGCGCTGACGCGACGCGGATTCGGCCCGTCGGTGGCCGGGCGCGGTGCGGCCTTCACGACGTGCCGGCGAAGTCCACGTCCTTGGTCGCGACCGTCCCGGCCGTCCGCCCCGGCGCCCTCAGGTTCGTGTGCGCGACGACCTGGTCCGGCGGCGGCGCCCCCATGCCGTCTGATCCTCCGTCGTGTGGGCGTCGCTGACGAACGGAACGGAGACGTGTCCGCAAGCGGGCGGCGGGAATCGAACCCGCATAACCAGCTTGGAAGGCTGGGGCTCTGCCGTTGAGCTACGCCCGCGGGGGCGGCGCTAGCGTAGCGCCCGTGCGGCCCGACCCGTTCGCGTGGACGAGTCACCCGGAGGCGGTCGCGGGGCTCGTCGTCCTCGCTGCGGGGTACGCCGTCGCGGTTCGCCGCCGCCCGGCCCCGCCGTGGCGCGTCGCGGCCTTCGGCGCGGGACTGCTGCTGCTCCTCGTCGTCTCGGTGAGCCCGCTCGAGTCGCTCTCGTTCCACCTGCTGACGGCGCACCTGCTGCAGAACGTGGCGCTCGCCGAATGGGCGCCGCTGCTGCTCGTCCTGGGGGTGCCGCCCGCGCTGGCGGACGACGTGGCGCGGCTCCCGGGGGCGCGGCTGCTCCTCCATCCTGCCGTCACGCTCCCGGTCTGGCTGGCGGCGTACTTCCTCTGGCACCTGCCGCCCGCCTACGACACGGCCCTCGAGCACCCGCACACGCTGCTCCACCTCGAGCACGCGTGCTACCTCGCCGCCGGGACGATGCTGTGGTGGCCGGTGCTCCAGGACGAGCCGGCGCGGCTCTCGCTGCAGGGCCGCGCGGCCTACGTGTTCGGGGCGTTCGTGCTCGCGAGCCCCGTGGGACTGCTGCTCGCGCTCCTGCCGGATCCGATCTACGACTTCTACGAGGACGGCTTCCCGCGCTGGGGCCTCTCCGCGCTCGAGGACCAGCAGATCGCCGGCGTGACCATGGCCGGCGAGCAGGCGGTGGTGTTCTTCGCCGCCTTCGCGATCCTCTTCTTTCGCTTCCTCGCGGCCGAGGATCGTGGTACAGATGACCCGTGACCAGGACCCCGGTCGCGGTCGTCGGGGGCGGCTCGGCAGGCCTCGCCGTCGCGGCGATGCTGCGTCGCGAGGGCGTCGCGGCGCTCGTGATCGAGTCCGGCGACGACGTGGGCACGTCGTGGGCGACCCGCTACGACCGTCTGCAGCTCCACACGCACCGGCGCCTGTCGGGGCTTCCCGGCCAGCCGATGCCGCGCTCGCTGGGCGCCTGGCCGTCGCGGGACGGCGTCCGCGCCTACCTGCACGCGTACGCGCGCGCGCAGGGGCTCGACGTCCTGACCGGGACGACGGTCGAGCGGATCGACCGCGACGGCGCAGGCTGGGCCCTGAGCGCGGGCTCACGCACGATCACGGCCGGGCGCGTCGTCGTCGCCACGGGACTGAACGCGCAACCCGTCCTCCCGGAGTGGCCCGGGCGCGAGAGCTTCCCGGGGCCCGTCGTCCACTCGGCGGACTACCGAAATCCCGAGCCGTACCGCGGCCGGGACGCGCTCGTCGTCGGCGCCGGGAACTCGGGCGCGGAGATCGCGGTCGACCTCGCGGCCGGCGGCGCGGCGCGCGTCCGGCTCGCGGTGCGGACGCCGCCGCACGTCGTCAGGCGCGACACCGCCGGCGTTCCCTCGCAAGCGCTCGGCATCGTCCTGTCGCGGCTGCCCGCGTGGGTCGTCGACCCCGTCGCCGCCGGGCTGCGGCGCGTCTCGCTGCCCGATCTCTCGGCGCAGGGGCTGCCGCCGCAGCCGCGGCCCTACAGCCGCTTCCTCGAGCGGCGGAAGATCCCGATCGTCGACGTGGGGATCGTGGCCGCGGTGCGGCGCGGGACGGTCGAGGTCGTCCCGGCGCTCGAGCGCTTCGACGGCGACGAGGTGGTGCTCGCCGACGGCAGCCGCTTCCGCGTCGACGCCGTCGTCGCCGCCACGGGCTTCCGTCCGGGGCTCGAGCCGCTCGTCGGCCACCTCGGCGTGCTGGACGCGGCCGGGCTGCCGCTCGCCCGGGGGGCGCAGGAAGACCCGCTCGCGCCGGGGCTCCACTTCGTCGGCTTCACCGTCACCTTCGGCGGCGCGCTGCGTCAGGTGGGACACGAGGCGAAGGCGATCGCGAGACACGTCGCGGCCGCGCAGCGGGCACCGGCCGCGGCCCCCGCGCCGACGCCTGCCTGAGCTCCGACTGCCTGGGCCTCATCGGGGCGGCCGGATTCGAACCGGCGACTTCCGCGTCCCAAACGCGGTGCTCTACCAGGCTGAGCTACGCCCCGCTGCTCCCGCAGTGTAGTGCCGGCTCCGGCGACGGTCCTTCGCGCCTCCGGAGACCGCACGGGCGCGCCGGCGCCGTCGGATAGCGTCGCGCGGCGTGGGCGAGCCGATCATCCACGTCGAGGGCCAGCCGCTCGACCGCCGGCCCGCGCTCGGGCTGGCGATGGTCGCGACCGCGGCGATCCTGTTCGGGATCAACGGCACCGTCTCGAAGGTCGTGCTCGAGTCCGGGCTCACGTCGCTCCAGCTGACCCAGGCGCGGTCGGTCGGAGCCGCGCTCGGGCTCGGCCTGATCGTCGCCCTGACCGATCCGTCGCGGCTCCGGGTGACCAGGCGCGAGCTGCCGTTCCTCGTCGCCTTCGGCGTCACGGGCGTCGCCTTCGTGCAGTGGTTCTACTTCCTCTCGATCCACAAGCTCCCGGTCGGGATCGCGCTGCTGATCGAGTACCTCGCACCGCTGCTCGTCGCGCTGTGGGCGCGGTACGTGCTCCACGAGCGGGTGCGCCGCCGCGTCTGGGCGGCGCTCGTGCTCGCGCTCGTGGGCCTGTCGCTGATCGTGGAGCTCTGGAGCGAGGGCGGCAGCTCGCTCGACGGGCTCGGGATCGCGGCCGCACTCGCGGCCTGCGTCTGCTACGCCGTTTACATCCTCACCGCCGAACGGGGCGTCCGCACGCGCGACCCGATCTCGCTGTCGGCCTACGGGTTCGCCTTCTCGGCGCTGTTCTGGCTCGTCGTGAGCCCGGTGTGGGAGTTCCCGTTCGACGCGCTTGACGACCACGTCTCCCTGCTCGGGAACCTCGAGGACTCGTCTCTCCCGGTGTGGCTGCTCGTCGTCTTCATCGTCGTGGTCGGGACGATGGCGACGTTCGGCCTCGTCGTCTCGGCGTTGCGCCACGTCTCGGCCACCCGCGTCGGGATCGTGGCGATGCTCGAGCCCGTCGCGGCCGCGATCGTCGCGTGGGCGTGGCTCGGCGAGACGCTCGGGACGGCGCAGCTCGTCGGCGGCGCGATCGTCCTCGCCGGGATCCTGCTCGCCCAGTCGGCGCGGTAGCGCGCGCGCCCGGGCGCTACTCGCCGCTCAGCACGGCGCGGAGATCGGCGAGCTTCTCGCGGCGCAGCTCGTCCCCCTCGCCACGCTCGATCCGCGCCAGCAGGTCGCGCACGACCGACGCCAGCTCGACCGGGTTGAACGGCTTCGTGATGTAGTCGATGCCCCCGATGTCGATCCCGCGCGCCCGGTCGCGGAACTCCGCCCGGGCGGTCAGGAACGCGATCGGGATCTCCCGCGTCCGCTCGTCCTCGAGCAGCTGCTCGGCGACCCGCCAGCCGTCGAGCCCCGGCATCATCACGTCGAGGAGGATCAGGTCGGGGCGCTCCCGCTTCGCCGCGTCGAGGCCGCTCGGCCCGTCGGCGGCCTCGAGCACGCGCATGCCCTCCGCTTCGAGGTTCACGCGGCAGAGGAGGCGGATCGGCGCCTCGTCGTCGATAACCAGTACGCGCGTCATGGAAGGCCTGGCAGGCCGCGCCCCTATACCCGCTCGGGCTCCGATTCACTCCTGACGGCCGCCGGCGCCGCCGGGAGCTCGAACGTGAAGCTCGACCCCTCCCCCTCGCGGGAGCTGACCCAGATGCGCCCGCCCATCGCGCGGACGAGGCCGCGGACGATGAAGAGCCCGAGCCCGGTGCCGCCCCCGCCGGCCCGCAGCGCGGCCGCGTCTGCGCGGTAGAACTTGCGGAAGATCCGCTCCTGCTCGCCCTCCGGGATCCCGATCCCGCGGTCGGCGACGCTGATCTCGACCCGGTCGTCGTGCCTGCGGGCGGCGACGGTCACCGTTCCTCCCGCCGGCGAGTACTTGACAGCGTTGTCGAGGAGGTTCGCGAGGACCTGGCGCAGCTTGTCGGGATCGGCGTGAGCCGCCAGCGGCTCGTCCGGCAGCTCGACGACGAAGCGGTGGCCGTTGCCGGCCGCGCTCTGCTCCTGGCCGGCGACGGTCTCGGCGACGGCCGCCGCGACGTCCGTCGGCGCCAGCGCGATCTGGAGGTCGCCGGCGTCGAGGCGGGCAACGCTGAGCAGCGCGTCGACGATCGACGTGAGGCGCTCCGACTCCGACGCGATGTACCCGAGGAACGTCCGGCGCTCGTCCTCGCCGAAGTCGACGTCGCGGCGGAGGAGCGTCTCGGCGAATCCGTAGATCGAGGTGAGCGGGCGGCGCAGCTCCTGCGAGACCGTCGTCACGAACTCCGTCTTCATCTGCTCGACGAGCCGGTCGGAGGAGATGTCGCGGAAGGCGTAGATGCGACCGGCGACCGCGCCGGCGGGGTCGCGCATCACCGCCTCGGTGAGGGACAACCAGACCTCCTCGCCGCCGCGGAGGATCGAGACGACCCTGTCCCCCGGCGCCGCTCCGCCGTCCGACTCGAGGCGGCGGCCGAGCACCTGGAGCGGCGTGCGGCCGAGGGCCTGCTCGGTGCGGACGCCGGTGATCTGCTCGGCGGCGCGGTTCCACAGCACGACGCCGCCGTCCCGGTCGACGGCGACGATCCCGTCGGCGATGTTCGCGAGGATCGCGACGCTGCGCTCCTTCTCGATCGCCACCCGCTGGTAGAGCTCGGCGTTCTGCAACGCCGCCGACGCGCCCGCGGCGAGCGCGGAGAGCGCCTCGATCTCCTCCTGTGTCCACGCCTTCGGCTGCGAGCCGTAGAGCGAGAGCACGCCGTGCACGACACCCTCGGCGGCGACGAGCGGGACGCCGGCGTACGCGCGGAAGCCCGTCCGCAACACGGAATCGGCGGCGAGGTGGCGCTGGTCGGCCGCGGTGTCCTCGAGCGCGAGCGGGCCGCGCGACTGCACGACGTCGCCGGCGAGCCACCCCGTCACAGGCGACCGCTCGCCGAGGAGCTGCGCCGGTCGCGCGAGGCCGTGCACGGCCGAGACGACGAGCTCGTCGCCCTCGACGAGCCGGATCGCCGCGGCCTCGACGCCGACGAGCGCCGGCGCCTCGCGGACGACCTCCTCGAGCACCGCCGCCGGATCGAGCTCGGTCGCGAGCACGGACGAGGTTCGCGCGAGGTGCTGTGCGAGCGAGCGGGCGCTCCGCTCCTCCTCGAACACGAGGCTGCGCTCCAGCGAGGCTCGCGCGACGCGGGCGAGGTGCTGCGCGAGCTCGAGGTCGTCGTCCGACAGCCGGCGCTCGTCGTCGAAGAACACGAGCACCAGCGTGAGCTCGCCGTCGCCGAACGCGACCGGGATCCCGACCAGCGAGCGGGCGCCGTCGACCGCGGCGGCCTTCCGGAAGTCGGCGGCGAACCGCTCGTCGCCCGCGAGCGACGACGACGCGATCACGCGCCCGCTCCCGGCGGCGTCGGCGAGCGCCGGCTCGCCGGCGGAGAGCCCGGCCGCGAGCGTCGCCTCGAGGGCCGGCGGCAGTGCGTACCCGCCGACGAGCGCGAGACCGCCGGCACCGCGCGCGACGACCCCGGCATGGGCGCCGCCGAGCGCCTCCACGGCCGCGTGCGCCACTGCCTCGAGCGTCTCGCTCCGCGACAGCGGCTCGGCGAGGACGGCCGCGATCCGCGAGAAGCTCCGCTGCACGCGCGCCTGGCGCGAGCGCTCCTCGAACACCTCCGCGTTCTCGAGCGCGAGCGACGCGAGCCGCGCGAACGCCCCGAGGACCTCGAGGTGCTCCTCGTCGAACGTGCCCTCCTCGCGCGCACACACGCCGAGGACGCCGCGGACGCGACCGCCCGCGGAGATCGGCGCGTCCATCACCTCGGCGAACACGCGGTAGGGCTCGCTGGGCTCCGGCCGCTCGGTCTCCCCGAACCGGCGCTTGAGCAACGGCCTCCCGCGCTCGATCGACGCCCGCATGTTCCCCTCCGCACGGATCCGCCTGCCGATCTCGGACGCGGGCAGGCCGAAGACCGCGCGGCAGCGGAGCGTGCTGCCCTCGCCCTCGAAGATCCAGCAGTCGGCGGCGTCGCCCCCGACGAGCCGCACGGCCTCGGCGACGAGGCGTCGCATCACCGAGTCGAGCTCGAGGTCGCCCGTCAGCGCGTGCGCCGCCTTGAGCAGCGACTCCTGCTGGCCGAGGCGACGCCGGTTCTCGTCGAGCAGCCGCGCGGTGCGCACGGCGAGCCCGACCTCGCGCGCGACCGCCTCGACCAGCGCTACCTCGTCCGCGGTCCAGCGTCGGACGACGGCCCGGTGCGCCCCGACCACGCCGATGACCTCGTCGAGCACGACGATCGGCGTCGCGAGCGCCGCCAGCGAGCCGAGCTGGACCAGGTGCTGCCGTCCCTCCAGCGCCGAGTCGGCCTCGATGTCCTCCACCGCGACCGTGCGGCGCTCCGCCTCGGCGAGCTCGGACACCGGCAGCCGCTCCGCCGACGACACGGGGCGGAGGCCGGAGCGACGCCACTCGCGCAGCTCCGTCGGGCTCCCCGCCCGGGCGGCGAGGCGCACGAAGCACCGGTCGGCCGACAGCGCGGGACCCGTCTCGGAGACCGCGACGTCGAGGAGGGTGCCCAGCTCGGACTCCGAGCGCAGGCGCCCCGAGATGCGGGCGACCAGGCGCTCCCGCTCGAGCGCCTCCGCAAGCGCCGTCGCCGACCGGAGCCGCTCGAGCGCGAGTGCCGCCTCGGCGGCGAGCTCCTGGCCGAGCGCGAGCTCCGCCGGCGTGAACGCGCGCGGTGACCTCGTCGCCAGCGACAGCACGCCGACGACGCCGTCCTCGCCGAGGAGCGGGACGAACATGGCGCTACGGGCGCCGATGCGCTCGCGCAGCCGGCGACTCGCAATCGGCGAGGCGCCGACCTCGTAGATCGTGATCGGCGCCGCCCCGACCACGGCGCTCGCGATCCCGGACGGCTCCGCCTCCGCGTCGACGACGACGTCGTCCCACGGCATGTCCTCGCCGGCGAGCCGAGCCGCGACGCCCCGTGCCGTCGGCCCGTCGACGACGTTGAACGCGGCGAAGTCCACCGCGAAGAGCTCGCACGCATGCGCCGCGAGTCGGCGGCCGAGATCCTCGACGCTCCCCGCCGCCGTGAGGTCGGCGGTCGCGCGCGCGAGCGCGTCGCGCCGCCTCGCCTCGTCCGCCTGCCGCTCCTCGGACTCGAGCGCGCGCCGCGGCCCGGTGATCACGAGCTCGCGGTCGGGGAACCGCGCGAAGTAGAGCAGCGCCGGGATCGACGCCACGACGACGCCGACGAGGACGAGCCACGGCCGGTTCCCGACCGGCTCGCGCGCCTCCAGGACGACGAGCCCGAACAGCGTGGCGGCGATCCCGCCGGCCGGGAAGACGAGCGCGGGCGCGAGGTCGAGCGCGCGGGTGCGGGCGCGCTCTCGCCAGAGCGCCGGCGCGAGCGTCGCGGCCGCCGCGAGGTACAGGGCGCCGAGCGCGAGCAGCGGCACCGCGTTCAGGTAGATGGCCTGGCTCTCGCTTGTCACAGCACCCCCGCGAGGATGATAGGTCACCCCTGTTTCGCCGCAATGGCCCGCGATCCCCCGCTCACCGTGGCCCCTCGCGGGCCGTTCCGATGGGCTTTCCCGGTTGCAAAGATGGGCCGCTCGGCCCATTGTCCGACATTCGAGGGCGGGTGTACCTTGGCGGGTACTGGGCGATGCGAACCGCGGTCGCGCGTACCTGGCCTTGCAGGCCGCGGGGAGCACTGAAGAGAGCGTCGGACTGCGCCGACCCCCCCGAGCAGTCCGGCGCTCTCTTTGCTTCTGCTTCGTCCCCGGGCGACGACGGCTCCCGCCCGGCGAAGCCGGGCTCCGCCGAAGCCTCACGTCCCTGACCGCCCTCCACGAGGGAGGCCGTGCATCCGCACTGTCCTCCCTCGCTCCGGACGCCCGGGAACGCGCCGGGAACGAAGCAGCCCCCCGCTCCTCCCCGGGCGGCGACGGCTCCCGCCCGGCGAAGCCGGGCCCCGCCGCCGCCTCGCGCCCCTGACCGCCCTCCACTCGGGAGGCCGTGCGTCCGCACGGTCCTCCCTCGCGCCTCCCTCGCTGAGGCGGGCAGGAGTGCGGGCTACGATGGCCGCATGGAGCCGACCTCCGTCCGGCGCGTGCTGCTCGCCTCGCCCCGCGGCTACTGCGCCGGCGTCGAGCGGGCCGTCGAGTCCGTCGAGCTTGCGCTCGCGCACTACGGCGCACCGATCTACGTCCGCAAGCAGATCGTCCACAACGCGCACGTCGTCCGGGAGCTCGAGGAGCGCGGCGCGATCTTCGTCGACGACGAGGCGGAGGTGCCGCCCGGCGCGACGATCGTCTACTCCGCCCACGGCGTCGCCCCGACCGTGCACGCCCGCTCGGCCGAGCTCCGGCACAACGTGATCGACGCCACCTGCCCGCTCGTGACGAAGGTGCACGTGCAGGCGCGCCGGTACGCCGCCGACGGGTACACGATCGTGCTCATCGGCCACGAGGGCCACGAGGAGGTCGTCGGGACGACCGGCGAGGCACCCGAGGCGACCGTGCTCGTCGAGTCGGTCGAGGACGTCGAGGCGCTCGCGTTCCCGCCCGGAGCGCGGCTCGCCTACATCACGCAGACGACGCTGTCGGTGGACGAGACGCGCGAGATCATCGCCGCCCTCCGCCGGCGCTTCCCCGACATCCACGCGCCGAAGAAGGAGGACATCTGCTACGCGACCTCCAACCGCCAGTGGGCCGTGAAGGAGATGCTCTCGGAGATCGACCTGCTGCTCGTGATCGGGTCGCGCAACTCGTCGAACTCCAACCGGCTGGTCGAGGTCGCGCGCGCGAACGGCGTCGCGTCGCACCTGATCGACGACGAGACCGACATCGACGAGGCGTGGGTCGCCGGCGTGGAGACGGTCGGCGTCACCTCGGGCGCGTCCGCGCCCGAGAAGCTCGTGACGCGCGTCTGCGACTGGTTCCGCGCCCGCGGCGTCGAGCGGATCGAGCCCTACCAGATGGTCGACGAGGACGTCGTCTTCCGGCTGCCCGTCGAGCTTCGGCGCGAGCTGGCCCTGGCGGAGTCCCAATCCTGAGCACGCAGTCCTGAGCGCGCAGTCGAGCCGCCTGGCAGGGCTCGTGGTGCTCGCGCTCGGCGGGCTCGTCGCCGCAGGCTGCGGCGGCTCGACCGAGACCGTCACCGTCACCGAGACCCGGACGACGACCGAGACGGTGACGGCGCCTGCCGCCTCGCTGCTGCCGGAGGCGGTCGACCGGACGCGCGGGGGGCTGCTCGCGGCCGCGAAGGCCGGCGACTACGACGCGCTCGAGCCGTACGTCACCGACCGGCTCAGCTACTCGTTCGGCGGCCCGTTCGAGGGCGGTGCGATCGCCTACTGGAAGCACCTGGAGCAGACGACCGACGAGCGGCCGCTCGCGCAGCTCGCGCGCGTCCTGCAACTGGCGCCGACGATCTCGATGGGGTCCTACGTCTGGCCGTGGGCCTACTCCGTGCCCGCCAACGAGCTGACCGCCTACGAGCGCCGGCTGCTCGGGCCGCTCGCCGACTCGTATGCGGGCGAGAGCTACTACGGCTGGCGCGCCGGGATCGCGCCGGACGGCACCTGGATCTTCTTCGTCGCCGGCGACTAGGCCTTCTCGATCACCGGCCGCTCGACGCCGTCGATGCGGAGCTCGACCGCCAGCACCTCGGCCTTGATCTGCTCCTCGTAGTCGAGCAGGTCGCGCGCCGACTCCGGCAGCGTCACGCGGATCCGGTCGGTCAGGTCCAGGCCCGCCTCCTTGCGCATCGTGTTCAGCAGGCGCACGAGGTCGAGCATCCGCCCCTCGCGCTCGAGCTCCGGGTCGAGGGTGGTGTCGAGCGCGACCGTCACCCCGTCCTCGGCCGCCACCGACCAGCCCTCGAGCCCGCTGCGCTCGACCAGCACCTCGTCGGGGCCGAGCTCGTGGCCGAGGACGCGGAAGCGCCCGTCGCCGAGCTGCTCGAACGCCCCCTCCTGCAGGGCCGCGCGCACCGCGCCGAGCTCCTTGCCCAGCTTGGGCCCGAGCACCGGCAGGTTCGGCTTCACGCGGAGCTCCGACTCGACCGGCCCGAACGCGAGCTCCTTGACCCGCAGCTCGTCCCGGACGACGTCGGCGTGCCGTTCCGCGAGCGGCGCGCCCTCGACCACGAGCCGGCGCACGGGCTGGCGCAGCTTCAGCCCGCTCGCGTCGCGGGCGCGACGGCCGAGCTCGGCGACGAGCCGCGCCTGCGCCATCTCGCCGAGCAGCTCCTCGTCGACCTCGTCGAGCGCCGGCCAGCCGGCGAGGTGGACGGAGTCGGGCGCGTCGTCGCACGCGTCCGCGACCAGGTTCCGCCACAGGTGGTCGGCGAGAAACGGCATCAGCGGCGCGACGACGCGGAGCGACTGCACGAGCCCGTACCAGAGCGTGCGGAACGCCGGCTCGTCCAGGGAGTAGAAGCGCCGGCGCGACCGCCGGATGTACCAGTTCGACAGGTCGTCGAGGTAGGCCTCGAAGGCGTTGACCGCGCGGGAGGTGAGCTGCTCCTCGTAGGCGTCGGCGGTCTGGTGGACGAGTCGGCGCGTCCGCGCGACGAGCCAGCGGTCGAGCGGGCGGAGGTCACCGCCGGGGCCGTGCTCGAGGTCGGCGTACCGCGGGCGGAAGCCCTCGATGTTCGCGTAGTCGACGAGGAACCTCGTGGAGTGCCAGAGCGTCAGCAGCTTCCGCTTGATCTCGTGCGCCGGGCCGTAGCCGAACAGCAGGTTGCGGTCGGGCGGCTGCGCGCAGAACTGCCAGCGCATCACGTCGGCGCCCATCTGCGCGAACGCGTCCTCCGCGTCGATCATGTTCCCCCACGAGCCGTGCATCTCGCGGCCCGTCTCGTCCAACATCTTCTCGTAGCCCAGCACCTCGAGGAACGGCGCCCGCCCGACGAGGACGACCGACATGAACAGCTGCGAGTAGAACCAGAGCCGGATCTGCTCGCGCATCTCGGAGACCCAGTGCGCGGGGAACCACTTCTCCCAGTACGCGTGGTCGGGCAGGTCGGCGCGGGTCAGGCCCTTCGCCGCGCCGGTCGCATAGCCCTCCTCGATCCACTCCTGATTCTGCCAGCCGAGGGTGGAGAAGGGGACGATCCCGGCGTCGAGCCAGACGTCGCCCACCTCCGGGATCCGCCGGACCTCCTCGCCGCAGGCCTCGCACGTGATCGCGACCTCGTCGATCCACGGCCGGCGCAGCTCCTCCAGCTGGTCGAGCCCTCCCAGGGCCCGCTCCTCGAGCTCCGCGCGCGAGCCGATCACGTTCAGGTGCCCGCATCCGCAGGGGTAGAACGGCAGCGGCAGGCCGTAGTAGCGACGCCGGGAGATGTTCCAGTCGCCCATGTTCACGAGCCAGTCGTCCATCCGCTTGCCCATGTACTCGGGCGTCCACTTCACGCTCGCGTTCGCCTCGCGCATCGGCTCGCGCAGGTCACGGACGGAGATGAACCAGTCGTCGGAGATGCGGAAGATGAGCGGCGTGTGGCAACGCCAGCACTCCGGATAGCGATGCTCGTAGAGCCCGGCCTCCACGAGCCGGCCGCGCTCCTCCAGGCGCCCGATGATCTGCTCGGCGGCCTCCACCGTGGAGAGCCCGTGCAGCCAGCCGTAGTCGTCGTAGAAGCGGCCCGACTCGTCCACCGGCGTCAGCACCGCCAGGTCGTGGACGCGCGCGAGCTCGAAGTCCTCGGAGCCGCAACCCGGCGCGATGTGGACGATCCCCGTGCCCTCGTCGAGCGCGACCTCGTCCCACGGGATCACGCGGTGCTCGACTCCCGCGCCCGGCGGGAGGTCGTCGAACGGGCCCTCGTAGTGCAGCCCGACGAGCTCCGAGCCCTTGGCGATCTCGTCGAACGACTCGTCCGGGTAGCGCGGCGCCGCGACCCACTCGCCGTTGAGCCGGCGCCCGTAGTCGGCGTCCGGGTTGACTGCCGCCGCGACGTTCGCGGGGAGCGTCCACGGCGTCGTCGTCCAGACCACGAGCGACTCGCCGGGCCGCTCGACGAGCGGGAGCCGGACGAACAGCGACGGGTCGGCGCGGTCGACGTAGTTCCCGTGCAGCTCGTGCGCCGAGATCGAGGTGCCGCAGCGAGGGCACCACTCGGTCGAGCGGTGGCCGAGGTAGAGCCACCCGCGCTCCTGGACGAGCTTGAGGAAGCGCCAGATGTACTCGATGTTGGTGTCGCTGAAGGTGAAGTAGTCGTTGCCCCAGTCCATCCACTGGCCGAGGCGCTTCGAGCCGCGCGTGATCTCCGCCGACGACCAGACCACGACCTCGCGGCACTTGCGGGCGAAGCGGTCGAGGCCGTACTCCTCGATCTCGCGCTTCGAGTTGAGGCCGAGGTCGCGCTCGACCCCGACCTCGATCCAGAGCCCCTGGCAGTCGAAGCCGTTCTGGTAGCGCTGGTCGAACCCGCGGAGCGCCTTGTACCGCTGGAACACGTCCTTCAGCGTCCGCCCCCAGGCGGTGTGGATCGCGAGCTTCTTGTTCGCCGTGACGGGACCGTCGACGAAGCTCCAGTGCGGGTTGCCCGCGTTCTGCTCGCGGAGGCGCTCGAACGTGCGCTCGCGCTCCCAGCGGTCGAGCTGCTCCAGCTCGATCGCGGGGTGATCCGGGGCGTCCGGCAGCGGCGTGAACGTGCGCTCCATCGGCACTCGATCGTACCGCCCGGAATTGTCGAGCCCTCCGCCGCGTTTGCTCTGATGAGGGGCGAGGAAGCCCCTCGAACTACGTCCGAAAGGAACGAATGGCAACCGAAGTGACGAACGAGACCTGGGAGAGCGAGGTCGCGGGGAGCGACAAGCCCGTCCTGGTCGACTTCTGGGCCGAGTGGTGTGGCCCGTGCCACGCCGTCGCGCCCGTGCTCGACCGGATCGTGGAAGAGCGCGAAGGGGAGCTGAAGCTCGTGAAGGTGAACATCGACGAGCAGCCCGAGCTCGCCGGACGCTACGGCGTCGCGTCGATCCCGACGATGATCCTGTTCAAGGGCGGCGAGCCCGCCGCCGCGGCGATCGGCGCACAGCCGAAGGGCTCGCTCGAGCGCTCGCTCGGGCTCGTCTAGGCCCGTCGGCGCGACCGATCGTCGCGTGGGCCGAAGACAGCGGTACCTGGTACGTACCCGGTACGTACCAGGTACCAGGCACTGCTAGCGGCGCGCTGCCTCGTCCTGCTCCGGGGTCGACGGGGCCGTCGTGCGCGACGCCGGCTCCTGCACGAGGTTCAGCACGCGCATCCCGTGGACGTAGGTGATCGCGCCGCCGACCCAGCCGCCGAAGACCAGCAGCCCGAAGGCGACGATCGTGAGGACGAAGGCGCCGGTGCGCACGTCGCCGTCGTCGTAGCTCGACTTGCCTCCGATCGCGGTGGCCAGGAAGACGCCGCTCGCGACGAGCATGACGATCATGTGCGTCGTCGCGGTGCGCCAGAGCGGGGTCCGGCTCGTGATCGTCAGCCAGTCGGCGATCCCGGCGGCCGCGGTGGGGACGGTCAGGACGAGGCCGACCAGGAGCGCGAGCCACCAGGCCTGGGCCGCCGCCGTCTCGGTGACGCCGAGCACGTCGAGCACCGCCGCGACCAGCGCGAACGTGTAGGCGCCGATGACGGTGTCCGTCAGCGGCGGGTGGAGCGGATGGCCGGGGAAGCCGCGGATCAGGGCGCCGAAGTTCACGAGCCTTCCTCCGTGTCGGGGACGGCCGTGATCTTCGCACGCGCTGCGGCGCGCAACCGCTCGGCGGCGCTACTCCTCGTTGCCGAGGAAGTCGAGGAACGCGCCGTGCTTCGCCAGGTAGTCCTCGAGCTCGACGACGCCGGCGGCCGCCCACTGCTCGACCCAGTCGTCGCTGAGGTCGTTCTCGACGTAATGGAGCCCGTGCTCGTTCATCTGCAGCATCATCGGCCGCCGCCGCCGGACGCGCCATGGGCCGTTCGGCTCATTTTGCACCGCGCCGGACCTACTACGCTGGAGTAGTGGCCGGGGTGCTCTTCGTGAACCCTCGATCGGGCGCGGCGGATCCCTCGGTCGAGGAGCTCGCCGCGGCCGCCCGCGCGAGGGACGTCCAGGTGCAGGTCCTCCGCGACGGCGACGACCCCGGCGAGCTGGCGCGGGCCGTCGACGCCGACGTCCTCGGGATGGCCGGGGGCGACGGGTCGCTCGGAGCCGTGGCGGACGCCGCGGTCGAGCGCGGCCTCCCCTTCGTGGCCGTGCCGTTCGGGACGCGCAACCACTTCGCGCGCGACCTCGGCCTCGACCGCGACGACCCGCTCGCGGCGCTCGCCGCCTTCGACGGCGAGGCGCGGCAGGTCGACGTGGGGCGCGTGGGCGACCGGCTCTTCCTCAACAACGTCTCGCTCGGCCTCTACGCACGCCTCGTCCACCGGCGCGAGCGGCACCGCCGCCGGAGCGAGGCCCTCGCGCGGCTCCGGGCCCTGGCCGTCCTCGCCCGCCACCCGCGGCCGCTCGACCTGACCGTCGACGGCGAGCGGGTGACCGCGCGTGTCCTGCTCGTGGCCAACAACGCGTACCGCCTCGACGCGCTCTCACCCGGCGAGCGCGAGCGGCTCGACGAGGGCCTCCTGCACCTCTACGCCTCGAGCGGGATCCTCCGCGACGGCTGGCGCGAGCGCAGTGCGACCAGGTTCGTGGTCGACGCCCGCCGGCACCGGCTCCGCGCCGCCGTCGACGGCGAGCCCGCGGCGTTCGAGACGCCGCTCGAGCTCCGCGTCGAGCCGGGAGCGCTGCGCGTCCTCGTCCCGCCGGGGATCGCCGCGGAGGACGCGGCGTGAGCCCGCGCCACATCCCGGCCACGGTCACCGAGCTCTCGCGCATCCCCCTGCTCGCGGACGTCCCCGGCGCGCGGCTGGCCGAGCTGGCGGCGCGGATGCAGCGCGAGGAGGTCGGCCCCGGCGTCACGATCGTCCGGGAGGGCGAGCCGGGCGACCGCTTCTTCGTGGTGCTCTCGGGGATGCTGGAGGTACGGCAGCAGGCGCTGGGCACGCGCCGGATGCTGAAGCCGGGCGACACGTTCGGCGAGGTCGCGCTCGCGATGGGGGTGCCGCGGACCGCGTCGGTGCGCGCGATCACGCCGGCGACGGTCGCGAGCTGCGACCGCGACGCGTTCGACGAGTTCCTGCGGCCGCTCTTCGCCGACCCGTGAGGTCTCGCGGGGGAGGCCGGGCTCCCTGACGGCGGCGGCTCACGCCGCCGGCGGGTCAGGCGGCCTCGGCGAGCACGGCGTCCGACAGCGCGGGCCACGCGGCCGCGGCCCAGTCGCCGAACGGCTCGTCGGTGAGCGCGCCGAGGGCGAGGCCGGCGTCGGGGTCGACCCACAGGAACGTGCCGCTGCGTCCGAAGTGCCCGAACGTCCGCGGCGAGCTCCGGGCGCCCGTCCAGTGGGGGCGCTTCTCGTCGCGCAGCTCGAACCCGAGCCCCCAGTCGTTGGGCGCCATGCGGCCGAAGCCCGGGAGCACCCCGCCGAGCCCGGGGAACTGGACGGAGGTCGCCTCCGCGAGCGTCTCGGGAGCGACGATGGTCGGCGCGAGCAGCTCGGTCCCCAGCGCCGCGAGGTCCCGGGCGGAGCCGACGAAGCCGGCGCCGGGAGAGCCTTCGAGCTCCCCGCCGATCGCGAGCGGCTCGAGCACCGCGGCGGCGAGGTACTGCCCGAACGGCATCGCCGCGCGCCCGGCCACGAGGTCGGCCGCGACCTCGACGCCGTGGTTCGAGTAGATCCGCCTGCGGCCCGGCGCGGTGAGGGCGGTGTCCCCCTCGAGCGGCAGCCCGGACGCATGGGCCAGCAGGTGGCGCACCGTCGAGCCCTCCGGCCCGGCCGGCTCGTCGAGGTCGATCGTCCCCTCCTCGACGGCCACGAGCGCCGCGAGAGCGGTCAGGAGCTTCGTGACCGAGGCCCACGGGAACGGACGGTCGAGGTCGCCGCGACCGGCGACGGGGCCGCCTGCACGCGCGACGACCGCCGCCGCGTTCGCCGCGGGCCAGCGGTCGATCTGGTTCAGGGCGTCCACGGCGGGCGATACTAGTCGCGTGTTCCGCCGCCGGATCAACGGCCGCGTGCGCCGCGAGCCGCGCGCCGTGACGATCGCTCCCGACCCACGAGCCGCCGCATGAAGCAGATCTATCCCGCCTCGATCACCGGCAAGAGCTTCGTCGCCGGCGGCAGCGTCCTCGACCACCGCTTCGGCAAGGGAGACCCGTACACGCTCGGCGTCGAGGAGGAGTACATGCTCCTCGACGCGACCACGCTCGACCTCGTCCAGCACATCGACACCGTGCTGGCAGACATGAGCGGCGACGAGCTCGGCCAACGCGTGAACCCGGAGCTGATGCAGTCGGTGCTCGAGGTCGCGACGCCCGTGTGCCGGAACGCCGCCGAGGTCGAGACCGAGCTCCGGACGCTGCGCGGCTACGTCGCCTCGACGGCGGCGCAGCGCGGGCTGAAGGTGGGCTCCTCGGGCACGCACCCGTTCAGCCTCTTCGAGCGCCAGCGCATCACCGCGCGCGACCGCTACCGGAACCTCGTCGACCAGATGCAGTACGTCGCGCGGCGTGAGCTCATCTTCGGGCTCCACATCCACGTCGGGGTCGACCACGAGGAGAAGGCGATCCAGGTCGTCAACGGGATGCTCCCGCAGCTCGCGCCGCTGCTCGCGCTGTCGGCGTCGTCGCCGTTCTGGCGCGGCGAGCCGACGGGACTGGCGTCGTCGCGCCAGATGGTGTTCGCCGCCTTCCCCCGCTCGGGGCCGCCCCCGCGGTTCCGCAACTACCAGGACTACGCCCAGGTGATCGGCCAGCTCGAGAAGACCGGGACGATCGCCGACTACACCCACATCTGGTGGGACATCCGGCTGCACCCGCGCTTCGGCACCGTCGAGGTGCGGATCTGCGACGCCGTCACGCGCGTGGAAGACTCGGTCGCGCTGACGGCGTACTGCCAGTCACTGGTGAAGCTCCTGTCGGAGCGGTACGACGCGGGCGAGGAGATCCCGTCCTACCACCGGATCCTGACGTCGGAGAACAAGTGGCTGGCCGCCCGGTACGGCCTCGAGGCGCCGGTCATGGACCTCGCGACGGGGAGGCGGAACCGCATCCCGGTGGCGCAGCTGGTACGCCGGACGCTCCGCGCCGTCGAGCCGCACGCGCGCGAGCTCGGGTGCGATCGCGAGCTCGAGGGGATCCGCGAGATCCTCGCCCGCGGAAACGGCTCCGACCGGCAGCTGCGGGTCTTCAACGCCAACCGCGACATCGTCGAGGTCGTGCAGGAGATCGCGGCGGCGACGGTCGAGGGCGCGATCGAGCCGGTCGCGGCCGCCGAGACGACCGGCTAACGGGCCGGCGGGGAGCGAGGCGGCCCGGTGCTGCGGCTCCTCCTCGTAGCGGCGCTCGCGCTGCCGGGCGGCGGCGGCCCGGTGGAGCGCGAGCAGCTCGGCCGCTCCGTCGAGGGCCGGTCGATCCAGCTCTACCGGCTCGGCGACCCCGCCGCATCGCGGCGCGTCCTCGTGATCGGCTGCATCCACGGCGACGAGTGCGCCGGCACGACCGTCACGCGGCGGCTGCTCCGAGCCGGCGCCCCCGTCGGCGTGCAGGTCTACGTCGTCCAGAGCCTCAACCCGGACGGGCTCGCACGCGGCGTGCGCCAGAACGCGCGCGGCGTCGACCTCAACCGCAACTTCGGCGCGGAGTGGCGGCCCGTCGGGCGGCGCTGGAGCCCGCAGTTCGCCGGGCCGCGCGCCTGGTCGGAGCCGGAGACGCGCCTCGCGCGGCGGCTGATCGAGCGCATCCGGCCGGACGTGACGATCTGGTTCCACCAGCCGCAGGCGCTCGTGCGCGCCTGGGGAGGCAGCGTCGCCGCGGCCCGTCGCTACGCGCGCCTCGCCGGCATGTCCTACCGATCGCTCCGGTGGCCGCACGGGACCGGGCCGAACTGGCAGAACCACCGCTTCCCCGGCGCGGCCGCGTTCGTCGTCGAGCTGCCGCGCGGACGGCTCCCCGCCCGGTCGGTCGAGCGGCACGTCGCGGCCGTGCTCCGCGTCGCGCAGTAGGCTCGGAGCGTGCTCGCCCCTGGGGACCCTTGCCCCGACGTCGCCGTCTGGCGCGCCCCGCGCGAGGCGGTGTCCGTCCGCGAGCTGGGCGGCGCCGGGACGACCCTGCTCCTCTTCTACCTCTTCGACTGGTCGGCCACGTGAACGGACGAGCTGACGCTCCTGCGTGACAGGAGAGCGGCGTTCGCGGAGACGGGAACGACGGCCTACGGGATCTCGCGCGACTCGCCCTACTCGCACATCGCCTGGGCGCAGGCGCTGGACATCGACGTGCCGCTCCTCTCGGACTGGAACGGCGACGCCGTCGGGGCGTTCGGCGTCGCGCACGAGTACTGGGGGATGCGCGACGTCGCCGAGCGGGCGGCGTTCCTGATCGACGGCGGCGGTACGGTCCGCGGCGCATGGCGGTACGAGCCGAGCGAGGTGCCGGACTTCGACGAGCTGCTCGCGGCCGCGCGGGCGCTGCCGCCCTCGCGCTAGCGCTCTTCGTCGCCGCCGGGCTGCTCTCGACCTGGCCGGCGCTGCGCGACGGCGGCTCGCACTTCCTCGCCTACGGCGCCGCGCGCGAGGGGCGCGTCACGCCGGGCGACCACCTCCAGACGGCGTACGCGCTGTGGCTGCCGGGGCACCAGCTCGCGCGCGGCGCGGCGCCCTGGCTCGACCCGTACTCGTTCCAGCCCGTCGTCTCGCCGCGGGTCGACTTCGCCGGGTGGCCGTTCTCGGTCGCGTTCGGGCCGCTCGAGTGGCTACTCGGGACGGTCCGCGGCTGGAACGCGTTCGTGCTGCTCGGGTTCGTCGGCGCCGGCGGGCTGACGACGCTGTGGCTGCGCGCGCTCGGGCTGCCGCTCGGCGCCGCCCTCGTCGGGGGGCTGGCGTTCGCGCTCGCCCCGTACCGCGTCGCGCAGACGGCCGGCGGGCACCTGCTCGCGCCCGTGTCGATGCTGCTCCCGCTCGCCCTCTACGGCGTCGAGCGGCGACGGACGTGGCGGGCGGCGGCCTCGCTCGCGTCGATCCCGCTGTCGGGCCAGGTGCACCTCGCGCTCGGAGCGATCCCGTTCGTGCTCGCGTACGCGCTCGTGCGGGGACGGCGCGCGGCGGCCTGGTCGTCGGCCGGCGCGGCCGTCGCGGCTGGGCTGCTCGTGTGGGCGGTGTCGCTCCGCGGCAACGAGCCGGAGCGGCCGTTCGCCGAGGTCGAGCGGTACTCCGCTCACCTCGGGGACTTCCTCGGCCGGACGATGCACGAGTTCGAGCGCTTCGTCCTGCTCGGCTGGCTGGTGCCGCTGCTCGCGCTCGCCGGCGTGCTGCTGGCGCGGCGGCGCGACCTCGCCGCCGTCCTGGCCGCGGGCGTGGCCGTCCCCGTCCTGTTCGCGCTCGGCTCGACGACGCCGTTGTACGAGCCGCTCTGGCGGACGGTGCCCGGGCTCGGCTCGACCCGCGTGCCGGAGCGGCTGCTGCCCATCGCCTGCCTCTGCCTCGCCGGCCTGGCCGCGATCGCGGTCGCGCGGCTGCCGCGCGGCTGGATGGTGGCGCTGGCGGGGCTCGCCGTCGTGGTCGACCTCCGCGCGGGCGTCGAGCTGTTCCGGCCGCTGAACGCGGACGAGGGCAACCGCGCCTACGCCGCCCTCCGCGAGCAGCCGCCCGGGCGCGT
>DATIDD010000073.1:0-48926 GCA_035456465.1 Gaiellaceae bacterium | reverse complement strand
CCCGCGTCCACGCGATCCCCAACGGGTACGACGCCGCCGACTTCGACGAGCCGGTCGCGCCGGCCGGAGACGGCACCTTCCGCATCGCGCACACCGGGCTCCTGCACACGGGCCTGGGCCGCGACCACCGGCGCGCGGCGGGCCTCCGTCGCCTCCTCGGCGGCAGCCTCGGCGAGGTGGACATCCTCCCGCGGTCGCACATCTACCTGCTCGAGGCCGTCGACCGGGTCCTGGCGGAGGCTCCCGAGCTGCGCGGCCGGCTGCGGGTCGAGCTCGCAGGCGCGCTCGCCGAGCAAGACCGCGCGGTGATCCGGACCGACGTCGTGGAGGCGCTCGGGTACGTCCCCCACCGCGACGCCGTCCGCCTGTTGCGCCGCGCCGACCTCCTGTTCCTGCCGATGCACGACGTCGCCCCCGGCTATCGAACGCGGATCGTCCCCGGGAAGACGTACGAGTACCTGGCCTCGCGCCGCCCGATCCTCGCCGCCGTCCCGATCGGCGACGCGCGGGATCTGTTGGAGGCATCGGGGAACGCGCTCGTGTGCGCACCCGCCGACGTCGAGACGATGACCCGCCTGATCCGCGACGAGGCCACGAGTGCGCTTGCCAACGGCAGGCGCCCGGACCGGGCCGTGCCGGGCATCGAGCGGTTCGAGCGCCGCCGGATCGCCGAGCAGTTCGCGTCGGTCCTCGACGAGGCGGTGGGCGTGCCCGCGCGCGCCCCCCACGGCGCGGGCGCCGCGCCCCCGCTCGAGATCCGGCCCCAGGCATGAGCGGGCGGGCGCTAGACTCGAGGCTGCTGATGAGCCGGCGCGCGCTCGTTGTTGTCGGGGCCGCCGTCGCGTGGTCGGCTCTCCTCGCGCTCCCCGTTCCGGGTGTGGCGCGGCCGGACGGGCCGACTGCTTCGACGGCACACGTGTTCCTGTCGCCGAGCGGATCGGACGACAACCCGTGCACGCAGGCACGCCCCTGTCGCAGCCTCGACCGGGCGTACGCCGTCGCGCGGCTGGGACAGACGGTCGAGCTCGCCGCCGGCACGTACGAAGGCGATCAGGAGTTCGAGTCGCGTGCCAAAACCGGATCCGGCGCACGCATCGTGTTCCGTCCGGCAGCGGACGCGGCTGTGAGCGTCGGCGGGATCACGCTGCGCGGCCAGAACCACGTCGAGTTCCGCGACCTGACCATCGGCAGCTGGTTCGTGCGGAGCGTCCAGGACGTCGTCTTCCGCAACGTCACGACCCGCTTCTTCTTCATCCGATCGTCGGACTCGGTCAGCATCCTCGGCGGCTCGGTCGGGGGGATCCAGGACGGAACCAGCCCGACGATCGGAAACTACCGCGGCGAGCCACCCTCGACGAACATCCTGGTCGACCGCGTGCTCTTCCACGACGTCGGCCGCCAGCAGGCCCCGGGGGCGCACATCGAGTGCCTGTTCCTCCAGGAGTCGCTCGGCGTCGTGATCCGCAACTCGAAGTTCACGCGCTGCGACGTGATGGACCTCTACATCTCCCCGACGCAGGGCGGACCGACGGCGTCGAACGTCCTGATCGAGAACAACTGGTTCGACACGCCGACGGACGGCGGGTACTACGCGGTGAACCTCAATCCCGACCCCGGAACCGATCCGAAGAACTTCGTCTTCCGCTTCAACTCGCTGGACGCCGGGCTCCTGATCTATCCGGAGCCCACGTACGAGGGCTCGAAGGTGATCGGCAACGTCGGCCGCGTCCCGTACTGCGGGCAGAAGGGCATCGAGTACGCCGGGAACGTGTGGGCGAACCAGCGCTGCGCCCCGAGCGACCGGATCGGCGCCGCCGGGTACGTCGACGCCGCGGGGTTCGACTTCCATCTCAAGCCCGGGAGCCCGGCGATCGGCGCCGCGCCGGCGGGCGACGCGCCGAGCCTCGACCTGGACGGCGACCGCCGCCCGGTCAGACGGGCCCGCGACGCCGGTGCCGACCAGCGCGAGAACGCGACCCTGTCGCTCTCGGGCGCGGTCGGCAACGTGCGCCTCGGCGCGACCGAAGCCCAGGTGCGAGCGTTCTACGGGTCGCCCCGGAGCACGACCCGCCGGAAGCTCGCAAGCGGCAAGATCGCCCGCGTGGCGCGCTTCCGCGCGCCGGGCGGCGCGCTCTGGGCCGTCTACGACGGCGACCGCGTCGTCGGTGTCGGCACGTCGAGCAGCTACTACGTCAGCGCTCGCGGCATGGGCGTCGGAGCGAAGGCCTCGACCGTTCCGAAGCGAGCCAGCACCGCCGGCTGCCGGCGGGGACTGATCCTGCGCACCGGCGCGCGCGAGATCGTGATGACGACGCGGCGCGGCGCCGTGTCGAGCATCGAGGTCTCCAGGCGCGGCTACGGCGCCTGCTGACGGCTGTTTCCGACTATCCGAACGGTTAGCGGAGATCTAGCACGTCGTCCATGGTGGGCCGTCCACCGCCCCACTAGCGTCAGGCGGGATGGCACACGCGGCCCAGCCGGGACGAGCGCGCACGCGCGGGCGAATGCGGCCGCTGGTCGTGCACGTCGTGGGCGCGCGCCCGAACTACATGAAGGTCGCGCCCCTCTACGCAGCCCTGGAGCGCTCTGGGCGCGTCGAGCAGCGACTCGTCCACACGGGACAGCACTACGACCGGCTGGTCAACGACGTCTTCTTCGACGAGCTGCCGCTGCCCGAGCCGCATTCACAGCTCGGTGTGGGCTCGGGGAGCCACGGGGAGCAGACCGCACGCGCCCTCGAGGGGCTCGAGCGCGTGTTCCTCGACCTCCGGCCCGACCTCGTGGTCGTGCCCGGAGACGTGAACTCCACCCTCGCCGCGGCCCTCGCGGCCGTGAAGCTCCACATCCCCGTCTGTCACCTCGAATCGGGTCTCCGCAGCTTCGACTGGGCAATGCCGGAGGAGCACAACCGGCGGCTGACCGATCACGTCTCGTCGCTCCTCCTCACGCACTGCGAGGACGCGAACGAGAACCTCGCGGCCGAGGGGATCGCGGAGGAGCGGGTGGAGTTCGTCGGCAACACGATGATCGACAGCCTGATGGCGTCGCTCGGCCACGCGCTCGAGCGCGCCGCCTACACGGACCTCGGGCTGGCTCCGCGCAGCTACCTGCTCGTGACGCTCCACCGGCCGGCCCTCGTCGACCAGGCCGACCTGCTGGCGCGCACGGTGGCCGCGATCGCCGAGCTTGGACGGCAGATGCCCGTGGTGTTCCCGGTGCACCCGCGCACCCGTGAGCGCATGCTCCAGCTGGGGCTGTCGCCCAACGGCGGCGTTCGCCTCGTCGATCCGCAGCCGTACACCGATTTCGTCTCCCTGGCGGCGCTCGCCGCGGGCGTCGTCACCGATTCGGGCGGCGTGCAGGAGGAGACCACGGTGCTCGGCGTCCCGTGCTTCACGCTGCGTGAGAGCACGGAGCGGCCGGTCACGATCACGCACGGCACGAACACGCTCCTCGGGCTCGAGCCGGAGAAGCTGACGCGGATTCCGGGCCTCCTGGGGAACCGGCCCTCGCCGCGCTTCCCGCCGCTGTGGGACGGAGCGGCGGGGAGCCGCGCCGCCGCCGCCGTGGAGCGATTCCTCGGCGTGCGCGAAGATGCGAAGGTGGGTGCCCCGCTCCTTCACGCCGCCGTCGCACGCCGGCCCCAGTAGGGTGACGCAGCACCGCGACGCGAGCCTCGGTTCGCGGATCGTCCGCGGGCTCGCCTGGAAGGTGGGCTCCGAGGCGTTCGGCCAGGTCTTCCGGATCGTCGTCGCGATCATGCTCGCGCGCCTGCTCGCGCCCGCGGACTACGGCGTCGCGGCGATGGCCCTCGTGCTCACGAGCCTCGTCCCGATCTTCGCGGACCTCGCCCTGGGAGCCGCGCTCGTCCAGCGGAAAGAGCTCAGCGAGGACGACCGCTCGACCGTCTTCTGGACGAGCGTTGCCGCGGGCGTCGTGTTCACCACGATCGCCGTCGCGTCCGCCGGCGCGGTCGCGGCGTTCTACGGCGAGCCGCAGGTGAAGCCGCTGTTCATGGCGCTCGGGCTCACGTTCCTCATCTCGTCGCTGGGGACGACCCAGGCGGCGCTCCTGACCCGCGAGATGGACTTCCGTAGCCTCGAGCTCCGCGTGATGGCCGGGTCGTTCGTCGGCGGCATCGTGGGCGTCGCCGTCGCGGCGGGCGGCGGCGGGGCGTGGGCGCTGATCGGGCAGCAGCTCGCGATCGTCAGCGTCTCGACGGCGCTGCTGTGGCGGTTCTCGCCCTGGCGTCCAACGTTCCGCTTCTCGAGGCAGAGCATCCGCGAGCTCGGCGGCTTCAGCGGCCAGGTCTTCGGGGCGCGCCTGCTCTTCTACGCGAACCGGAACGTCGACGCCATCCTGATCGGCCGATTCCTCGGGGCGAAGGCGCTGGGGGCCTACGCGCTCGCCTACAACGTGATGCTGTCGCCCCTCTCTCGGCTGGCGTGGCCGATCCAGACCGTCTTCTTCCCGGCGTTCGCGTCGATCCAGGACGACCGCGAGCGCATGGCGCGGATGTGGCTGCGCGTGAATCGACTCGTCGCCGCGGTGACGGTGCCCGCGATGGCCGGGCTCGTCGTGGTCGCGCCCGAGTTCGTCCGCGTGGTGCTCGGCGATCGCTGGTCGTCGGCGATACCGGTGATCCAGGTGCTGGCCGTCGTCGGGCTGCTGCAGTCGCTCCAGTCGCTCAACTCGAGCATCCTCCAGGCGACCGGGCGGGCCGGCATCCTGCTCTGGTACTCGTTCGTCGCCTTGACGCTGAGCCTCGTCGGCTTCGTCGGAGGCCTCCACTGGGGGATCGTCGGCGTCGCGGCGGGCTACGCCGTCGCGAGCGTCTTCATCGAGTCGTACTACACGCTCCTGACCGCGCGCGCGCTCGATCTCCCCTTCCGCAGCGTGCTGGCGAACCTCTCCGGCGTGGCGCAGGCGAGCGCGGGAATGCTCGTGTGCGTGCTGGCGCTCGGCACCGTCCTGCCCGACATGGCCGACGCCGCCCGTCTGGCGATCCTCGTGGCCGCGGGCGTGCTCTCGTACGCCGTGTTCTGCCTCTGGCGCGCGCCCGAGGTGCTCGCGGAGGCGCGTGGCCTCCGCCGCGACCGCACGCGCGCGGACGCCGTCCCGGGCACCTCGTAGGGAGGCCCTACGAGCCCGGCATGAAGACGACGTCGACCCAGTAGTTCCCGCCGCCGTAGGTGTCCGTCGGGAAGGCCGACGCGGGGCCGTAGGCGAACACGCCGTTCCCGCCCTGGGCGCCGTCGGCGAGCGCCCGCAGCGGCGCGTTCAGCCGCGCCGTGCGGAGCCCGCCGGGGGTGAGGGAGTAGCGGCCGCTCGGTGCGTAGTACGACGCCACATAGGTCGTGCCGGCGGTGACCGGTACCGGCGACGCGAAGGTGGCCTCCTGCCAGCCCGACGCCGTCTCGCCCGTGAACGTCGCGCTCGCGAGCAGGAGACCCTGCGGCGTCCACAGGCTGGCGACGTGCGTGCCGAGGTTCCCGGCGCCCTTGTAGAAACGGATGCCGGTGATCGAGCCGTTCACGTCGGCCTGGAACTTGACGCCGAGCTCGACCGCCTTCGTGTCGGAGCTCGTGAGGATCTCCGGCTGCTCCACGACGCTGAAGATCGAGCACGGGCACGTCTTGGTCGTGAACGTCCACGTGCTGTCGGAGGCCATGGCGTTCCCAGCCACGTCCTTCACGCCGCCGGAGCCGCCTCGGACGGTCGCGGTGTAGGTCGCGCCGTAGGCGAGCGGGGACGAGGGCGCCAGGGCGGCGGTCATCGTCGAGGCGTCGTAGCCGACCGAGGCGGCGATCGCGGCGCCTGAGGCGTCGCGCAGCTCGAACGTGGTCCCGCTCACGGTCGCGGCGTCCACCGGCTCGTTGAAGGTCGCCCTGACGGAGGCGTCCACTGCCGCGCTCGCGGCGCCCGCGGGCGGCGAGACGCTCGCGACGAGCGGCGGCTGCGTGTCGCCGGGCGGAGCGGCGTCGAAGACGACGTCGACCCAGTAGTTGCCCGCGCCGTAGGTGTCGTTGGGGAACGCGGGGCTCGAGCCGTAGCGGAACACGCCGTTCGCTCCGTCGGCGCCGTTCCGCAGGGCGCGAAGCGGAGCGCGCACGCGGTCGGCCGACGCGAAGTAGCCGGAGTCGAGCGAGTAGCGTCCCGCGGGCGCGAAGTAGGACGCAACGTACGTCGTGCCGGCGGTCACCGCCACCGGCGCGCCGAACGTCACCTGCTGCCACCCCGACGCCGTCTCGTCCGTGAACGTCGCACGGCCGAGCAGCGTGCCGCCGTTCGTCCAGAGGCTGCCGACGTGCGTCCCCGTGTTCTGCGGGCCCTTGTAGAAGCGCACGCCCGTGATCCAGCCGCCGACGTCGCTGCGGAAGCGGACGCCCAGCTCGACCGCCTTCGTGTCGGAGCTGCTCTCGAGCTGCGGCCGGGCCGACGTGGGCCAGATCGAGCAGGGACAGGTGGCGACGGTGAACGACCAGGTGACGGGCGCCGCCAGCGCGTTGCCCGCGAGGTCCTTGATCCCGGAGGAACCGGCGGCCAGTGTCGCCGTGTACGTCGCGCCGCCCGTGAGCTCGGCGGAGGGCACGAGCCGGGCGGTCGTCGTCGCGGTGTCGTAGCTCACGGTGGCGGGAACGGCAGTGCCGCCGGCGTCGCGCAGCGTGAACGTCGAGGCGGTGAGCGAGGCGGGGTCGAGGGCCTCGCCGAAGGTCGCCGTGACCGGATCGCCCGTGGCGACGTCCGTCGCGCCGGCGACCGGCGACGTCGCCGTGACGGCGGGCGGGGTCGTGTCGCCCGGAGCCTCCGTCGAGAAGACGACGTCGACCCAGTAGTTCGCCGCGCCGTAGGTGTCGGCCGGGAACGTGGGCGACGCCGCGTAGCGGTAGACGCCGTTGCGGCCGCCGGCGCCGTCGGCGATCGCCCGGAGCGGGGGACGGCGGTGCTCGGAGGCGAAGTACCCGCTGTTCAGCGCGTAGCCGCCGCTCGGCGCGAAGTACGACGCCACGTACGTCTCGCCGGGGCTCACGGCCACCGGAGCGCCGAAGGAGACCTCCTGCCAGCCGCCGGAGCTCTCTCCACCGAAGGTCGCGCGGGCGAGGAGCGACCCGCCGTTCGTCCACAGGCTGCCCACGTGCGTCCCGGTGTTGCGGGAGCCCTTGTAGAACCGGACGCCGGTGATCCACCCCGGGACGTCGACCTGGAAGCGGACGCCGAGCTCCACGGCGTTCGCGTCGCTGCTCGAGAGGAGCGACGGCGTCGTCGACGCGGGCCAGAGCGTGCACGGGCAGACGGGGCCCGACGCGGTCGTGAACGACCACGTCTCGTCCGTCGCGAGCGCGTTCCCGGACGGGTCCTTGACGCCGGCCGAGCCGCCGCGGACGGTGGCCGTGTACGTCGCGGCCGTCGCGAGATCGGCGCCGGGGCGGAGGCGTGCCGTCCGCGTCACTTCGTCGTACGAGACGGTTGCGGGGACGGCGGTGCCGGCCGCGTCCCGGAGCTGGAAGGTCGTCCCGTTGACCGTGCCGGCGTCGACCGGCTCGCTGAACGACGCCGTGACGTCGCCCGTCGGGTCCGCGCCCGTCGCGCCGTCCACGGGAGTCGTCCCCGAGACGATCGGCGGCGTCGTGTCCGGCGGCGCGGAGGTCTCGAAGACGACGTCGACCCAGTAGTTGCTCGACGAGTAGGTGTCGGACGGGAACGCGGGCGCCGCGGTGTACCGGTAGACGCCGTTGGCGCCGCTCGTGCCGTCGGCCGGAGCGGTCAGCGGCGGGTTCACCGTCGCCGTCCGGAATCCGAGCAGGTCGACCGCGTAGCCTCCGGCGGGCGCGAAGTAGGACGCGACGTACGTCGTGCCGGCCGTCACGGCCACCGGCGCGTCGAGCAGCACCTGCTGCCAGCCGGTGCCGGTCTCGCCGACGAAGGTCGCACGGCCGAGGAGCGTGCCGCCGTTCGTCCAGAGGCTCCCGACGTGCGTCCCCGCGTTCTGGGGGCCCTTGTAGAACCTGAGGCCGGTCACGAACCCGTTGACCTGCGGCGTGAAGCGGACGCCGAGCTCGACCGCGTTCCGATCGTTCGACGACGGCGTTCCGGGCACCGCGCCGGCGGTCCAGAGGCTGCACGGGCAGCCGACGTCGATCGTCGTGCCCGCGCCCGGGGTCTCCAGATTCCCGCTGTCGTCGACGGCCCGCGTCTTGATCGTGACCGTTCCGTAGCCGCCGGCATGCCAGGTGTACGTCCACTGCTCGCGCCCGCTCGCCGGGTGCCACGTCGCTCCACCGTCCGTGGAGACCTCGACGGCGGCGACTGCGCCGCTCGCGTCCGAGGCGACGCCGGAGAGGGTCACGGTGCTGCCGCTGGCCACGGTCGTCCCCGCGGCGGGCGAGGTGAGGCCGGAGACGGGTGCCGACGCGTCGCTCGACGCGGTCGCCGGCGACAGGTCCGCCTGCAGCGACGCGGGCTGGACGCCCATGTCGGCGAAGAGGTTCACCGTCGCCTGCTGGAGGCGCTGGTCCGGCGGCAGCGGCGCGTGATTCGAGTAGACGTCGTGGACGTCGTCGAGCCCCCAGCCCCACTGCACGGTGCCGGCGCCGAAGACGAGCGCGCCGCTGGATGCCCGGTACAGCGAGAGGTGGTGCGTCGCGGTTCCCGCGACGTACCGCGTCCCCTCGTCGACCAGGTGCTTGTCGACCGAGAGCGTGGTGGTCGAGACGTTGAAGAGGCCGGCCGGCCTGGAGCCGTTGTCGACGTCCTCGTCCCACTCGTGGCCGAGGATCCCCGCCGGGAAGGTCGCGACCTCGCCGGGCGCGAGCGACGCGACGCTCGTGCCCCGCCAGAACCGCAGGCGCCCGTCGGTTGCGGGCACGGTCAGCGCGTCCTCGCGGTACGCGTTCACCGTGAACAGCGTCCCCGTCAACGCGTTCTCCGGACGGCCGCCGTCGCTCGGGGGGCTGAAGCGCGCATCGCGCCAGGTGCCCGTCCACTCGGGGCTCGGATCGATCTTCGCCCCGGCGGCCGTCTCCTTGTAGCAGACGAGCGTCCGGTGGCTCGTCCCCGAGCCGTCGATGCTGTTCTCCCACCGGACCTTCCAGAACACCTCGTTCCCGCTGAAGAACGCGAGGTTCACGCCCGCGTCGCGTGCGGCGGTCACGTTCGCCCGCTGCCCTCCCGACCAGTACTCGTCGTGGCCCGCCGAGACGAACAGCTCGTGCTCGCGGATCTCGGCGCCGCGCCGGTCGCTGTCGACGTCGGTGGAGTACGACACGTCGTACCCGTTCCGCTCGATCCAGCGCAGCAGCGGCAGCTCGCCGTTGAAGAAGTAGGACGTGTTGTTGTAGTCCCGCGTCGTGATCGGGCGGTTGTACGAGACCTTGTAGGCGCGGCCGGCCGGCGACCCGAAGTAGAGGCTGTTGCCGCCGTAGCGGTTGTAGGCCTGCCACGTCGTGTCGGCCGTCTGGAACAGGATCTCCGAGCCGCCGTCGTCGTCGCGGACGACGAAGAGGATGTGGCTCGCGCCCCCCGTGTCGTCGCGCACGGGGCGCGCGAGGTACACGCCGGAGACGGCGTCTGCCGGAACGCTCCACGACGCCGACACCGACCAGTTGCCGCAGTCGACGAGCCCGGTCGCAGCGTCGGCGGCACACGCCGGCTGCGCCTGCGGGAGCGCGGCAGTGGGCTGGATCGTCGCGACCTTGCGCGCGCCGTCGCCGCCGTACCAGCCGAGCCGGTAGATGTCGACGTGGTACGCGGTCGCGGGCGTCTTGATCTTGAAGTCGACCGTCCCGCCCTGGTCGACGCTGATGTCGGTCGGGAAGCCCTGGATCGTCGGGTCGCCCGAGCCGTCCACGTCCCATTCCGACCGCGGGGATCCGGGCAGCTGGTTCTCGCACGCGACCGCGCTCCCGAGCTCGCACGCGGTGGACGCGGCCGACGCGCCCCCGCCGCCGCCGAGCGCGCACGCGAAGACGGCAGCCGCGGCGAGCGCGACCGCCAGTTGGCGACCCCGGAGCCGGGAGTGGGTGTCGGCGCTCATGAGCCGATCGCGGCTCCCGCGGTCGATGCCTCCGTCCGCCGGTCGCGGTGCCACTGGATCGTCCGCTCGAGGCCGGCCTCGAGCGGGACGGTCGCCTCGAACCCGAGCAGCTCGCGCGCCTTGGTGGTGTCCGGCACTCGGGCGAGCACGTCCTGGTACTTGCCGGGGAGCTTGTCGTAGGCGAGGAAGCGCGCGCGCAACGGCTGCGGCACGCCCATCAGCTCCTGCACCTTGGCCGCCAGCTCGAGGATGGTGACCGTCTCGGTCCCGCCGACGTTCACCACCTCGCCGCGCGACGCCGGCGCGCGCAGCACCCGGACGAACGCGTCCACGGTGTCCTCGACGTACGTGAACGTGCGCGTCTGCCGGCCGTCGCCGTGGATCTCCATCGGCTGACCGTCGAGGAGCGCCTCGATGAAGACCGGCGTCGGACCGCCCCACCAGCTGACGTGGTTCTGTGGCCCGTAGGCGTTGAAGAGCCGCAGAATCGTCACCTTGAGATCCTTCTCGTCGGCCAGGGCCAGCGCAAGATGCTCGTCGTATAGTTTCGACACCGCATACGACCAGCGTTTCGTCGTCGGCGGGCCGAGCGTGAGCTCGCCGTCCTCGCGGAAGGGCGGCGTCGCCGTCCCGTAGACGTCGGACGTCGAGGTGATGATCAGATCGGCGTCGAGCGACAGAGCGACCGCACAGGCGGCGTTGGCGCCGGTCACGTTGGTCTCGAGCGTGGCGAGGACGCCTCCGAACCGCGGGATCTTCTTCGCCGCCAGGTGTGCGATCGCGTCGCAGCCGTCGAACGCGGCACGCAGCGCTCGCCGTCGCGTGCAGTCGAGCCGCTCGAACCGGAACCCTGGATGCTCGAGGCAACTCGCGAGGTTCGCCATCGAGCCGTACGACAGGTCGTCGACGCCGACGACCTCGACGCCTTCCTCCAGCAGCCGCCTGCAGAGATGGGAGCCGACGAACCCCGCCGCCCCCGTGACGCCAACCCTGTTCACGAGCCCCTCCTGATCCAGATCTCGACGGTGCGCGGCCGGGCCGTGGCCGCCTCGATTGCGCGTGCACGGACGAAGTTGTCCTCGATCCACCCGGCCAGAAGCCGGTCGAACGACGTGCCGAACGACGACTGGCCGTACCCCGGCCACTCGCGACGGTCGATCACCGCGAGCCGGACGCCGGCGGCCTCGAGCCGGGCGATGGCGGCGCGTTCGTCGGCGGCGGACGGAAGCGCCGCGGGAAGCGTCGACAGCTCGCGGAGAGGGTTCTCGCGGTCGGCGAGCACGTAGACGCCGGTCATGATCGGCGCGGCCAGGATCGCGTCGCCGGGACGGGTTCGCGACGTTACTTCCGCCAGCACCGTGCGGTAGAGGGCAGCCTCGGCCGGCGTCTCGGCGAGCGCGCCGCCGGGCCCCCGCACCACGACCGACTCGTCGCGCGCGCTCTGGAGCGTGAGCCCGACGGCGGTCACGACCAGGAACGTGACCCAGGCCGCGCCGAACGCGTAGGCGGCGCGCGAGCGGCCGAGCTCCACCAGGTGGAGACGGGCGAGCAGGATCGCCGCGAACGGGACGTAGTAGGCCGCCATCTGCGGGCGCCAGCCCTGGAGCACGAAGGCCCCGTACGTGGTGGCGGCGAGCACCGTGAACGCGGCGACGAGCGTGAGCTCGAGCTGCGCCGTGGCGTCCCATGCCCCGGCGCGGTGCCTGAACCGGCGGACGAGCACGACGAGCGCGACGACTGCGCCGGCGGGAAGCCCTTCGTAGACGTAGTAGAGCGCCTCGCGCACCGAGTCGGGCCGCACCGCGACGGCGGCGAGCGCCACCACGATGGAGGTCGCGAGCGCGACCGCGAGCGGGCGCCGGAGGCGCGTCCCGAGCACGCGCGCCGCGACCACGAGGGCGGCGGCGCCGGCCGCGTACAGGAGCATCCGGCTTCCGACGTGCACGACGCTGCCGAGCGTCATCGGCATCCGCACGCTCACGAGCTCGTCGCCTCCTGCGCGGAGCATGTCGACGGGATAGAGGTTCTCGAACAAGAGGTCGTGCACCGAGACGGCCGTGAGGAGCGCCCCGTACACGGCCGCCGGGATCGCCACCGCGGGCGCGGCGACGAGCGCCAGCTCGCGCCGGAACCGCGCACCCGCGAGCGCGCGGAGGACGAGCCACAGGCCGAGCGCGGCGAACGCCGCCCCCGTCGCCTCGGGCTTCGTCAACGTGGTGACGCCGGCGCAGGCGCCCGCCGCCAGGAGCCAGCGCTCGCGGCCGGTGCCCGCGTAGCCGCGGACGCACAGGAGCAGGAGCAGGACGCCGAGCGTCCCGAGCGTCGCCGCGTGCGTGTGCGGCAACACGAAGCCGTAGTTGTTCGGCACGAATGCCACCGCGCCGGTGAGGGCGGCCGCGAGGAAGGCGCCCAGGGGGTCGAGCAGCGCGCGGGCGAGGAGGTAGGTCGCCGCGACGATGGCGGCGGTGACGAGGAACCCGATTGCGACGGAGGGCCCGATGCCGTCGCCGCCGACGAGAACGGCGAGCCCGGAGACGAACGGCGCGAGGGGACCGTAGTAGTAGACGAAGTCGGCGTACGGAAGCAGGCCGTCGGCGACGCGGATGCCGGCGAGCACGTCGTAGCCCGTGTCGCTGTCGAGGTCGCCCCACCGCTCCCACGTCGTCGCCACGACCACGGCGAGGAGCACCACGAGCCCGCCCACCGCGGCGACGTCATGGGCGACCGCGACCCGTGCGCGAGCGGTGAGATGCCGCAACGCGAGCGGCGCGCTCGTCACGCAGCCTCCTTCCGCTCGGCCGCGACGCCGAGCCGCTCGAGCAACCCCTCGACCACTCGATCGGCAACGCCGATCACCGCCTGGCCGCTGACGATCTCCGGGTAGACGTGAGTCGTCGAGGCGAGCGCGAGGCCGGGGACGTCCAGCATCGGCGGCAGGTTCTTCGCGCCGCCGACCAGGTGGACGGGCTCGGTCACGCGCGCTCGCTGGACGACTGCGTCCAGGATCTCGTCGTCGCGGAGGTCGGGGAAGATCGTTCGCGCGTGACCGAGGTACTCGTCGTGGAGCTCGTCGAGCGGGCGCCGCTGGTCCGCGTGGCCCGGGTCGAGGTACCGGGACACGTAGAGGAGGTGCCCGCCGACGTGGTCGGGGTCGACGACGTGCGTCGTCTCGACGATCGTCGTGAGGGGGACACGACGGTCGGTGATGTTGAGGTGGTAGTAGGGACTGACGCTGCGGTTGACGCGGAGGAGGAGGCAGACGACGCCGAGGTAGCGGCACCGGTCCGCCGGCGCGAGGGCGGCGAGCTCGTCGTCGAGGAGCGTCCGAGCCTGCGGCGGCGCGAGCGTGCAGAGGATCTCGTCGAAGGGCCGGAAGGCGCCGTCGACGACGAGGCCGGTCGCTCGCCCGCCGGCGCCGACGATCCGCTCGACGGTGGCTCCGGCGCGGACCTCGCCGCCGAGCGCGCGGATGCGGCCCTCGAGGGTGTCGATGAGCGTCTGGTAGCCGCCGCGCAGCCACCCCATCACCTCGCGGCCGCCGGAGTCCCGCGTCTTCGACATCCGGCGCGTCCGCGCCCAGATGTACGTCGCCGGGAGGTCGTCGTAGCGGCCGTCGAACTTGGAGTCGAGCAGCGGCTCCCACAGGCGCTCCGTGACCCGCCTGCCGGAGCGCTTCGACAGCCAGGCGAGCAGCGGCTCGTCGTCGAGCTCGTCGTAGCCCTTCGTCAGCTGGCAGCGGACGACGAAGCGGGCGAGCCGGACGCGGTCGAGCGGCCCGAGCAGGGGGAAGCGGAGGAACTCGACCGGCGACGTCATCGAGAACAGCTTCCCGTCACCGTAGAAGCCGACCTTCGTCGGGCGGAAGCGGAAGTCGTCGCCCAGGCCGAGCTCGTCCGCCAGGCCGCGGACGCGATCGTCCGTCGGCAGCACCACGTGGTAGAAGCGGTCGACCGGGCGGCCGCCGAAGTCGAACGAGCCGACGAGGCCGCCGAGGTCGGGAGCGCGCTCGAACAGCGAGACGCGAACGCCGGCCTGCGCGAGCCGGTACGCGGCCGTCATGCCGAGGATCCCTCCGCCGACGATCCCGACGGAGCGCCGGGTCATGCGGGAGCCGTGCCGCGCGCGCGCCACTGCCTGAACGCCATGCGCCAGTAGGCGACGAACGTGCGCGCGATCGGCATCTTGCTCTTCCCGACCCGCTGGGACGTGTCGAGGTCGACCGGGACCTCCTCGATGCACACGCCGAGGGCCGCGAGCTTGGCGAGCAGCTCCGCCTTGCAGGCGAACCCGGACTCGCGAATGAGGTCGTCGCCGTGGCGGGCGACGGCGCGTTCGAGCGCACCGACCCGGTAGACGCGCAGGAAGGAGGACACGGTCTTGGCGTCGACGCCCAGCAGGCTCCGGACGAACGCTCCGGCGCCGGCGCTGAGCAGCCTCCGCGCGAGCGGGACGTTGACCATCACCCACGAGGCCAGCACGACGTCGGCGTCGCCACGGGCGCGCTCGATCATCCGCGGCACGGCGTCGAGGTCGCTGGTGGTGTCCGCCTCGAGCGTGACGACGAGGGCGCCCTCCGCCTCGTCGGAGCGTGCCCGGGAGAGGGCGGCATCGAAGCCGGCGCGGAACGCCGCGCCGGGCCCCTGGTTGCGCTCGAGCCGGACGAGCTCGACCGGGAGCGGGCCGTCGTAGGACGAGACGATCAGCGGCGTCGAGTCGGCGGAGCCGTCGTCGACGACGAAGAGGACGCTCCCTCCCGGGAACAGCTCCGGCCGCGTCTCGAGCTCGGCCAGCAGCCGCGGAAGGTTCTCCTCCTCGTTGAAGGCGGGCACGACCATGAGGTTCGGAGGCACCCGGGGTGCCTCGACAGTCGCTGCCGCACTGCGACCTTCGGCCGCACGCATCTCGCCGCTCTCGATTCCGACCACTCCCTCCGCAACGGCGCCCCCTGCGCCGCAATCTGAGGCGGAGCGTAGGGGTCGCCCCGCGGCCGGAACAGGCCAGGGCCGGAAAACCCTCCGCGCGGCGAGGTCCTAGCCGTTCGGCGAGGCGACCAGGATGCCGGTCCCGCGAAGCCTGTGCCGTCGAGGGTTGGCGGACGTCACCCGCAGAAGAAAGATCGATGGCGTGGAGGGCAGCGCAGGATGACGGCACGCGCGGCCGTTGCGGAGCACGCCGGGGCGCCGGTCGCCGGCGTCGCGCGCGCTCGGGCGCGGGCGTTCGACGGCGCGCTCGTGCTCTCGGTCGCGACGGGCCTCTCCGGCGTCCTGATCTACGCGTTCCACGTGCTCGCCGCGCGCTCGCTCGGGCCTGAGGCGTACGGGCGCATCGCGGTGCTGTGGGCGGCCCTGTTCGTCGGCGTCGTGGTGCTGTTTCGCCCGCTCGAGCAGACGACGGCGCGCGCGATCGCCGAGCGGCGGTCGCGGGGGGCGGACGTGCGGTCCGTGCTCCGGGCGGTCACGATCATGGCGGCGGTCGTCGTGGTGCTCCTGACGACGGCGATCGTCCTCGGCTGGGACGTCATCTCGTCGAGCCTCTTCGGCGGCGACGCCACGCTGACGGCGGCGCTCGCGCTCGGGCTCGTCGCGTACGCGGCCGCCTACGTCATCCGCGGAGTCACGAGCGGGTTGCGCTGGTTCTCCGGGTACGGCCTGCTGCTCCTGGCCGACGCGCTCGCGCGGATCGTCGTCGCGCTTCCGCTCGTCGTCGTCGCATCCGAGGGACTGGCCGCAGCCGCGATGGTGGCAGCCGGAGTCGCCAGCGTGGCGGCCGTGCTCTGGGCAGGGCGCTCGCGCCTCGGGACGTTGCTGGCGCCGGGCCACGGTGCGTCGTTCCGGCTCCGGTCGGCCGCGAGCTTCGCCGGTCCCGCGAGCGTGATCGCGGCCGCGGACCAGGTCCTCGTCAACGGCGGGCCGCTCGTCGTCGTGCTCGCCGGCGGCTCGGGGATGTCGCGGGAGGCGGGCGTCGTGTTCGCGGCGACCATGCTCGTGCGCGTCCCCGTGTTCCTCTTCCAGGGGCTCGCGGCGTCGCTGCTCCCGAACCTCACGACGCTCCACGCGCAGCGCGACGGCTCGGTCGTCGCGAGGGCGGCGTGGCGGGCGTGCGCCGCCATCGCCGGCGTCACGGTCGCGATCGTCCTCGCCGCCACGGTCGCCGGCCCGAGCGTGATGGCCCTCGTCTACGGCGAGGAGTACCGCGTCGACGCGCTCGAGCTCGGGCTGCTGGCGGCCGGCGTCGGTGCCTACCTCGCCGCCGCGACGCTGTCCCAGCTGCTGCTCGCGCTCGACCGGGGCCGTGCGGCGGCGGTGGCCTGGGCCGGCGCGGCCGTCGTGTTCGTCGCCTCGTACGCCGTGATTCCCGGGGAGCCGCTGCTCCGGATCGCCGTCGGGTTCGCCGTGGCCGCAGGCGCAGTCGCCTTCGCCCTCGCGACCGTGGTCGCCCGCAGCTCGAGGCACTCCGCGTGACGACGACACTGTCGAACCGGAGCGCCGTCCTCCTCGACCCGCAGCCTCTGTGGCTGTCCGCGATCGGGCCGATCCTGGCGCAGGCGGGCTTCGCGGTCGTGGCGGCGTGCCGCCGGGCCGAGGACGCGCTCGACCTGCTCGACCGGCACCGGCCGGCCCTGTTCGTGGTCGAGCCGGCCGCGGGCGGCCCCGGCGTCCTCGCAGCGGCGCGCGAGCGCGTGCCCGAGATGCGGATCGTGGCGATCGGCGCCTCGCGCGACCCCGACCAGATCGACGCCGCCCTCGCCGCCGGTGCCGTCGCCTACGTGATCAAGACCGCGGAGCCGGCGGACATCCTCGCCGGGATCCGCCAGGCCTTCACCTCCTCGATCTTCCTGCCCGGTCCGCGGGGCACGGGCGTCGGCCCCCGCCTCCCGCCCACCGCGAACGGCCGGAAGCTGACGCGGCGGGAGCTCGAGATCCTGAAGCTCGTGGCCGAGGGTCACTCGAACGTCAGGCTCGCCGGGATGCTCTGGGTCACCGAGCAGACGGTGAAGTTCCACCTCTCCAACATCTATCGGAAGCTCGGCGTGTCGAACCGCACCGAGGCGAGCCGCTGGGCGCAGCTGCACGGCCTGCTCGGCCTCGACCACGGCGGCGACGGCGAGACCGCGCGCGTCTAGCCGGCGCGGAGGTGCACGGAGAGGGCGGCGATCGCCCGGACGACGCCGAGGACGCCGTCGATCGGGCCCTCGGCGGGGACCACGGCCGCGAGCCCCCGGTCGTCGGGCTCGACGAAGCCGGTCGCGTCGCTCAGGGCGACGATCGGCACCGGGCCGACGGACTCGCGGGACCCCGCCAGGCGCAGCTCGTACGCCCGCGCCAGCGGCGTGGGTGACGGCCCGCGCCCGTCGGCGACGATCAAGTCCGGGGCGAACGAGCCGAGGCCCGCGACGGGGCCGTCGTCCACGTCGAGCACGGCGACGCCGGCGGCTCCGAGCTCCCGGACGAGGGCACGCGCGAGGAACCGGTCGGTGACGAGTAGCGCGACCCGCAACTCCACGGGCGCGCCGAGCGACACCGTGGGAACGGCGTCGGGCTCCGGACGAGCGGGCTCGTCGCTCTCGAGCCCCGGATCGACCTTCCCAGGAGCGGGTCGTTGTGGGCGGATCTGCGGCATCGGCGGCCCGGCGATTCTTGGATCGCGGTGGCCCGAGGTCAACACGGCAAAGGTCGAGAGCGACCCCGACGTCGGGTCAGGCCCGCAGGTGCGGCCCCTACACTGTCCGGCGATGTCGACGACGGAGTACGAGGCCGTCCCGACGGTCGCGACCGACCGCGCGGAGGCGCCGCCCACGACCGTCCCGCCGGGGACGATCGTGATGAAGTTCGGCGGCACGTCCGTCGGCGACCCGGAGAAGGTGAAGGCCGTCGGGCGCCGGCTCGTCGCTGCCCGCGAGGGCGGCGACCGCGTCGTGGGCGTGCTCTCGGCGATGGGCCACACGACCGACGAGCTGATCGCGCTCGCGCGACAGGTCTCCCCGCGACCCGTCCCGCGCGAGCTGGACATGCTCGTCTCCGTCGGCGAGCGGATCACCTGCGCGCTGGCGGCGATGGCGATCCACGACCTCGGTCACGAGGCGATCTCGCTGACCGGCTCCCAGGCCGGCATCGTCACCGACACGGCGCACACGAAGGCGAAGATCGTCGAGGTCCGCGCGAGGCGGATCCACGAGGCGCTCGACGACGGGAAGATCGTGCTCGTCGCCGGCTTCCAGGGCGTCTCGACCGCCTACGACGTGACGACGCTCGGCCGCGGGGGCACCGACCTGACCGCAGCCGCGCTCGCGTCGGCGCTCGGCGCGCACGCGTGCGAGATCTACACCGACGTGGAAGGGGTCTTCACCGCCGATCCACGCATCGTCTCGGGCGCGCGCAAGCTCCACGCGGTCACCTACGACGAGATGCTCGAGCTCGCCGCGTCCGGAGCGAGGGTGCTCCAGCTGCGCTCGGTCGAGTTCGCCCGCAACCACAACGTCCCGTTGCACGTCCGCTCGACGTTCTCCGACGCGGACGGCACCTGGATCACGGAGGAGGACGAGCGCATGCTCGAGAAGGCGATGATCTCCGGCGTCGCGCACACGACCGAGGAGACGCTCTACCGCGTCACCGGCGTCCCCGCGGCCCGGCTGTTCCGCGCGCTCGCCGACGCCGGCGTGAACGTCGACACGATCGTGCAGACCGGCGACGAGATCGTGTTCTCGGCGCCGTCGGAAGACCGGGCGGCGGCCGAGCCCACGCTCGACGACCTCGGCGTGTCCTGGTCGGCGCGCGAGGACCTCGGCAAGGTGAGCATCGTCGGAGCGGGGATGCGGAGCCACCCCGGGATCGCCGCCAGGACCTTCGCGACGCTCGACCGGCTCGGGATCCGACCCGAGGTCGTGAGCACGTCGCCGATCAAGATCGCCTGCTACGTGCCCGCCGACGACGTGGACGAGGCCGTCCGGGCGCTGCACGCGACCTTCGAGCTCGACCAGCAGGCGGCGGAGCGCACCCATGCGTAGGGACGCCCGCATCGGCGTCGTCGGCGCGACCGGCGCGGTCGGCGCCGTCACGCTCGGGCTGCTCCGCGAGCGCGGCTACGAGCACGTGCGCGCGTTCGCCTCCGCACGCTCCGCGGGGAGCCGCGTCGGCGATCTCGTGGTCGAGGAGGCGACGCCGGAGGCGCTGGCGGCGGGCGACCTCGACGTCGCGCTCTTCTCCGTGGGCACGTCGGCATCCCTCGAGCTCGTCCCCCACGCCGTGCGAGGGGGCGCCGTGGCGGTGGACAAGTCGTCCGCGTACCGGCTCGAGCCGGGGATCCCGCTCGTCGTCCCCGAGGTGAACGGGGAGCGCGCGCTCGAGCACGACGGGATCGTCGCGAACCCGAACTGCTGCGCGATCCCGCTCACCTGCGCGCTGAAGCCGCTCCTCGACGAGGCCGGCCTCGCGCGCGTGCGCGTGGCGACCTACCAGTCGGTGTCCGGCGCGGGCGCCCAGGCGATGGCGCGCCTGCGGGCGGAGTCGGCGGAGGAGCACGACCTGCGGATGGACTGGGAGTTCGACGGCGTGGAGTTCGACGAGGAGTCGAAGCTCCGCGAGGAGACGCGGAAGATCCTCGAGCTCCCCGCGCTGCCGCTGAGTGCGTCGACGATGCGCGTGCCGGTGCTCGTCGGGCACGCGGAGGCCGTCTGGGTGGAGACGCAGGAGCCGCTCTCGCCGGAGCGGGCGACCGAGCTGCTGGGCCGCGCGCCCGGGATCCGACTGGAGGAGCTGCCGTCGCCGGGCCGGGCGGCCGGCGGCGACGACGTGCTCGTGGGCCGCGTGCGCAGCGACCCGACGGTGGAGCACGGGCTGGCGCTGCTCGTGGTCGGGGACAACCTGCGCAAGGGCGCGGCGCTCAACGCGATCCAGATCGCCGAGCTCCTGCTCGAGCGCACCGCGCTCGCGGCTTGACCTCGCAGGCGGAGCAAGAAGAAGGCCGGGGCACCCCCGCCCCGGCCTTTCAGCTCCCCCGGCTCGCGCCGTTATCGCCGTCGCGAGAGGCGGCGCCTATGCCGCGCTCCGGCTCGCCGTCCCGCTCGCGGGCAGCAGACCGTTGACCTGCGCCCACCGGCTCGCCTCGGTCCGGTTCGCCACGTTCAGCTTCCGGTAGATGTTCGATAGGTGGAACTTCACCGTCTGCTCGGTCACCCACAGCATCCGTCCGAGCTGCGAGTTGGAGTAGCCCTCGGAGACGAGCTGGAGGATCTCGAGCTCCCGCCGCGTCAGCTCGTGGGCCGGCGCGGGCACCGCGGCGGGCGTCCGGCCGTTCGCGTTCACGGCGACGCGTGACGCCGCGAGATAGATCGAGTGGTCGAACGACTGTCGGATCGCCGCGGCGAAGTCGTCCGGATCTGCTGCCTTGCTGCAGAACGCCTCCGCTCCCGACGAGAATGCGACGTCGATCGAACGCTCGTCGGGCTCGTCGGCGACGGCGATGACCTTCACGGACGAGTGCGCGTCCCGCGTCCTGCGCAGGCACTCCCAACCGTCGAGCGTTCCGTCCGTGGCCTCCACCTCGACGATCAGGAGGTCGGGCAGGCGCTCGTCGACGAGCTCGAGCCCACGCGAGGGGCTCGTGGTCTGGCCGGCGACGGTGATCCCCACACGGTCGAGGAGCTGCGAGAGCGCCTCCAACCAAAGGGGGTGCCGCGCCACCAGGACTGCAGTACGACTGGTGGGTCCATCCATCGAAAGGGCCGCCTTTCGAAACGGTCTATTGCGAGTCACTGGTTTGTATCGCGGGGAAAGCCCCGTGTAAATAGCTGGGGTTTGAACCTGGACTTTCGGCGAGAATCTCGTCGAATCTGGTTAATTCGTGCTAGGTCAGGTACAGGAAGCGGCATCGCGGGCGTCGCGGTCAGGGCCGCTGCGGGACGGGCGCGGGCGTGAACGCTTCCTTCACGACGCGCAGGACCTTCGCGCGCTTCCCTTCGGCAACGGGTTGGAGGCCGCCGAGCTCGAGGCGGCACAGCTCGACGCGTCCCGCCGCACGCACCGTGAGGAAGCCGAAGTCCGAGAGGAAGTCCCGCGGGAACACCGTTCGGTGCACGAGGAACCGCTCGTACGCCGTCTGGCCCTCGGGGTGGCGGTACCCGAACGTCTCGAGCGCCTTGGCGCCCTTGTCGCGCGCCTCCCCGATCGCGGCGAGGAAGAGCGACTGCATCACCCACGGCGTCCCGGGGTCGACGAGGTAGGCGCACGTCACGAGCACGGCGTCCGCCGACGGCGGTCCGGCCGGAAGCTCGGCGGCCCGCGGGAACAGCGCGGCCGGGCCGCACTGCATCGACCCGAGCACGCGTCCCGCGTCGTCGGAGTAGACCGTTCCCCACGCGCCCCACTCGTCCTCCGCGCGCTCGATCCAGCGCCGCTTCTCGACCGTGCGCGAGCCGCGGGCCTGCCACCAGACGCAGGTCTGGCAGACGCTCGGCGCGGTCTCGAGCGTCGCGCCCGTCAGACCCGCGAGCCTCGGCGGCACGACTACTCCGGCGGGCCGATCTCGTCGACGACGACATTCACCGACGGCGCCTCGACGTTCGCCATCCTCGCGAGGTAGTCGCGCACGCGGCGCTGCACGGCCCGGCCGACGTCCGGGATCGACGCGCCCCAGTCGACGGCGACGTGGAGGTCGACCACGAGCCCGCCGTCGTCGGAAGACACGCGCACCGCGCGCCGGCCCTGACCGAGGCTGCGAACGCCGGCGACGTCGCGCGCGGCGTCCTCCGCGTAGCTCGCGAGCACCTCGCTCGAGATGGACGCGCTCCCCTCCATCGCAGCCAGTCTAGGCGAGCGCTAGCCGCTCGCGAACCAGGCGAGGAAGACGAGCGCTCCCCAGCTCCAGACCGCGCCGGTGACGAGGGCGACGCGCCGGGCCGACGCCGCGTGGGCCAACGCGAGACCCGCCGCGACGACCGGCGGGATCCCGAGCGGGAAGGCGACGACCGCCCAGCCCTCGTCCCAGCCGGGCCAGTCGCCCGCGCGGGCGTCGCCGACCATCACCGCGAGGGCGAGCCCGAGCATCGCCAGCACGGCACCCGCCACGACCCCCGACCGCGTCACGAGCGGAACGCTACGACCTCGCGCCCTCGGCTTCAAGGCGCAGCTCCGTCGCTTCCGGCCGCGCGAAGTAGCGGAAGGGGACGAACGTCGTCCCCAGGCCGGGCGAGACGTGCATCGTCGTCCCGTGCCGCCGGTAGACGCCGTGGGTGTAGTGGGCGCTCGGATGCGCGAGGTGCAGCCGGCCGCGGCCGTACGGGACGACGATCTGGCCCGCGTGCATGTGTCCGGCGAGCACGACGTGCCAGTCGCCGGGCTCGAGCCGGTCGAGTGTCCACGGGAAGTGCGACAGGAGGATGCGGAGGTCGGCGTCGCGGTCCGGCTCGGGCGGGTCGCCGCCACGACGTGCCGTCCGCGGGTCGAGCCCGGCGACCTGGACGCGCCGCCCGCGGAGCTCCAGCGTGCGCGTCTCGTCCGCGAGGAGGGTGGCCGGCTCCAGCTCGGCGACCGGCGAGCCGAGGACGAACGGGTCCGTGGCCGTGCCGAAGTCGTGGTTACCGAGGACGGCGAAGCAGCGCGGCAGCCGCGCCACGAGCTCGCGCAGCAGCGGCTCGCCGCCGGGCCGCGTCAGCAGGTCGCCCGTCAGGCACGTGAGCTCCGGCTGCCGCTGCTCGACCCACGCCACCGCACGGCGCACCGCGTGCGTGCCGCGCGAGGGAACGCCGAGGTGGAAATCCGACACGTGCGCGATCCGGAGCCCGTCGAGCTCGGCCGGGAGTCCCGGCACGCCCAGCCGCCGCTCGCGCAGCCGCACCCATCCCGCCTCGAACCACCCCCAGGCGAGGCCGCCCGCGGCGAGCGCGACAAGGGTCGGTCCGAGCCGGCGCATCACCACGGCGGCAGGCCCAGATCCACGAGGCGGCGAGGGCCGTCCGCCGCCCGGGCGAGCGCCTGCGCGGTCGTCCGGCGTGCCGCTGGGCGTCCCGGTGCGAGGGGGAACAGCGCGCGAGCACGGGCCCCCGAGCGGAGGGCGGCGAGCGGCGCGAGGCGGACGGCGGAGCCCGGCTTTCCGCCCCGGAGAGGCGCCCGGCGGGAGCCGTCCGCTCGCCGGGCGGGCGCCTCCGGGGGCGTCCAGCGCGGCGCTGGGCGGCCGCAGCGAGGGGGCACAGTGCGCGAGCACGGGCCCCCGAGCGGAGGCCGTCCAGCGTCGCGAGGCGGGGGCGGAGCCGGGCTTTCCACCCCGCCAAGTGCGATGCACTTGCCGGGGGCCCCGAAGAGGCGCCCGGCGGGAGTCCCCGTCGCCCGGCCGGCTGCGGCCGCGGTCGTCCGGCGTGCCGCTCGGCGTCCCGGAGGGAGGAGGCACAGTGCGGACGCACGGGCCTCCGAGTGAAGGGCGGCGAGCGGTGCGAGGCGCTCGGCGGAGCCGGGCTTCGCCCGGCGGGAGCCGAACGCCGCCCGGACGGCCGCGGTAGACGTTCCGGCGCGGCGGCCCAGGGAGCCACCGCGCCGGAAACCGCCCCTCCGTTCTCTCAGATGCCGGATGGCCGCGAACCTTGCGACGACGTCGGGACGGCTACGTCGCGAGCTTGTCGAGCACCGGCCCGACGGACACGACGTGCCGCTTGAACTTCAGCTCCGACTCCTCGAGCCCGGCGGCGACCCCGATCAGCTGCGAGAGGTGGATGATCGGCATCCCGAACGAACGGCCGTGGGCCTTCTCGAGCTTCGACTGCCACGCGTCGAGCGAGAGGTGGCAGAGCGGGCACGGCGTCACCATCGCGTCGGCGCCGGCCTCCATCGCCTGCTCGATCGGCTGGATCAGCTCTCCGAGCGCGGTCTCCTCGCGCGCCTGGATGATCGGGAAGCCGCAGCACTTGACCTTCGCCGGGTAGTCGACGGGCTCGCCGCCGCAGGCGCTGATGATCCGCTCGAGCGACCACGGCCGGTCCGGGTCCTCGAAGCCGAGGAGCTTCGAGGGCCGCAGGATCTGGCAGCCGTAGAACGGCGCCACCTTCAGTCCCTTCAGGCCCTTGTGCGCGACCTGCTGCAGCTTCTCGAAGCCCTCGCCCTCCGCCACCATCCAGAGGAAGTGCTTGACCTCGACGCCGCCCGAGTACGGCGGCACCCCGACGGACTCCAGGTTGCGGTTGACGCGTGCGCGGAGATCGTCGTCGAGCCGCAGCTGGTGGTTCGCCTGCCGCAGGTTGAGCGTGCAGACGTTGCAGATCGTCATCAGCGTGTCCGAGCCGGTCGCCTCGGCGTACGCGAGGATGCGCGCGTTGAGGTGCAGGTAGTAGTCGGGCTCGGCCTCGTGGATGTCGCCGGCGCCGCAGCAGGTGACCGACTCGAGCTCGATCAGCTCGAGGTCGACCATCGGGGCGAGCGCCTGCGTGGACGAGTCGAGCTCCTTCGCCGAGAGCGAGGCGAGGCACCCCTTGTAGTAGGCGACCTTCTTCGTGCCCGTCGCTTCGAGCGTGGTCATGCGCCTCCTTCGGGCTTTCGGGTCGGTTCCTGCCCCGGGGTCACGTCCGCCTGCGCGCGGCTCCCCATGCCCGCGTCGCCCCCGGCCGGCGCCGGCGCTCCACCGTCCCCGACCGCCCCTTCGCCGGGCAGGAACGGGCGCGGGAACGCGTCGTCGCGCTCGTAGGGGTCGCGGTCGGGCTCGAAGCCGTGGCCGAGCGCCGCGAGCGCGTGCTCGCCCTGGACGATCCCCGCGAACCCTTCGCGCCCCTGCTCCTGCACGAGGTCGCGGAGGCGCCTCGCCTCGTCGACGTCCGCCGCGACGTGCGGCGGGAACGGCACCGGCACCTTGCCCTTGGTCGCCAGCTTCATCGCGAAGCGCATCTGCTTGACCGACGAGACGATCCCCTGGGTCTTCGGCACGAGCTCCGTCTCGCGCAGCCAGCCCGTCGTCTCGGCCGACTTGACGAACCAGAGCGCGTGCTTCGCGCCCATGTCGCGGGTAATCCCCCGCCTGACGGACTCCGCCCCGAGCTTCGCGATCGCGTCGCGCGGGTCGACGCCCTTGGGGCAGCGCTCGTTGCAGAAGTAGCAGCGCGTGCACTCCCAGATCCCGTGCTCGCTGTTGTAGTCCTCGAGCCGCTCGACGGTCGCGCCGTCACGGGGGTCGCCGACGAAGCGCATCCCCTTCGCGAGCGCCTGCGGCCCCAGGAACTCGGGATCCGACTCCATCGCGTTGCACTCGGACACGCAGCAGCCGCAGTTGATGCAGAGCGCCTCCTTGTGGATCACGTTCATGCGCTCCTGCGTGATCAGGTGCTCCTTGCCCTCCGGCGGCTCCTCGTAGCCTGGCTGGAGATACGGCTTCATCGCCTTGAACTTGCCCCAGAACGGCTCCATGTCGACGACGAGGTCCTTGACGATCGGGAGGTTCCCCATCGCGGAGATCACCGGCACGTGGCCCGCCTGCGCGAGGTCGTACATCCGCGTCTTGCAGGCGAGCACGGCGGCGCCGTCCATCCGCATCCCGCAGGAGCCGCAGATCATCATCCGGCAGCTCTTGCGGTAGGCGAGCGACCCGTCGATGCGGTCCTTGACGAGGTCGAGGCAGTCGAGGAGTGTCGCCTCCTCGGGCGCGTCGAACTCGTACTCCTTCAGCTGCCGCTCGCCGGTCTCGCCGCTGTACCGCCAGATCTTCAGCGCGACCTGCATCAGTACTTCCGCTCCGTCGGCTCCCAGCGCGTCATCCGCACCTCCTTGTACGAGAGCTCGGGGCCGTCGTCGACCCAGCGCGAGATCGAGTGCTTGAGGAACTGCTCGTCGTCGCGGTCCGGGTAGTCGGGCCGCGAGTGGGCGCCGCGACTCTCGGTGCGCGCGACCCCCGCCTGGAGCATGCAGCCGGCGATGTCGAGGAGGTAGCCGAGCTCGATCGCCTGGGTCAGGTCGGAGTTGAACACCTGGCCCTTGTCGTCGACGACGACGCGCTCGTAGCGCTCGCGCAGGCCGTCGACGATCTCGAGCTGCGCCGTCATCTGCGGCCCGCGCCGGAACACGCCGAAGTTCTCGAGCATCGACGCGCCGAGCTCGTCGCGGATCCGCCAGGGCCGCTCGCCCTCGCGGCGGTCGAGCAGCGTTCGCAGGTCGCGCTCCGCGTCCGCGACGGCGGACTCCGGCACGGCGACGACCGTGTTCGCGAGCGCCCACTCGGCGGCGGCGCGGCCGGCGCGGCGGCCGAACGTGATCGTCTCCATCAGCGAGTTCCCGCCGAGCCGGTTCGCGCCGTGGACCGAGACGCAGGCGACCTCGCCGGCGGCGTAGAGCCCGGTGAGCTCCGTGAGCCCGTCGTTGTCGGTCTCGACGCCGCCCATGTGGTAGTGCGCGCCCGGCCGCACCGGGATCGGGTCGTAGATCGGGTCGACGCCTGCGTACGTCATCGCGAGCTCGCGCGACCCCGGCAGGCGCTCGACGATCCGCTCCGGGCCGAGGTGGCGGAGATCGAGCATCACCGACCCGTTGATCCCGCGGCCGCCCTCGATCTCGGTCGTCTCGGAACGCGAGACGACGTCCCGCGAGGCGAGCTCGAGCGCGTTCGGCGCGTAGCGCTTCATGAAGCGCTCGCCCTCGCTGTTGATCAGGTAGCCGCCCTCGCCGCGGCACCCCTCGGTGATGAGGATCCCGGACGGATAGAGCGTCGTCGGGTGGAACTGCATGAACTCCATGTCCTTCAGCGGCAGTCCCAGCCGCAGCGCCATCGCCATCCCGTCGCCGGTGCACGCGTAGGCGTTCGTCGTCGCCCGGTAGAGGCGGCCCGCGCCGCCGGTCGCGAGCACGACCGTCTTCCCGCCGACGAGCTTGATCCCGCCGTTCAGCAAGTCCCAGCAGATCACGCCCTGGCAGCGCCCGTCGTTCTCGACGAGGCGCCACGCGAACCACTCCTCGTACACCTGGATGTCGCGCTTCACGAGCTGCTCGTAGAGCACCTGGATCAGGACGTGGCCGGTGATGTCCGCCGCGTAGACGGTGCGCGGCGAGCCGGCGGCGCCGAACGGGCGCTGCGCAAGCCGGCCGTCGGGGCGGCGCGAGAAGAACGCGCCCCAGTGCTCGAGCTGGTAGATGTCGCCCGGCGCCTCCCGCGTGAAGACCTCGATCGCGTCCTGGTCGCCGAGGTAGTCGGAGCCCTTGACGGTGTCGAACGCGTGCGTCTCGGGGTCGTCGTCGGCGGCGTTCCCGAGCGCCGCGTTGATCCCGCCCTCGGCGGCTCCGGAGTGGCTGCGGGTGGGGTGCAGCTTCGAGATCACGGCCACGTCGGCGCCGGCGTCGTGTGCCTCGATCGCGGCACGCATGCCGGCGCAGCCGGCGCCGACGACCAGGACGTCGTGCTTCGCGATCACGTGCGCTGACGCTACCGCAAGCGGGCTACGCACTGCGCCGCTGCCGCTCGGGCAGCCCGAGGCGCCGGAAGAGCTCTTGGCGCGTGATCCCGAGCTCCTCGAGGCCCTGCTGCGCGAGGCGCTCGAGGCGCTCCCGGTTCGCGCGCCAGCGGGCGAACTCCTCAGGCGTCGTCTTGCGGCGGCCCTTCCTCGCCATCCTCGTCCTCCTGTAGCAGCCGGACGATCGTCTCCACCCCGGCGGCGATGTCGGCGAGCGTGAACATCGTACCGATCACCTCCTCCCGGAAGATCACGGGCTCCGGCTCCACGCGAGCACGATCACGGAGAGGAGACGGGGGCGCAAGACGCTCTTGGCGACGCGGCTAGATCTGCCAGGCGCCGCCGCGCAGGATCGGCACCTCGCTGCCCTCGCGCGTGCGCCCGGTGACGTCGACGCCGTCGCCGCCCACCATGAAGTCGACGTGCGTCGCGCTGTCGTTGACGCGAGCGACGTCCTCCTCGTCGACGGCCCACGGGAAGCCGGCGCCGAGCGCGACGTGGCTCGCGGCATTCTCGTCCAGGAGGGTGTCGAAGAAGACGGTGCCCAGCGGCCCGATGCGGCCCTCGCGGTCGACCAGCGCGACCTCGCCCAGGCGGCGGCCGTTCGCGACGTCCACGCGCGCCTCGAGCTTCGGGCCACCCTCGTCCGCCTCGATCGAGACCGCGAGGCCGCCCTCGAAGCGGACGCGGAGCCCGCGGATCACCGAGCCGTCCGGCAGCACGAGCGGCTTCGTCGACTCGAGCCAGCCCTCGGCGCGCTCCGGGTCGGGCGACGTGAACACCTCCTCCGACGGCACGTTCGGATGGTGGGGACGGCCGTCCGCGGTCGCGAAGCGCGTGTGCTGCCAGCGGGAGGTCGGGAGCAGCCCGAGCTCGAGGTCGATCGTCGGCCCGTGGAACCGGACCGTGGCGAGCGCGAGCTCCGAGAGCCGCGTCGCGGCGCGCTCGTTGGCGTCCATCCGCTCGTTCCAGGCCGCGACGGGATCGTCCTCGTCGAGCCGGCACACGTGCGCCACCTCCTCCCAGAGCCTGGCGTACGCGTCCGGAAGCGCCAGCTCCGGGTGGACGAGCGCCGCCCACTTCGGGGTCACGAAGGGAACCCTCGTCCAGTTGACCGTGCGGTCGTTCACGACCCCGATCGACTCCTTCACGCTCGGAAGCCGGTCGCGACCCGCGCGAGCCGGGTCGAGGTCGTCGAGCAGCCCCGGCTCGGTCGGCCCGGTGATCGCGACGTAGGCGCCGCGCTCCTCGCCCAGGCGGAGCCAGCGCTGCCCGTACCACTCGGGAACGAAGTCGAGCGTGTCGGCGGCGGCGTGCTCGATGCGCGCGCGCTTCACCCACGGGTCGAACCAGTTGACGTCGACGAAGCGCGCACCGCGGCGGTACGCGGCGGCCGCGATCGCGCGTACGAGCGGCTCGTGGCCGCCGAGCTCGGCGGTGACGCCGACGATCTGCCCCTCCCGCACGTTCGCGCCGAACGCGACCGCCAGCTCCGCGAGCCGCTCGACGATGCCCTCGGGCGGTGTCAGATCTGCCATGCGCCGCCCTGCAGCACCGCCACCTCGTCGCCGTCGCGGGTGATCCCGGTCACGTCGACGTCGTCGCCGCCGATCATGAAGTCGACGTGGACGCCGCTCTGGCTCACGCGCTGCCGGTCCTCCTCGTCGTCGACCGCGAAGCCGAAGCCGCCGCCGAGCGCGATGTGGCTGGCCGCGTTCTCGTCCAGCAGCGTGTCGTGGAACACGGTGTCGAGCGCGCCGATGCGCCCTTCGCGGTCGACGAGCGCGACCTCCCCGAGCTGCGTGCCGCCCGGATCCTGCTCGACGCGCGCGCGGAGGTTGGCAGCGCCCTCGTCGGCGTCGATCTCGACCGCCCGACCGCCCTCGAAGCGCACCCGGAGGCCCTTCACCGCCGAGCCGTCGGCGAAGACGAGCGGCTTCGTCGCGGTGACGTGACCCTCGGCGCGACGCGGGTCCGGCGACGTGAACACCTCCTCGGACGGGAGGTTCGGCTTGTGCTCGAGCCCGTCGACGGTGGTGAAGGTCGCGGCCGCCCAGCGGGAGCTCGGGAACAGCCCGAGGGTCAGCTCGGTGCCCGGCCCGTCGAAGCGGAGCGCGTCGAGCCGCAGCTCCGTGAGGCGTGCCGCGGCCGCCGTCATGTCCCGGAAGCGCGCGTCCCATGCCGCCACCGGATCGGGGCCGTCGAGTCGGAGCACGTGCGCGAGCTCGTCGGTCAGGCGCTGCAGCGCCTCGTCGGGCGGGAGGTCCGGGTGCACCCGACCGGCCCACCCGTCGCTCGGGTACGGGACGATCGTCCAGTTCGTGGTGCGGTCGTTGACGACCTTGGACGTCTCCTTCACGCGCGGCAGCATGTCGCGTCCGGCGCGCGCCGGATCCAGGTCGGCGAGGAGGCCGGGCTCCGACGCCCCGGTGACCCAGACGCGGGCGCACCGCTGCTCGCCGAGCGCGAGCATCCGGTCGCCGTACCACGAGGGGACGAAGTCGAGCGTGTCCTCCTGCGCGTGGGCGATGCGGGCGCGCTTGACGTGCGGGTCGAAGTAGAAGGCGTCGACGAAGCGCGCGCCGCGGCGGTAGGCCTCGGCGGCGAGCGCGCGGACGAGCGGCGCGTGGTCCGGCTCGGCGTGGACGAACACGATCTGCCCCGGCTGGACGTTCGCACCGAAGGCGATCGCCAGCTCGGCGAGCCGCCGCGTGAGCTCGTCCGACGTCATCGGCAGGCGATCCTATATGCGGCGCGAAGCAGAGCACGTGGACACGCACGCCGCGATCGAGCGCTTCCTCGCCGGCCCCGGCCTGTCGGACGCGACGCGACGCGCGTACCGGTTCGACCTCGAGGAGCTGGAGGCCTGGCTTCGTGACCGCGGGCTGCGGCTCGACGAGGTCGACGTGCGCGTGTTCGCCGACTGGGCGGCGGAGCTCGGCCGCGCGCGACCCCGGAAGCTCGCGCCGTCGACGGTCGGGCGGAAGCTGACCGCGGCGCGGTCGCTCCTGCGCCACGCGCTCGGCGCCTCGCGGGTTCCGGACGGGTCGTTCTCGCCGCGACGCCCGCGGCGGCTCCCCGACGCGCCGAAGCCGGCCGAGGTCGAGGACGTGCTCGCGCGGCTCGAGGGCGACGGGCCGCTGGCGCTGCGCAATCGCGCCCTCGTCGAGCTCGTCTACTCGGCGGGGCTGCGGAGCGCCGAGGCGACGGCGCTCGACCTCGGGGACGTCGACTTCGAGCAGGAGCACGTCCACGTGCGCGGCAAGGGCGGCAAGGAGCGGGTGGTGCCGCTCGGCGAGGAGGCGGCCATGTGGGTCGCCCGCTACCTGCGGGAGGCCCGGCCCGCGCTCGCACGAGGCGCGACCGACGCACTGTTCCTCTCGGCGCGCGGGCGGCGCCTGGACACGTCGACGCTTCGGCGGCTGCTCCCCCACCCGCACCGGCTCCGCCACGCCTTCGCCACGCACCTGCTCGAAGGCGGCGCCGACCTGCGCACGATCCAGGAGCTGCTCGGCCACGCCTCGCTCTCGACCACGCAGATCTACTCGCACGTGGACGCGCGGCGCCTGCGACGCGTGTACGACCGCGCGCACCCGCGATCCTGAGGCCGGCGGCGAGGCAGGTTCGGACGGCTGCGGGGCGAACTCCTCCGGGCCGTGACGGAGACCCTCCGCGACCCCCAACTCGACGGCTTCCTCGCGCTCCTCGCGGCGCGCCGGGCGCCCCGGACGGTGGACGCGTACCGCCGCGACCTCGCGCAGTTCGCGACCTGGCTCGGGAGCCCGCCGGGGCGCGCCGACCTCGAGGACCTCGAGCACTACCTCGCCGACCTCCGCGCCCAGGGGCTCGCGCCCGCGACGATCGCCAGGCGCGCCGCCGCGCTGCGCGCCTTCTTCCGGCACCTGACGATGCTCGGCGAGCGCGGCGACAACCCCGCGGCGGAGCTCGAGCTCCCCCGCCGCACCCGGCGCCTCCCGCGGACGCTCTCGCCCGGCGAGGCGGAGCGTCTGGTCGAGGCCGCGAACGGGACGTCCCCTCGGGCGCTGCGCGACCGGGCGCTCGTCGAGCTGCTGTACGGCGCCGGCCTGCGCGTGTCCGAGGCGGTGGAGCTCGAGCGGGCGGCGGTCGACCTGGAGAACCGCCTCGTGCGCGCGCTCGGGAAGGGCTCGAAGGAGCGGCTCGTGCCGATCGGCCGGGAGGCCGCCGACGCGCTGCGCCGCTACCTCTCGCGCGGCCGGCCGTTCCTCGACGTCCGCCGCCGGCCGGAGCTGTTCCTCAACGCACGCGGCGGGGCGCTCACGCGGGCCGGCGCGTTCTTCGTCCTCCGGCGCCTGGCGGAGAAGGCCGGGCTCGAGCCCGGGCGCGTGCATCCGCACCTCCTCCGCCACTCGTTCGCCACGCACCTGCTCGAGGGCGGCGCCGACCTGCGCAGCGTGCAGGAGATGCTCGGCCATGCCGACCTCTCGACGACCGAGCTGTACACCCACGTATCCGATCGCCGCCGACGCGAGTTGTACTTCCAGGCGCACCCGCACGCGAGGCGGCGGCGCCCGGAACGGTCCTAGGAGAAAGGTGCGATGACCGGCCTCACCCCGCAACTCACCGGGCTCTTCGCCGCCACCACGGGCGTCGGCTTCCTGATGATGCTGATCGGCCTGCAGAAGTCGCTGCTCGAGCGCCGCGCGCCGCGGCGCACCTGCCCGTCCTGCGGGCGCCACATCGACGGACGCGTCTGCGCCGCCTGCGCGGGCTAGCGCGCGCGGCTCTTCCTGGTCAGCTCGGCGGCCACCTTCTCGGCGCTCGCCCGCAGCTCGCGGTCGGCCTCGTCGTCGGCAGCGAGTCCCTGCAGGAGGACGATCGTGTCGCGCGCGGGCGTCCCGTGGCGGAGACAGGCGATCGCGAGCCGACGCACCGCGCCGTTCGGGTCGCGGCTCGCGAGCTCGTGCAGGAGCGGGCGCACCCCGTTGACGTCTCCGGGCCGGTCGCGCCCGAACAGCTCGAGCGACAGGAGCGCGGCGCCGCGCGCGGCCGGGCTCTCGTCCTCCAGCCCGCGACGGATCAGCTCGCGCTTCTGCCGGTAGCGGAACTGGCCGATCGCCCGATAGGCGACGGCGCGGACGCGGTAGTCCGCGCTCCGCGCGGCGGCCTCCACCTCGTCGTCCCACTCACGGCGCAGGTCCGAAAGCTCGCGCTCCTCGCCTGCCCGCGCGAGCTCGTCGGCGCGGGCCGCTGCCTCGGCGAGCTCCACCCCGTCAGGCCGCCGACAGCGAGCGCTCGGCCGGCCCGACGTACCGCGCCGACGGCCGGAACAGGCGTCCCGTCCGCTTCTGCTCGAGGATGTGCGCCGACCAGCCGGCCACGCGCGAGCAGGCGAACATCGCAGGGACGAGCGGCGGCGGGATCTCGGCGACGTCGAGCACGACCGCCGAGTAGTACTCGACGTTCGTCTCGAGCGGACGGTCGGGCTTGCGCCGGCGCAGCTCGGCGAGCGCCGCCTGCTCGAGCGCCTGGGCGATCTCGATCTGCTCCGACCCCAGCTCCTTCGCCGTCCGCTTCAGGATCCGCGAGCGCGGGTCCTCCGCCCGGTATACGCGGTGGCCGAAGCCCATCAGGCGCTTGCCGCTGTCGAGCGCCTCGCGCACCCACCCCTCGGGGTCGCCGCTCGCCGCCACCTCGTCGAGCATCGGCTTCACGTAGGCGGGCGCGCCGCCGTGCAGCGGGCCCGACAGCGCTCCGACGGCGGACGAGAGCGCCGCGCCGCAGTCGGCGCCGGTCGAGGCGACGACGCGGGCGGTGAACGTCGAGGCGTTGAGGCCGTGCTCCGCGGTGCAGATCCAGTACGTGTCGATCGCCTTCACGTGGCGGGGGTCGGCCTCGCCACGCCAGCGGAGGAGGAACTTCTCGGCGGCGCTCTGGCCCCTCCCCACCACGTCCTCCGGGACGGGATCGTCGTGCCCGTCGGCGACGCGCGCGGAGCGGGCGACGATCGCCATCATCTGCGCCGACAGCCGGCCGAGGTCCGCGCGGGCCTGCACGTCCGAGATCTCGTTCAGCTTGCCGAGCCTCCACTCGCCGGCGAGCCGTGCCGTCTCGGACTGGAGGTCGGCGGGGGCGTTGCCGGTGAGGCGCGCGGGCTCGTACGGCTCCGGGTCGGGCATCGTCGAGTCGAGGTCGTCGTCGACCAGCAAGCCCCAGACGCGCTCGTACGGGAAGTGGCCGACGAGATCCTCGATGTCGATGCCCCGGTATCGCAGCGCGCCGCCCTCGCGGTCGGGCTCCGCGATCTCGGTCTCGACGGCGACGACGCCCTCGAGGCCCGGCTTGAAGTCGTCGGTCATCTCGGGCCAATCTACCGGAGCAGGTCGCTCCCAAACGTCGGTAGAGTCGGGCGCCGGCCGCCGGGATCGGCGCGGTGGGGACGCGACATCGAGAAGGTGGAGGCGACGCGATGAGAAGGAAGATCACGGTCGTCGGGGCCGGGAACGTGGGCGCGACCTGCGCGCAGGTGCTCGCCACGCGCGACTACGCCGACGTCGTCCTCGTGGACATCAAGGAGGGCCTGCCGCAGGGCAAGGCGCTCGACATCGGCCAGATGGGCGCGGTGCTCGGCTACGAGCCGAAGGTGACCGGGTCGAACGGCTACGACGAGACCGACGGCTCCGACGTCGTCGTCGTCACCGCCGGCCTCCCGCGCGCCCCGGGGATGTCACGCGACGATCTCGTGTCGACGAACGAGACGATCGTCAAGTCGGTCACCGAGGAGGCCGCGCGGCACTCGCCCGACGCGACCCTGATCGTCGTCTCGAACCCGCTCGACGCGATGTGCCACGTCGCGAAGAACGTCTCCGGCTGGCCCAGAGAGCGCGTCTTCGGGATGGCCGGGATCCTCGACACCGCGCGGTTCGCCACCTTCATCGCGTGGGAGACCGGCGCGTCGGTGAAGGACGTGCAGGCAACGGTGCTCGGCGGCCACGGCGACCAGATGGTCCCCGTCGTCTCGGCGACGACGGTCGGCGGCGTCCCGCTGCGCAAGCTCGTCTCCGAGGAGCGCATCCAGGCGATGGTGGAGCGGACGGCGAAGGGCGGTGGCGAGATCGTCAACCTGCTCGGCACGTCCGCGTGGTACGCCCCCGGCGCGGCGGCAGCGCAGATGGTCGACGCGATCATGCTCGACGAGAAGCGCATGCTGCCGTGCACGGCGTACCTCGACGGCGAGTACGGCATCGACGGGCTCTACATGGGCGTCCCGGTGAAGCTCGGGGCCGGCGGCGTCGAGCAGATCGTCGAGCTCGAGCTGAGCGAGGACGAGCGGCGGATGCTGCAGGACTCGGCGGCGGCGGTGCGCGAGGTCGTCGGCGTGCTCACGAGCTAGTGGACCTCGGCCTCGCCGGACGCACGGCGATCGTCTGCGGCGCCTCGCAGGGAATCGGGCTCGCGGTCGCCGAGGCGCTCGCCGAGGAGGGCGCGAACGTCGCGATGTTCGCGCGACGGCGCGACGTGCTGGAGCGGGAGGCCGAGCGCCTCGGCGCGCTCGCGGTGCAGGGGGACGTGCGGGACCCGCGCGCGCTGCAGCGGCTCGTCGACCGGACGGTCGAGGCCTTCGGCGGCGTGGACGTCCTCGTCAACAACAGCGGCGGGCCGCCGCGCGGGCCCGCCCGCGGCGTGACGGCCGAGCAGGTGGAGGAGGCGGTCGAGCTCCTGCTGATCTCGGCGATCCGCCTCACGGAGCTCTGCCTCCCCCACCTCGAGCGCAGCGGCCGCGGCCGCGTGATCAACGTCGAGTCGAGCTCGGTGCGCGAGCCGGCCGACCAGCTCGCGCTCTCGAACCTCGTCCGCCCCGGCGTCGTCGGCTGGGCGAAGACGATCGCGCGCGAGGTGGGTCCCTCCGGGATCACCGTCAACACGCTCTGCCCCGGCCGGATCGACACCGAGCGCCTCCGCGAGGCGTACCCCAGCGAAGAGCAGATCCAGCGCATCCCGCTGCGGCGCGTGGGCCGGCCGCGCGAGCTCGGCGACGTCGTCTGCTTCCTCGCCTCGGACCAGGCCTCGTACGTCACGGGCGCGGTGATCCCGGTCGACGGCGGGCTCACGCGGAGCCTGCTCTAGCCACTCCCGGCGCCGCCGGACGACGGCGGAAGCGGGCTAAGGTGGACGCGGTGCGGCGGTTCCTGACTCCCTCGCGGCTGGCGGCCGTCGGACTCGTCCTCCTCGCGCTCGCCGTCGCGATCCTCTTCCTCGTCCCGAGCGACGACTACCTGTTCCTCCCGAACGAGGCCAAGCCCGTCGCACCGCTCGTAAGCGTCGCCGGACGCCAGTCGCCCGAGGACGACGGCCAGATCTACTTCGTGGACGTGCTCGTCCGGCGGGCGTCGGTGCTCGAGCGGCTGTTCCCGGGCATCCACGACGGCGCGTCGCTCGTCTCCAAGCGGGCGCTCAACCCGACGGGTCTCTCGGACGCGGCCCGGCGGCGGACGAGCCTGAACGAGATGGACCGCTCGGAGCAGATCGCCGCGGCCGTGGCGCTCCGGCAGGCGGGGTACACCGTGGACGCCGATCCGGCGGGAGCGTTGATCGAGGGGGTGATCCCCGACACGCCCGCGGCGACGACCCTGCGGCCGACGGACGTGGTCGTGGAGGCGAACGGACGGCGGGTCCGCACGCCCGGCGATCTGCGTCGCGCGCTCGAGTCGGTCGCCCCCGGCGACGAGGTCGCGCTCGCGTTCCGCCGCGGTGACGAGCGCGAGCAGGTGCGCCTGCGGACGATCGCGGCGCGGGGCGAGCCGAAGCGGGCCGCGATCGGCGTCTTCGTGTCGCAGGCGGCCGAGATCAAGCTTCCGCTCGACGTGCGCATCGACGCGGGCCCCGTCGGCGGGCCCTCGGCGGGGCTCCCGTTCGCGCTCGAGGTGCTCGAGAAGCTCGGGAAGGACGCCGACCACGGGCTCGACATCGCGGCCACCGGCGAGATCGAGCTCGACGGCTCGGTGGGCCCGGTCGGCGGCCTCAAGCAGAAGACGATCGCGGCGAAGGACGCCGGCGTCGACCTCTTCCTGGTTCCGGCTGGGGAAAACGCCGCGGAGGCGCGTCGCCACGCCAATGGCCTCCGGATCGTTCCTGTGAGGACTTTTCAACAGGCGTTGCGCGCGCTGGCAACCGCAGCAGGTTGACACAGATTTAGGCAGATTAGAAAGCACCGGAAAATGCAAGGATTTCGTCGAGCAGGACCTTGATCCACCTGCCGCCGCCTCTAGGATCCAGCGGTGTCGGGAGCGGGGCGAGACCACCTTGGGAGACGAACGATGAGCAAGTACGCTGGAGCAACCTGCAACGACTGCTATTTCCGCCGTGCCGGTCTCTGCGCGCTCCCGGGCGAGACGCCCTGCCCCACGTTCAGGGCGGTCAGCCGCGGGGCGCTCGCGCTCCAGCCGCCGCGCCAGCCTCGGCTCGTGCCGCGCCCGCCGGTGCTCCTGCCCCAGCAGTTCGCCACGCAGCCCGCGGTCGCGTAGCTACGCCCGCAGGGGGAGCAGCTCGGCGAGCACGCCGACGCCGACGGCGATCTCGTCCGTCGAGGCGAAGCTGAACGCGAGCCGTGCGGACGAGCGCCCGCCCGCGCCGGCGGCGAAGAAGTCGGCGCCACGCACGAACGCCACGCCCGCCTCGGTCGCGCGACGTAGCAGGTCGGCGGCGTCGACGTCGCCGAAGAGGTCGACCCACAGGAAGTAGCCGCCCTCGGGCCGGCTCCAGCGCGCCGCCCCTCCGAGCTCGCGCTCGAGCGCGTCGAGCATCGCGTCGCGGCGCACGCCGAGCAGCGTGCGCACGCGCTCGAGGTTCGGGTCGAACCGGCCCCGGCGGACGAACTCCCAGACGGTGGCCTGGCCGAGCAGCGCCGGCGTGATGTAGGTCGAGATCGCCGCCTCCTCGAACGGGCGCACGAGCTCCTCGGGGAGGACGAAGTAGCCGACGCGCAGGCCCGGCGCGACCGTCTTCGAGAACGACGACGTGTACGTGACGAGCTCGCCCCCTTCGAGCGCGTGCAGCGTCTGCGGCGGGGCGCCCTCGTAGCGCACGAGGCCGTACGGGTCGTCCTCGAGCACGTGCAGCGAGTGCGCGCGCGCCAGCTCGACGAGCCGCCGGCGGCGCTCCTCCGGCAGCGTCCGGCCGCTCGGGTTCTGGAAGGTCGGGATCGTGTACAGGAAGGCGGGGTTCGCGCCGCGGGCGAGCGCGGCCTCGAGCGCGTCGAGGTCGAGGCCCTCGTCGTCCTGCGGCACCGGCTCGACCTCCGCGCCGATCGAGGCGAGCAGGTTCAGCGGCCGGTCGTACGTGGGCGCCTCGACGAGGACGCGGCTCGATCCCGCCGCGAGCCGGCGACGGGCGTAGAAGAGGAAGCCCTGGAGCGAGCCGTTCGTCAGCGCGACCCGCGACGCCGGGACGCCGTGCCGCGCGGCCAGCCACTCCCGCAGCGGCCCGTAGCCTCCCGCCGGCCCGTAGCCGAGGACGGACGCGTCCTGCTCGATCGCCGCGCGCGCGCAGTCCGCCAGCTCGTCGGCGGGAAGGACCTCCGGCGCGGGCGCCCCGCGGGCGAAGGAGATCGTCGCCACCAAGCCAGTGTAGAGCGGGGGGCGGGCGGCCACCGGCCCGGTGCCGCCGCGTGCGCGGGAGCACCCGAGTACGCTGCCCCGGGTGCGCGTCTGCCTCATGGTCGAGGGCCAGGAAGGGGTCACGTGGGCGCAGTGGCTCGCGCTCGCGCAGGCGTGCGAGGAGGCCGGGCTCGACGGCCTGTACCGCTCCGACCACTACCTCTCGATCGTCCGCGGCCCGCCGGCCGGGTCGCTCGACGCCTGGGCGACGCTGGCCGCGCTCGCCGCGCGGACGGAGCGCATCAGGCTCGGCAGCCTCGTCTCGCCCGTCACCTTCCGTCCCGCAGCCGTGCTCGCGAAGTCCGCCGTCACCGTGCACGAGATCGCCGGGGGCCGGGTCGAGCTCGGCATGGGCGCCGGCTGGTACGAGGCCGAGCACCACGCCTACGGCCTCCCCTTCCCGCCGCTGCGCGAGCGGATGGACGAGCTCGAGCGGCAGGTCGAGGCGGTGGTGCGCCACTGGGACGCCGACCCGCTCGTCTGGCCCAAGCCCTCGCCGCGGCCGCGGCTGATCGTCGGCGGCTCCGCGAAGCCGCGGACCGTCCGCGTCGCCGTCCGCTTCGCCGACGAGTACAACACGACCTTCGCCGCGCCGGAAGAGTGCCGCGACCGGCGCCGCCGCGTCGACGAGGCGGCACGGGAGGCGGGCCGCGACCCGCTCGTGTTCTCGCTGATGACCGGCGCGGTGGTCGGACGCGACCGCGCCGAGGCCGAAGCGCGGCTGGCGCGGTGGCGCGAGGTGACCGCGCGCGGCGACCAGGCGCCGCACGTGACCGGGACGGTCGACGAGGCGGCGGAGTTGCTGCGCGCGTACGAGGCGGCGGGGGTCGAGCGCGTGATGCTCCAGCACCTTGCGCACGAGGACGTCGAGATGGTGCACGTCCTCGGCGACCTGGCCCGCGCGCTGGCCTGATGCTCGGTCTGTCGGGGCGCGCGCTCGCCGTGGGCGCCGGTGTCGTCGCGCTCGGCGTCGACGCCGTCTACCTCGCGTCGGTGACGCTCGAGGAGGGTGGCGACCCGGGGGCGCGGGTCGCGCTCGTGGCCGGATCGGTCGCGCTCGCCGGCGCGGCCGCGCTGGCGGCCGCCGCCTCGTCGTCGCCGTCGCTCCGGCTGGTGCTCCTCGCCGCCGCGGGCGTCACCCTCGTCTTCTGGGGGATCCTCGGCCTGCTCTCCATCGGCGTGCCCCTGCTCGTCGGCGCGCTCCTGGCCGCCGCCGCGGCGATGCGCAGCGCCGAGACCGCGCCACCCGACGCGTTCCGCATCGCTGTCGCCGCCGCCGTCGGCGTCGCCGGCGCGCTCGTGATCGCCTTCGCCCTGACGTGACGCCACCCGAGCAGGCGCGCGGCAGCGATACTCGAGGGATGCGCGACCGCACCGCGATCGTCGTTCCGGGCCACAGCCGTCGTGGGCGGATGACCCGCCGCTGCCGCCGGCTGCTGGTCGCGGCGGCCGCGCTCGCGGAACGCGAGCGTCCCGACGTCGTCGTCTTCACCGGCGGCCGCGGGGGCGAGGCCGAGCAGATGCGGGCGAGCTGGACGGGTCGCGGCGACGTCGAGCTCGTGGTCGAGCCGACCGCGGCGACGACGGCCCAGAACGCGTCGCGCTCCGCCGCCCTGCTGCGCGAGCGCGGGGTCGGCCGCGCGACGGTCGTCTGCGCCCCGCTCCACGTGCCGCGCGTGCGCTACCTGTTCGGCGGGGTCTACGCCCGGGCCGGGATCGGCTGGCGGGTCCGCGCCGCGAGGACGCTGCCGACGCCGCCGGCGCTCGCGTGGGAGCTCGCGGCCGCGGCGGTCGCCCGGCGCCAGCGCCGCGCCGCGCTGGAGGAGCTCGACGACGCGTGAGCGCGACGCCCGAGCACGACACGCTGGTCTTCGTCCCCGCCTGGAACGAGGAGGACAACCTGCCGGCGGTGCTCGACGAGCTCCACGCCGAGCTTCCCGACGCGGACGTGCTCGTCGTGGACGACGGCTCCACCGACCGCACCGCCGACGTCGCCCGCGAGCGCGGCGCGGCGGTGTTCTCCTTCGGGGAGAACCGCGGCCTGCCGCACGGGATCGCCGCCGGCTACCGCTACGCGCTCGACCACGGCTACGCCTACTGCGGCCGCGTCGACGCCGACGGCCAGCACCCGGTGGCGGAGCTCCGCCGGCTCCTCGACCGGGTCCGGTCCGGCGCCTGCGACGTCGCCGTGGGCTCGCGGTTCGTCTCCGGCGACGGCTATGCCGCCTACCGCTACGAGGCCGAGGGCGCGCGCAAGCTCGGCCACTTCCTGTTGCGGCGGCTGATGCGGCTGCGGCTCGGCCGGCCGATGATGGACGCGACGAGCGGCCTCTACGCGGTCGACGCGAAGGCGCTCCCCCACCTCGCCGAGCCGTACGAGGCGGGCGCGCCCGAGGTCGAGGGGCTGCTGCGGCTCGACGCGGCCGGGCTCCGGGTCGACGAGGTCCCGGTGCACATGCGCGAGCGCGCGAGCGGCGAGTCGAAGCTGCAGGGGAAGAAGGCGGTGCTGCTGGTGCTGACCGTCGTCGGCACCGTCCTGTTCGCGCGGCGGCGGCGGCGGCGCTAGTCGAGGGCGACGCCGAACAGCGCGCCGACCCCGTAGGTGATCGCGGCCGCGGCGGCGCCGAACGCGAGCTGCCGCAGCGCCGAGAGGGCCACGTTCCGCCCGGTGAGGATCGTGATCGCCGCGCCGATGCCGAGCAGCGCGACGGCGCTGAGCACGACCGCGGTGGCGACCGCCGCGCCGCCGTCGAGGAACAGGAACGGCGCGACCGGAACGATCGCGCCCACCACGAACAGCGCGAACGAGGTGCCGGCCGCGACCCACGCGGAGCCTCCGAGCTCCTCCGGGTCGAACCCGAGCTCCTCGCGCGCGTGCACGTCGAGCGCGCGCTCCGGATCGCGCGAGAGCGCGTCGGCGACCCGGCGCGCCTGCAACGGGTCGAGGCCCTTGTCCTCGTAGATCAGCGAGAGCTCCGCACGCTCGAGCTCGGGGTCGAGCGCGATCTCCTCCCGCTCGATCCGCAGCAGCCGGGAGAGCAGCTCGCGCGAGCTCGTGACGGAGATCCACTCGCCCATCGCCATCGAGCCGGCGCCGGCGATGAGGCCGGCGAAGCCGGTGATGAGGATGTCCTGGGAGGCGACGCCCGCGCCGGCGACGCCCATCACGAGGCTGAGGTTCGAAACGAGGCCGTCGTTGACGCCGAGCACGGCGGCGCGGAGCGCGTTCCCGCTCCCCGAGCGGCCGCGCACCTCGGTCCGCGCGATCGCGCGCGCGAACGGCTGTGACTTGGTCGCGCTCACCAGCTCGGCGAGCGCGGCCTCGTGCGACGCTTCCTCGGGAGCGAGCTCGGCGACCTGCTCGTCGGGGGCGTAGGCCGCGATCGCGAGGCGCTCGCGCTCGAGCATGATCGGGAACACCGTGCTGCGCGAGAAGCGGCCCGTGAGCGACGCGAGCATGCGCGCGCGGCGGGAGGGCTCGGGGATCGAGCCGTCCCCGCCCGCGGCGGCGATGCGCTCGCTCCAGACCCGGGCGTGCCGCTCCTCTTCGGTCGCCATCCGCTCGAGCGACTCGCGGCTCCGCGCGTCCTCCTCGTTGCGCGCCGCGGCACGGTAGATCGCGGCGGCGTCGACCTCCTCCTGGAGGATCTCGCGCCAGAGCGCGAGCTGCTCGCCGGAGACGGCGTCGTCCACGACCGGACCCTAGCCGCGGCGGTGGGAAGCGCGCCCGGGAGCACGCTTCCCACCCGGAACCGCTACGGACCCGCGACGAGCCCGAACCGCGACAGGAACTCCTGCGCGTCCGGCGCGTCCAGCCGGTACGTCTTGTCGGTCGCGCGACACACGGCGTCGCCGGTGATCGTGATCGAGACGACGAGCGTGCTCGACACGCCGCCGAGGAAGTGCGGCCCGCCCGAGTCGCCGTAGCAGGTGCCGCCGTTGCCCGTGGACGGGTTCATCGACAGGTTCAGCCACGCCGGCTCGAGCGACAGCATCGACTGGAGCACCCAGTTGCGCTGCGCGTTGTCGAGGATGCCCTTGAAGCCCCCGCCCTTCTCGGTGCGGATCGTGCCGTAGCCGACGGCCGTGAACGTCTGCTCCCGGATCGTGCGCTGGCTCATCGCGTCGAGCAGCCCGAGCGACGGCAGCTGCGCCGGGGCGATGCCCGGATCCTGCTCCAGGAAGACGACGGCGATGTCGTGCGTGTCCGACGCCCCGCCCGAGCCGAACAGCTCGTGCCCGACCCACGAGTCGACCGCCCAGATCCCCGACGGCGCCGCGGCGTCCTCGTCGTAGACCGGGTCGAACGTGACCCAGGCCTCGGTGATCCCGAGGCCGTCGAGCGCGGCGGTGCAGTGCGCCGCCGTCAGGAACACCCGGTCGTCGACGAGCGTGCCGGAGCAGAAGAGATCCGGGCCCGGGCTGTCCGGGTTCCAGTCGGCCAGGAGCCCGCCGACGATTGGATGGAGCGTGCCGTCGGGCGAGCCGAACGTGATCGCCTGGGACGGCGTCGCCGCGAGCCCTGCGACCGCGACCAGGACGAGTCCGACGAGAAGCGCGAGTCTCACTCGCATGACCCCCTCCTTCGATCGTTGCCGCGGCCGCGAGCCGCGGCGGGTGCCGAGGCGCCGAGTCTAGTCCGGCCGCGCCGGGATCGAGATCATGCTTCGGGCTGGCCGCGCGCCTCCGCGACGAGCCGCGCCACCTCGGTCGGCGACGCGACGCGGGGGAACCCATGGTTCCCCCACGAGCCCCCTCCTTGGGATCAGCCGCGCGCCTCCGCGACGAGCCGCGCCACCTCGGTCGGCGACGTCCCCACCGTGATCCCCGCCGCCTCCAGCGCCTCCTTCTTCGCCTGCGCCGTCCCCGACGAGCCCGAGATGATCGCGCCCGCGTGCCCCATCGTCTTCCCAGGCGGCGCCGTGAAGCCGGCGATGTACGCGAACACGGGCTTCGACATCGACGCGGCGATGAACTCCGCCGCCTTCTCCTCCTCGTCGCCGCCGATCTCGCCCACCAGCACCACCGAATCCGTCTCGGGGTCGTCCTCGAAGCGCTGCAGGACGTCGATGAAGGAGGAGCCCACGATCGGGTCGCCGCCGATGCCGACGATGGTCGAGTTGCCGAGGCCGCGCTGCGCCACCTCGTAGCCGATCTGGTAGGTCAGGGTGCCGGAGCGCGAGACGAGGCCGATGCGGCCCTCCGCGAACACCTCGGCCGGGATGATCCCGACGTTCGCCTTCCCGGGCGAGAGCACGCCGGGGCAGTTGGGGCCGATCAGGGTCACGCCCTTCGGGCGGACGTACGTGTAGACGCGCAGCAGCTCGTGCGCGGGGATGTGCTCGGTGATGCAGACGACGGTCGCGATCCCCGCGTCGACGGCCTCGTAGATCGCGTCGGCCGCGAAGCGCGCCGGGACGAAGATCAGCGACGCGTTCGCCTGCGCCTCCTCGACGGCGTCGGCGACGGTGTCGAAGACCGGGATCCCCTCGACGTCCTGGCCGCCCTTGCCCGGCGTCACGCCCGCCACGACGTTCGTCCCGTATTGCCTGTTCCGCGTGCCGTGGAACCGTCCCTCCGAGCCGGTCAGGCCCTGGACGACGAGCCGCGTCTCCCTGTCGACGATGATCGCCACTACCGCTTCCTCGCCTTGACGAGCAGCTTGCGGTCGACGTACTCGCCGCCGTGGAGGTACGGCGCGAGCAGCCGCAGCACCTCGGCGGCGTCCGCCGGCGGCGTGTCGGTGCGGGCGAGCCAGTCGGCGGCGCTCCGACGCTTCTCGTGGACCCGCGACTCCTCCACCTCGAGGCCGGCCGCGGCGAGCATCGCCCCCCACTCCTCCTCTGTGTAGGAGCGGACGTGCGTCGGGTCGCGCAGCCGCTCGGCGCGCTCGACCTCCTCGGAGACGAACAGCGTGTCCTCGACCAGCACGAGCCGCTTGGCGACGCGCGTCATCTCCTCGACCGCGGCGTGCACGTCCTCGAAGTGGTGGGGCGCGATCCGGCACGTGACGACGTCGAAGCTCGAGTCGGCGAAGGGGATGTCCTCCGCGCGCGCCAGCACGTCGGCGCCCATCCCCGGCGCGGGGTCGAGCGTCGTCACCTGCAGGCCGGCCTCGCGCAGCCGCCGGGCCGTGTGGCCGCCGCCGGAGGCGACGTCGAGCGCGGTGACGCACCCGGCGGCCCATGCGGCGAGGAGCTCGAGGTCCTCTCCTTCGCGCTGGTCGACGGCGCCGCGGTAGGCGTCCGCGCGCCCGCTCCAGACGTCGGTCACGCCGCCGCGAGCTCCACCGCGCGCCGGGCGCCGTCGAGCATCGTCGCCTCGGGGTGGACGTTGGGCTTCCCGGCGTCGGCGAGGATCCGCCGGCCCTCCTCCGCGTTCGTGCCGTCGAGCCGGACGACGATCGGGTAGTCGGAGAGGTCGAGCTGCTCGAGCGCGGCGAGGATCCCGCGCGCCACCTCGTCGCAGCGGGTGATCCCGCCGAAGATGTTGAAGAAGATCGAGCGCACCTGCGGGTCGCGCGTGATCACCTCGAGCGCGTCCACGACGCCCTGCGCGTCGCCACCGCCCCCGAGGTCGCAGAAGTTCGCGGGGCGGCCGCCGACGAACGTGACGACGTCGACCGTGGACATCGAGAGCCCGGCGCCGTTGCCGAGGACGCCGACGTCCCCGTCGAGCTTCACGTAAGTGACGCCCTTCTCGCGCGCGAAGCGCTCCTCGGGCGGGACGGCCTCCGGGTCGCGCATCGCCGCGATGTCCGGGTGGCGCGAGAGCGCCGCGTCGTCCACCGTGAACTTCGAGTCGAGCGCCCGCACCTCGCCCTCGGGCGTGACGATCAGCGGGTTGATCTCGCACAGCATCGCGTCGGCGCCGACGAACGCGGCGTAGAGCCGCTCGACGATCGCGGCGATCTGCGTGCGCTCTGCCGGGTGCTCGACCCCGCCGCCGAACACGACCCGGCGACCGACCCAGGGCTGATAGCCCTCGAGGGGGTCGACGTGCAACCGGACGAGGGCCTCGGGCGTCTCGTCGGCGACCTGCTCGATCTCGACCCCTCCCTGCGTCGTGAACATGAAGAGGGGCCGCTTCGCGCCCCGGTCGAACGTGATCGAGAGGTAGTACTCCTTGGCGATCTCGGAGGCGCGCTCGATCCAGAGCCGCCTGACCACGTGCCCGCGGATGTCCATCCCGAGGATCTGCTCCGCCTTGGCACGCGCGTCGTTCGCGTCGTCGGCGAGCTTGATCCCGCCGGCCTTGCCGCGGCCGCCGGTGAGCACCTGCGCCTTGACGACCACCTGGCCGCCGAGCGCGTGCGCCGCCTCCCACGCCTCGTCCGGGGTGGTCGCGAGGCGGCCCTCGGACACGGGGATGCCGAAGCGCTCGAAGAGCTGCTTGCCCTGGTACTCGTAGAGGTCCATCGGCCGGGGCGGGACTCTACCGGGGCGACCCCGAGAGGAGGTCGCAGAAGCGGTCGGCGCCCACGTTCCCGCCCGACAGGACGACGCCGACGCGCCGCCCGTGCGCGTCGATCGCGCCGGCGAGAAGCGCGGCCGCGGCGGCGGCGCCGCTCGGCTCGACGACGAGCTTCAGGCGCTCGAACAGGAACCGCATCGCGCCGACGAGCTCCTCGTCGGTCACGGTCACGACGCGCGCGACACGCTCGCGGATGATCGCGAACGGGAGCTCCCCGGGCGAGGTCGTCTGCAGGCCGTCGGCGATCGTCCGCGGCACCGGGATCGTCACCCGCTCGAGCCTCTCCAGCGACCGCCGCACGTCGTCGCCGGCCTCCGGCTCGACGCCGACGACCTCCACCCCCTCCGCCGCGACCGCGCAGCCCGAGATCAGGCCGCCGCCGCCGACGGGCGTGACGAGGAGGTCGAGGCGCGGCGCCTGCTCCAGCAGCTCGAGCGCGACCGTGCCCTGCCCCGCGACGACGGCCGGGTGGTCGTACGGCGGGATCAATGTCAGCCCGCGCTCGGCCGCGAGCGCCCGGCCGAGCGCTTCCCGCTGCTCGCGGAACCGGTCGTAATGGACGATCTCGGCGCCGTAGCCGCGCGTGGCGGCGACCTTCGTCTCGGGCGCGTCCTCCGGCATCAGGATCACGGCGGGCGCGCCGACGAGCGAGGCGGCGAGCGCGACCGCCTGCGCGTGGTTCCCCGACGAGTAGGCGGCGACGCCGCGGCGACGCTCCTCCTCGGACAGCGAAGCGATCGCGTTGTAGGCGCCGCGGAACTTGAACGCGCCGCTCCGCTGGAGGCTCTCGGCCTTCAGGAACAGAGTCCCGCCGGCGAGGGCGTCGAGGGTGCGGGAGGTGAAGACGGGAGTGCGGTGGGCGACGCCGTCGAGCCTCGCCGCGGCGGCCTCGACGTCGGAGCGGGCGATCACGCCTCGCGCAGCGGAGCGAGGTCCGGGTCGTGCTCGGCCGCGGGTCGCAGCCCCGGGTCGAGCTCGAGCGCGCGGTCGAGGTGCGCGGCCGCCTGGTGCACCTGCCCGGCGAGCGCCTCGAAGCACGCGAGGTCGTAGAGGACGACGGCGTCCTCGCCGAGACCGTCCAGCGCCTCGCGCAGCACCGCCGCCCCCAGCTCGTACTCACCCGGCCGGTGGTGCGCCGTCGCGCGGCGGAGCGCGTCCCAGCGCTCGTGGATCCCGTAGAGGCGCCGCAGCTCCGCGATCGGCGCGGGGTGGTCGTCGACGCGCAGATCGACGACGCGGTCGATCCCCTCGCGGCTCTCGGCCGCGGCGCCGACGCGCTCGACGACGATCGCCGCCGACTGCTGCCCGCGCGCGTCGCCTCCGGCCGCCTGCGCCGCCTCGAGCGCCGCGATCAGGCGATGGGCGAGCGGCATCCCCACGCTGTCGAGGAACGCCGACTCCATCCCGACGGCGACGTCCTCGGACGCGAGGATGTTCCCCTGGACGGCGTATCCGGGCCCGGTCCGGTGCCCGGCCCACTCGAGGCAGTCGGCGCCGGTGAACGCCGCCGCGCGGCCGTCGGGCGCGACCGCGCCGAGCTGCCGCGTCTCGCGCTCCTCGTCGTCCGCGAGCACGCGCGCGAGCGCCGTCTCCGGATCGGACCCGGCGGCGAGCTCGTCGAGGGCCCGCGGCCCGTACGCGGCGACGCCCGCAGCCTGAGTCGCGACCGCGCCGACACCGGCGCGGGCCCACGGAACCACGGTCCCGACCGCGAAGTACTTCGACTGCACCGCGCAGCCGACCTCGCGCGCGTCCGGGTCGGCGGCGACGATCGAGAAGGTGGCCTTCGTCGCGCCGCGCACGCCGCGATCGTACTTCGCTAGCCTCGCCTCCCGTGGACGCGATCGCCGTCGACGGGCTGGAGAAGCGGTACGGCCAGGTGCAGGCGCTCGCGGGCGTCTCGTTTCGCGTCGACGAGGGCGAGGTGTTCGGGCTCCTCGGGCCGAACGGCGCGGGCAAGTCGACGACGACCCGGATCCTCGTCACGCTCACGACCCCGGACGCCGGCCGCGCCGAGGTGGCAGGGCACGACGTCGTCCGCGACGCCGGCCGGGTGCGCCGCTCGATCGGCTACGTGCCGCAGGCGTCCGGCGTCGACCCCGAAGGGACCGGGCGCGAGAACCTGACCCTCCAGGGCCGGGTCCAGGGCCTCGGCAGCCGCGAGCTGCGACAGCGCGTGGACGAGCTGCTCGCGCTGTTCACGCTGTCCGACGCGGCCGACCGCGTCGTTCGCGGCTACTCCGGCGGGATGAAGCGCCGGCTGGACGTGGCCCTGGGGCTCGTCCACCGGCCGTCCGTGCTCTTCCTCGACGAGCCGACGACCGGCCTCGACCCCGAGGCGCGCGCGGCCATGTGGGGCGAGCTCGAGCGGCTGGCCGAGCGCGAGAAGCTGACGATCCTGCTGACCACGCACTACCTCGAGGAGGCCGACCGCCTCGCGGACCGCCTGGCGATCGTGTCGCGCGGCCGGATCGTCTCCGAGGGGACGCCGGAGGCACTCAAGCGCGAGCTCCGCGGCGACGCGGTGCACGTCGAGCTCGAGGACGGCCGCGGCGGCGACGCGCTGCAGATCGTGAGCGGGCTGGCGGAGGTGCACGAGGCGCAGCTCGACGGCCGCGACCTGCGTGCGCGCGTCGACCACGGCGGGCGCGCCGTCCCCGGGATCCTGTCGGCGCTCGAGGCGCAGGGGATCGCCGTTGCCGCAGTCACGCTCTCGCGCCCCTCGCTCGACGACGTCTACCTCCACCACACCGGCCGCGACTTCCGGGCCGACGACGCGGAGGGGGGAGCGTGAGCCGCGCGGCCCATGGCGAGGAGCCGCGTCCGTCGCGCGCGTCTCTCGGACGTCGCTCGCGTCGCGGGGCCGGAGGCCACAGCGGGGGACGCGCGTGAGCGAGACGCTGACGCAGTCGTGGTACATGGTCGGCCGGCAGACGCGGAACCTGATGCGCGAGCCGATCTGGATCGCGATGATGCTCGTGCAGCCGATGTTCTGGCTGCTGCTCTACAGCCAGCTGTTCCGTCGCATCGTCGACCTGCCCGGCTTCGAGACCGACTCGTACGTCGACTTCCTCGCGCCGGCCGTCGTGGTCATGACCGCGTTCTTCCAGGGCACGTGGAGCGGGATGGGGATGATCCAGGACCTCGACCGCGGCGTGATCGAGCGCTTCCTGGCGACGCCCGCGCGCCGGACGTCGCTCGTCCTCTCGCAGGTGATCCGCTCGGGGATGACGAGCGTGATCCAGGGGCTGATCATCCTGCTCGTCTCGCTCCCGCTCGGGGCGACGAACGGCGGCCCGCTCGGCTGGCTCGTGATCGTGCTCGCGGGCGGCCTGATCTCGGCCGGGTTCGCGGGGATCTCGCAGGGCCTGGCGCTCCT
>DATIDD010000072.1:0-16121 GCA_035456465.1 Gaiellaceae bacterium | reverse complement strand
GCGGCGCCGACGTCGTCCGCGTCGATGTGGCGGCGCAGCGGCGCCCGCTCCTCGACGATCGCCTCCATCGTCGGGAACCCGGCGATCGAGCGGGCCGCGAGCGTCCGGACCGGGCCGGCCGACACCGCGTTCACGCGGACGTTCTTCTGGCCGAGGTCCCAGGCCAGGTAGCGGACGGAGGCGTCGAGCGTCGCCTTCGCGACGCCCATCACGTTGTAGTGCGGCACCGCGCGTTCGCCCCCCAGGTAGGTCATCGTCACGATCGCGCCGCCCCCGCGGGCCTCCATCAGCGGCTCGGCGAGGCGCGAGGCGGCGACGAGCGAGTACGCGGACACGTCGACCGCGAGCCAGAAGCGGTCGCGCGGCGTGTCGACGAACCGGCCCTCGAGGTCGGCCGCGTCGGCGAAGGCGACCGAGTGGACGAGCACGTCGAGACCGCCGTCGAAGCGCTCCGCCACCTCGCCGAACACGCGCTCCAGCCCCTCGTCCGAGCGCACGTCGCACTCGGTGACGAGCGGGCTCGACACCGTCTCCGCCAGCTCGCGCACGTTCTTCTCGATCCGCTCGCCCTGGAACGTGAAGGCGAGGCGCGCCCCCTCGTCGGCGAGACGGCGGGCGATCGCCCACGCGATCGAGCGGCGATTGGCGACGCCCATCACCAGCGCGGTCTTGCCCTCGAAGCGGCCAGGCACGAGCGGCGAGTCTAATGCGAACCGGCGGGCTTGCGGCTACGCTGCGGGCCTTGCGCCGCCTGGCCGTCCCGTTGCTCCTCCTCGCGGCGCTCGCCGCGACCTCACCGGCGGGAGCCGAGTTGCGGCCGATCGACCGGCGCGTCGGCGACGTCGTCCTCCCGCGTGTCCGGACCGGCGCCGTCGTCGTGCCGAAGGCGCACGCGCGCGGCCGCGTGACCGTGGTCGTCCGGCTCGCGCAGCCGCCGCTGGCGCAGTGGTCGGGACGGACGCTGCAGGGCGCCGCCGGCGCACGCCGCCTGAACGTCTCGGGCGCCGCCTCGCGGGCGTACCTCGCGCGGCTGGCCCGCGCGCAGGCGGCCGCCGTCTCGCAGCTGCGGCGCGCGATCCCCGAGGCGCGGGTCGGGCGCCGGTTCCGCGTCCTCCTCGACGGCTTCGCCGTCGACCTCCCGGCCCGCCGTCTGCCCACGCTCGTCGGCCAGAGCTTCGCCACGCGCGTCTACCCCAGCATCCGGTACACGCTCGCCCTGAACGACAGCCCGCAGATCGTCCACGCCGACGCGCTGTGGACGGCCGCCGGCGCGGGGTCCCGCGGCGACGGGATCAAGATCGCCGTCGTCGACGACGGCATCGACCAGACGAACGCGTTCTTCGACGCGGCGGGCTACTCGTACCCCGCGGGGTTCCCGAAGGGCGGGACGAGGTGGACGACGCCCAAGGTGATCGCCGCGCGCGTCTTCCCCGGCCCCGGCTCGGGCGAGGGCGGTCGCCTGGCCGTCGACCCGGACGAGTCCTTCCACGGCACGCACGTCGCAGGGATCGCGGCCGGGAACGCCGGCACGACGGCACCCGTCGGCGACGACCATCCCCGGACGGAGGGCCTCTCCGGGGTGGCTCCGCGCGCGTGGCTCGGCAACTACCGCGTGTTCACCGTGCCGACCCCGATCGGCAACGTCGCCAACACGCCCGAGATCATCGCGGCGTTCGAGGCCGCCGTCTCCGACGGGATGGACGTGATCAACTTCTCCGGCGGGGGCGCGGAGACCGAGCCGGCGAACGACGCGCTCGTCGAGGCGGTGGCGAACGTCACCGCCGCCGGCGTCGTCCCGGTGATCTCGGCCGGCAACGACCGCGACGAGTTCGGGACGGGGACCGCGGGGTCGCCGGGCACCGCTCCCGAGGCGATCTCGGTCGCGGCCGTCTCCAACAGCCAGGTGTTCGCCCCGTCACTCGAGCTCGTCGACGCGGCGGCGCTCACCCGGCCGCTCGCCTTCCGCCCGACGCCCGGCGCGGACTTCCCGGATCCCTGGGCGGTCAGCGTCGCGCTGCGCGACGTCGGCCGTTTCGGCGACCCGTACCTGTGCGGCCCCGCGTCGGACCCCAACGCGCCCGGCGCGACGCTGCCGGCGGGGTCGCTGAGCGGCTCCGTGGCGCTCGTCCTCCGCGGGCGCTGCACGTTCGACTCGAAGGTGCAGCGCGCCCGGGCGGCAGGCGCGGCCGGGATCTTCTTCGTCGACAACCGGTCGGGCGAGGCGAACACCGTCCCGGCACAGCTTGCGCTCCCGAGCGGGATGGTCGCCGACGCCGACGGCGCGGCGCTGAAGGCGTCGCTCGCGGCCAACGGCGGCGAGGCGCGGATCCGTGTGCGCACGCAGTCGCTCCGGATCGAGACCGGGCGGAGCGGTGTGGTCACGAGCTTCTCGTCGGCCGGCCCGACGGCGTTCGGGCACCGGCTCAAGCCGGACGTCGCCGCCCCCGGCGGGCAGATCCTGTCGGCGACGCTCCCGGGCGCGGGCGGCCCGTTCGCCGTCTTCGACGGGACCAGCATGGCCGCTCCCCACGTCGCGGGCGCGGCGGCGCTGCTGCGCCAGCGGCATCCGGCGTGGACCCCGCGGCAGGTGAAGTCGGCGCTCGTGCTCACGGCCGGCGCGGCGTGGGCCGACTCGGCTCGCACGACGGAGGCGCCGGTGACGCTCGAGGGCGGCGGCCTCGTCGACCTCTCGCGCGCCGACGACCCGCTCGTGTTCGCGGAGCCGTCCTCGCTCTCGTTCGGCGACCTCGACGTGCGCCGCGGGGCGCAGCAGCAGGCGCTGCTCACGACGCTGACGGACGCCGGCGACGGCGCAGGGACGTGGCAGGTCGAGCTGCGGCCGCAGGCGGCGAGCGCGGGGGCGACGATCGAGCTCCCGGCGACCGTGGAGCTCGCGCCGGGCGGGCAGTTCCAGCTCGTCGCGACGGCGCGCGCGCCGGCGGGCGCGGCCGAGGGCGAGAACTACGGCTTCGTCGTCCTGCGCCGAGGCGACGCGACGCGACGGATCCCCTACTTCTTCCTCGTGAAGCGGCCTGCGCTCGCGGGAGTCGCGGCGACGCCACTGCAGCTGGTGCAGCAGGGCGACACGCGCGGGACGTCCGCGGTCGAGGTCTACCGCTACCCGGGCGCGGCGTTCGGCCCGCCGCCGACGTACACGGGCGCGACGATGCAGCAGAGCGGCGCCGAGCGGCTGTACGAGCTCAGGCTCGACCGACCGGTGACGAACTTCGGAGTCGCCGTCCTCGCGACCGACGCGAACGTGATCGCCGACCCGTGGGTGCTCGGCTCGAAGGACGAGAACGAGGTCCAGGGCGCAGCCGGCACGCCGGTCAACGTCAACGCGCTGACGTTCGGCTACCGCGTCGACATCGGGGCCGCGGGCGCCTCGCTGCCGAAGCCCGGCAGCTACTACGTCGCGGTCGACTCGCCGCGCGACGACTTCACCGGCCGGCTCTACGCGGGCCGCTACGTCCTGAAGGCGTGGGTGGACGACGTCGCGCCGCCGCTCATCCTCCCGGTCACGACCCGGGTCTCCGCCGGCCGCCCGACGCTCGCCGCACGCGTGATCGACGACTTCCCGAGCCCCGGTGCCGGCGTCGACCCGCTGTCGCTCGTGATCGGGTACCGCGGCGTCGCCGTCGGCGCGGCGTTCTACGACCCGGACTCCGGCATCGCGCTGTTCCCGCTCCCCGCCGCCGCCCCGCGTCTCGCCGTCGGCCGCACCGTGGGGACGTTCGTCGCCTCCGACTACCAGGAGGCGAAGAACGTGAACACGAGCGGCGAGGACGTGATGCCGAACACGACCTTTGCGGCGCAGCGGCTGACGGTCGTCGCCCGCCCGACGATCCAGTGGCTCGTCCCGGAGCGGAACGAGTGCCTCCCCCGCCGCGCGCCGCTCACGGTCGTCGCCGGCTCGACGGCGCGGATCCGCTCCGTGCGCTTCCTCGACGGCCGCCGCCGCGTCGCACTCGATCGCAACGGCACCGCCGGGCTGTTCACCGCGACCTGGGCGACGGCCCGGGCCAAGAAGGGGCGTCACGTGCTCCGGGCGGTCGTCGCCGACCGGCGCGGCCGCACCGCCGTCGCCGAGCGCATCGTCCGCATCTGCCGGTAGCCGGGCGTGGCCCGCTCGGTCGCCGTGATCACGGGAGCCTCGTCCGGGATCGGCGAGGCGCTCGCCCGCCGGCTCGCCGACCGAGGCTGGCGGTGCGTCCTGCTCGCCCGGCGACGCGAGCGCCTCGACGCACTCGCGCGCGAGCTCGACGGCGAGCCGCAGGCCTGCGACGTCTCGATCCGCGAGGAGGTCGAGCGGGCCGCGGCCGCCGTGGCCGAGCGCCACGGCCGGATCCGGCTGCTCGTGAACAACGCCGGGATCCCGGGACGCTCGCAGACGCTGCCACGCGATCCGGAGCAGATGCAGCGGGTGCTCGCGACGAACTTCCTCGGCACGGTCTGGGCGACGTGGGCGTTCCTGCCGCTGCTCGAGGCGGGGCGGCCGTCGCGCATCGTCAACGTCGTCTCGGTCTCGGGCGCCGTGTCGTTCCCGCCCATGGGCCCGTACGCGCCCTCGAAGCACGCGCAGCTGGCCTTCTCGCGTGCGGCCGCGGCGGAGCTGGCCCCGCGAGACATCGGCGTCCTGACCGTCAATCCCGGCTTCGTCCACACCGAGGGCTTCCCGAACCGCGAGCGCCTGCGGAGCCCGCTGCTGCGGCGGCTCGTGGTCGACCCCGACCGCGTCGCCGACCACGTGCTGCGCGCGCTCGACCGCGGAACCCTCGAGACGTTCGTGCCGCCTTGGTACCGTGGCGCCGCCCTCGTCCAGGCCCTCGCCCCCGGCACGACGGCGAGGTTGCTCGGGCGCCTGGCCGCGCGGAGAATGTAGCCCGTGCCCGACCGCGACCACTCGCTCGAGGAGTACGTCCGCGTCGCCGAGTTCCGCGCGGCGCTCCGCCGGTTCCTGCGGCGGACCGAGCGGATCGCGCGCGACTCGGGCCTGACGCCGCAGCGCTACCTGCTGCTGCTGATGATCAAGGGCGCCAGCGACGGCAGCGCGCGGTCGACGGTGACGACGCTCGCGAATCGGCTCCAGCTCGCCCAGAGCACCGTCACGGAGCTGGTCGGCCGCGCCGAGGACGCGGGGCTCCTCGCTCGCGAGCCCTCGCCCGCCGACGGACGCGTGGCCCTGCTCGCGCTGACGCCGCGCGGCGAGGAGCTGCTGGCGTCGGCGTTCACCGGGCTCGAGACGGAGCGGCGGAACCTCCTCGCCTCGCTCGTCAGCCTCGACGCCTGACGGCTGCGGGCGGCGCCGGGCACCGTTCGAGCGACTCGGCTGCGGCCTCGGCGCCGCGGCGTCAGCGCCTGGCGAGGTACCAGCCGACCTCGACCTCGAGCGCAGCCTCCGGGGCCAGGCTCGAGAGGCGTTGCCGGTCGTCGCCTTCGCAGCCTGCGAGCTCGAGGTAGGCGTCGAGCTCGCGACGCTCGCGGACGATCTCGCCGAACAGCAGCACCAGGCCGTTCATCTCGAGCATGGCCCGGACGTCGCCGTCGTTCAGCAGCCGCGTGTGCGTCGGGTCGCGCGCGCGCTCGAAGCGGTCGACCTCGAGGGCGACCAGCGGGTCGACGGGCGCGAGCTGGTCGACGACGAGCACCCGCCCCTCGAGGCGCGTCACGCGGACGAGCTCGGCGATCACGACCTCGGGCCGACGGACGTGGTGAAGCGTCCGGAAGCACGTCACGAGGTCGAAGGCTCCGAACTCGAACGGGAGCGCGGCGGCGTCGGCCTCGACGAACGAGACGTTGGGCGCGTCCTCGGCCAGGCGCCGAGCGGCCGCGATCCGCTCGGGCGAGGCGTCGACGCCGACGACCTCCGCGACGAGCGGCGCCAGCGCGAAGGCGACCGCGCCCGTCCCCGTGCCGACGTCGAGCACCCGCTCGTCGCCCCTGAGCTGCACGACGCGTACCAGCCGCTCGCGGAGCTCGGAGGCGCGCGTCGCCTGGCGCTCCGCCATCCGCTCGGCGCGGGACTGCTCGTCAGGCATCGACGACCACGCGCCGGCTCCGGAGCGGCGACGAGCCGATCCCGCAGGCGAGCTCGTAGGTGATCGTGCCCGCGACGCGCGCGTGGGCCTCGAGCAGCAGGCCGTCGCCGACGAGCACGACGGCCTCGCCGGGCGGCAGCTCGCGGTCGAGCTCCACCGCGATCGCGTCCATCGACACCGTGCCGACGACACGTCTGGGCTCGCCGCCGACGAGGACGGTCGTGCCCGTCAGGTCGCGGCGGAAGCCGTCCGCGTAGCCGATCGGCACGATCCCGATCCACGTGTCGCGGTCGGCGACGAAGCGGCGGCCGTACCCGGTCGACTCGCCCGCGCGCAGCAGCTTCACGTGTGCGAGCACGCTCTCCCAGCGCAGCACGGGCTCGAGTCCGTCCACGCTCGGATCCTCCCCGAACGGCGACAGCCCGTACAGGGCGATCCCGCAACGCGCGGCATCGAGGCGCGCCTCGGGGAAGCGGAGCGCGCCGGCGCTGTTGGCGAGATGGCGCGTCGGGCCCTCGAGCCCGGCCGTCGCCTCCAGGAACCGCTCCGTCTGGCGCCGCGTGTACGCCGCGTCGGAGTCCGCGCTCGCGAGGTGGCTCATGACGCCGACGACGTTCGCGGTCGTCGCCGGCAGCTCCGACACGCCCCAGCGCCCCATCCCGGTGTCGAGCTTCAGGTGCACCGGCACCCCCTCGGGGATCGCGTCGGTGGCCGCCGTCAGCTCGAGCCGCGCCTCGCGGGCCTCGGAGACCTCGGCCGTCGGGGCCGGCCCGAGGACGACGATCCGCGCCTCCGGGAACGCCCGGCGCAGCACGAGCGCCTCGGGCACGGTGGCGGTGCAGAGCGCCGACGCCCCGGCGCCGAGGGCGGCTCCCGCCACGTCGACGGCGCCGTGGCCGTAGCCGTCGGCCTTCACCACGGCCCAGAGCTCGGAGCCGTCGAGGACCTCCAGCAGCCGCCGGGCGTTACGGCGGACGGCGCCGAGGTCGATCGTGAGCTCCGACCGGTCCACGAGGCGAGGCTAGTCGGCGGGCTCCGGCGGCGGTGCGCCGAGCCGCTCGACCCAGACCGCGAAGAGCGGGTCGACGAGGCGGTAGCGGCGCTCCTCGCGCTCGACCTCGCCCCGGGCCGAGAGGTTCCGCAGCGCCTCCTGGGCGCTGCCCTTCTGGAGGTCGAGGCGCTCGAGCACCGCCGTCCGGTACGGCGAGCCGTGTCCGGCGACGACGGCGCGGAGCGTCTTCTGCTCGACCGTCGTCAAGCGCTGCCAGTGCGCGTCGAGCTCGGGCTCGAGCTGCGCGAGCGCCGCCTCGAACGAGCGCCGCCACACGGCGTGCGTCGCCGTCTCGCCCGGCGCCAGCGCCTCCCAGACGTGGTGCGCGAGCAGCATCGCCCGCTGGGGGTGCCCGTCGGCGACCTCGAGGAGCGGGCCGAGCGCCTCGCCCACGTCCCGCTCGCTGCCGCGGAAGCGGTCGGCCACGTAGGCCGCGAGGTCCTCGGCGGCGAGCCGACCGAGGCGGATCGGCACCGCCTGCCCGTAGAGCGGAGCGTCCTTCGCCTCGAACAGCTGCGCCATCAGCCCCGCCTCGGAGCCGGAGAACACGTAGGTCGCGACCTCGCCCTGGAACTGGATGTGGCTGCGCAGGATCGCGTCCATCTCCCGCACCTTCGCGAGGTCCTGGAACTCGTCGAGGACGATCAGCGCGCGGCGTCCGTCGCCCGCGAGCCGCAGCGGCAGGTCGAGCAACGCGTGGAGCGCCGGCAGCGGGTCGACGCGCGGGTCGAGCTGGAGGCGGGCGCTGATCCCCATCGCGCTGAGCGAGAGGCCGAGGCCGGTGCTCTGGAGCAGCTCGTCGACGCGCGAGCGCAGCCGGCCCCTGAGCTGCGCGGCGTAGGCGCGCTCGACCCGGACCGCCACGTCGGCGAGCGACAGCACGCCGTAGAGGTCGACGAGCACCGGCACCATCCCCTCGGCGCGCTCGGCGTCGGCGAGGACGCGGCGGAGGAGGCTCGTCTTCCCGTACTTCCGCGGCGCGTACAGGCGCACGAAGTGCCCGCCGGCGGCCAGCGCCAGCAGCTTCCGCGTCTCCTCGTCGCGGTCGATGACGTCCTCGGGCGGGATCGGGCGCGAGTAGACGAACGGGTTGAGGTCGGTCTCCACGTGCGGAGCCAGCGTACCGATCGGTACGGACGGAAGATACCGTCAGGTATGGCTACGAGATACTCGCGAGGGCGTCCGGAAGCGCCTCGATCACGTCCGAGGCGACCAGGCCCCGCTCCGGCCCGAGCCGCGCCGCGTCGGCGTGCGCGACCACCGCTGCCGCGGCGGCGTCCGACGGGCCGAGCCCCTTGGCCAGGAACGCAGCGAGCACGCCCGTGAGCACGTCGCCGGTCCCGGCCGTCGCGAGGGCGGGCACGTCCGCCGAGTGGACGAGCGCCCCGGCCGCACCGGGCTCGGCCACGATCGTGTCGGCGCCCTTGAGCAGCACGATCGCGCCGAGCTCGTCCGCCGCACGGCGCGCGGCGGCGAGGCGGTGCGCCCGCACCCAGCCCGACTCCTCGCCGAGCAGCCGCGCGAGCTCGCCCTCGTGCGGGGTCAGCAGCGTCGGGGCCCGGCGCGTGAGCGGCTCGAGCGCGTCGAGCGCGTCCGCGTCGAGCACGACCGGGACGTCGAGGGCGTCGAGCAGGCGGCGGACGAGGGCCCGGCCCTCGTCGCCACGACCGAGGCCCGGGCCGATCGCGACGGCGGAGGCCTTCGCCGCCGCGACGTCGACCTCCGCCCAGGTCCGTTTCACCGCCTCGAGGAGCCGCGCCTCGACGACGGGCAGCGACCGCTCCGGCACGGCCACGGCGACGTACCCCGCGTCGGCGCGGAACGCGGCTTCGGCGGCGAGGCAGACGGCGCCCGTCATGCCGGGCGAGCCGCCGACGACGAGGACGGCGCCGGCGCTGTACTTGTTGTCCTGCGGCCGCTTCGGCGGCACGGCCCGGAGCGCGTCGCGCAGCACGAGCCGGTGCGCGGTCGGCACGTCGTCGATCCCGATCGCGGCGACCTCGATCTCGCCGGCGTGGAACCGCCCCGGCGCGACGTGCAGCCCGACCTTCGGGCCGTGCATCGTCACGGTCACGTCGGCGTCGACGGCCACGCCGGAGACCTCCCCCGTCGACGCGTCGACCCCGGACGGGACGTCCACCGCCAGCACCGGGACGCCGCCGGCGTTCGTCGCCTCGATCAGCGCGGCCGCCTCCGCCCGCGGCTCCCCGCGGAAGCCGGTGCCGAAGAGCGCGTCGACGATCACGGCGGCGGCCCCGACGGAGCCGCCGGGCTCGACCACGGGCGCCCGCCGACCCGCCCCTTCGAGCACGCGGGCGGCGATCCGGCCGTCGCCGCCGTTCGCGCCGCCGCCGCAGACGCAGGCGACCTCGCGCGCGTCAGGCCACCGTCGCATCACCGCCTCCGCGACGGCCCGGCCGGCGCGCTCCATCATCGCCTCGACGTCGTGACCCGACTCGGCCTCGCGCATCTCCGCGGCCGTGTACAGCAGCGCGGTGGCGGCGGGCGACGGCGCGCTCATCGGTCGACGACGACGCAGACGGCGGCGGCGAGCTCGCGGGAGTGCGTCATCGACAGGTCGATCTGGCCGGCGTCGACGCGCTGCGCCCAGGCGGCGACGCGCCCGGAGAGACGGACGGAGGGCTTCGGGCGCCCGACGACCTCGACGTCCCGCCACGCCCAGGCCCGTGCGACGCCGAAGCCGAGCGCCTTCCCGACCGCCTCCTTCGCCGCGAACCGTCCGGCGTAGCTCTCGGCCGGGTTCGGCCGCGCGTCGCAGTACGCGCGCTCGGCCTCCGTGAACACGCGTTCGCGGAACGACGGGTAGCGCTCGAGCGCACGCCGCACGCGCGCGATCTCGATCAGGTCGAGTCCGACCCTCACGAACGCGACGCAGGGGAGCGGGCCGTCACAGGTGCTCCTCGATCCAGTCCGGCAACTGCGCGATCGAGGAGACGATCCCGTCGGGCTGGAGGCTCGACCGTTCGACCCGGTCGGGTCGGAACTTGCCCGTGCGGACGAGCACGGTGCGGAGGCCGCACGCGTGGGCGCCGAGGATGTCGCTCTCGAGGTCGTCGCCGACCATCCACGTCAGCCCGGCGTCGGCGTCGAGCGCCTCGAGCGCCGCGTCGAAGTACGCCGCGGACGGCTTGCCCAGGATCGTCGCCTCCACCTCAGCCGCGTACTCGAGGCCGGCGACGAACGCGCCGGAGTCGAGCATCGGGCCGTGCTGGGTCTGCCACCAGCGGTTCTTGTGCAGGCAGTAGAGCTCGGCGCCGCCCTCGAGCTCGGCGAACGCCCGCGCGAGGTTCGGGTACGAGAACACGCGCGCGTTCTCCTCCGGATCCTCGCCGAGGCCCCCGAGCAGGACGGCGTCGACGTTGAAGCCGACGAGCGAGACCTGCTCGCCGAGGTCGTCCACGAGCCCGGGCATCGTCAGCGCGAGCACCCGCTTGCCCGCGAGGATCCGCGCGGCGGCGGCCGCGGTCGTTTGCAGCTCGTCGTCCTCGAGCTCCACGCCGAAGCCGCGGAGCTCCTCGGCGAGGACGTGGCGCGACCGCGTCGTCGAGTTGGTGACGAACCGCAGCCGGTGGCCGTTCTCGCGGAGCTCGTTGACGGCCTCGGCGGCGCCGCGGATCGGGCGGCCGGAGACGTGGAGGACGCCGTCGACGTCGAGCAGAATGGCCGCCATGTCGGGCGAGTCTATTCGGGTGACGCGGACGGTCGTGCTACCGCTCTCCGAGGTCGAGCTGCGCACCTCGAGGTCGAGCGGGCCCGGGGGCCAGCACGCCCAGCGCACGGAGTCGCGGGTCGAGGCGGTGTTCGACGTCGAGGCGTCCGACGCGCTCAGCGCCGCGCAGAAGCGGCGCGTGGCGGCGAAGGCCGGGCCGGTTCTGCGGGCGGTCGCCCAGGACGACCGGAGCCAGCTGCGGAACCGCGAGCTCGCGGTCGAGCGGCTCGTCGAGCGGCTGCGCGAGGCGCTGCGGGTCGAGCGACGGCGCGTGCCGACGAGACCCTCCGCGGCGGCGGTCGAGCGCCGGCTCGAGCAGAAGCGGCGACGCGCGCAGGCAAAGCGCCTGCGCCGCCCGCCCGGCGACTAGCCCGGCGGCGGCGGCGTAGACTCGGCGGGTGAGCGGCCCGTCCGCGGAGGATCGAGAGCGGCTCCGCGAGAGCGAGGCGCGACTGCGGGCCGTGATCGCCGCGGCGCCCGTTGCGATCGTCGAGGTCGACCTCGAGACCCGCGTGACGAGGTGGAACCCGGCGGCCGAGCGCATCTTCGGCTGGGCCGAGGACGAGGTCGTGGGGCATCCGGTCCCCTTCGTCCCTCCCGACCGGCACGACGAGTTCGAGCAGCTGCTCGCGCGGATCCGGGCGGGCGACGCCTACACGGGCTTCGAGAGCGTGCGCCGGCGCCGCGACGGGTGGCTCGTCGACGTGGCGATCTCCGCCGCCCCGGTCCGGGACCCGGAGGGGCGCATCGTCAGCCACATCGCGGTCTTCTCCGACATCACGCGCCGCAAGCGCCAGGAGGCCGAGCTCCGGCGCCTGAACGACGAGCTCTCCGCCCGCCTCGACGAGCTCGCCGCCTCGCGGGCCCGGATCGTCCGGGCCGGCGACGACGAGCGCCGCCGGCTGGAGCGGAACCTGCACGACGGCGCCCAGCAACGGCTCGTGGTGCTCGCGCTGACGCTCCGGCTCGGGCTCAACCGGCTCGACTCCGACCCGGACGCGGCCCGCCGCGAGTTCGAGCAGGCGATCGACGAGCTGTCGCTGGCGCTGGCCGAGCTGCGCGAGCTCGCCCGCGGGCTCCATCCGGCCGTCCTCACGGAGCACGGGCTGGCGGCCGCCGTCCGGGCGCTCGCGCTGCGCCTCCCGCTGCCGGTCGAGATCGACGAGCTGCCGGCGGCGCGGATGCCCGAGCCGGTGGAGGCGGCCGCGTACTACCTCGTCGCCGAGTCGCTGACGAACGTCGTCAAGTACGCGGAGGCCAGCGCGGCGACGGTCAGCCTGTCGTGCACCGACGGCGTGCTCGTCGTCGAGATCTCGGACGACGGCGTGGGCGGCGCGGACGCCGCGCGGGGGTCCGGACTGCGCGGCCTCGCCGACCGGGTCGAGGCGCTGGGCGGCCGGCTCGCGTTGACGAGCCCACCGGGGCGCGGGACGTCCGTCCGCGCGGAACTGCCGCTCTAGCCGAGCACGAAGGCGAGCAGGCGCGGGAGCCGTTCCGCGAGGTCGGAAGGGTACGCGTGCGCCAGCCCGTCGACGACGTCGAGCAGCACGGGCGTCCCGGCCTCGCCGGCCGCGGTCGCGAGGGCGCGTGCGTGCTCGACGCGGAGGTCGTCCGCGCCGATCACGACGGCACCCCGGAGGCCGTCGCGGCCGAGCGACGGCCGAAGCTCCTCCAGCGTCGGCATCCCAACGCGGCCGAGGCTCGGCGCGAGTGCGACGAACGCGTCCGCGCGGCGATTCAGCGCCTCGACGATCGCGAGGATCCCGTCCTGTGAGCAGCTCCGGCGACCACCACAGGCCCTCGTCGAGGCCCGCGCGCAGCCGCGACAGCGCACGTGCGGCGTTCCCGGCGCAGGCGTCGACGCAGGCGGCCCAGAACACGAACTGCGCCTCGCGCGGGTCGAGCGCGACGAGCTCCTCGGCGGCGGCGACCGCCTCCCCGTACTCGGCCCGGCCGTACGCGGCGAACAGGCGCCGCGACAGCTCCGCCGCGTCCGCGGTCACTCGACGGTGACGGTCTTCGCCAGGTTCCGGGGCTGGTCGACGTTGAGCCCGCGGAGGCGCGCGATCCGGTACGCGAGCAGCTGCAGCGGGAGCACGGCCAGCACCGCCTGGAGGAACGCCGGCGTCTTCGGGACGTAGATCACGTCGTCGGCGTGGTGCTGGATGTCCTCGTTCCCGTCGGTGGCGATCGCGATCACGTGCGCCCCGCGCGCCCGCACCTCCTGGATGTTCGAGACGATCTTGTCGTAGACGTGGATGTTCGTCGCCACGACGACGACGGCCACGTTCTCGTCGAGGAGCGCGATCGGGCCGTGCTTCATCTCGCCCGCGGAGTACGCCTCCGTCGGGATGTACGAGATCTCCTTCAGCTTCAGCGCTCCCTCGAGCGCCACCGGCAGCCCGATGTGGCGCCCGAGGTAGAGGAAGAACGGCTTGGACGCGAACCGCTCCGCGATCTCCTCGATCGGATGGTCGCCGTCGAGGAATCGCTCGATCTTCTCGGGCAGCGTGTAGACCTGGTCGAGGATGAACTCGACCTCGTCCGCCGGGAGCGTCCCGCGGACCTGCGCGAGCTTCAGCGCGACGAGGTAGAGCAGCGAGACCTGCGCCGTGAACGTCTTGGACGCCGCGACCCCGATCTCGATCCCGCACCGTGTCGGCAGCACGGAGTCGACCTCGCGCGTGATCTGCGAGCCGCGCATGTTCGTGATCGCGACGGTGTGCGCGCCCGACCGCCGCGCGAGCTGCATCGCCTGGATCGTGTCGCGCGTCTCGCCCGACTGCGAGATCCCGATCACGAGCGTGTCCGGGCCGATCACCGGGTTGCGGTAGATCCATTCCGAGGCGATGTCGGGCTCGACCGGCACGCGCGCCCACTCCTCGATCACGTAGCGACCCACGACGCCCGCGTGGTAGGCCGTGCCGCACGCGAGGACGACGATCCGGCGCAGGCTCCGCAGCTCGTCCTCGGTCATCCCGAGGCCCTCGAGCACGAGCGTCCCGTGGCGGACACGGTCGCCGATCGTCTCGGCCACCGACTCGGGCTGCTCGTAGATCTCCTTGAGCATGAACGTCTCGTAGCCGCCCTTCTCCGCGCCCTCGTCGTCCCAGTCGAGCTCCACCGGGTCGTGCTCCACCGGGCGCCCGTCGCGGTCGAGGAAGCGCGCGCCCTCCGGTGTGATCACCGCGAGCTGGCGGTCGTCCGGGAACAGCACCGTCCGCGTCTCGCGCAGGAAGGCCGCGGCATTGGAGGCGAGGAACATCTCCCCGTCGCCGACGCCCACGACGAGCGGCGTCTGGTACCGCGCGCCGACGAGCAGGTCCGGGTGGTCGTGGTGGATGACGACGAAGGAGAAGTGGCCCTCCATCTCCGCGAACGCCAGCCGGACCGCCTCGACGAGGTCGCCGTCGTAGTGGCGTTCGATCAGGTGCGAGACGGTCTCGGCGTCGGTCTCGGACGTGAACACGTGGCCCTCGGCTTCGAGCCCGGCCCGGAGCTCGCGGAAGTTCTCGACGATCCCGTTCAGGACGATCGCGAGCTGGTCGGCGTCGCAGCCGGCGAGCGGGTGCGCGTTCTGCTCCGTGACGCCGCCGTGGGTCGCCCAGCGGGTGTGGCCGAGGCCGTGGGTCGAGGAGGATCCGTTCGGGCCGGCGGCGGCCTTCAGGTTCCCGAGCGGCCCGACGGCGCGGACGTAGTCGAGCCCGTCCTGCTCGCGCAGCACGATCCCGGCCGAGTCGTAGCCGCGGTACTCCAGGCGCTCGAGCCCGCGGAGGAGGAGCGGCTTGGCCTCGCGCGGTCCGACGTATCCGATGATTCCGCACACCTCGAGCTCCTTTCGCCGCCCCGCGTGGAGACGAGTCCCCCTCGAAACGACAAAGGCCCGACCGAGGGTCCTGGCACGTCGTCGCGCAGGCTCAGCCGAGCTCTCGTCGTACGAGAGTCGCGATGCTACCACAGAGGCGGCGGGCATCCTCCTCCGTCTGGGCCTCCGCGAGCACACGCACGACCGGCTCCGTGCCCGACGGCCGCACCAGCACGCGGCCGCCGCCGTCGAGCTCGGCGTTGAGGCGCTCGGCCTCCGCGAGCACGGCCGCCGGCAGCTCCTTGCGGCGCACGCGCACGTTCTCCTTGGCCTGCGGGTAGTGCGGCATCACGGCCGCCGCCTGGGCCAGCGTGCGCCCTTCGAGCGCGCGACAGAGGAGCAGCGCTGCCGCGAGCCCGTCGCCGGTGACGTGGTCGCGGAGGACGATCACGTGACCCGACTGCTCGCCGCCGAGGATCGAGCCCTCGCGGTGGAGCGCCTCGAGCACGTACCGGTCGCCGACGTCGGTGGTGACGACACGGATTCCCCGCTCGGCCATCAGCCGGTGGAAGCCGAGGTTCGTCATCGAGGTGACCGCGACGGCGTCGACGTCGAGATGGAGCGCGAGGATCGCCACGATCTGGTCGCCGTCCACGACCTCCCCGGCGCCGTCGACGGCGAGCACGCGGTCGCCGTCGCCGTCGAAGGCGACGCCGAGGTCGAGGCCGCCCGCGAGCACGGTGCGCCGGAGCAGGTCGAGGTCGGTCGCGCCGCAGCCGTCGTTGATGTTCGTGCCGTCGGGCTCGTCGCCGATCGCGACGACGTCGGCGCCCAGGTTGCGGAAGGCGTTCGGCGCGATCCCGCTGTAGGCGCCGTTCGCGCAGTCGACGGCGACGCGCAGGCCGGAGAGGTCGGAGCCGAAGCGCTCGAGCACGTGCTCGAGGTACGAGTCGACGGCGATGCCGACGTGGTCGACCTGCCCGGGCCGCGCGGCCGGGGGCGCGTCGAGCAGCGCCTCGATCTCCTCCTCCGCCGCGTCGGTGAGCTTCTGCCCGGCCCGGTCGAAGAACTTCACGCCGTTGTACTCGGGCGGGTTGTGCGAGGCGGAGATGACGATGCCGAGGTCGAGCCGGAGCAGGGCGACCGCGGGCGTCGGCAGGACGCCGCCGAGCACGGCGTTGCCGCCCGCCGAGACGACGCCGCGCGCGAACGCCGCCTCGAGCGCGGGGCCGGAGCCGCGCGTGTCCCGGCCGACGAAGACGCGCCCGCGCCCGGACCAGAGCGTGGCGGCGCGGCCGAGCCGCTCGACGAGCTCCTCCGTCAGGAACTCGCCGACGATGCCGCGGACGCCGTCAGTACCGAAGTATTTCCGTGCCATGCGAGAGGCGGCCGCCGCGGTTTCCGGGCCCGTCGCCGAGCGTGCGGGGCCGGAAAGGGACCGTATCGACAACGGCCCCGGAAGGCTCCGTGCGCTCGGCGGCGCGAGGCGGCGGCGGG
>DATIDD010000071.1:0-13075 GCA_035456465.1 Gaiellaceae bacterium | reverse complement strand
GTCGGCGGCTCGGCGGCGCCGCAGGCGATGATCGAGGCGTTCGAGAAGCGGCACGGGCTCCGCATCCTCCACGCATGGGGCATGACCGAGACGTGCCCGCTCGGAAGCGTCTCCGAGCTCACGACGCGTGAGAAGGCCCTCACCGAGGAGGAGCAGTACGAGTACCGCGCCAAGCAGGGCCTCCCGGCTCCGTTCTTCGAGATCCGCGCCCGCGGCGCCGAGGGGATCGTGCCCTGGGACGGCGAGACCATGGGCGAGCTCGAGGTGCGCGGCGTGTGGGTCTCGTCCTCGTACTACGAGTCCCCGGAGGGTGCCAATCGCTGGACGGACGACGGCTGGTTCAAGACCGGCGACATCGTCACGATCGACGAGCGCGGCTTCATCGAGATCCAGGACCGCTCGAAGGACGTGATCAAGTCCGGCGGCGAGTGGATCTCGTCCGTGCTGATGGAGAACGCCCTCATGGGCCACCCGGCCGTGGCCGAGGCGGCCGTGATCGCGGTGCCCGACCCGAAGTGGCAGGAGCGCCCGCTCGCGGTGCTCGTGTTCAGGGAGGGTCGGTCGGCCTCGCCCGAGGAGCTCCGCGAGCACCTCGCCGCGGAGGGGTTCGCGAAGTGGCAGTTGCCGGACCGGTTCGAGGCGGTCGACGAGATCCCGAAGACGGCGGTCGGCAAGTTCCGCAAGACCGCGCTGCGCGACCAGTTCGCGCCACAGGCCGTCGAGGCTTGAAGCTCGACGGCAGGACGTTCGTCGTGACGGGCGGCCGCTCCGGGCTCGGAGCGGCCGTCGTGGCGACGCTCGAGGCCGCCGGCGCCGCGGCGGTCGTCGCCGACCTGCCCGACTGCGACGTGACAGACGAGAGCGCGGTGGAAGCGCTCGTGGCTCAGAGCCACAAGGTCGACGGCGTCGTGTGCTGCGCCGGCATCGGCGGCTCCGCCCGCACGGTCGACTTCGAGGCCGACCTGTTCCGCCGGATCGTCGAGGTCAACCTCGTCGGCACCTTTCTCAGCGTGAAGCACGCGGCGCGGCGGATGGCCGAGAACGAGCCGGACGAGGAGGGCGCGCGCGGCGTCGTCGTGATGACGGCCTCCAACGCGGCGTTCGACGGCCAGATCGGGCAGATCGCGTACTCGGCGTCGAAGGGCGGCGTCGTCGGGATGACGCTGCCGCTCGCGCGCGACCTCGCGCGACACGGGATCCGCGTCGTCACGATCGCGCCGGGCCCGCACGACACGCCGATGCTCGCGCGGCTCCGGGACGACATCCGCGAGTCGCTGGAGGCACAGGTGCCGTTCCCGAAGCGGCTCGGCCGGGCAGAGGACTTCGCCGCGCTGGTGCGCCACGTGATCGAGAACGACTACCTGAACGGCGAGGTCATCCGCCTCGACGGGGCGCTCCGCATGGGCCCTCGCTAGACCGGACACGGCCGGGGGCTGGCCCCGGCCATGATGAGGAGAGACATGGGCGAGTACGTCACGACGGAGCAGGACGAGCGGGTGGCGGTCGTCACGATCGACAACCCCCCGGTGAACGCGCTCAAGGCCGCGCTGCTCGACGAGCTCGAGGCCGAGCTGCTTGGGCTCGACGCCGACGACGCCGTCGGGGCGATCGTCGTGCGCGGCGCGGGCGACCGCGCCTTCGTGGCCGGCGCGGACATCAAGGAGTTCCCGGCGCTCCGCGACGCCGCTCCCGAGGAGGGTGGCTCGGCCCGCGGGATCCAGAAGCTCGGCTTCGCGATCGAGCGGATGCGGACGCCGACGATCGCCCAGATCCACGGCTTCTGTCTCGGCGGCGGTCTCGAGCTCGCGATGGCGTGCGACATCCGCGTCGCGGCCGAGGATGCGCAGCTCGGCCAGCCGGAGATCAAGCTCGGCCTCATCCCCGGCGGCGGCGGGACGCAGCGGCTCCCTCGGCTGGCCGGCAGCGGCCGCGCGATGCTGCTCAACCTCACCGGCGACCCGATCCCGGGGACGCTGGCGGAGCGCTGGGGCGTCGTCGACCGGGCCGTCCCGGCGGGGGAGCTCGAGCAGACGGCTCGCGAGCTCGCGCGCACGATCGCGGCGCGCTCGCCCGTCGCGGTCGGCGTGCTCAAGGAGCTTGCCGCCGTGACGCGCGACCTCCCGCTCGCGGAGGGCCTGGCCAGGGAGGCCGAGGGCTTCCGCCGCTGCCTCGCGAGCGAGGACGGGCTCGAGGGCGTGACCGCCTTCATCGAGAAGCGCGAGCCGCGGTTCACCGGCCGGTAGATGCGCGCGGTCGTCCTCCACGAGACCGGCGACGCGGACCGTCTCCGCATCGAGGACGTGCCGGAGCCGGAGGGCGAGACGGTGGCGGTGCGCGCGGCCGGGATCAACTTCCTCGACGTGCTCGTCCGCCAGGGCCGCTACCCGCAGCCGCCGCCGCTCCCGGCGATCCCCGGCACCGAGGTCGCCGGCGACCGCGACGGCCGGCGCGTCGTCGCGCTCCTCCGCCAGTCCGGCGGCGGCTATGCGGAGCGGGCCGCCGTCGACCCCGACTGGGTGTTCCCGCTGCCGCGGCACGCGTCGTACGAGGAGGGGGCTGCGTTCCTGATGACCTTCCTGACGGCGTGGATCCCGCTGCACCACGTCGGCGTGCCCGCGGGTTCCACCGTCCTCGTCCACGCCGGCGCGGGCGGCGTCGGCACCGCCGCGATCCAGGTGGCCCGGCACCTCGGCGCGCGCGTCGTCGCGACCGCCTCGACCGAGGAGAAGCGGGCGCTCGCGCGCGAGCTCGGCGCGGCGGAGACGTACGGCTACGACGAGTTCGCCGACGCCGTGCGCGCAGACGTGGTCCTCGACCCCGTCGGCGGCGAGGTGTTCGAGCGCAGCATCACGACGGTGAACCCGCTCGGGACGGCGATCGCCGTCGGCTACGCCGCAGGGCCGTGGCGGCCGCTCGACACCCAGCTCCTCGTCGGCCGGAACGTCGGCGTGTTCGGCTTCTACCTCGGCCGCCTGATGCGGCTGGCCCCCGGGCGGGTGCACGAGGCCGCCAACGAGGTGCTCGAGCTCTGGCGGGCGCGCGAGGTGCGTCCCGTCGTCGGCGCCACGTTCCCGCTCGAGCGTGCGGCCGACGCGCACCGGCTGATCGAGGAGCGCCGCCACACCGGCAAGGTCGTGCTTGTTCCGTAGCGCGCTCGTCACCGGCGGGCGCTCCGGGATCGGCGCGGCGATCGTGGAGCGCCTGCAGGCCGACGGGGCCGAGGTGCACGTCCTCGACCTCGCCGACGGCTTCGACGTCTCCGACCCGGCCGCGTGGGACGAGGTGCCGCGCGTCGACCTCGCATGCCTGAACGCAGGGGTGATCTCGCGCGTCGGCGACGTCACGCAGCTGCCGGTCGAGGAGTACCGGCGCGTGCTCGCGGCGAACGTCGACGGCGTCGTGCTCGGGACGCGGGCCGTCGCGCGGACGATGGGCGCCGGCGGGGCGATCGTGGTCACGGCGTCGCTCGCCGGGCTCGTCCCCGTCCCGGGCGACCCGGTCTACGCGCTCACGAAGCACGCCGTGCTCGGCTGGGTGCGCTCGGTTGCCGCGCAGCTCGAGCCGCGCGGGATCCGGGTCAACGCCGTCTGCCCGGGCCTCGTCGAGACGCCGATGACCGCCGCCGTGCGCGACCAGCTCGAGGAGTCGGGGCTGCCGCTGATCCCTCCGGCCGCCGTCGCCGAGGCGATCGTGCTCGCGGCGCAGGACGAGCGGACCGGTCAGGCCTGGGTCGTCCAGCCCGGCCGGGAGCCGCTTCGCTTCCGCTTCCCCGGTGTTCCCGGCCCGCGCGGGGCGGGGGAGGGCGTCGTTCCCGAGCTCTGACGGGAATCGCCGGGCGCCGCCGGCGTTGTCACGGGCGTGAGGATCGGGATCCTCGGCAGCGGGATGATCGGCTCGACGACCGCGCGCCTGTTCTCCGAGGCGGGGCACGAGGTGGCGGTGGCGAACTCGCGCGGCCCCGACAGCCTCGCCGGGCTCGTCGCGGAGCTGGGCGCCCGTGCGCGTGCCGCGACGGTCGAGGAGGCGATCGCCCTCGGGGACGTCGTGCTGCTCGCGATCCCGTGGAGTCGCCGCGAGGAGCTCCCGAGCGGAGACCTCTTCGCCGGGAAGCTCGTCATCGACGCGACGAACCCGTTCGCCGAGGGAGGCGTGGTCGACGTGGAGCCGAGCACGTCCAGCGAGGAGGTGCTGCGGCTGATGCCGCGGGCGCGCCTCGTGAAGGCGTTCAACACGCTCAACTACAGGCCGCTCGGGTCGCGCGGGTTCGAGGAGCCTCGCCTCGCGCTGCTGGTGGCCGGCGACGACTCCGAGGCGAAGCAGGCCGCCGCGGGCCTGATCGAGGAGATCGGGTTCGAGCCGGTCGACAGCGGCTCGCTCGCGGAGGGCGGACGGCGCCAGCAGCCGGGCTCGCCGCTGTTCAACCGGCCCCTGACGGGCGACCAGGCGCGCGCGCTGCTCGGCTCGGCCTGAGCGGCGGCGATCTCGCCGCCCCCGGCTATACCCCTCGCCTCGCTTCTGATACCCCTGGGGGGTTACCTTCGGGTATGGACGAGCTCACGTACACCGTGCCGGGCGTCAGCTGCGACCACTGCGCCGCGATCACCGCGGAGGTGGGGGCGGTTGCGGGCGTCCGCGAGGTCGTGGTCGACCTGGACGCCAAGCGCGTGACCGTCAACGGAGAGGGCCTCGACGACACCGCCCTCCGCGCGGCGATCGAGGAGGCGGGGTACGAGGCGGCGTGAGCGCAGACGCCCCCGCCGTCGACGTCCCCGAGACGACGCGGCTCGACCTGCCGATCGAGGGGATGACGTGCGCCACGTGCGCCGTCCGCGTCGAGAAGAAGCTGAACCGCCTCGACGGGGTCCGTGCGACCGTCAACCTCGCCACGGAGACGGCGTCGGTCGAGTTCGACCCGGCCCGGGTGGCGCCCGAGGCGCTCGTCGGCGCGGTCGAGGCCGCCGGGTACCACGCCGCCCTCCCGTCCGCCCCCGGCACCGAGGCGTCGCGCGCAGCGCCCGACCATGCGGACCAGCGGTCGGCACGCTCGCCGCGTGGGGCTGGTCGGTCGTGGCCCTGTTCTTCCTCGGCGCCGGCGACCCCGGGATGCGAATGGGCTTCGAGCTCTCGCTCGGCGCGCGCGGCGAGCAGCTCTCCCTCGAGGTCGCGGCTGCCGTGACCGTGCTGATCCTGCTCGGCCGCTGGCTCGAGGCGCGCGCGAAGAGCCGGGCCGGGGCCGCGCTGCGCGCCCTGCTCGAGCTCGGCGCGAAGGAGGCGCGGCTCGTGCGAGGCGGCGAGGAGGTTCTCGTCCCCGTCGAAGCGCTGAAGGTCGGCGACCGCTTCGTCGTCCGTCCCGGCGAGAAGGTCGCGACGGACGGGGTCGCCGAGGCAGGCGCCGCGGCGCTCGACCAGTCGCTGCCGACGGGGGAGTCCGTCCCGGTCGAGGTCGCCCCGGGCTCCCAGGTCGCCGGCGCGACGATCAACACGTACGGCCGGCTCCTCGTGCGCGCGACCCGAGTCTGCTCCGAGACCGCGCTCGCGCAGATCGGCCGGCTCGTCGCGCAGGCGCAGGCCGGCAAGGCGCCCGTGCAGCGCCTGGCCGACCGCGTCTCCGCCGTCTTCGTCCCCGTCGTGATCGCCGTCGCCGCCGCCACGCTCGTCTTCTGGCTCGCGAGGGGCGCGTCGGCCGAGTTCGCGTTCGCGGCAGCCGTCGCGGTGCTGATCATCGCCTGCCCGTGCGCGCTGGGACTGGCGACGCCGACGGCGCTGATGGTCGGCACCGGCCGCGCAGCTCGGGATCCTGATCAAAGGCCCGGAGATCCTCGAGCAGACCCGCCGGATCGACACGATCGTGCTCGACAAGACCGGACCGTCACGGAGGGGCGGCTCGAGCTCGTCTCGGTCGAGCCCCTGGACGGCGTGCCTCCGGCGGAGGCGCTGCGGCTCGCCGGTGCGGTCGAGGCCGCGAGCGAGCACCCCGTCGCGCAGGCCGTCGCGGCCGCCGCGCGCGCCCAGGGAGACGCGCTCCCGCCCGTCGAGGGCTTCCGCAACCTGCCCGGCGTCGGCGTCCGCGGGCTGGTCGAGGGACGCGATGTCGAGGTCGCCCGCCGCGACGGCGCGATCACGGTCGTCCGGGACGGCGAGCCGCTCGCGACGCTCGTCGTCCGCGACACGGTCAAGCCGACGAGTGCGCAGGCGGTCCGCGAGCTGCGGGCGCTCGGCCTCGAGCCGGTGCTGCTGACAGGCGACGCGGAGGAGCCGGCGCGGCACGTCGCCGCCGAGGTCGGGATCGAGCGCGTGCGCGCGGAGGTGCTCCCCGACGGCAAGGCCGCGGAGGTGCGGCGGCTGCAAGGGGAGGGGAAGGTCGTCGCGATGGTGGGCGACGGCGTCAACGACGCGCCGGCGCTCGCGCAGGCCGACCTCGGGCTCGCGATCGGCACCGGCACCGACGTCGCGATCGAGGCGAGCGACCTCACGCTCGCCTCCGGCGACCTCCGCGCCGCCGCCGACGCGATCCGCCTCGCGCGCCGGACGCTGCGCACGATCGAGGGCAACCTCTTCTGGGCGTTCGCCTACAACGCCGCCGCGATCCCGCTCGCCGTGGCCGGGCTCCTCAACCCGATCGTGGCCGCGGCGGCGATGGCGTTCTCGAGCGTGTTCGTCGTCACCAACTCGCTCCGGCTGCGGCGGTTCCGGAGCCTCAGGGAGGCAACGTGAGCGAGGCGACCCACACGCACGGCTACACGCCGCACAAGGACGTGCTCGTGAAGCGGCTGCGCCGGATCGAGGGGCCAGGCGCGCGGCCTCGAGCGGATGGTGGAGGACGAGCGCTACAGCATCGACATCCTCACGCAGGTCGCCGCGGTCGAGACCGCGGTAGCGACCAAGGTGCTCGAGGAGCACGTGAACCACTGCGTCGCCGGCGCGCTCGCCTCGGGCGCCCCGTCGCGGCGCGCGCGAAGACGGACGAGCTCCTCGCCGCGGTCAACCGCTTCACGCGGACGCGCTAGCAGGCATCGGCGGGCCGCATCGCCTGCGGCGATGCGTACCCTGCGCGGGTGCGCCGCCCGGTCCTGCTCCTCGCGCTCGTCGTGCTGCTGCTCGCCGGCGGCTGCGGCGGCGGCGACGGCGAGAGCGACGGGACGGTTGCGAGGACGGCCGCGGAGCCGCCGGCGACGGAGCCGGTCTCCGCGGACGACCCGTTCGCGTACGACGCCGCGGCGCCCATCCGCTTCCGCGACCTCGGCCGCGTGAACAAGGCGTCCCGGCTGCAGGTGCGCGACGTCCGCTTCGCGGGCGCGGGCGGCAAGGACGTCGCCGGCTACCTCGTCAGCCCACCGGGCGAGGGGCCGTATCCCGCGGTCGTCTACCTCCACGGCCAGGGCGGCGACCGGCTGCAGCTGGTCGGTCTCGCGGCGTGGCTCGCCGCGCGCGGGGCAGTCGCGCTGACGCTGGACTCGCCGTTCGTGGCGTCGCAGCCGCAGGGGACGGGAATGGCGGCGCTCCGGAGCGAGCGGGACCTCGCCGTGCGTGGGATCGTCGACACGCGCCGGGCCGTCGACCTGCTCCGGTCGCTGCCGCAGGTGGACGACGCGCGCATCGGGCTCGTCGGCTTCAGCGCGGGCGCACGCTCGGCGGCGGTGCTCGCCGGCGTGGAGCACCGGATCTCCTCGTACGTGATCTGGTCCGGCGGCTCGGAGCCGGTGTCGGCCTACACGTCGAAGCTCCCCGCGGGCCTGCGGGCCGAGGCCGGATCGGTGCTCTCGACCCTCGATCCGCTCCGCTGGGTGAAGCGGTCGCGGTCCGCGCTCCTCTTCCAGGACGGACGAACGGACGAGGTCGTGCCGCGCGCGGCGCTCGAGCGCCTCTACCGCGCCGCGCCGGAGCCCAAGGAGCTCCGGTGGTACGCGGCCGGGCACGAGCTGGGCGTCCCCGCCTACCGCGAGCAGCTCGACTGGCTCACGGCGCAGCTGAAGATCGACGGGCCGCGCGTGCCCGGCGCCGACACCGGCCCGCCAGAGGGCTAGGCGGCGACGAGGGCGAGTAACAGTCTGTTACTTGTCCACTCGAGGTCAGGAAAAGCGCCAGGGCTCGCCGCGCTCGAACGACTGCAGGATGCGGCGGGCGACGACCATCCGGTGCACCTCGTCCGGGCCGTCGTAGATCCGCGCCCCGCGCGCCATCGCCAGCATCGCCGCGAGCGGCGTCTCGTCGGTGAGCCCGCGCGCGCCGTGGACCTGCACGGCGCGGTCGATCACGTCGTGCAGAGCCCCGGCGGCGTAGAACTTGATCAGCGAGATCTCGACGCGGGCGTCCTCGCCGTCGTCGATCTTCCTCGCCGCGTCCATCGTCATCAGCCGGCAGGCCTGGATCTCGGCGGCCGAGTCCGCGACCCAGTTCTGGACGGTCTGCTTGTCGGCGAGCCGCGAGCCGAATGCCTCCCGCTGGAGCGCGTACCGGCACATCAGCTCGAACGCGCGCTGCATCTGGCCGACCCAGCGCATGACGTGGTGGATCCGTCCCGGACCGAGCCGCTTCTGGGCGATCACGAAGCCGTCGCCCGGCTCGCCGAGCGTGTTCGCGAGGGGCACGCGGACGTCCGTGTAGCGCACCTCGCAGTGGGTCGACCAGCCCCGTCCGCGGTGGCCCATGGTCGGCACCGCGCGGACGACCTCGACTCCGGGCGTGTCGGCGGGAACGAGGATCTGCGTCGCGCGACGGTGCGCGGGCGCGTCGGGATCGGACACGGCCATCACGATCCCGAACGCGGCGCCGTCCGCGCCCGAGGAGAACCACTTGTGGCCGTCGATCACCCACTCGTCGCCGTCGCGCACGGCCCGGGCGCGCAGCAGCGTCGGGTCCGAGCCGGCCACCTCCGGCTCGGTCATCGAGAAGAACGAGCGAACCTCGCCTGCGACGAGCGGCCGCAGGAACCGCTCCTTCTGCTCGTCGGTGCCGTAGAGCCACAGGATCTCGGCGTTGCCCGCGTCCGGGGCCTGGCACCCGAACACGAGCTGCGCGTAGACCGAGCGGCCGATCTCCTCGTTCAGCCGGGCGTAGTCGAGGAAGCCCTCGCCGCTGCCGCCGGCCTCGGGCGGCAGGTGCGGCGCCCACAGCCCGGCCCCGCGTGCCTTCGCGCGCAGCTCCTCGACAAGCGCCATCGCCGCGTCGTCCTCCCGGCCGAGTACCGGCTCGTTCGGGTAGACGTGCTCCTCCATGAACGCCCGGTACGCCGCACGCCTCTGGCCGGCGTCGGCTCCCGCCGGGCCCGGCCCGGCTCCGCCGCCGCCTGCCACCGCCGTCGACACGTCGCTCTCCGGGGCCGTATTGCTCATACCGTCCCCTCGACAGCGGCCGCCCAGAGGCGCGCGGACGCGAGCCGCCAGCACCCCGGCGCGAGAACCGTCTCGGTCACGGCGTTAGCATCGCAGCTGTGCGCCTCGGCTTCTACCTGGGCTACGCCCCGCCGGGGACGAACCCCCTCGAGCTGATCGAGCTCGCGCAGGAGGCGGAGCGGCTGGGCTTCGACTCCGCGTGGGCGGCCGAGGCCTGGGGCACCGACGCCGTCAGCGTGCTCGCCTGGCTGGGCGCGACGACCGAGCGGATCAAGCTCGGGTCGGCGATCCTCCAGATCCCGGCGCGGACGCCCGCGATGACGGCGATGACCGCGGCGACGCTCGACCTGCTCTCGGGCGGCCGGGTGCTCCTCGGCCTCGGCCCGTCCGGCCCGCAGGTGGTGGAGGGCTGGCACGGGCAGCCGTGGGGGAAGCCGCTCGCGAAGACGCGCGAGTACGTCGAGATCGTCCGCGCGGCGCTCGCGCGGCAGGTCGTCGAGCATCACGGAGAGCACTACGACGTGCCGTACAGCGGCCCGGGCGCGACCGGCCTCGGCAAGCCGCTGAAGCTGATGGCGCGGCCGCTCCGCGCAGACATCCCGATCTACCTCGCCGCGATGGGCCCGAAGGCGGTCGCCCTCGCCCGCGAGATCGCCGACGGCTGGCTCCCGCTCTTCTTCGTCCCTGAACGCTCGCGCGAGGTGTTCGGCGAGCTGGGCGGCGACGGCTTCGAGGTGGTCCCGAGCGTGCCGGTCGTCCTGCTCGACGACGTCCAGGCGGCCCGCGACGCGCTGAAGCCGTACTACGCGCTCTACGTCGGCGGGATGGGCTCGCGGGGGAAGAACTTCTACAACGACCTGTTCCGCCGCTACGGCTACGAGGCCGAGGCCGACGAGATCCAGCGGCTGTACCTCGACGGGCACCAGCGCGACGCGGCCGCGGCCGTCCCCGACGCGTTCGTGGACGAGGCCGCGCTCGTCGGGCCGAAGGAGCGGATCGCGGAGCGGCTCGAGGCCTACCGCGCGTCGGATGCGACGACGCTCCTCCTCTCCACCCGCCAGCCGGAGGCGCTCCGCGCGGTCGCCGAGCTCGTGCTGTGAAGGCGGCGCTCGAGGCCGCGCTCGGGCCGGTCGACGAGCTGCGCCAGCTCGCGGGCGGCGCGTCGAAGGAGGCCTGGGCCGTGCGCGCCGGCGGCCGCGACCTGATCGTCCGGCGGGCGCTCGCCGGCGTCATCCACCGGGACACGCTGACGCTCGAGCACGAGTTCCGCGTGCTCCAGGCGATGCACGAGGCGGGCGTGAAGGTGCCGGAGCCCGTCGCCTACCTCGGCGACGTGGACGGGCGCGAGGCGTTCGCGATGGCGCGGGTCGAGGGCGAGACGATCGGCCGGCGCATCGTCCGCGACCCGCCCGCTGCCCTCCCCCGGCAGCTGGGCGAGGAGCTGGGTCGCATCCACGAGGTGCCGCCGCTGCCGTTCCTGACCCAGGGCGACGTGCTCGAGCGGTTCCTCGAGGAGCTCGACTCGGTGGGCGAGCCGCACCCGGCGATCGAGTACGGGCTCAGCTGGCTGCGCGGGCGCCTGCCGGACTCCGGCGAGCGCGTGTTCCTCCACGGCGACTGGCGGATCGGCAACGTCGCGGTCGGGCCCGACGGTCTCGTGTCGGTGCTCGACTGGGAGTTCGCGCACGTCGGCGACCCGCTCGAGGACGTCGCGTGGCCGCTCGTCCGTGCGTGGCGCTTCGGCCGCGACGAGCGTCGGCTCGGCGGCGTCGGGGAGCTCGCGCCGTACCTCGAGGCGTACACGTCCGTGTCGGGTCGCGAGGTCGCGGCCGGCGATCTCGACGCGTGGGAGGTGCTCGGCAACGTCAAGTGGGCCGTCGGCTGCCTGACCCAGGCGCGCCGTCACCTGCGCGGCCAGGACCGGAGCGTCGAGTACGCGGTGCTCGGACGGATGGCCGCGGAGATGGAGTACGAGCTGCTCGACCTGATCGAGAGGGCCGCGTGACCGATCGGCCGACCGCCCCGGAGCTGATCGAGGCGGTGACGGAGTTCGTGGCGGGCGAGGTGCTCCCGACGGTGACCGATCAGCGCCTGCGGTTCCGGACACTCGTGGCGCTGAACGCCCTCGGGATCGCCTATCGCGAGCTCCGGGAAGAGCCGGTGCCGGAGCTCGACGCCGCCGCGCTCGCGGCACGGCTGCGGGCCGGCGACGTCCGCGACGGCGACCTCGAGCTGCTGAAGGAGCACGTGGCGGCGAGGCTCCGGATCTCGAACCCGTCGTACCTGGAGCGCTACGGCTGAGCCGCCGGCGCCTGTACCTGATGCGCCACGCGGAGGTGGCGTACTTCGACGAGCGCGGCGACCCGGTGAACCCGGCCACCGTGGTGCTCACCGACGCGGGTCGCCGGCAGGCGGAGGCGGCACGCGACGCGCTGGCCGGCATCCCCTTCGACCTCGTCCTCGCGACGCGGCTCGAGCGCACGGTCGAGACGGCGCGGATCGTCGCCGGCGTCGAGCCGGAGCGCTGGCCGGAGCTGAACGAGTGGGAGGGAGGGCGGCTCCACGACATCCCCGAGGAGGAGCTCGAGGACGCGTTCACGGGCGCCCTCCGGATCGTGGGCGACGACGAGCGGTTCCTCGCCGGCGAGTCCCTCGGCGAGGTGCGTACACGCGTCGAGCCGGCGATCGAGCGGCTGCTCGCACGCGACTGGGACACGTGCCTCGCGGTGCTCCACGGCGGGATCAACCGAGTGCTCCTGTCGTACGCGCTCGTTCCCGGCGGCCGTCCGTACCTCGGCGGCTTCGAGCAGGCGCCGGCGTGCGTCAACGTCCTCGACGTCGGCCCGCACGATTGGATCGTGCGAACGGTGAACTACATTCCCTACGACCCGCTCCATCCGGCGCGCGACACGACGATGGAGCGGCTGTGGAGCCAGTGGAGGAGGAACCGATGAGCACCACGCACCCTGCGCACGACGCCGTCGTCGACCTGCTGCGCCGCGACGTCAGCCAGGAGGAGTACGACGCGATCCGCGAGCTGTGGAAGACGCACTCGATCGCCGAGGACAACCGCGACCTGCCGGGCCTGATCTCGACGCTGACGGAGGACTGCGTCTACGAGCTCGTCCAGACCGGCGACCGCTGGGAGGGCCACGAGGGCGCCGCCCGTTTCTACACCCAGCTGCTGACGGCGTTCCCGGACGTGAGGTTCATGCTCACGGACATCGTCATCGGGCCACAGGGTGTCGTCGAGCAGGCCGACGTCGTCGCGACGCACGCGGAGGAGTGGCTCGGCCGGCCGGGCACCGGCGAGCAGGTCGAGTGGAAGGTCGTGATCTTCTTCCCGTGGGACCGCGACAAGCGCCGGTTCAAGGGCGAGCGCGTCTTCTTCGACTTCAAGGGCGGGGAGTTCGTGGCTCAGAGCCACTAACGTCGCTTTCAGCCGTATTCCAGGGCCTCGCACCGCTCGGACGGGCGGGATCGCCGCGTGCCCCGTCCAGGGGCGCAGCGCATTCCGCCCGTCACGAAGCGCAGGGTCCGATGGAGACGGTCCCGGGCCGGAGCGCCCACACTGCGGGTGCGCGCGCGTAGGCCATTCGAACTGCCCCGGCCTCGACTACGGCACCGGGCCCGTGGCCGCAGGGCGGTTCATCCGCCCGAGAGGCCACACCTGGGCCACGCCACAGCGTTGTGCGAGGAGGAGGGGGCTCGTGGGGGACCCATGGGTTCCCCCACGAGAGGAG
>DATIDD010000070.1:0-107741 GCA_035456465.1 Gaiellaceae bacterium | reverse complement strand
GCGGCGCGGAGTTCGAGGCCGAGACGCCGTACCACTACTCGACCTACGAGGACGAGGACGAAGTGCGGCCCAGCACTCGACCCAAGGTGATGATCCTCGGCTCGGGACCCAACCGCATCGGACAAGGCATCGAGTTCGACTACTGCTGTGTGCACGCCAGCTTCGCCCTGCGCGACGCAGGCTTCGAGACGATCATGGTCAACTGCAACCCCGAGACCGTCTCGACCGACTACGACACCTCCGACCGCCTCTACTTCGAGCCGCTGACCGCAGAGCACGTGCTGGCCGTGTGCGAGCGCGAGCGGCCGGAGGGCGTCGTGATCCAGTTCGGCGGCCAGACGCCGCTGAAGCTCGCGCGGACGCTCGAGGCCGCGGGCCACCGGATCCTCGGCACGCCCTACGAGGCGGTCGACCTCGCCGAGGACCGCGAGCGGTTCGCGCGGCTCGCCGACGAGCTCGGTGTCCGCACGCCGGAGTGGGGGATCGCCCGCACCGTGACCGAGGCCTCGACGATCGCCCGGAGGATCGGCTACCCGGTGCTCGTCCGGCCCTCGTACGTCCTCGGGGGGCGCGCGATGCGGATCTGCTACCGCGCCGACGAGGTCGCGGCCGTGGTCCACGACGCGCACGGTCCCGTCCTCGTCGACCGCTTCGTCGGGAACGCGCTCGAGCTCGACGTCGACGCCCTCTGCGACGGGCGCGACACGTACGTCGCGGCGATCATGCAGCACGTCGAGGAGGCCGGCGTGCACTCGGGCGACTCGTCGTGCGTGCTGCCGGCGCCGTCGCTGACCGCCGCGACGGAGCGGGAGGTCGGCGACGCGGTGCGGAAGCTCGCCCCGGCGCTCGGGGTCGTGGGGCTCGTCAACGTCCAGCTCGCGCTCGCCGGCGACGAGCTGTACGTGCTCGAGGTGAACCCGCGCGCGTCGCGGACGGTGCCGTTCGCGTCGAAGGCGACGGGGATCAACCTCGTGGACGCGGCGTGCCGGCTCGCCGCCGGCGCGACCATCCCCGAGTTGGGGCTGCCGCCGGAGCGCGCGCCGCGGCAGGTGAGCGTGAAGGCGGCGGTGCTCCCGTTCGCGCGCTTTGCGGGAGCCGACCCGGTGCTCGGGCCCGAGATGCGGTCGACCGGCGAGGTGATGGCGACGGGCGCCGACTTCGCGACGGCGTTCGCGAAGGCCGAGCGCGCGGCCGGGCGTCCGCTCCCCACGGCCGGGACCGCGTTCCTGTCGGTGCGCGACCAGGACAAGCAGGCGCTCGTGCCGGTCGCCGCGGCGCTCGCCGGCCTGCGCTTCCGCCTGGTGGCGACGACCGGGACGGCACGCGCGCTTGCGGCCGCGGGGCTCGAGGTCGAGTCGCTCGGCAAGGACGCCGCGATCGTCGACGCGATCCGCCGCCGCCGGTGCGACCTCGTCGTGAACACGCCGAACCGGACGAAGCGGGCGCGGACGGACGGCTACCGCATCCGGGAGGCGGCGCTGAGCGCGCGGATCCCCTGCATCACGACGCTCGCCGGCGCCGCCGCCGCGGCCCACGCGATCGCGCGGGCGCGCGCGGAGGAGCCGCCGCTGTCCCTCCAGGAGCGGATCGATGCCGAGACGCGAGCGGCGTAGGGTCGTCGGCACCGAGGCGGTCGGGCCATATCGGCTCGTTCGGCTCGACCGCGGCGGTCTCGATCCCGGCGTCCCGGGGCAGTTCTTCATGGTCGAGGCGCCGGGGCGGCTGCTGCCGCGGCCGTTCTCCCTGTGCCTGGCGCCGGCGGGCGAGCTGGCGTTCCTCGTCGACGCCGTCGGCCCCGGCACGCGCGCGATCGCGGCCGCCGCGCCGGGCGACGAGCTTCACGTGCTGGGACCGCTCGGGCACGGCTTCCGCCTGGACGTGCCGCGGCCGCTGCTCGTCGCGGGCGGGATCGGGGTCGCGCCGCTCCCGTACCTGTCCGCGGCGCTCGGCGGGCCGCCGGCCGTGCTCGGGTTCCGGAGCGCGCGGCACGCGGAGGCGGCCGCGCTCGTCCCGAACGCCGAGGTCGTCGTCGACCCGACGCTCGTCACCGACGTGCTGCCCGACGGGCACGACGTGCTCGCGTGCGGCCCCGAGCCGATGCTCGAGGCGGTGCGCGCCCGCTGCCCCGGCAGCCAGCTCGCGTGGGAGGCGCCGATGGCGTGCGGCTACGGCGCGTGCTACGGCTGCGCCGTCGAGGTCGACGGCGAGTGGAAGCGACTCTGCGTCGAGGGCCCCGTTGTGCGTGGGGGAACCCATGGTTCCCCCACGAGCCCCCGCGTTCGCGGTGCGGAAGACGCCGAGGGTTCTGCGGCTCCCGCCGGGCGGAGCCCGGCTCCGCCGGCGACCGTCTCGGGTGCCTTCGAGGGGACGACCGCGTGATCCTCAACGCGTCCGGCTGCCTCGATGCGATCACGGCGCCGGAGGTCGCGCGCAGCCTCGACGCGTTCGTGACGAAGACGGTCACGCCGCTGCCGCGCGGGGGCAATCCACCGGTGCGGATCGCCGAGACGGACGTCGGCCTGCTCAACTCGATCGGGCTCGCGAACCCGGGTCGCGACCGCTTCCTCCGCGAGACGCTGCCTCAGCTGGTCGCCGAGCTGGAGGGCGTCCCGATCTGGATCTCGGTCGGCGGGTTCTGTGCGGACGACTACGCCGAGACGTGCCACCGCCTCGACGCGCGCGACGACGTCGCCGCCGTCGAGCTGAACCTGTCCTGCCCGAACGTCGACGACGCGCCCGAGACGGCCGCGGAGATCGTCGCCGCCTGCCGCTCGGCGACCTCGCTGCCGCTCTGGGCGAAGCTCTCGCCCGCGACGTGGGACCTCGGCGAGGTGGCGCGCGCCGTCGCCGACGCCGGGGCGGACGGGCTCGCCCTCGTGAACACGATACGCGGCCTCGCGCTCGACGAGCGGACGCTCCGGCCGCGCCTCGGGACCGGCACCGGCGGCCTCTCCGGCCCCGCGCTCAAGCCGATCGCGCTCGCAGCCGTGTTCACGTGCTTCCGCGCGACGAGGCTCCCGATCGTGGGCATGGGCGGCGTGCAGACCGGCCGCGACGCGCTCGAGCTGCTCGCCGCGGGGGCGACGCACGTGGCGGTCGGGACGGTGCTCTTCGCCGACCCCGGCGCACCGCGGCGAATCCGCGAGGAGCTCGCGACGGAGCTGCAGGCGCGCGGGCTGCGGCAGGCGGAGGAGGCTGCGGGCCTCGCACACCACGCGGTTCGAAGCACCTTCCACACGGGTGTGGAAGGTGTGGAAAAACCCCTGCTAATCGGCCAAAATGGTTCGGATTGACGGAGTATCGCATGCTGTTAGACTCCCGCACTCGTGGTTACGGCCAAGACCCACGCGCAGGCGCCGCAGCGCTCGCTCGACCAGCGGATGGAGGCGCTCAAGCGCGCGAACGACATCCGGGTCCGCCGCGCGAAGCTGAAGAAGGACCTCAAGGACGGCCGCGTCGGGATCGAGGACGTGCTCCGGAATCCGCCGATGTACGTCGAGACCGCCAAGGTGTTCGACATCCTCATGGCGGTGCCGAAGTTCGGCCGCGTCAAGGCGGCGAAGCTCCTGAACCAGTGCCGGATCAGCCAGTCGAAGACGGTGGGCGGCCTCTCCGAGCGCCAGCGCGGCGAGCTGATTGGGCTCTTCAACCGGTAGGCCGCTGAAGGTCTTCGTCATCACCGGCCCGAGCGGGGCCGGCAAGGGGACGCTCGAGCAGGAGCTGCTCCGGCGGATGCCGGGGAGGCTCGAGCTCGCGGTGTCCGCGACGACGCGGGAGCGCCGGCCGAACGAGGTCGACGGCGTCCACTACTGGTTCAAGTCCAACGAGGAGTTCGACCGGCTCGTCGCCGAGGAGGGCCTGCTGGAGTGGGTGGCCTACGTCGGCAACCGGTACGGGACGCTCCGCTCCGAGATCGTCCGCATCCACCGCCAGGGCCGCGCGCCGCTGCTCGACCTCGAGATCGAGGGCGCGCTCCACGTGCGGGACGAGGTGCCCGGCGCGGTGACCGTGTTCGTGGACGCGCCGCTCGACGAGCTCGAGCGCCGACTCCGTGCGCGGGCCACCGAGAGCTCGGGCCAGATCGAGGACCGGCTCCGCATCGCGCGGGAGCAGAGGCGCTTCGCGGGCGAGTTCGACTACGTCGTCGTCAACGACCGGCTCGACCGCGCCGCGGCGGAGCTCGAGCGGATCGTCGACGGCGAGCTCGCCGCGACGGCTACCATCACGCGACCGTGATCTATCCCCGCATCGACAGCCTCCTGGGCGACGACCGCGTCGACTCGCGCTACGCGCTCGTGATCGTCGCGGCCAAGCGCGCCCGGCAGATCAACAACTACCACCACCAGCTCGGCGAGGGCATGGGCTTCGAAGAGGCCCCGCCGCCGCTGATCGAGTCGCGCTCGAAGAACTACTTGACCATGTCCCTGGAAGAGATTGCCCAGGGCAAGATCAAGTACGCCTACAACCGGTAGCGCCACCGGACGCCGTTCGGCTCCCGCCTGCGCGGGCACTGCCCGGCGCGCAGCGTGGTGAACCCGCGCCGAGCGGGCACAATGGGGGCGATGGCCCGGGTGCTCCTCGGCGTCACGGGGGGAATCGCCGCGTACAAGGCGTGCGAGCTCCTCCGGCTGCTCGTGAAGGCGGGCCACGACGTCGTGCCGCTCCTCACGCCGGGCGCCGAGCGGTTCGTCACCCGCGAGACGTTCGCCGCGCTCGCGCGGAAGCCGCTCGACGCGGATCCGTACCCGCACCTCGAGCGCGCCGACCTGCTCCTCGTCGCGCCGTGCACCGCGAACACGCTCGCGAAGCTCGCGCACGGGCTCGCCGACTCGGTGCTCACCGAGGCGGCGCTCGCGCACCGCGGCCCGATCCTCGTCGCGCCGGCGATGAATCCCCGCATGTGGTCGCACCCCGCCACGCAGGCGAACGCCGGGACGCTCCGGTCGCGAGGCGTCGAGCTCGTCGGCCCCCACGAGGGCGACACGGGCGAGGGCGAGTGGGGCGTGGGGCGGATGGCCGAGCCGGAGGAGATCGCGGCGCGGGCGCAGGCGATCCTGCAGCGAGGGGGCGAGCTGCGCGGCCGCCGCGTCGTGGTCTCGGCCGGCGGAACGCGCGAGCCGCTCGACGCCGTCCGCTTCGTCGGCAACCGCTCGTCGGGACGCATGGGCGTCGCGCTCGCCGAGGAGGCGCGCCGGCGCGGCGCCGACGTGACCCTGCTCGCCGCCAACCTCGCGGTCGCGCCGCCGCACGGCGTCGAGGTGGTGCAGACGCCGACGGTCGCGGAGCTCGAGCGGGAGGCGCTCGCGCGCGCCGACGCCGACGTCGTGATCATGGCCGCCGCGGTCGCCGACTACGCGCCCGAGGCGGTGGAGGGGAAGCGGCCGAAGGACGGCGGCGTGTGGGCCGTCGAGCTCCGGCCGACGACCGACGTCCTGGGCGAGCTCGGCGCGACGCCGGCCAACGGCCGGGTGCTGGTGGGCTTCGCCGCCGACGTCGGCGAGCGCGGGCTCGAGCGCGCGCGGGCGAAGCTCCGCAACAAGAACGCGAACCTGTTCGTCTTCAACGACGTATCCCGCACGGACATCGGCTTCGAGGCACCCGACAACGAGGTGACGCTCGTCGGCCCGCACGGCGAGCGGCGCGTCGGCAAGGCGCCGAAGGAGCGCATCGCGGCGGAGGTCCTCGACGAGGTCGTCCGCCTGCTCGAGGAGGAACATGGATAGAGCCACGTCCAGCCAGACGGCCGTCGCGCCCGGAGCCGGGCAGACCGTCGAGCGGATCACCGACAACCTCGCCCGCGTCGTGCACGCGCCGCGCGCGACGCTGCGCCTCTGCACCCTCTGCCTCGTCAGCGAGGGGCACCTGATCATCGAGGACCTCCCCGGGGTCGGGAAGACGACGCTCGCGAAGGCGCTCGCGCGGTCGGTCGGGCTCTCCTTCTCGAGGCTCCAGTTCACCCCGGACCTGCTCCCGTCGGACGTGACCGGCGTGAACGTCTTCAGCCAGCGCTCGAACGAGTTCGAGTTCCGGCCCGGGCCGATCTTCGCCAACGTCCTGCTCGTCGACGAGATCAACCGCGCGTCGCCGAAGACCCAGTCGGCGCTGCTCGAGTGCATGCAGGAGAACCAGGCGACAGTCGACGGCCGAAGCTACGACCTCGAGCTGCCGTTCATGGTGATCGCGACGCAGAACCCGATCGAGTACGAGGGCACCTACCCGTTGCCCGAGGCGCAGCTCGACCGCTTCACGATGCGCCTCGACGTGGGCTATCCGCCGCTCCACGAGGAGGCGCGGATGCTCGCCGAGCAGACGAGCGACCCGCCGCTCGACTCGCTGCAGGCGGTCGCGAGCGGAGCGGACGTCCTCGCCGCGATCGAGGCGGCCAAGGCGATCTACGTCGAGGAGGAGCTCAACCGCTACGTCGTGGCCCTGCTCCGGCACACCCGCGCGGACTCGCGGCTGTACGTCGGCGCGAGCCCCCGCTCGGGAATCGCCCTGCTCCGCGTGGCGAAGTCGCTCGCGCTCGCCGAGGACCGCGACTACCTGCTGCCCGACGACGTGAAGGCGGTCGCGGAGCACGTCCTCTCGCACCGGCTGGTGCTCGCGCCCGAGGCGCGGTCCGCCGGCCTGAGCAGCGGCGAGCTCGTCCGCGACGCGGTCGAGCGGACGCCGGTGCCGGTCTAGGGGCGCCGCGGGGTGCTGACGAACCGCGGGCGCCTCGCCGTCCTCCTCGGCCTCGGCCTCTACCTCGCCGGCTGGGCCTTCGGGTCGCAGCCGCTCTACCCCGTGTCGGTCGGGCTGCTGCTCGCGGTTGCGCTCGCGTGGGGCTGGGTGCGGCTGCTCGACCGCCCGATGGAGCTGCACCGCGTCTCGGCGGGGGTCGAGCACGTCGAGGGCGACGACGTGTCCGTCGCGCTCGAGCTGGAGACGGACGCCAGCGTGCGGCCCGCGTCGCTCGTGGTCGTCGACGAGCTCCGCCGCGTCGGCGAGATCGAGGTGACGCTGCGGAGGCAGCGGCACGGGACGCTCACGGGGCGCTACGTGCTGCTGCGGCTGCCCCGTGGCCGCTATCCGTTCGTCCGCACGACTGCTGTGCTCGAGGACCCGTTCGCGCTCGAGCGCTCGGAGGTCGACCTGTCGACCGGCGGCGCGCTCCTCGTCTACCCGCGGCTGGTCGACGTCGACCGCCTGTTCAGCGAGGCCGGCGCGCAGGAGCTGGGTGGGCGGCGGCTGCTGCTGCGCCGGCCGACCGGCTTCGACCTCCACTCCGTCCGCGAGTACGAGCAGGGCGAGTCGCTCCGGAAGGTGCACTGGCGCTCGACTGCACGGCGCGGGCAGCTGATGGTCAAGGAGCTCGAGGACGAGCCGCGCGACGAGGTGTCGGTGCTCCTCGACGCCGCGGCCGGCACCGTGGCCGGCAGGCCGCCGGACTCGAGCTTCGACATGCAGGTCCGCGCCGCCGGCTCGATCCTCCGCGCGCACGCGCGCCGCGGCCGGCGCGTCGCGCTCGTCGTCAACTCCGCCGGGCGCGAGAGCCTGAGCCTCCGTGGCGAGGAGGGCGACTGGCGCGGGGCGATGGAGCTGCTCGCGGCCGCGGAGCCGAACGGCCTCATGCCCGCGGCGGCGTTCCTCGGCGAGGGCAGCGCCGCCGGGCGCGCGCAGGACCTCGCGCTCGTGACCGCGCGGCTGTCGGCCGATCTCGTGGAGCGCGTCGTCCAGCGCGCCGCGTCGCGGCGAGGCGTCGCCGTCGTCTACGTCGACGCGCCGTCGTTCGTGGGCAAGCACGGGCCGCCGGAGCCGGGGCTCCTGCGCCTGCAGTCGCTCGGAATCCCCGTCACCGTGCTGCGGCGGGGGGACGATCTCGCGGCCCGGCTGTCGGCGCCCGAAGGAGCGGTCGCCGTTGGCTAGCGACCGCGCGAGGACGGCGCTGCTCTACGTGCTGCCCGCGTGGCTGCTGGTCGTCGCGTGGCTCGGCCTCGAGTCCGGCGACCGGCGGTGGTCGATCGGCGCCGGGATGGCGTGCCTGGCGCTGCTCCCGGCGCTCCCCCGACCTGCATGGGCGCGGGCGGCGGCGAGCGCGCTCTGCGTCCCCGTCGCCCTCGCGTGGGCGTTCGATCTGCCGCTGTCGCGCGACTTCCCCGGCGCTGCGGTCGCCGACCTGAAGGACGGCGCGCTCCTGTTCTACGACGTCTCGCTGCCGTTTGCCGCGGACGACGAGCCGCTGATGCACGGGGCCGCGCTCGTCGGCGTGTTCGCCTTCTGCCTGATCGTGGCACTCGCGCTCGCGGCGCGGCGTCCGCTGCTGGCCTCGCTCGGCCTCGTGACGGGCGCGGCGTGGCCCGCGACGCTCGTCTCCGACGCCAACCGTCTCGGGCTCGGCGCGCTCATCCTCGCGGCCGTGCTCGCGATGCTCGCCTGGGGCGGACGCCGGCCGGCGCGGTCGGTGCGACCGGTCGTCATCGCGGGCGCGGCCCTCGTCCTCGCGGCCGTCGCGGCCGGGACCCAGCCCGGCGTCGCCAAGGGCGAGTTCCTCGGCTGGAAGGGGTGGGACCCGTACGACAAGCCGGCTGACCCGGTCGGCGTCGACTACGTCTGGGACGCGAGCTACGACGGGATCAAGTTCCCCGACACGCCGACGGACGTGCTCAGGATCACCGGCCCCGAACGGGCGCTCTACTGGCGTGCGGCGACCCTCGACGAGTTCCGCCGCGACCGGTGGGTCGAGGCGCCTGCCGTGATCGGCGCCAGCGACCGGCCGGCGAGGCTGCTCGGCGACCCGATGCTGCCGGCGCAGGCCCGCGACGTGACCCGCTGGGTGGAGGCGAAGGTCGAGGTCTCGGCGCTCCGGGACGACCACCTCGTCGGCGCGAGCATGCCGGTCGCGCTCGACCCGAACGGGATCGGCACCGTCGAGTACCGACTCGGCAACGTCGCGGTCGTCGACGGAGGGCTCGAGCGGGGCGACTCGTACACCGTTTGGAGCTACGCGCCACGGCCGAGCCCGAGGGCGCTTGCGTCGGTGCGGCCGACGAGCGATCGCCGCAACTCGCTCGAGTCGAGCTACCTGCAGGTCGTGCCGGGCGCCGAGGTACCGCCGTTCGGGGTCGCCGGCCGCGACGCCCGGGTGCGGACGCTCGCGGCCAACCGCACACTCGGCGCCCGTGTCCGCCGCTACCTGCCGCTGTACGAGCGCGCGCTCGAGGTCGCCGGCGCGGCCGACAACGAGTACGCCGCCGTCGTCGCGATCGAGTCGTGGTTCCGCTCGCGCGGCGGGTTCACCTACGAGGAGTCGCCGCCGCGGCTGCGCTCCGGCGCCGCGCCGCTCGTCGACTTCGTGGAGCGCACGAAGTCGGGCTACTGCCAGCACTACGCGGGCGCGATGGCGCTCATGCTGCGCTACCTCGGGATCCCGGCGCGCGTCGCCGTCGGCTTCACGAGCGGGAAGTTCGAGCCGGAGAAGCGGCGTTGGACGGTCAGCGACCACGACGCGCACGCGTGGGTCGAGGTCTGGTTCAACGGCTGGGGGTGGCTCCCGTTCGACCCGACGCCGACGCGCGGCGTCCAGGGGAGCCCGTACTCGACGGCATCGGCGAGCGCGGCGGTGCAGAGCGCGATCGACCAGATCCTGCGCCAGTCCCTGCGTCGCGGCGGCGAGGCCGTCGGGGGCCCGGCCGAGGGGACGGATGTCGAGGCCGCCGGACGCGACGTCCCGGGCGACTTCGGCGGGACGGTGGGCGCGGCGGCGCGCACCGGCGGGAGCCTGCTCAAGCTGCTCGCGTTGCTCGCGCTGGCGCTGTTCGGCGTCGTGGCGGCGGCGAAGCTCGGGCGCCGTCGGATCCGCTACCTCACGCGCGACCCGCGGCGGGTCGCAGCGGCGTGCCGCGCCGAGCTCGTCGAGTTCCTGCTCGACCAGGGCGTGCGCGTGCCGCGGAGCGCGACCGCGCACGAGCTCGCGGCGCTCCTCTCGGGCGAGCTCCACGTCGACGCGCGCGCGTTCGCGGACGCCGTCGCGGCGGCGCGCTATGCGCCTCGCGATCGCGCCGGCGAGGCCGCGCGACGCGCGCGCCGCGAGCTGCTCGCGCTGGAGCGGGTGCTGCGGAAGCGGCTGACGAACGCCGAGCGCGCGCGGGGCTTCCTCTCGGTACGGTCGCTCGGGTTCGGCGGCGCCGCGGCGTGAGCTCCGACGCGGTCGTCATGGCCGCCGGCGAGGGCACGCGGCTCCGGCCGCTGACGGGACGCTGGGCCAAGCCGGTGCTGCCGATCGACGGCCGGCCCGTCGTCGTCACGCTCCTGCGGGCGCTCGCGGCCGCCGGGATCGGGCGCGCCTGGGTCGTCGTCGGGCACCTCGGCGGGCAGGTGCGCGCGCTCGTCGGCGACGCCGGCCTCGGGCTCGACGTCCGCTTCGTCGACCAGCCGCGCCCAGACGGCTCCGCCGACGCCGTCCGGCGGGCGCTCGACGCCGGCGCCCGCCCGCCCGTCCTCGTCAGCGCCGCCGACACGGTCTACCGCGAGGGCGACCTCGGCCGCGTCCTCGCCGCGGCGCGCGGTTGCGACGGCGCCATCGCGGGCCGCCGTGTGCCGCCGCCGGCGCCGCCGCACCGGTACCCGCTCGGGATCCGCGACGGCCGCGTCGTTCGCGTGCTCGACACGGATGCGGGGAACGGGCTCTCGGGAGCGCCCCTGTGGGTGGTGGGCGAGGCGGTTGCCGCGCGCCTCTGCGAGGACTCGCCGCCGCACGAGCTCGCGAACGCCTTCCAGGCGGCGATCGACCGCGGCGCGGTGGTGGCCGGCGTCGAGATCCGGGCCACGCGGGATTTGACCGATCCGCTTGACTTGGTGGAGGAGAACGTTCCCTACCTGAAGGCCCTCGGTGTCTGACACGTACAACCTCTTCCAGGAAGGCCGTGCGCGGCTGAAGCAGGGGCGCCCGGCGCAGGCCACGGTGCCGCTCGAGAAGGCGCGGCGGCGCGAGCCGCGCAAGGCCTCGATCCGCGAAGCGCTCGGGATCGCGTACTTCCGCCTGCAGCGCTGGCGCGACGCGGAGGAGGAGTTCCGCGCGGTGCTCGAGCTCTCGCCCGCCGACGACTACGCGCACTACGCGCTCGGCCGCTGCCTCGAGAAGCAGGGGAAGCCCCACGAGGCGAACGGGCACTACAAGCTCGCGCGCTCGCTCCGCCCCGGGAGCGAGCGGTACGCGAAGCGCGTGCTCGACCTCTAGGCCAGGCGCCGCCGAAGGGTGACGATCGACGGCGATGCCCTTGCAGTCGTGCCGGACCCGGTTCGCCGGGGTCGCTCCCGCCGATCGGTGCCCGCGAGGTCATAGTCCTCCCGTGCGGGCGGTGTGTCAGCGTGTGTCGCGGGCGGAGGTACGTGTCGACGGGCTGACGCGCGGACGGATCGGGCACGGTCTCTGCGTGCTGCTGGGCGTCGCGCGCGGCGACACCGACGAGCCCGCCGTCCGCCTCGCCGGGAAGGTCGCCCGGCTCCGCGTGTTCGAGGACGACGCCGGCCGGTTCGACCGCAGCCTCCTCGACGTGGAGGGAGCCGCGCTCGTGGTCAGCCAGTTCACGCTGATCGCAGAGAGCAGACGCCAGAGGGGAACTCGCCCCGACTTCTCCCATGCCGCGAGGCCCGACGTCGCGGAACCGCTGTACGAGCGGTTCTGCACGGAGCTTCGCGCCCTGGGCGTCCCCGTCGAGACGGGCGTGTTCGGCGCGCGGATGGAGCTCGAGCTCGTCAACGCCGGGCCGGTCACCATCATCCTCGACACCTGAGCCGCTCGCCCGCTCGGGGTGGTGCGTAGCGCTACGGCCGCATGCGACAAGCGGCTGGCGCGGCGAATGCGAGACACGCCCACCGCACGACCCGCGACTCGTACACTCGTCGCATGCGCGCCGCCGACGTCGCGCTCGAACCTGCGTGCGAGGAGAGCGGGCGATGATGGCCGGCCGCCGACGACCGCCGCTGGCGCGCGTGTCGCGTCGACGAGCCGCCCGCCGTCGGTTTGTGGTGCCCCGAGTGCTCGGCGCGGGAGTGCCCATGGCCTCGGCGCCCGCGCGCACGCTGTTCGCAGCCGTCGTCGCAGACGCCCTGCTCTCGGGTGGTTGCGGTGGTGAAGGCGACGGTGCAGACGAAGCGGCCGCCCCTTCGGCGACGCCGACCGGCACCGGTTCGCCGACATCCGCGCCCACAGGACACGAGGCGGTGGTCGAGCAGTGGCTGAGGGACGGCGCGCTGGGCGAGAACACCGACGAGGACGAGCAGGCCGTGCGCACGGGCGCGGAGCTCGTGGCCGAGTCCGGCCGTCTCAACTGCCACCAGTACCGGGGGGTCGGCTCGCCGAACCTCGGCGCGCCAGACCTGACGCAGATCGGCGCCCAGGGCCGCGGCGTCGACTACTTCCAGCGCTACGTGACGAACCCGCGCGAGTTCGGGAACAGCGTGATGCCGCAGTACCAGTCGCTCGGCGCCGAGAGCCTGCGCGCGATCGCGGTCTTCCTCGACGCCTCGCGGAACCCGTAGCGACGGGCCCGCGGAGGCTCCGCGGCGAGCCGTGCCGGTCCGACGCCGATCCCGGCCGATACGGATCGAGAGAACTCTGACTGCGCGCAGGGGTCAGTCGCCGCCGGACCGTCAAGAACTGTGAGATTTTGAGGTCATTAGGCAGTCTTACGTAGTTTTTACGCTTTGTCGGCGGCCGTGAGCGCCGAGGATCCGCCGTGCGGCCGGCGAGCGGCGCCGGCCGTGAGGGGATCTCAAGGAGGAATGATGAAGCGCACCATCTTCGTGGCTGCCGCTGCGGCGGTCGCGATGCTTACCCTGGCAGCGTCCGCTTCGGCGGACGTGCCGCGCTACCAGACACAGACGGCCACGCTGACTGCGGACGTCCTCGGTGGCGCCTACGTCCACGTGTACACGATCGTGATCAGCCCGTGCGACGGCTCGTTCACAGGAACCGCCGCTGCGGGATCGGTCGTGCCTGGCGAGACCGTGAACGGCTCGCTCACCGACTCGAACCTGACCATCGACTTCGATGGCCTCTATCCGAGTGGCTACGCCTGGTCGTACAGCGGGCCGTTGTCCGGGGGCACCGGCCATGGGCCCGACGGCCAGACGTTCGGCGTCACGTTCTCACTCGCGAACGTCACCGATCAGAGCGACTGGAAGAACCACGGGCAGTACGTGAAGGCAATGGGCGGCGGCAGTGACGCCGCGCATTCGTGCCTCGGAATGCCGATCCCGTACTCGTGGAGCGAGACCGGGACGATCGACTCGACCAGCATGGCCGGAACGACGACATCGGTCCCGGTCGATGGCACCTACCGGATCGACGTCTCCGGCACCTGGGTGAACACGCCGTACGGGCCGGTCGACGCCGAATACACGAGCCTCGACAACTGGGCCACCCATGAGGACGGCTTCGATCACGCGCCCTACCTGCTCGGAGCCGGCTTCGGCGACGTGCAGGTCAACGGCCAGTTCGTCGATTGGGGCGCCTACAGCGCGACCCACGGCTACAGCCTCACCACGGCGCTGGTCGCCGGGTCGGTTCACCTCGGCATCTTCGACGGAGACAGCACGATCCCAATGCAGATGCCCTGGTACGGAGACAACAGCGGCACGCTCAGCTACGAGATCACGTACGTCGGCCCCTAGCCTGCGGCGTGACTTCCACTTACCGGGGCCAGACGCTCGACGAGCGTCTGGCCCCTCGTGGTGGGGACGGGATGCGGAAGTTCCCGGACGCAGCGGGCCGGCTCCGGCGACAGGATCTGCTCGCGGGAGGTGAATCCGGGTGAGCGGTGGGAGGTACGGAGCGACCCTTGCCGTGACACTCGTCGCGGGGTTGTGGACGCTCGTGGTGGCCTTCGCGATGGCGTGGGGAGGAGCAGAGGTGACGGCGGCGGTTCCGGCGCTGCTCGCGCCGGCCGTCCTCGTTGCGGCCGCGTTCCTCAAGCGCGTGCCGGTCGCGTGCGTGCTCCTGCTCGCGACGGCGGCAGCCGTGGTCCAGATCACGCTGGCGGCCGCCGTCGCCTTCGGCCTGTGGTGGGAGGATGCGGCGGACGAGCCCAGTACCGCCTTCGCCTCGGCGTTCGTCGCGGTCGGGGCGACGCCCGCGCTCGCGGGCCTCGCCGGCGTTTGGGTCGCGCTGATCCGGCGAGCGGATCCGGCGGTGCGGCGCACGTCCGCGATGCTGGCGCTGGTCGCGTTCGCGTTCGGCTCGTTGCTGTTCTGGTTCTTCGGCCTCGTCGCCTTCGAGGGTGCGACCACCGGTCGCGACGCCGCCGACAACATCGTCGACGACCTGTTCTTCGCGCTGCTCCAGGCCGGCCCCGTCCTCCTCTACTGCGCTGCGGCGGCGGTCGCGGCCGCAGCCGTCGGGCGTCCTGCCCCGCTGCGGTACCGAAGCTGGAACGGTGAGGCGTACTAGAGCCAGTACACACAACTACGCTGAATCAAGCCGGTCGACGTGCCAGTACGTGCCTTGCGGCGCATCCTCGAGCGCGGCGGCGAGCCGGTCACCGACGAACGCAGGGCCGGCGACGATCACCCTCGACGTGGAGCCGCCGCGGATTCGTCCGAACGTCCGAACGGGATGGGGTCTCGCCGCTCCATGGACACGACGGTTGGACGGCAGTAGCCTCGTCGCGTGAGGGTGTCGGCCCCCGTCCTCGCGCTCGCGGCGGTCGTCATCGGAGGGTGCGGCGGGTCCGAGGAATCGTCCCGAACGGCCACACCACCTGTGCCGGATGCCCTCACCGTCGTGGCGCTCGGCGACTCGTGGCCCGAGGGCGCTCACTGTGGCGGCTGCCGCACGTTCGCCGGTCTCTACGCCGACGGCCTCGCGGCCGAGGGAAACAGGCGCGTGACGTTCGTCGACCTGACGGGACAAGCGCAGCCGTTCTTCGAGGAGGAGGGAGGCGGCACGGCCAGCCTCCTCCACGCCCTTCGTGATCCGGGTTCCTTCACCGAGCAGGTCGCCTCGGGCGACGTGATCATGATCGCGACCGGCCCGAACGAGATCGACCGTGCGCTGGAGCCCTACCGGGCGGGCGACTGCGGCAGGCACGACGACTTCGAGTGCCTCGCGCAGCTCGAGAGCTTCTGGCGCGACAACTTCGCTGCCATTCTGGAAGACATCGAGAGCCTTCGGGATGGGAAGCCGACGGCGGTACGGCTCGTGAGCGCCGCGAACTTCTTCGTCTCCGAACCTGGGGCGACGGACGGCCTGCCTGCGGACGCGATGGCCTTCGGAGCGCGCATGTTCGAGGCGCTGAACGACGCCGCGTGTGCCGCCGCGCGGACGCACGACGCGGTCTGCGTCGACGTGCGCCCCGTCCTCAACGGGCCGACCCTGGACCGACGGGTGGACGAGAATTCCACGGAGTCCATGCGGGCCGTGGCCGAGGCGCTGCTGGCGACGGGACTCGGCGACCTGCGCGACTGAAGCTCCGCGCGCGGCTCCGCCCTCGACCTCGACTCCGTTAGGCTCGCGTCGTGCCGCAGCTGAACGCGATCGGCATCGTCGTCTCGGACATGGCCCGCTCGATCCGCTTCTATCGCCTGCTCGGCGTCGACGTGGCGGAGACGCCGGACGAGGGGCACATCGACACGTTCCTCCCGAACGGGGCCCGGTTCATGCTCGACTCCGAGGACGTCGTGCGGAGCTTCCGACCCGATTGGTCGCGCGAGACGGGGAACCAGCTCGCGCTCGCGTTCGAGTGCGCGAGCCCGGCGGAGGTCGACGAGGTCTACGCGAGGGTCACCGAGGCCGGGTTCGACGGCGAGAAGGCGCCGTGGGACGCGTTCTGGGGCCAGCGGTACGCGCAGCTTCGCGACCCCGACGGCGTCCCGGTCGACCTCTACGCCGCTAGCTGACGGTCGCTGCTCCCGCAGGGGCCCGCCGGCGACCCTCCGGGTTATCGTCGCCCCCGCGTGCCCCGCCTTCCTCCCCAGCGCGGTCCGGCGTGACCGGCGCCGCCGTCGCGCTCGCGCTCGCAGCGGCCGTCCTGCACGCGACGTGGAACCTGCTCCTCGGCGGCAGGCGCGACGTTCTCGCCGCGACCGCCGTCGCGCTCCTCGCCGGCCTCGTCGTCGCCGCGCCCGTGGCCGCCCTCACGTGGGACGTCGAGCGGGAGGCGATCCCGTGGCTCGTCGCCTCCGCGGCGCTCGAGCTCGTCTACTTCCTCGTCCTCGCCGCCGCCTACATGCGGGCCGACGTCTCGCTCGTCTACCCGCTGGCGCGCGGCGGGGCGCCCGTGCTCGTCCTGCTCTGGTCGCTGGCGTTCGGGGCGGCGCTCGGCGCGCGCGAGATCGCGGGCGTCCTCGCCGTGGCCGCGGGCGTGGTGCTCGTGCGCGGGATCCGCGGCGGCGACCGGACCGGCGCCGTGCTCGGGCTCACGGTCGCGGGCCTGATCGCCGCGTACACCCTCGTCGACGCGGAGGGGATCCAGTTCGCCGGCCCCGTCGCCTACCTGGAGCTCATCCTCGTCCCCGCGGCGCTCGGCGCCGCGCTCGCGACGGGCCCGGCGCGCCTCCGGGCCGAGCTGCGCGCGACGACCGTCCTCGCCGGCTGCGCGGGGTTCCTGGCGTACACGCTTGTGCTCGCGGCGCTGCGACTGGCGCCCGCCGCGCCCGTCGCCGCCGTGCGCGAGACGAGCGTCGTGTTCGCAGTCGCGCTCGCGGCCCCGATCCTGCAGGAGCGCGTGGGGCCAGGCCGCCTCGCCGGCGCGGTGCTCGTCGCCGCCGGAGTCGCGACGCTCAGCCTCTAGCGCGCGCGGGCCCCGCGCGGGACACCGGTGCTATCCTTCTGTCCGACCACATTTCACCGGTTTGGCGAAATGGGCGCGGGGGCGCCCATTTTGTGTGATGGGGGAGGACATGACCGAGGTACACGACAGGGAGAAGACGCTGGAGCAGGAGGTGACCCGCACCGTCGAGGCGGGTCTCCCCGGCGTGGAGGTGCTCGCGGTCGAGCTGTCGGGGCCCGAGCGCTTCACCGTCTTCGTCGACCATCCGCGGGGCGTCGACCACGCCCTCTGCGCCCGCGTCACCGACCTCCTCCGCGGCTACCTCGACCGCTACACCGTCGACGTCTCGTCGCCGGGGCTCGAGCGGCCACTGCGCAAGCGGATGCACTTCGCCAACGCCGTCGGCCGCCGCGTCGCCGTCCGCACCGCCGCCCAGATCGACGGCCGGAGACGGTTCCGCGGCGAGGTCACCGACGCCGGCGAGCGCGGCGTCACCGTCCGGACCGCCGACCAGTCGGCCTTCACCATCCCGTACGACGAGATCGTGCGCGGCAACCTGATCGACGAGGGGTAGGGAGCAATGAGCCAGGAGATCATCGAGGCGGTCCGCGAGATCGAGCGCGAGAAGGGGATCGAGAGCGGGACGCTGGTGGAGGCGCTGCAGGACGGCCTGCTCGCCGCCTACAAGAAGACCCCGGGCGCGGCGCGCCATGCCGTCGTCGAGCTCGACGACCGCGGCGACTTCCGCGTCTTCGCCGTGCACCTGCCGCCCGACGTCGAGGAGCGCCTGCTCGACGAGGCGCGCGAGCGCGCGCTGGAGGAGCTCGAGCGGCTCGAGGTGGAGAACGGCGAGCGCTCGCACGTGCTGATCAACGACGACGATCTCGACGTCGACTGGTCCGACGTGCCCGAGCAGCAGGTCCAGTTCGAGGACGTCACGCCGCACGACTTCGGCCGCATCGCCGCGCAGACCGCGAAGCAGGTGATCCAGCAGCGGATCCGCGAGGCCGAGCGCGCGATGATGTACGACGAGTACATCGACCGCGTCACCGAGGTCGTGACCGGCATCGTCCAGCAGGCGGGCGACCGCAACAACGTGCTCGTCGACCTCGGCAAGGTCGAGGCGCTGCTCCCGCGCTCCGAGCAGGTCGACGGCGAGCGGTACGAGCAGGGCTCGCGGATCAAGGCCGTGATCACCGAGGTGCGCTCCGGCACGAAGGGGCCGCAGGTGATCCTCTCCCGCCGCGATCCGGAGCTGATCAAGACGCTGTTCGAGCTGGAGGTGCCCGAGATCGCCGACGGGCTCGTCGAGATCCGCGGCGTCGCCCGCGAGCCGGGCTACCGCTCGAAGATCGCCGTCGAGTCGCACGCTCAGGGCGTCGACCCGGTCGGCGCCTGCGTCGGCCCGCGCGGCTCGCGCGTCCGCATGGTCGTGTCCGAGCTCCGCGGCGAGAAGATCGACATCATCCCGTGGAACGACGAGCCGGCCCGCTTCCTCGCGAAGGCGCTGTCGCCGGCCCGCGTGCGCGAGGTGCTGCTCGACGACGAGGCGCGCGAGGCGACGGTGATCGTCCCCGACGACCAGCTCGCGCTCGCGATCGGCAAGGAGGGCCTGAACGCCCGCCTCGCCTCGCGGCTCACCGGCTGGAAGATCGACATCACCTCCGACAGCGAGTTCGCGCAGCAGGAAGCCGAGGCGGCCTACGGCGGGGGCGAGGGCGACGGCGAGGACTTCTCGGGGCGGTGTGGCGCGATCCTCTCCAACGGCAAGCGCTGCCCCAACGAGGCGCTGCCCGGCTCGCGCTACTGCGGCCTGCCGGCCCACCAGGCGCTCGCGGCGCAGGAGGCCGAGCTCCCCGCGGAGACGGCCGAGACGACCGACGACGCCACGCCCGAGGAGGCCGAGGCGCTCGAGGCCGTGGCGACGGTCGAGGAGCCCGAGCGGGTCGAGGACGACCCGACGGGCGGCGTGCCGATCGAGCAGGCCGACGTCGGCGACGCCGCCGACGCGCCGGAGGACACGACGGCGTTCGAGGAGGCGCTCGACGAGGCCGGCGACGCGCCCGGCCTCTCGACGCCGCAGGCCGACGAGCTCGTGGAGGGCGAGCGTCCTGCCTAGTGCACGTCCCGATCAGGACCTGCGCCGGCTGCGGACGGAAGGCGCCGCAGGGCGAGCTCCTGCGCTTCTCGGCGCAGGACGGGGCGCTGGTCCCGTCGCCGCGCGGGCCGGGGCGCGGCGTGTACACGTGCCTGCGCCTCTCGTGCTTCGAGCGGGCGCGCGCACGACGGGCGTACGCGCGCACGTTGCGGCAGACCGTTTGGGTCGATCCGGCGCTCGCCTCCCTCTACACTGGTGGCCGAGCTGATGGCCGAGAAGCGTCCGAACAGACCGATTAGGCCCCGCGGCGCCGGTGCGGCGCGCGGGAAGCGCCGCGTCGTCATCGACCAGGGCGGAAACCGGCCCGGCGGCCGCGACCAGCGCCAGGGACGCGGCGAGCGGCGGGAGCCCAAGGGCCCGCAGCAGCCCGTCGTCCAGCCGACCGGCCCCGTCACCGTCCCGTCGGGCGTCACCGTCCGCGACCTGTCGCAGGCGCTCGGCGTCCCGGCCGCCCAGATCATCAAGATCATGATCGGGCTGGGCGAGATGGTGCAGATCACCCAGTCGCTCTCGGACGAGGCGGTGCAGCTCGTCGCCGCCGAGGTCGGGCGCGAGGTGACGATCAAGCACGCGGCCGAGGAGGAGGAGCCGGAGGAGTTCGTCGACGAGGAGAAGGACCTCCAGCCGCGGCCGCCGGTCGTGACGATCATGGGCCACGTCGACCACGGCAAGACGTCGCTCCTCGACGCGATCCGCGAGACCGCCGTCGTCGCCACCGAAGCGGGCGGGATCACGCAGCACATCGGCGCCTACCAGGTGGACGTCGACGGCCGGCGCGTCACGTTCCTCGACACGCCGGGCCACGAGGCCTTCACGGCGATGCGCGCCCGCGGCGCCAAGGTCACGGACATCGCGGTGCTCGTCGTCGCAGCGGACGACTCGGTGATGCCGCAGACGAGGGAGTCGATCTCCCACGCCCGCGCCGCCGAGGTGCCGATCGTCGTCGCCGTCAACAAGATCGACCTCCCCGACGCGAACCCCGACCGGGTCAAGGCCGACCTGGCCGCCGAGGGCCTCCAGCCCGAGGACTGGGGCGGCGACACGCAGTTCGCGCTCGTCTCGGCGAAGCAGAAGCAGGGGCTCGACGACCTGCTCGACCGGATCCTGCTCGTCGCCGACGCCGCGCTGGAGCTGAAGGCGAACCCGGCCGCCGAGGCCTCCGGCCCGATCATCGAGTCACGGCTCGACGTCGGCCGCGGCCCGGTGGCGACGATGCTCGTCCACCGCGGCACGCTGCGGGTCGGCGACGCCGTCGTCGCCGGCGACGCCTGGGGCAAGGTCCGCGCCCTCTACGACTACCGCGGGACGAAGCTGAAGGAGGCCAAGCCGGGCGACCCGGTCGAGATCCTGGGCTTCGACCATCCGCCGCCCGCCGGCGAGCTCTGCCGCGTCGTGGAGAACGAGCGCGGGGCGCGCCACGTCGCCCAGCAGCGCGGGCAGCGGCTGCGCCGCGAGCAGCTCGCGCAGCGCCAGAAGGCGGCGTCGTTCACCCTCGACAACCTGTTCGAGCGCATCCAGGAAGGGCAGGTCCAGGACCTCAACATCGTGCTCAAGGGCGACGTCCAGGGCTCGGTCGAGGCGCTCATCGGCGAGCTCGCGAAGATCGAGCACCCGGAGGTGCGCGTCAACGTCATCCACCAGGGCGTCGGCGGGATCACCGAGGGCGACATCATGCTCGCCTCGGCCTCGGGCGCGATGGTCGTGGGCTTCAACGTGCGGCCGAACGCCGAGGCGCGCGCGCTCGCCGAGCGCGAGGGCGTCGAGATCCGCACCTACCGCGTCATCTACCAGCTCACCGAGGAGATCACGCAGGCCCTCGTCGGAATGCTCTCGCCCGTCCAGACCGAGGAGATCATCGGCGAGGCCGAGGTGCGGGCGCTGTTCAAGGTCTCGCGGCTCGGCACGATCGCCGGGTGCATGGTCACGAGTGGCATCGTCCGCCGCGGCGCGAAGGTGCGCGTGATCCGCGAGGGCACCGTGATCCAGGACTCGTCGATCGCCCAGCTCCAGCGGTTCAAGGACCAGGTGCGCGAGGTCGCCGAGGGCTTCGAGTGCGGCATCCTCCTCGACGGGTTCAACGACCTCCGCGAGGGCGACGTCTTCGAGGCGTACGAGACGCGCGAGGTCGAGCGGACGGCGCTCGACGAGGCGGCGCCGGCCGGCACGACCGCCGGGTCGTAGCTCGGTAGTAGCCCGCGGGCACGCAGCGGTCCGCCCCCGATGGGGCGGCGGCGGTGACGCGCGACACTCGGCCGGTGCTGAGCCGCCGGAACCTGCTTCGGGGCGCGGTCGCGCTCGTCGTGCTGCTGCTCGCGATCCAGCTCGTGCCGTACGGGCGCGACCACGCCGACCCGGCCGTCGCGCGCGAGCCGGCCTGGGACACGCCGGCGACGCGTGAGCTCGCGCGCGCCGCCTGCTTCGACTGCCACAGCAACCTGACCACGTGGCCGTGGTACAGCAACGTCGCGCCCGTGTCGTGGCTCGTGCAGCGGGACGTGGACGTGGGCCGGCAGGTCCTGAACTTCTCCGAGTGGGGCGGCGCGCAGGAGGTCGACGACGTGGTCGAGGCCGTGCAGGAAGGATCGATGCCCCCGATCCAGTACCGCCTGCTCCACGCGGGCGCCAGGCTCTCCGACGCGCAGCGACGGGAGCTGGCCTCGGGGCTCGAGGCGACGCTCGCGCGCTCGCCGGCAGCGCCGTAGCTGCTTCCATAGCGGCATGCACGTCGGCTGGGTGGGGATCCTCAGCGTGGAGCTGCACTTCCCGGAGAGCCGGTCGCTCAAGGACAAGCGCATGCACCTGCGGTCGGTGAAGGCGCAGCTGCAGAACCGCGTCGGCGCCTCGGTCGCCGAGGTCGACCACCACGACACGTGGCAGCGGGCGCGCGTCACGCTCTCGTGCGTCGCGCGCGAGCACCGCGAGGCGGAGCGGCTGCTCGACGAGGCCGACCGCTGGCTGCACGGACAGGACTTCGTGGTCACGCTCAGCGACCGCGACGTCGTGACGCTCGACGACTGAGCCCAGCTAGGGTCCCCCGCCGTGTCCGATCGCATGCGCCGCGTCAACGAGACCCTGAAGAAGGTCCTGTCCGAGGGGATCGGGGAGCTGAAGGACCCGCGGATCGGGTTCGTCACGGTCACCGGCGTCGAGGCGACGGACGACCTCCGCCAGGCGACCGTGTTCGTCAGCGTCTACGGCGCGGAGCCGGCGCGGCGCGGCACGATGCAGGCGCTCGAGCGCGCTCACGGCGTGCTGCAGGCGAAGGTGAACCGGGAGCTCCACCTCAAGCGCACGCCGCAGCTCTCCTTCGCCTACGACGAGTCGGTCGAGCGGGGCGTCAGAATGTCGCAGCTGATCGATGAGCTCGCCCCCGACGACGACGGACGCTGAGGTGCGCGCGGTCGCGGACGCGATCCGCGGCCACGACCGCTTCCTCGTCACGACCCACGAGAACCCGGACGGGGACGCACTGGGCTCGCTGCTCGCCGCCACGCTCGCGCTGCGCCAGCTCGACAAGGACGCGGTGATGTTCCTCAACTGGGCCGCGCCGCTGCCGGGCGAGTACCGGTTCATGGACCTCGGCGACCTGCGCCGCGACCTGCCCTCCGACCTCGGGACGCGCGTCGTCCTCGCGGTCGACTGCGCGAACGAGTCGCGCCTCGGCGACGACCCCTCGTTCCTCGGGCGTGCCCCGCTCGTGATCGACGTCGACCACCACCACGACAACAGCCGCTTCGGCGCGATCAACCTCGTCGTCCCCGACGCCTCGTCGACCGGCGAGGTGCTGCGCGACGTCTTCCGCGAGCTCGGCGTCACCGTCACGCCGGAGATCGCCGAGGCGCTCTACATCGCGCTCGTCACCGACACCGGCCGCTTCCAGTACGCGAACACGACGCCGAAGGCGCTCCGCCTCGCCGCCGAGCTCGTCGAGTGCGGGGCGGACGTGCACAAGGTGTTCCAGGGCGTCTACGAGTCGGTGCAGTTCGCGAAGCTGAAGCTCCTCGCGCGTGCGCTCGACCGGGCGCAGGTCTACGACGGCGGGCGCGTGGTGGTCTCGTGGCTGCGGCGTGGCGACTTCGCCGAGGTCGGAGCGGAGGAGCCGTACTCCGAAGGGATCATCGACTTCCTCCGTGCCGTCGAGGGCGCCGAGCTCGCCGCGCTGATCCGGGAGCCGCCGCGCGACGAGGGGCCGACCCGCCGCGTCAGCCTCCGTGCCAGCGTCGACGGGCTCGACGTCTCGGCGATCGCGCGCAGCTTCGGAGGCGGCGGGCACAAGCAGGCCGCCGGCTTCTCCACCGACGCCACGGTCGAGGAGATCACCGAGCTCGTCCGCCGGCAGTACGCCGAGCAGACCGGCGCCTCCACGGCGTGACGCCGCCCCGCGGGCTCGACCCGACCGGGATCCTCCTCGTGGACAAGCCCGCCGGGCCGTCGTCGTTCGCGATCGTCGCAGACGTGCGCCGGCGGACGGGCGCGCGCACCGGCCACGCCGGCACGCTCGACCCGTTCGCGACGGGGCTGCTGCTGCTCCTCTCGGGTCGGGCCACGAAGGTCGCCGCGTCGTTCGTCGGCCTGGACAAGCGCTACCGCACCGAGATCGACCTGGCGGCGCGCACGTCGACGGGTGACCCCGAGGGCGAGGTCGTCGAGCGGCACGCGCCTCCGTCCGCCGACGAGCTCGAAGCGAGCCTCGAGCGGCTCCGCGGCGAGGTCGAGCTGCGCGTCCCGGCGGCGTCGGCGGTGAAGATCGGCGGGGAGCGGGCGTATCGCCTGCACCGCAAGGGCGTCGCGGTCGAGATGCCGGTCCGCCGGTCGCGGATCGACGCGCTCGACCTCGTCTCGTACGCGGACGGCATCGCCACGCTCGAGCTCCACGTCGGCTCGGGGACGTACGTGCGGGCGATCGCGGACGCGCTCGGCGGGCACTGCCGGACGCTCCGCCGGACGGCGATCGGGCCCTTCTCCGTCGACGAGGCCGACGCGGAGCGTGTCGTCCCGGTCGAGGAGGCGCTCGCTCGGCTCGAGCGAGGAGCGCCGCGAGGATGAAGGTCGCGCACGCGCCGGAGGAGCTCGGCCCGGGGCGCCGGGCGGTCGCGCTCGGCACCTTCGACGGGGTCCACCGCGGGCACGTCGCCGTCGTCGAGGCGGCCCGTGCGGCGGGGCTCACGACCACGGCGGTGACGTTCGACCCCCACCCGCGGGCCGTGCTCGGCGGCGAGGCCGTCCCGCTCCTGTGCCCGCTCGAGCGGCGGCTGGAGCTGCTCGGCGCGGCCGGGGTGGAGGAGGCGCTCGTCCTCCGGTTCGACCGCGCGCTGGGGGGTCTCGAGACCGACGTCTTCGCCGACCGGTACCTGCGCCCGCTCGGGGCGGAGGTGGTGGCGGCCGGCCCGGGCTTCCGCTTCGGCCGCGCCCGGGCAGCCGGGCTCGAGACGCTCGCCGCGCTCGGGCTCGAGGTGCGGACGGTCACGCCGGTCGAGGGCGTGTCCTCGAGCCGCATCCGGACGCTCGTCGTCGCAGGGCGGGTCGAGGAGGCCGCGGCGCTCCTCGGGCGGCCCGTCGAGGTCGAGGGCACCGTCGTCGGCGGCGACGCGCGCGGGGCGGGGCTCGGCTTCCCGACCGCCAACCTCGATCCGCCGGCGGGCGTGGTCGTGCCGCGGCTCGGGATCTACGCCGGCGCGGCGCTCGGCACGCGCGCGGCGGTCTCGGTCGGCACGAACCCGACGTACGGCGTGAACGAGCTCCGGATCGAGGCGTTCCTGCTGGACTTCGAGGGCGACCTCTACGGTCGCCGGCTCGTGATCGAGCTCTGGCGGCGCCTGCGCGACGAGCAGGCGTTCGCGTCCGAGCGCGAGCTCGTCGACCAGATCGCGCGCGACGTCGAGGACACGCGGGCCGCTCGTCGCCCGTTCTGAGCGGGAACTCCGAGCGAAAGGATTCCGCCGATCCGGCGTCTCTACTGGCGTGGAACACGAACGCGCCGCCTCCGTCCCGTCGCTCGCCGTGCTCGAGTCCGTCCGCTGCCTCGAGTGCGGGGCGGTCTACGCCAAGCCGTCGGGCGGCGGCACCGTCCAGCGGAACCCGGGCTGCCCCGACTGCGGCTACGTCGGCTGGCTGTCCGCGGCGATCCCGTTCAGGGCAGGGTCGCCGCGGCGCCGCCTCGCCTCGGGTCGGCCGCTGCACCTGCAGCCGCGACCAGGCTGACGCCGCCGAAGTAGTGGTGCCGTCCGGGCCAGACCCGGACGTCCCAGCCGTCGGCACGCAGCTGTCCCAGCGCCGCCGCGTCGACGCCCGGCTCGGCGTGCAGCGTGCGTCCGATGGGGTGGAAGCGCGGCCGGTCGACGGCCTGCTGCGGCTCGAGGCGCTCGCGCAGGATGCCGTCGGCGACGCCGACCACCGCCGTCCGGAGCCGGCTGCCACCCGCGGAGCCGAGCGCGAGCACGGGCCCGTCGCCGCCGACGGCGATGCTCGGGGCCATCATGCTCGCCATCCGCGCGCCGGGCTCCAGCGGCCCGAGCAGCAGCTCCGTCTCGCCGAGCATGCTGTTCAGCTGCAGGTCGAGCCCGGGGAGGTAGTCGCCGGAGCCGAGGCCGAGGCTCGTCGTCAGCACGCACACGCTGCCGGCCCGGTCGACCGTCACGAGGTTCGTCGTATGCCCGTCGGCGTCCTCGGCGTCGGCGAGCGCCGCGACGAGCCCGAGCACGCGTCCCGTCTCGTCCGTGCCGTCCAGCGGCGCGAGGCGCCCGAGCGTGCGCGGCACCTCCGAGAGGCCCTCGCGCGTGAGGAAGCGCGTGCCGCGGAACCCGATCTCGACGGGCTCGGACCACACGGCCTCGTAGCCCGCCAGGTCGTCGTGCGTGACGCCGCCGCCGCGCTCCTCGCAGAGGGCGACGAGCGCGTCCGCGAGCGACCCGGTGTAGGCGGTCGACGCGCCCTCGTCCGCCACGAGCCGGAGCGCTTCGACGAGACCCGGCTGCTCGAGCCGGTCGCCGGTCTGGAGCAGCTCTCCGCCCGGAGCGTAGATCGCCGCGCCCCGGTCGAGCGTGTACACGGACCGGAGCATCGCCAGGCACGCCGCGTGCGCGGCCGGCAGGACGACCCCTTCCCGGGCAAGGCGCAGCGCCGGCTCCACGAGTCGGGGCCAGGGGAGCGTCCCGTGCTCGCGCCAGAGCGCGTCCAGCCCGGCGGCGACTCCCGGCACGCCGCACGACGCGGCGCCGACGGCGTAGTGCACGAGCTCGGCGCCGAACGGGACGGTCAAGTCCACCATGGGTGCGGCGTCGCCGGACGGCACCGCCACGAAGCAGTCGAGGTTCCGCGCGCGCCCGCTCCCGGCATCGAGGTAGAGGCCGTGCCCGCCGCCGAGCAGCCCGGTCATGATCGTCTCGGCGACGCACGACGCGAGGGCGGCCGCCACCGCGGCGTCGGCCGCGCTCCCGCCCTCGCGCAGGATCTCCAGCCCCGCCTCGCACGTCGCGGGGTGCCCGGCCGCCACGCCGGCCGTGAGCACGTCAGGGCACCCGCTCGGCGAGCACGCTGCCGAGCCGGACGTAGCGGTCGGGGAAGTCGAAGCAGCTCCCGGCGGCCTCGCCCTCGAGGACGGCGAACGCACGCGCGCCGACGGGTCGGCCGACGAGCGGCGGTTGCTCCGCCATCGCCCCGGTCAGCGGGTCGCGCACGGTGAGCCGGAGCCGGAGCCCGCCGGGCGCCGCCTCGACGCGCGCGTCCTCGTCCGGGCCCGCGTAGCGTCCCGCGAGCTCCGCGAGCTCGTCCTCGCCCGTCTCGACCACCGCGGGGGCCCACGGCGGCACGTCAGCGAGCGCCTCGAGGAGGGCGTCGACGACCGGGCCGAACGCCGCCGAGCCGCGCGCGCTGTTCGAGAGCGCGGCGACCGCGACGCGTCTGGCGGGAACGAGGGCCAGCACGGACTGGAAGCCTCCGACCGACCCCGGGTGGAGGACGAGCTCGGCGTCGCCGCGCCGTTCGAGCATCCAACCCACACCCTGCGCGCCGCCGGGTCGCGTCGCCTCGACGACGCGCGCGTCGTCGTCCAGCGTCGACGCGGCGAACCGGAGCAGGTCCGCGACGGTCGAGACGAGCCCGCCGCTCGGCCGCCGCCCCGGCGGATAGCCCGCGACCGGGTGGCGCCGGTGCTCGAGCGCCTCCGGCGCGACGGGCTCGTGCCCGGCGGCGTCCGGCGGCCCGAACGAGGTCGCGGCGAGGCCGAGGGGCGCGAGCACGTGCGTGCGCATCGCCTCGTCGAACGACACGTCCGTCGCCTGCTCGATCGCCGCGCCCACGAGCCAGTAGCCCGCGTTCGCGTACACCCACAGCCGTCCCGGCTCGCCCCACGCGCGCAGCCCGGCGCGGGCGACCGCCTCCGAGACGCTCGAGAACCCGTCGAGCGGCCGCTCGGCCTCGCAGCGCAGCCCGCCGACGTGCGCGAGCAGCTGCCGGACGGTGGCCGGCCCGGCGGGCGAGTCGAGGGTCGCGTCCAGGTCGAGCGTGGCACGGGCGAGCGCCGCGGTGAACGGCTTCGTCACCGACGCGACCCGGAAGCTCGTCGCCGGCGTCACCGGCTCGCCCGTGTCGAGGTCGGCAACGCCCCAGGCGCGGACGGCGGTCTCTCCGCCCGCCAGCACGCCGACGGCGAGGCCGGGGACGCCCCAGCGCTGCAGCTCCTCCCGGGCGCGCGCGTCGACTGCTGCGAGGGCGCTTTCCACAGGAGCTTGCTACCCTAGCGCGACGGTCGCCGCGGCCGTCCGTGTCCTTCCTTGCACGGCGCGCGGGGGCGACCGAATCGACTCATTCGGAGGTGCCATGACCCTCACCAAGGAAGTCAAGCTGGAGATCGTTCAGAAGCACGGCCGCAGCGACGCCGACACCGGCTCGCCCGAAGTCCAGATCGCGATGCTGACGCGTCGCATCAACGACCTCACGGAGCACCTGCGGACGCATCCGAAGGACCACTACTCCCGCCGCGGCCTGCTGAAGCTCGTCGGCCGCCGCCGCCGCTTCCTGAACTACCTCCAGAAGCACGACCTCGAGGGCTATCGCGCCCTGATCAAGGAGCTCGGCTTGCGCCGCTAGCTCGCCCCCGGAGGGTGGAGATTCGAGCCAGCCCGCCCGCGCCGGCGGCGAGCCGGCTGACTCGAGTCCCCGCTCTCCACGAAGTACGAGAGTGGAGGACAACCACGCATGAGCAGCATCGCCACCAAGGCGCGCCAGACCAGCGTGTCGGTCACGGTCGGCCGTGACGAGATCACGTTCGAGACCGGCAAGCTCGCCAAGCAGGCCGACGGCGCCGTCGTCGTCCGCCAGGGCGACACGATGGTCCTGGCGACCGCGCAGGGCCGCACCGAGGCTCGCGAGGGCGCCGACTTCTTCCCGCTCACGGTCGACGTCGAAGAGCGGATGTACGCCGCCGGCAAGATCCCGGGCGGCTTCTTCAAGCGGGAGGGGCGCCCGACCGAGCGCGCCATCCTCACCGCACGCATGATCGACCGCCCGATCCGGCCGCTGTGGCCGAAGGGCTTCCGCAACGAGGTGCAGGTCATCTGCACGACGCTGTCGGCGGACATGGTCACGCCGCACGACATCCTCTGCATCAACGGCGCCTCCGCGGCGCTGATGATCTCGCCGCTGCCGTTCCTCGGCCCCGTCGGCGCCGTCCGGATCGCCCTGCTCGAGGGCGAGCTCGTGGTCAACCCGACGCTGCAGGAGGCGCACGAGAGCGAGCTCGACCTGATCGTCGTGGGCACGAAGGACGGCCTGACGATGGTCGAGGCCGGGGCCGCCGAGGTGCCCGAGGAGCGCCTGCTGGAGGCGTTCGACGTCGCCCACCAGGAGATCCGCAGGCTCTGCGAGGCGCAGGAGGACCTCCGTCGCCAGGCCGGCAAGGCGAAGTGGCTCGACCCGTCGCTCACCGAGGAGCTCGAGCGCGAGCACGGGCACACGATCTGGACACGGATCCAGGAGCAGGGCCTTCGCGAGGCCGGCGCGATCCTCGAGGAGCTCGTCGCGGAGCTGGCGCCCGCGCTGACGATGGAGTCGACCGACGAGGACGTCCTGCGCCACCTGCAGCTGCGCCAGAGCCTCGCGATGGTGCTCGACAAGCAGCGCCAGATCGCGGTCGAGGGGCCGGTGCGGGAGCAGTTCGAGGACGACCTGCGCGCGCTCACCGAGGCCGAGCGGGACTCGAAGGAGCTCAAGTCGGCGAAGCGGTCACTGCTGTTCGACCGGATCATCGAGACGGTCGAGCTGCCGTTCCCGGTCGGCCCGGCGACGGTCGACGGCGAGGGCCCGGTGGTGAAGGACTCGCTCACGCGTCAGTTCGTGAAGCGGGCCGCCGAGGCCGTCTACAAGGGCCTCGTGCGCCAGAAGATCGCGGTGGAGAAGCGCCGCCCGGACGGCCGCGGGACGGAGGAGATCCGGCCGATCGAGTGCGAGGTCTCCGTCAGCCCGCGCACGCACGGCTCCGCGCTCTTCACCCGTGGTCAGACGCAGATCATGACGCTGCTCACGCTCGGCACCGCCAAGGAGGGTCAGCGCATCGACGACCTCTCCCTCGAGCAGGAGCGGCGGTACATCCACCACTACAACTTCCCGCCGTACTCGGTCGGCGAGACGGGGTTCATGCGCGGGCCGAAGCGGCGCGACATCGGCCACGGGGCGCTCGCGCAGCGGGCGCTGGAGGCCGTGATCCCGCCGGCGGAGGAGTTCCCCTACACGATCCGCCTCGTCTCGGAGACGCTCGAGTCGAACGGCTCGTCGTCGATGGGCTCGGTGTGCGGCTCGACGCTCGCGCTGATGGACGCCGGCGTGCCGATCGCCTCGCCGGTCTCCGGCATCGCCATGGGCCTCGTGAAGGAGGGCGACGACTACGTCATCCTCACCGACATCCAGGGCGCGGAGGATCACCTGGGCGACATGGACTTCAAGGTCGCCGGCACGCGCGACGGGATCACCGCGCTGCAGATGGACATCAAGATCACCGGCGTCACGCGCGAGATCATGCAGTCGGCCCTCGAGCAGGCCGGCCGGGCGCGGGCCTTCATCCTCGACCGGATGCTGGACGCGATCCCGGAGCCGCGGACGGAACTCGCGGGTCACGCGCCGCGGATCTCGACGGTCAAGATCAACCCGGACTTCATCGGGATGGTCATCGGCAAGGGCGGCGAGACGATCCGCTCGCTCGAGGCCGACTACGAGGTCCAGATCGACATCGAGGAGGACGGCACGATCCTCATCTACGCGACCGAGGGCGACAAGGCGGACGCGGCGATCTCCGCGATCACCGCGCTCACGAAGGAGCCCGAGGTGGGCGACGCCTACACGGGCCGGGTCGTGAAGACGACGCAGTTCGGCGCGTTCGTCGAGCTGAAGAAGGGGACCGACGGGCTGCTCCACGTCTCGAACGTCGGCCCCGGGCGCGTCGGGCACATCGAGGACGTGATCAACCGCGGCGACGTGCTCGACGTGGTCGTGCAGGAGGTCGACAAGGACCGCGGCCGGATCGGGCTCAAGCTCGTGGCCAAGCACGAGAACGGCAACCTCGTCCAGCCCGAGGAGCTGATCCAGCGGGCGAAGGACGCGCCGCCGCGCGAGGAGCGCGAGGAGCGTCCGCGCGGCGACCGGCGGGGCGGCCGGGGCGGCCGCGACCGCGGCGGACGCGGCCGGGACTAGCGGCGAATGACGGGGGGCGGCGCGAGCCGCCCCCCGCCGTCAGCTCCCGACCGGCGTCGTCGAGTCGGTCTGGATCTCCGCCTGCGAGAGGGCGCGGTTGTAGACGCGCACCTCGTCGATCAGCCCCGAGAACCACTCCGGCCAGATGTTGTTGCCTCCGATGCGGAGCACGCCGGTCGAGGCGTCGACCGTGCCCGCGACGGCCGACGTCGCGACCTGCGTGCCGCCGACGTAGAGGCGCAGCGCGGAGCCGTCGTAGGTGACGGCGAGGTGCGACCAGGCGGCGGTCGGCAGCGTCGACGAGCCGCGCAGGATCCGCTCGGTGCCGCCGGTGACGACGTGGCCGCTCGGCGCGCCGGTGTCGGCCGCGGCGTAGAGCGCGTAGGCCATCGTCCCGCCGGCCTCCTTCAGCAGGACCGTCCGCCACGAGCCCGAGACGGTCGTGGGGCGAACCCAAGCCTCCAGCGTCATCCCCGTGGCCAGGTCGAGGTCGTTGGCGTCGGGGATCGTGACCCAGTCGTTGACGCCGTCGAAGCTGAGCGCGTTCCCGTACCGCCCGGTGGTGACCCACAGGGGGCCGCTGATCGTGCCGGCGTGGCCGTTGCCGCTCGCGTCGGCGACCGTCGTCCCGGCGCCCGCCTCGAATCCGTACGCGGCGACGAGGCCGGTGGGCGGGGGCGGGGCGACGTTCGAGACGGTGACGACGACGTCCGCGGACGTGGTGGTGTTCCCCGCGGCGTCGCGTGCGATCGCGCGGAGCGTGTGGAGCCCGTTCGTCGCGGTTCCCGTCGCCCACGAGACCTCGTACGGCGCGGTCGTGTCCTCGGAGCCGACCTGGGCACCGTCCACGGTGAAGCGGACGCCGGCGACGCCGAGGTTGTCCGCGGCCGAGGCGGCGACCGTGATCGTGCCCGAGACGGTGCTGCCACCCGTGGGCGCGGTGATCTGCACCGTCGGGGGCGTCGTGTCGGAGACGACCGTGGCCGAGGCCTCGTTCGAGGCCGGCCCGAGGTTGCCCGCGGCGTCGGCGGCGACGACCTTGTAGTCGTAGGTGCCGGGCGCGAGGCCGGGGTCGGTGTAGCTCGTGGTCGTCGGTTGCGCGATCCGGTTGGCGGCGCTCGGGGTGAAGCCGGTGGTGGTGGCGCGGTGGACGTCGTAGCGGACGACGCCGACGTCGTCCGTCGCGGCGCCCCAGGCGAGGGAGACGGCGGTGCCGGCCGGCGTCGCCGACAGCGTCCCCGGCGCGGACGGCGGCGTCGTGTCGGGTGCGGCCGGTGGGCCGACCGGGGTGGTCATGTCCGTCTGGATCTCCGCTTGCGTGAGCGCGCGGTTGTAGACACGCATCTCGTCGATGCGGCCGCTGAACCACTCCGACCAGATCGTGTTGCCGCCGATGCGGAGCGCGCCCGTCGACGTCGCGATCGACCCTGTTCGCAACGTCGTCCCGGCGAGCGTCCCGTTGACGTAGAGCCGCAGCGCCGAGCCGTCGTAGGTCACGGCCAGGTGCGCCCAGGCGTTCAGCGCCAGCGCGGAGGTCGCCGCCACCGATGCGACGGATCCGCCCGCGAAGGCCTCGCCCGTGGGCAGCTTCGACGCGCCGCTGCCGTGGGCGTAGAGGTCGTAGACGATGTTGCCGGTCTGCTCTTTCATCAGCACGGTGCGCCAGGAGTTGCCGAGGGCGGCGGGGTTGACCCAGGCCTCGAGGGTCATGCCGGTGGTGAGGTCGAGGTCGTTGGCGTCGGCGACGGTGACGATGTCGTTGACGCCGTCGAAGCTGAGCGCGTTGCCGTACCTGCCGGTGGTGACCCAGGTGGGGCCGTTGATCGTGCCGGTGTGGCCCTTCCCGGTCGCGTCGGCCGCGGTCGTCCCGCTGCCGGCGTCGAACGACCACGCGGCGACGAGCCCGCCCGTGGGCGGGGGCGGCGGAGGCGGCGTCGTCACGGTCGCGGACGCCTCCCCCGAGGCCGGCCCGAGGTTGCCCGCGGCGTCGGCGGCGACGACCTTGTAGTAGTAGGTGCCGGGCGCGAGTCCGGGGTCGGTGTAGCTCGTGGTCGTCGGTTGCGCGATCCGGTTGGCGGCGCTCGGGGTGAAGCCGGTGGTGGTGGCGCGGTGGACGTCGTAGCGGACGACGCCGACGTCGTCCGTCGCGGCGCCCCAGGCCAGGCTCACGTCGCCGCCGGCGACCGAGGCCGTGGGCGTGCCGGGCGCCGTCGGCGGGCTCGTGTCCGGCGGTGCGGGCGTGCCGACGGGTGCCGCCATGTCGGCCTGGATCTCCGTCTGCGTGAGCGCGCGGTTGTAGACGCGCACCTCGTCGATGCGGCCGCTGAACCACTCCGACCAGATCGTGTTGCCGCCGATGCGGAGCGCGCCCGTCGACGTCGCCATGGCCCCGCCGCGCAGCGCCGTGGCGGCGGCCGCCCCGTTGACGTAGAGCCGCAGCGCCGAGCCGTCGAAGGTCAGCGCGAGATGCGTCCACGTGTTGAGCGCCAGCGCGGACGTGCCGAGCGCCGACAGCGGCGAGCCCGCGACGAACGCCTCGCCCGTGGGCACCTTGCTCGCGCCTCCGCCGCCGTGCGCGTAGAGGTCGTACGTCATGTCCCCGGTCTGCTCTTTCATCAGCACGGTGCGCCAGGAGTTGCCGAGGGCGGCGGGGTTGACCCAGGCCTCGAGGGTCATGCCGGTGGTGAGGTCGAGGTCGTTGGCGTCGGCGACCGTGACGATGTCGTTGACGCCGTCGAAGCTGAGCGCGTTGCCGTATCTGCCGGTGGTGACCCAGGTGGGGCCGTTGATCGTGCCGGTGTGGCCCTTCCCGGTCGCGTCGGCCGCGGTCGTCCCGCTGCCGGCGTCGAACCCGTAGGCCGCGACGAGACCTGCGGGTGGCGGCGGCGGGCCGCCCGTCGTGTAGGTGGCGGTGTAGGTGGTGGCTGTCGCCGGCGCGACGAGGGTGTGCGTGGCTGCGCCGCCGTCGGACCAGGAGGAGAACGAGTAGTCCGTGCCGCCGAGCGTCTGCGGCGACGGCGCCGAGACCGTGTTCGAGGATCCGACGATCACGGTGCGCGTGAAGGGCGCGGTCTCCTGGGTCGGCCCGACGACGAGGTCGAGGCCCGCCGGAGAGGACGCGAACGTGAGCGCGACGGTCCTCGGGTCGAGCCGGACCGTCGTCGTGGCGTTGAGGCCTCCCGAGTCCGTCGCCGTCAGTCGGAGCTCGAGGTAGGAGGGGTACTCGTGGTCCGGCGCCGTGAACGACCCGGACGAGACGCCCGCGAACTGCTGGATCGTGTGCGAGTGGCAGTTCGACGGGCAGTGCTGCATCACCAGCGTCCAGGTGAGGCCCGAGGCGGGGATCGTCCCGTCCTGCGGGTCGGTCGCGGAGCCCGAGAACGAGATGACGTCGCCGACCTTCCAGGTCGTCGCGGCCGTCGGCGTCGCGATCGTGGGCGTCGGCCCGGTGTTCCCGCCGGGCTCGAGCACGGCGAGGTCGTCCGCAGTCGCTCCCTGCGGGTCCGTCACGCGCAGTCGGACGCGCACGGTGCCGCCGGTCGTGTACGTCCAGGTCGGCGTCGCGGAGGTCGAGTCGTCGTACGCGCCGTCGCCGTCGAGGTCCCATGCGTAGGTGAGCGGCCCGCCCTCCGGGTCCGACGAGCCGGTGCCGTCGAAGCTCACGGTCATCGGCAGCGGCGCGCTCGTCGGGGTCGCGCTGATCGCGGCGGTCGGCGCCTGGTTGGCCGCGAGATAGCGGATCCGATGGATCGTGCCCCCGTCGAGATCGACGTAGAAGAGGTCGCCGGCGGGCCCGATCTCGACGTCCACCGGCCCCGCCGCCGCCGCCACGAACGTCACGCGCTGCGTCGGATCCGGCAGCCCGCCCGCCCCGGCGCGCATCGCCCAGATGCAACTGCGCGAGTAGTCGGCGAAGAACAGCGCGTTCGCGTACGAGGACGGGTAGTTGCCGCCGTCGTAGAACGCGATCCCCGACACCGACGACCCGCCGGTCGGGCAGGTTTCGCCCGAGACGACCTTCGCCGAGTGGTTGTAGGTGTAGACGGGCGCGCGCACGGCGCCCGTGCCGGCCGCGTACAGCGACTCGCAGAGGTTGAGGTTCGCCCCGTCGTACCCGCCCTGCGTGCCGACGCCCTCGTAGCACGGCCAGCCGAAGTTGTCGGCGACGAGGTCGGCCGTGTCTCCGAGTCGGTCGATCTCCTCCCAGTCGTTCCAGCCGACGTCGCCGACCCAGACGTCGCTCGTCCCCGGCCGAATGCCGATTCGGAACGGGTTGCGGAAGCCGTGCGCGACGATCCGGCGCGCGTTCGGGTCGGAGCTGAACGCGAACGGGTTCGTCGGCAGGCCGGCGCCCGTGATCGGGTCGACACGCAGGACGGCGCCGTCGAGCGACGTCGGGTCGGCCGTCGTGCGAACGTCCTGGCTGCGCAAGGCGCCGCCCTCGGCGGTCGGCGGCGAGAGGTTCGACCCGGGCCCCCCCGGCGGGTCGCCGCACGGGTTGACGGGGCTGCCGTCCTGGCCCCAGTCGGTGAAGTTGAAGCTCGCGCCGTCCCCGCCGCTGACGTAGAGCGCGCCGTCGGCGCCGAAGGCGAGATCGCCGATCGAGTGGCTCGGGTACTGCTGGCACCAGTCCTCGATCAGCACCTGCTCCCCGCCCGTGGCGACGTTGCCGGACGCGGTCAGGCGCGAGAGGCGACCGCTGACGACGCACCCGTCGGCGGTCGCGCCGGGCGGGGTCGGACAGGGGTCGGAGAGCACGCCGGGCGTGCCCCAGCGGGGCGCGATCCCACCGATCGCCGCGTCGTGCGCGTAGAGGACGTAGACGTACGGCGTCGCGGGGAAGTCGGGATGCAGCGCGAGGCCGAGCAGGCCGCGGTCCCAGAAGTTGTGGACGTTCGTGGAGAGGTCGACGAACAGGGTGGGCGTCGGATCGGCGAGCCCGTCGTACACGAGGACACGACCGCTCTTCTCGGCGACGAACACGCGACCGTCGGGCGAGAACTGCACCGCCGTCGGGTTCGTCAGGCCGCTGAAGACGACCTGGTCCTGGAAGCTCGGCTGCGGCGTCGACGCGGACGCCGAATCGCTGCCGGCGATGACGAGCGACGCGCAGAGCGCCGCCGCGACGAGGATCGGCGACGGTCGGCGGAGCACCCGGATGGCATACTCCCGGCGCCGGGTGGGGCACAACTGGCCGGACGGCCAGTCAGCCGTCAGCCGCCGAGGATCGCCTGCGTCTGCGTCACGCGCGCGACGTGGCGCTCGCCGTCGTCGTACAGGTCGGTCACGACGACGATCGTCGTCCGGCCCTGGTGCAGCACGTGCGAGCGTCCGTTCACGAATCCCTCGCGGACCGCGCGGAAGAAGTTCGTCTTCGACTCGATCGTGGCGGTGCCGGAGGCCCCGTCGGGGAGGTTGAGGAACGCGAGCAGGCCGCCGGCGGCGTCCGCGAGCCCCATCAGCGCCCCGCCGTGCAGGACGCCGCCCGCCGTGCAGAGCTCGGCGCGCCACGCGAGGCGGCTCCGGACCTCGTCCGGCGCGACGTCGGTGAACTCGATCCCGAGCGCACGCCCGAACGGCATCGCCTCGTCGAGCTGCGCCTGGTCGAAGGTCATGCCGCCGCGATCACCACCGGCGTCCCGACGCGGACGCGCTCGAACAGCCACTCGGCCGACGGGATCGCCATCCGGATGCATCCGTGCGAGGCCGAGTAGCCCAGGGAGGCCGCGTCGGGGGTGCCGTGGATGCCGACGCCGTACACGTCGAGGCCCATCCAGCGCGTCCCGAGCGGGTTGCCGGGCCCCGGCGGCACCGGCTTCAGCCCCTTGGCCCAGTCCGACGGCGGCGGGTACCACCACGGGTTCCGCTGCAGGTCGGCAATCTTGAACGTCCCGAGCGGCGTGGGGTAGCGGGACTGGCCGGTCGCGACGGGGAACGAGGCGGCGAGCCGCGGCCCGTCGTAGAGGAACAGCCGGTTCGCGTACCGGCCGATCACGACCACGGGCCCGAACGTCCGCGCCGTCACCTTCGGCGCGACCGGCCGGAACCGGATCGCGATCGGGTCGCGGTCGCCGCTGGCGAGGGCGTGCGCGATCGCAGCCGCGAGCCGCCTGCGGTCGACCCTCCGGCCGGGAGCCGCCGGTGCGAAGCGGGGCCGGACGCGGTCCAGCCCGACGAGCTCCGCATCCCGGGGCCGCCGCGACAGCGTCCGGTCGAGCCGGGCCACGTACCGGCGGATCCGTGCCGAGTCGGCCGTCGCACCGGCTCCGAACGCGCGCGGCCCGTCTGCCGCGAGCGCCGCCGCGACCGCGTCGTCCACGGAGGCCCGGAGGCCCATCGTCTCGGGCTGGACGCGACGCTCGGCGCCGTCCACCGTCAGGACGACCGGGCGCTCGAGCGCCCGGCGCAGCAGGGTGCGCGCGGGCTCGGACGAGAACCCGCCGAGCGGGACGCCGTAGACGGCGACGCCGGCGGCGATCCGCGTCCCGGGGCGGCCGGCGGCCGGCGCGGCGAGGCACGCGGCGCCCGCGGCGAGGCCGATGCCGACGACGAGCACGAGCAGGCGGCGGAGCATCGTCGAGGGAATATGCCGTTTCCGGCGCAGTTCCGAAAGTCCGGGCGCCGCGTGGGGGCGCGCCGGCGCCCGAACCACCTACGATGCGCGGGTGCAGAACTACGTCCTCTCGGAGCTCGACTCGGGCGAGCGCGTGGTCTCCGAGCACGTCTCGAGTGTCCGGTCGGTCTCGGTCGGGTTCTGGATCGGAACCGGATCTCGCGACGAGGCGCCCGCGCAGGCGGGCGTCACCCACTTCATCGAGCACCTGCTGTTCAAGGGATCCGGGCGCTACTCGGCGCAGGAGCTCGCGGAGATCTTCGACGGCCTCGGAGGGGAGCTGAACGCGGCCACGTCGCGCGAGCACACCGTCGTCTACGCACGCGTCCCCGACCACCACGTCGACACGGCGCTCGAGGTGATGACCGACATGGTCTTCGCGCCCAGCCTCGAGGATCTCGACAACGAGCGCGAGGTCGTGCTCGAGGAGATCGCGATGTACGAGGACACGCCACAGGAGCTGGTTCACGACCTGTTCTCGGAAGCGGTCTTCGGCGACGACCCGCTCGGGCGCCCGGTGATCGGCACCGCCGAGGTGATCTCGTCCGTCTCGCGTGACGAGATCACGCGCTTCCACGACGCCGCGTACGTAGGCCCGAACATCGTCGTCGCCGCGGCCGGGAACCTCGAGCACCCGGAGCTGCTCGAGTTGCTCGCGCGCTTCGAGGCCGGTCGCGCGCCCACCGACACCACGCACGTCCCGGCGCGGTCGCTGCTCGTGCAGCCGCCGCCGCCCTCGCTGCGCTTCACGCGGAAGGACACCGAGCAGTACCACGTCTGCGTGGGCGCGCCCGGCATCTCCCGCTCGGACCACCGCCGTTTCGCCGCGTCGATCCTCGACGCGATCCTCGGCGGCTCGGCGTCGTCGCGGCTGTTCCAGGAGATCCGCGAGAAGCGGGGGATGGCCTACACCGTCTACAGCTTCCTCTCGCAGTACTCGGACACGGGTCTCGTCGGCGTCTACGTGGGGACGCGCGAGGAGAACCTCGAGGACTGCTTCGCGATCGTCGCGGAGCAGCTCGCGGACATCGCCGCCGGCAATGTCGCGGCCGGGGAGCTCGAGCGCGCGAAGGAGAACATCAAGGGCCGGCTGATGCTCTCGATGGAGTCGACGTCGAACCGCATGTCGCGGCTCGGCAGGTCGATCGTGACCGACACGGAGCTGCTGACCTTCGAGCGCCTGATGGCGGAGATCGACGCCGTCGACGCGGCCGCGGTGGCGGAGCTCTGCGCGCTGCTGCTCGCCCCCGAGCACGTCTCCGCGGCCGGGATCGGGCCGGCCGAGGAGCGGTTCCGCGCAGCCGTGGCCCGGGTGAACCCGGGTCTCGAGGCGCGCGCCGCCGCGTGAACGTCTGCCTCAACGGCCGCGGAGGGAAGGTCGGGAGCGTGCTCGGGCCGTCGCTCGAGCGGGCCGGCCATCGGCTGGTCCCGCTCGGCGAGGCCGACGCGATGGTCGACTTCACCGCACCCGGCGTCGCGGCACAGAACGTGCTCGCGGCCGTGGAGCGCGGCGTCCCGTCCGTCGTCGGCACGACCGGCTGGGACGTGGACGAGGTCGACGCCGTTGCGCGCGCGGCCGGCGTCGCCGTCTTCTTCGCGCCGAACTTCGCGATCGGGGCGGTGCTGATGATGCGCTTCGCGAGCGAGGCGGTGCGGTTCCTGCCCGACGCCGAGATCGTCGAGCTCCACCACGCGACGAAGCGGGACGCCCCCTCGGGCACGGCCAAGGCGACGGCGGCCCTGCTCGGAGGCGAGGTGCCGATCCACTCGGTGCGGCTGCCGGGGCTCGTCGCGCACCAGGAGGTGCTGTTCGGCGGCGACGGGCAGCTGCTGACGATCAGGCACGACACGACGTCGCGCGAGGCGTTCGTGCCGGGCGTCCTGCTCGCGCTCGAGCGGGTCTTCACGTTGCCGGCGGGAGTGACGATTGGCCTCGACACGCTCCTCGACTGAGCTCGCCTGGCTCGCGCCCGCCGACGTGCTGGCGCGCCGCCGGGAGCTCGCGGCGGTGTGGACGTGGGTCACGGCGGACCGCGTCGACGAGATCCTGCCGCGCCACGCGGCGCGGGACGGCTTCACCCTGGTGGCGGCGCTGGAGGACGGGCAGATCGTCGGCTTCGCATATGCCTACTGCGGCGCGCCCGGGCAGTGGTGGCACGACGCCGTCGCCGCGGCGATGACGCGAGCCGACGCCGCCCGCTGGCTGTCGCCGGGCCACGTCGAGCTCGCAGAGCTCCACGTCGCGCGGAACCGGCGCCGCGAGGGCATCGGCGGCCGCCTGCACGACGCGCTGGTCGGGTCGCTCGGGGACGCGCCGACGGCGGTGCTGTCGACGCAGGCGACCAATGCGCCCGCGCTCGCGCTCTACCGGGAACGCGGGTGGGAGGTGGTCGTCCCCGAGCTGCGATTCGCGCCCGGCTCCGAGCCGTACGCGATTCTCGGCCTCGCACTCGCGCCGAGGGCGTAGGGCGCCGGCACGCGCGCCCTACGCCGGCGGCGACGGTCCTACCGGGAGATGTTCCCGAGCGCGGCGAGCAGCTCCTGGTGGCGCCGCTCCTCGTCGGGCATCCCTTCCTCGGCCGGCCCGCGCCTCCGAGCGAGCATCATGTTCACGGGCTTGACGATGAAGAAGAACACCGCGGCGGCGATCGCGAGGAACTGGATCACGTCGGTGATGAACGCGCCGTAGCGGAAGACCGCGTCGTTGATCGTGAACGTCAGGTCGGAGAAGTCGGGCTTGCCGATGACCATCGCGACGATCGGCATCACGAGGTTGCTCACGAGCGAGTTCACGACGGCCGCGAACGCGAGGCCCATCACGAACGCGACCGCCAGCTCGAGGATGTTGCCCCGGAACAGGAAGTCCTTGAACTCGGTGAGCATCGGACCCTCCCTTTCGACTCGTGGTTGTCGGATCGGCCGCGTAAGATCCTGCCACAGTGCTGGGCGAGATCCTGACGGCGATCGTGACCCCCTTCGACGCGGAGGGCGGGGTGGAGATCGACCGGTTCCGGGCGCTGGCGCGCCACCTCGTCGAGCACGGCTCGGACGGGCTCGTGGTCACCGGCACGACGGGCGAGTCGCCGACCCTCACCGACGACGAGAAGGAGCGACTCTGGCGGACCGCGGTCGAGGAGGTCGGCGACCGCGCCACGGTCGTCGCCGGCACGGGCACCTACGACACCCGTCACTCGATCCACCTCACGCGGCTCGCCCGCGATGCCGGCGTGGACGGAGTGCTCGTCGTCACGCCCTACTACAACAAGCCGCCGCAGCGCGGCATCGTCGCCCACTTCCGCGCGATCGCCGACGCCACGGAGCTCCCCGTGATCGTCTACAACATCCCCGGCCGCGTGGTCGTGAACATCGAGCCGGAGACGATCGCCGTGCTCGCGGAGATCCCGACGGTCCGGGCGGTCAAGCAGGCGAACCCGGACCTCGAGCAGGCGCGGCGGATCGTCGAGCTGGGGCTCGATCTCTACGCCGGCGACGACGACCTCGTCCTGCCGTTCCTCGAGCTCGGCGGCGTGGGTGGCGTCTGCGTCCACACGCACGTGGTCGGCCCGCAGGTGAAGGAGCTGGTGCGCCGCTACCGCGACGGCGACCTCGACGGCGCACGCCGCCTCGACGAGGAGCTCCGGCCGTCGCTCGACCTGCTGAAGGTGCAGACGAACCCGATTGCGATCAAGGCCGCGCTGAACCTCCTCGGCCACGAGGTCGGCGGCCACCGGCTGCCGCTCGTCGAGGCGACGAGGGAGGAGCGGGAGGCCGTCCGCGGGTGCCTCGAGCGGCTCGGGCTGCTGCAGCCGGCCGCCGCGTAGCCAGGCACCTCTCTACACTCGGGGCCGTGAACGGTTCCTCCTGCAGGATCGTGCCGCTCGGCGGGCTCGGCGAGGTCGGCAAGAACATGACCGCGTTCGAGTGCGAGGGACGGGTGCTCGTCGTCGACGCGGGCCTCGCGTTCCCGCGCGACGAGCATCTCGGCGTCGACCTCGTGCTCCCGGACTTCTCGTGGCTCGCCGACCGCCGCGACGCGATCGCTGGGATCGTGCTCACGCACGGGCACGAGGACCACGTCGGGGCGCTCCCGTACGTGCTCCGTGAGGTCGGCGCGCCGGTCGTGCTCGCGACGCGGCTCACGCTCGGGCTCGTGAAGTCGAAGCTCGACGAGCACGGCCTCCTGCGCTCGACGGAGCTCCAGGAGATCGCGCCGAACGAGCCTCCGGTCGAGCTCGGGCCGTTCCGGCTCGAGTTCGTCCGTGTCGCGCACTCGATCCCCGACGCGGTGGCGGTGGTGATGGAGACGCCGGCCGGGCGGATCGTCGTCACCGGCGACTACAAGCTCGACCACACGCCCGTCGACGGCCAGCGCACCGACGTCGGGCGGCTCGCCGAGGTCGGCAACCGCGGCGTCGACCTCCTGCTCGGGGACTCGACGAACGCCGAGCGACCCGGGTACACGCGGTCCGAGCGCGTCGTCGGCGAGGCCTTCCGGCAGCTCATCCCGCAGCGGCGCGGGCGGATCCTGATCTCGACGTTCGCCTCGAACGTCCACCGGATGCAGCAGGCGATCGACGTGGCGGTCGAATGTGGCCGGAAGGTGTGCGTCGTCGGCCGCTCGATGCGCAAGAACCTGAACATCGCCCGGAACCTCGACTACGTCCGGGTGTCGGACGGGACGGTGATCAAGCCCGCGGAGCTCGACGAGTACCGCCCGCACGAGGTCCTGATCCTCTGCACCGGCTCGCAGGGCGAGCCGCTGTCGGCGCTGACGCGGATCGCGTACGACGACCACCCGGCGGTCCACGTCGAGCGCGGCGACACGGTGATCATCTCGGCGAAGCCGATCCCCGGGAACGAGCTCCGCGTCCACGACGCGATCAACCGGCTGACGCGGAACGGCGCCGAGGTGCTCCACGAGGAGAACGCGGACGTCCACGTCTCCGGCCACGGGAACGTCGAGGAGCTGCGGACGATGATCGCGCTGCTCCGCCCGCGCGCGGTGATGCCGGTCCACGGCGAGTTCCGCATGCTCACGGCGCACGCGCGGCTCGCCGCCGACGCGGGCGTCCCGGCCGACGCGATCGTGCTCGCCGACAACGGCGCCGTGGTCGAGCTCGCGCCGGGACGCGCGCCGCGGATCGTCGACCGGGTCGACGCCGGCGTCACCTTCGTCGACGGGCTCGGCGTGGGGGACGTGCACGACGTCGCGCTCCGCGACCGGCGGCACCTGGCCGAGGACGGCGTGCTGATCCTCGTCGCCACCGTCGCCGCCTCGAACGGGCTCACGCCGGCCGACCCGGAGCTGATCGCCCGCGGGTTCGCCGAGCCGGGCCCGGTGCTCGACGAGCTCCGGGACGAGGCGGGCCGCGTGCTCCGCGACTGCATCGCCGCCGACATCCGCGAGATCAAGCTCCTCCAGGAGCACCTGCACGACGGCGTCGGCCAGCTGATCTACGACCGGACCGGCCGACGGCCGATGATCCTCCCGGTCGTCGTCGAGATTTGAGCGCGGTGCCCGAGGGCCGGCTCGAGCTCGGCTGGCGCGACGTGATCGAGGAGCACGGCGTCACCGAGGCCACGACGCGACGGCTCGTCCGCCAGCTCGCCGCGTGCGAGGCCTCCGCGCTCGCGTTCTGCCGGCTGCTGGAGCGCTGGGCGCGGGGCGACGCCGAGCCGTGTACGCCGGGCCGCCGAGTCGCCGCGCTGCGCCGCGCCGCCGACCGGGCCGAGACCGCCGTCGCGGGCCTGGAGGAGCCGCTCGGCCGCTACCTGCTCGAGCTCGAGCCGGCGCACGAGGCCGGCCGCTCGTGGTACGGCGAGCCCGGCGCCGCCGAGCTGCTCGAGTGGGAGCCCGTGCTGCTCCGCGCCGGCGTCCGCGCCTCGCCCGTGCGCGTGGCGCAGGCCTACCTCGAGCTCGCCGTCCTCGTCCGCGCGCTCGAAGGGCTCTCGACCGCGGCGCGAATGCACGCCTTCCCCGACCGCTCGTCGCTCTGGGCCGGGTTGTTCGACCTGCGCGAGAACCTCCTCGGCCGCGCCGCCGGCGACCTGCGCGCGCTCGCCGCCTAGTCGCTCCGGATGGGCCCGTCGGTCGCCGTGGTCGGCTCCGCCAACCTCGACCTCGTCGCCCGGACGGAGCGGCTGCCCCGCCCCGGCGAGACCGTGACGGGCGCGACGTTCAGCCGGATCCCCGGCGGCAAGGGCGCGAACCAGGCCGTCGCGGCCGCCCGCCTGGGCGCGGACGTCCGCTTCGTCGGCTGCGTCGGCGAGGACGAGCTGGCGCGGCAGGTGCTCGACGCGATGCGGGCGGACGGGGTCGACGTCTCGCGGGTCGTCACGGCGGACGACGCCACCGGTGTCGCGCTGATCGTCGTCGACAGCGCGGGCGAGAACACGATCGTCGTCGCGCCTGGGGCGAACGCGCGCCTCGTCGCCGCCGACGTCGCCGCACGCGGCGTCGAGGCCGCGGACGCCGTCATCTGCCAGCTCGAGGTTCCCCTCGAGGCCGTCGCGGAGGCGGGGCGACGCGCGCGGTTCTTCTGCCTCAACGCCGCGCCGGCGCAGCCGCTGCCGGCGGAGCTCCTCGCACAGGCCGACCTGCTCGTCGTCAACCGCTACGAGCTGGAGGCGGTCGGCCGGACGGGCGGGCTCGTCGCGCTGACGCTCGGCGCGGAGGGCGCCGTCCTGCTGGAGGCCGGGGAGGAGGTCGCGCAGGCCGCGCCGCCGCGTGTCGACGCCGTCGATGGGACGGCCGCGGGCGACGCGTTCACGGCCTGCCTCGTCGTCTCGCTGCTCGAGGGTCGCCCGCGCGACGAGGCGCTCGCCCGCGCCTGCGCCGCCGGCGCGATCGCCGCGTCGCGGCCCGGTGCCCAACCCTCGCTCCCGACCGCCGCCGAGGTGGACGCCATACTGGCGCGCTGATGCCGACGATCCCCGTCATCATCGACTGCGACCCCGGCCACGACGACGCGATCGCGCTGCTGCTCGCGCTCGCGAGCCCCGAGCTCGACCTGCTCGGCGTGACGACCGTCTCGGGCAACCAGACGCTCGAGAAGACGACGGCGAACGCGATCCGGGTGCTCGACCTGGTCGGCCGCGCCGACGTGGAGGTCGCCGCCGGCGCCGACCGGCCGCTGCTGCGCGACCGCTACGTGGCCGCCTACGTCCACGGCGAGACGGGGCTCGACGGCCCGTCGCTGCCGCCGCCGAGCCGCCCGCCGCACGGCCTCCACGCCGTCGACTTCATCGCCGAGCGGGCGCGGCAGGCGGACGGCCCGGTGACGCTGATCCCGATCGGCCCGCTCACGAACGTGGCGCTGTTCCTCGCGCGCTACCCCGACGAGGCGCACCGGATCGGCCGGATCGTCCTCATGGGCGGGGCGATCGCCGAGGGCAACGTCACCCCTGCGGCCGAGTTCAACGTCTGGGCCGATCCCGAGGCCGCCGAGCGCGTGTTTCGCAGCGGGATCGACCTCACGATGATCGGCCTCGACGTCACGCACGAGGCGCTGATGACCCGCGCGATGGCCGAGCACCTGCGCGAGCGCGGCCGCGTCGGGCGCTTCGTGGCCGAGCTGTACGACTTCTTCTCGATCTACCACCGCGAGACGTACGGCTCCGAGGACTCGCCGATCCACGACGCCGTCGCCGTCGCGCACGTGCTGCGCGACGACCTCGTCGAGACGGCGCACCGGCACGTCGCCGTCGACACGCAGTCGGAGCTCTGCCGCGGGCGGACGGTCGTCGACCTGTGGCGGCGGACCGGCCACGAGCCGAACGCGCACGTGGGCGTCGCGATCGACCGGGACGCCTTCTTCGCGCTGCTGCTGAAACGGCTCGCCACGCTGGAGTAGCCGTGCTCGGCGCCGCCTTCTGGGGCTTCGTCGCCGCCTCGGCGCTCCTCGTCGGGGCCCTCGTCGGGGCCTTCTGGCGGGCACCCGGCCGGCCGCTCGGGATCATCGCCGGGTTCGGGGCGGGCGCGCTCGTGTCGGCGCTCGCGTTCGACCTGACCCGGGAGGCCTACGATCGCGCCGGCGGCACGGGCGTCACGATCGGACTGCTCGCCGGGGCGGCGGCGTTCTACGTCGGCGACCTGTTGCTCACCCTGCGCGGCGCGGGCGAGCGCAAGCGCTCGGGCGGCCAGATGGCGGGCGCGGCGGGATCGGCGCTGCTGCTCGGCGCGCTGCTCGACGGGATCCCCGAGTCGGTCGCGCTCGGGGCGACCCTGCTCGACGGGGGCGAGGTCGGCCTGGCGTTCGTCGCCGCGGTCTTCATCTCGAACTTCCCCGAGGCGCTCTCGTCCTCGACGGGGATGCGCCGCGCGGGGCACACGAGGGCGGGGATCCTCGGCACCTGGGCGGCCGTCGTGGCCGTGTCCGCGCTCGCATCCGCGCTCGGCTACGGATTGCTCGACGGCGTCTCGCCGGGCGTGCTCGCGTTCGTGCAGGCCTTCGCCGCGGGCGCGATCCTCTGCATGCTCGCCGACACGCTCTTCCCCGAGGCCTACGAGGAGGCAGGGCCGCTCGTCGGCCTCGTCACCGCGCTCGGCTTCGCCGCCGCGTTCGCGCTCTCGGCCGCGGACTGACGCAGGGAACCGGGCCGCCCGCAGGAACAGGGCGGGATGTGGCACGACATGTTCTCGCTGCCGCTGCCCGTGGTCGAGAAGGTGCTGCGGGCGCTCCTGCTCTACGGCTTCCTCGTCGCCGCGCTCCGCGTCGTGGGCAAGCGGGAGCTCGGCCAGACGAACACGCTCGACCTCGTCGTGCTCCTGCTCGTCGCCAACGCCGTCCAGAACGGGATCATCGGCGCCGACAACTCGGTGACCGGCGCCGTCATCGGAGCCGTCACGCTCTTCGCGGTCAACGAGGCCGTGAGCCGGGTGTCGTATGCCATCCCGCGCGTGGCGGGCGTCGTGGAGGGCGAGCCCTCGACGCTCGTCGCCGACGGCCGGCCGGACCATCGCGCGCTGCGCAACGCCGGGATCTCCATGCCGGAGCTGCTGGCGATCGCCCGGCGTCAGGGGTTCCGCGACCTCGACGAGGTCGACACCGCGATCCTCGAGACGAACGGGGTCGTATCGATGTTCCGGAGCGGCGAGGAGCGCGTGCGGCACCGCGCGAGCGCCGGCGGTGCCCGCGTCGGCAAGCGTCGGCGCGGCGAATAGAGGAGCGCCGCGGACGGCGGCGAAGCGACGGTCATGTCGCGCAGGAAGCGCACGAGAAGGCTGCGCCCGAAGACGCCGGCGCGGATCCGCAAGAAGCGCCGGCGCAGCACGACGCGCTCGCACCACCACCCGGAGCTCTGGGGCCTCGCGCTCGTCGCGCTCGGGACCTTCCTCGGCAGCGTCCTCTACCTGAGCTGGGACGGCGGCGTGGTCGGCGGGGCGTTCGCGGACGCCGTCATCGCCGCGATCGGTTGGGGGGCCTACGCGGCGCCCGCGGCGCTCGTGGGCATCGGCGCCCTGATGGTCGCGCGCAGCGACCTCGTCGACGTCAACCCGTTCAGAACGGGGCTCGCCGTCGCGATCCCCGGCGGACTGCTCGCGCTCGGCGCGGCCCACGGCGGAGCGGTCGGGGAGGCGCTCGAGCGCGGGTGCTCCTGGCTCGTGGGGGAGACCGGCGCGACGATCCTCGGCGTGACGGCGCTGGCCGCCGGGGCGCTCTTGCTCACCGGCGCGTCCGCAGGGGCGATCCTCCGGCGGTCTGGCCACGCGCTCCGCCGCGCGCACGAGCGGGCGAACGTGGGGGCCCGGCGGCGCGTGGAGCACGCGGTCGCCGCACCGGTGCCCGCGTTCGCCTCGGGGCCTCCGCCGGTGCTCTCGCCGCCCGTCGACGCCGAGCACGACTTCCCGGACGTCGTCACCGACCACGACGCATCCGCGCCGCTCCTGATCGAGCCCGGCGACGGCCACGGGCACGAGCCCACGGACGAGCATCCGAGCCTGTTCGACGCGAGGCCGCCGGTGCACGGCGAGTACCGCCTGCCCGACCGCAGCGTGCTCAGGCGCGGCAAGGCGGCCACGGCGGCGGCGTCGGACGCCGGGGAGCGGGTCGCCGCGCTCCTCGTCCAGACGCTCGCGCACTTCGGGATCGATGCGACCGTCGTCGGCCAGATCTCGGGACCGCGCGTCACCCGCTACGAGCTGCAGCTCGCGCCGGGCACGAAGGTGTCGAAGGTGGCGGCGCTGAAGGACGACCTCTCGTACGCGCTCGCCACGACGGAGATCCGCATCCTGGCGCCGATCCCCGGCAAGCAGGCGGTCGGCGTCGAGGTCCCCAACGCGAGCCCGAACCTCGTCACGCTCGGCGACATCTTCGACGACCTGCCCGCGACCGCGAGCCCGCTGGCGGTGTGGCTCGGCAAGGACATCTCCGGCACGGCGGTCTGGGCCGACCTCGCGCGGATGCCGCACATCCTGATCGCGGGCACCACCGGCTCGGGCAAGTCGGGCTGCATCAACACGATCCTGACCTCGATCCTGCTGCGCTCGACGCCGGACGAGTGCCGGATGATCCTGATCGACCCGAAGCGGATCGAGCTCAACTACTACGAGTCGATCCCCCACCTGCTCACGCCCGTCGTGTCGAGCCCGAAGGAGGCGAGCTCCGTCCTCACCAACCTCGTGGCCGAGATGGAGCGCCGCTACGAGCGCCTCTCGTTCGTCCGCGCGCGCAACCTCGCCGAGGCGAACCGCGCCTTCCGCAAGCGGAACGAGGACACGCTGCCGTACCTGCTCGTCGTGATCGACGAGCTCGCCGACCTGATGATGGTCAGCCCGCAGGCGGTCGAGGACGCGGTGATCCGGCTGGCGCAGAAGTCGCGCGCCGTCGGGATCCACCTCGTGCTCGCGACGCAGCGACCCTCCGTCGACGTGATCACCGGGATGATCAAGGCCAACGTCCCGAGCCGGATCGCGTTCGCCGTCTCGTCCCAGACCGACAGCCGCGTGATCCTCGACCAGTCGGGCGCGGAGGCCCTCCTCGGGCAGGGCGACATGCTGTTCAAGCCGCTCGGGACGTCGCGCCTCCAGCGCGTCCAGGGCGCGTTCGTCTCGGAGGAGGAGATCGCCCTCGTGGTCGACCAGGCGCGCGTCCAGCGCGAGCAGCAGCTCGACGAGTCGCTGCTCGAGGCGCCCGAGCCCCCGCCGGACGCCGGCGACGACCTCGACGGCGAGTTCGACCCGGACGAGGACCCGCTGCTCGACCGGGCGATCGAGATCGTCGTGCAGACGCAGACGGCGTCCGTGTCCCTGCTCCAGCGCCGCCTGCGCGTCGGGTACACGCGTGCGGGCCGGCTCGTGGACATGCTCGAGCGTCGCGGGATCATCTCCGGGTACGAGGGCTCGAAGCCGCGGCGTGTGCTCGTGGCCGAGGAGGAGCTCGAGCGCGTGCTGGCGGCGCAGTCGGGCTAGCCCCGCCGTCCGTTCAGCCTCTGTTGCGCGAGGTAGCGCCGTCCGCCCGCGCCGATTAGGATCGCCGCGGCATCAACGGACCCGGGTAGAGGAGGCAATTTCGTTGAGTAAGAGACTGCTGTGGCTGGTGGCCGCGCTCGTCGCGGTGCTCGCCCTCGTCGCGGCCGGCTGCGGCGGCGACGACGAGGAGGGCGCCGGAACGACGGCGGCGGCCACGGAAGGCGGCGGGACCGACACCGGCGCCGCCGGCGGCGAGGCGACGAAGGTCTGCCTCGTCACCGACATCGGCGGCCTGAACGACCGCGGCTTCAACTCGCTCGCCAATCAGGGCCTGGAGCGGGCGAAGAGCGAGCTCGGCGTCGAGACGCGTGTGCTCGAGTCGAAGTCCGACGCCGATTACATCCCGAACCTGTCGGAGTGCGCGGAGCAGGGCTACAACCTGGTCATCTCCGTCGGCTTCCTCATGGGGGAGGCGACGCAGAAGGCCGCGGAGGAGTACCCCGACGTGAACTTCGCGATCGTCGACAACGCCTACGAGGCACCGCCGTCGAACCTGCAGGGCCTGCTCTTCAAGGAGCAGGAGGTCGGCTACCTCGTCGGCTACATGGCCGCGCTCGTGTCGAAGACCGGCACCATCTCGAGCGTCGGCGGTCAGAAGATCCCACCGGTCGACCGCTTCATCGCCGGGTACCAGAAGGCGGCGGTGGACGCGAAGGCCGGGACGAAGACGCTGAACGGCTACTCCCAGGACTTCGTCGACCAGGCGAAGTGCAAGGAGGTCGCGCTCGACCAGATCGCGAAGGGCTCCGACGTGGTGTTCCAGGTCGCGGGCGGCTGCGGTCTCGGCGCGCTCGACGCCGCGAAGGAGAAGGGCGTCTGGGGCATCGGCGTCGACGCCGACCAGTCGTTCCTCGGCGACCACGTGCTCACGTCGGCGCAGAAGAAGGTCGACGTGGCCGTGTTCGACACGATCCAGAAGCAGGCCGACGGCTCCTTCGAGGGCGGCGGCGTGACCACCTACGGCCTCGCGGAGGACGGCGTCGGGCTCGGCAAGATCAGCCCGAAGTTCACCGACCAGGCGATCCTCGACAAGGTCGACGAGCAGAAGCAGATGATCATCGACGGGGAGATCGAGATCCCGGAGACGGTCGGCTAGCCGCCGAGGCGGTTCAACGGGGCGGGCGTGGCCGCCCGCCCCGTTACGCTTTCCCGAACCCATGGCCGACGCGCCCCTTCTCGAGCTCAAGGGAATCACGAAGGTCTTTCCCGGCGTCGTCGCCAACGACTCGGTCGGCTTCGAGCTCCGCACCGGCGAGGTGCACGCGCTGCTCGGCGAGAACGGCGCAGGCAAGTCGACGCTGATGAACATCCTCTACGGCCTCTACCACCCCGACGAGGGCGAGATCCGGCTGCGCGGGGAGCCGGTGCGGATCCACTCGCCGCGCGAGGCGATCGACCTGGGGATCGGGATGGTGCACCAGCACTTCATGCTCATCCCGGTGATGACCGTGGCCGAGAACATCGTGCTCGGCGTCGAGCCCCACCGGGCCGGCGTCGTGCTGGACCTCGACGAGGCGCGCGAGCGCGTGCGCGACATCTCCAAGCGCTTCGGGCTTGCCGTCCAGCCCGACGCGAAGATCCAGTCGATCTCCGTCGGCCAGCAGCAGCGGGTGGAGATCCTGAAGGCGCTCTACCGCGGCGCCGAGATCCTCATCCTCGACGAGCCGACGGCGGTGCTGACGCCGCAGGAGGCGGACGAGCTGTTCGCGATCCTGCGCTCGCTCCAGGCCGAGGGCAAGTCGATCATCTTCATCTCGCACAAGCTCCATGAGGTGCTCGACATCGCTGACCGGATCACGGTGCTCCGGCGCGGGAAGACGATCGAGACCGTGCCGAGCGCCGGCGCGACGGAGGAGAGCCTCGCGAAGCTGATGGTCGGGCGCGAGGTGCTGCTGCGCGTCGAGAAGCCGCCTGCACAGCCGGGCGAGCCGATCCTGCGGGTCGAGGACCTCCACGTGTTCGACAGCCGCGGGCTCGAGGCGGTCAAGGGCGTCTCGTTCGAGGTGTGTGCGGGAGAGATCGTCGGCGTCGCGGGCGTCGACGGGAACGGCCAGAGCGAGCTGATCGACGCGATCATGGGGCTTCGCAGGATCGAGTCCGGCAGGGTCGTCGTCGGCGACGAGGACATCACCGGCGACGGGGCGAAGGACTGCCTCGACGCCGGGCTCGGGCACATCCCGGAGGACCGGCAGCGGCGCGGGCTGATCCTCGACTTCACGCTCGCCGAGAACCTGGCGCTGCACGACTACGACAGCCCGCCGGACTCCCGCTACGGCTGGCTCTTCCCGCGACGCCTGATCGAGATCGCAAAGCGGCTGCTGGCCGAGTTCGACGTCCGCGGCGGCACCCCGCAGACGCCGGCGTCGTCGCTCTCGGGCGGGAACCAGCAGAAGGTCGTCGTCGCGCGCGAGGTGAACCGCAACCCGCGCGTGCTCGTCGCCGGCCAGCCGACACGCGGCCTCGACGTCGGCGCGATCGAGTTCGTCCACCGGCGACTCGTCGCCGAGCGCGACGAGGGCCGCGGGATCCTGCTCGTGTCGTTCGAGCTCGACGAGATCCTCTCGCTGTCCGACCGCATCCTCGTGCTGTACGAGGGCCGCGTGGTCGGCGAGTACGACCCGTCCGTGTCGGAGCAGGAGCTCGGCATCGCGATGACGGGCGGCCGGCGCGCGGAGATCGCCGCGTGAGCGAGTCGCAGCCGCCGCCCGAGGGGCAGGACGGAACGCAGGGGATGGACTCGGGCGAGCGCCCCGCCGACCCGGCGACGCAGCCCCCGGCCGAACGCGGGCCCAGCGGCGCGGGCGCGGTCGCAGAGTGGTTCTCGACCCGGGCCGGCGGCGTGCTCATCCCGCTCGCGGCCGCGATCCTCGCCTTCCTCATCGGCGGGCTCGTGATCCTGTTCACCGGGCACAGCCCGTTCGGCGCGTACAAGGCGGTCTTCGACGGCACCGGTCTCGTCTACCCGTGGCTCTGGGTCACCGGCCAGGAGACGCGCGCCGCCTGGGGCGACCTCCAGCAGACGCTGATCATCACCACGCCGCTGATCCTGACCGCGCTCGCCGTCGCCTTCGCCTTCCGCTGCGGCATGTTCAACATCGGCGGTCAGGGCCAGTACTGGGTCGGCGTCATCGCCGCCCTGTTCGTCGGCCTCCACCTGGAGGGGCTGCCGCGCCCGCTCCACATCCTGCTCGCCGCGGCCGCGGCGACCTTCGCCGGCTTCGTCTGGGGCGGGATCGCGGGCTTCCTGCGCGCGACCGTCGGGGCGCACGAGGTGATCTCCACGATCATGCTCAACTGGGTCGCGATCTACGTCGGCAAGTACCTGTTCGAGCTCGGCGGGCCGCTCCAGGGCGACCAGCCGTCGATCCCGCGCTCGAACGACGTCGTCGAGTCGGCCCAGCTGTGGCCGATCGGCAGCGGGCTGCAGCCGCTGCACGCGGGCCTCTTCATCGCGATCGCCGCGCTCGTCGTCTACTCCGTGATCCTCAACCGGACGACGCTCGGGTACGAGGTGCGCGCGGTCGGGTTCAACCCGGAGGGCGCGCGCTACGGGGGCATCTCCGTGGGGAGGAACTACTTCCTCGCGCTCGCCATCTCGGGCGCCTTCGCGGGCATGGCCGGCGCCGTCGACATCCAAGGCTGGAAGTTCCGCGTGGCCACGAACGACTTCGACGTCGGCAACATCGGCTTCATCGGGATCGCGGTGGCGCTGCTCGGCCGGAACAAGGCGGTCGGGATCTTCTTCGCCGCGCTGCTGTTCGGCGCCCTCCAGGTCGGCACCTCGACCCGCCAGCTCGACCCGGAGGTCTTCCCGCCGGAGCTCGCCGGCAACCTCGCCACGATGATCCAGGCGCTGATCATCCTGTTCGTCGGCGCGGAGCTCCTGATCGTCTACGCGTGGGGGCTGCGGCGCCGCGTCGGGTTCGCCGGCCCCACCCGCGTGCAGGTGGACCTCGGCGGATGAGCTCGTTCGAAGCCCCCATCTCGCGGCTCGCGCAGATCGGCAACGCGCGCCGGATCGCGATCGGCGGCATCGCGCTCGGGCTGTTCGCCGTCTGGCTGGCGCTGCCGCCGTGGATGGTCGGCGGGGTCGGGGCCCCGATCGGGGTCGGGATCTCGGGAGCCCTCGCCGGGCTCTACGCAGCGATGCGCGACGAGCGGAAGCTGGGGATCTGGGCGATCGTCGTGTCGCTCCTCGGGATCGCCGCGGCGCTGTGGCTGCAGGGTCGCAGCGACGCCGCGATCGAGGGCGTGGTGACGACGGGGCTGATCGCGTCGATGCTTCGGTTCGCGACACCGCTCGCCTTCGCCGCGATCGGCGGGATCATCAACGAGCGGTCCGGCGTCGTGAACATCGGCCTCGAGGGGATGATGCTCGCGGGCGCGTTCTTCGGCATCTGGGCGACGATCTGGAGCGGCTCCTGGGTCGTGGGCCTGCTGATGGCGATGGTGTTCGGCGGCCTGTTCGCGCTCATCCACGCGATCTTCTGCATCCACCTGCGCGCCGACCAGATCGTCGTCGGCACGGCGATCAACTTCCTCGCGCTCGGCCTCACCGGCTACATGTTCCGGGACATCTACGGTCCACAGGGGACGCCGTCGGACATCTCGCGCATCCCGGACGTCCACCTCGACTTCCTCGACTCGATCCCGTTCGTGGGCGACGTCTTCGGCCAGCTCAGCCTGATGATCTGGCTGATGTTCGCGCTCCTCGTCGTCTCGTGGTTCGTCATCTTCCACACCCCGATCGGCCTGCGCCTGCGCGCGGTCGGGGAGCATCCGCGGGCGGCGGACACGGTCGGGATCTCGGTCTACGGCGTCCGCTACGTCGCCGTCGTGATCTCGGGGATGCTGGCCGCGCTCGGCGGCGCCTACCTCTCCGTCGGCTTCACGGGCACGTTCAACGAGAACATGAGCGCGGGACGCGGCTTCATCGCCCTCGCCGCCGTGATCTTCGGCAAGTGGCATCCGTTCGGCGCGTTCGGCGCATGTCTCCTGTTCGGCTTCGCGAGCGCGCTCGCGATCCCGCTCCAGCGCGAGGCCGACATCTCCGCGAACCTGCTCTCGACGCTCCCGTACGTCCTGACGCTCGTCGCCCTCGTGGGTGTCATCGGCCGCTCCGTCGGGCCTGCCGCCGTCGGGCGGCCGTACACGAAGGCGTAGCCGGATCGGCATGGGGAGTGCCCGCGCGTCGGTCGTCGTCGGGCTGCTCGCAGCGGCCGCGCTCCCGGTGACGGTCGCGGTCGCCGAGCTGACCGACCGCATCCGCCTGATCGAGGCGGCGTGGGCGGTCCCCGCCGCGCTGGTGCTCGGGCTGCTCGCGCTCGTGCTCGCGCGCCGCGGTCGCCAACGCGCCGCGCGCTCCGTGCAGCGGCGCGGAGCCGGCACGGCGCGCGTCGGCAGGCTCCTGGGCGCGCTCGGGGTCGCGCTCGCGCTCGCCGGCGCGATCTCCGTCGCCTTCTACTGGTACCTCGACCACATCGGCGCCTGACCGCGCACACCGCCGGCAGGGCCCCCGCCGGGGCGAAGCCCGCCTCCGCCCTGCCTCGCGGAGCACGCGGCACCCCTCAAGAATCCACCTCGCGAGGTGGATTCCGCGCGCGGGTCGCGATCCCCGCCGGGGCGCTCTACACTCCCCCGCGTGTTCGAGATCGGCAGCAGCCTGAAGGAGGCCCGGCTCCGCCAGGCCCTCGACCTCAACGACGCCGAGGCGGCGACCAAGATCCGGGCGAAGTACCTCGGCGCGCTCGAGGACGAGCGGTTCGAGATCCTGCCCGCGCAGACGTACGTCAAGGGCTTCCTGCGCGCCTACGCGGACTACCTCGGCCTCGACGGGCAGCTCTACGTCGACGAGTTCAACTCGCGCTACGTGCCCGGCGACGAGGACGTCGCGCTCGTCCGGCCGCGCCGCAATCCCGCGGCGTCCCGCGCGCACCGCCGGATGGAGTCGAGCGTGCTGCTGCTCGCGCTCGCGGGGATCGCGGCCGCCGCGGCACTCGTCTTCGTCGCGTGGAAGTGGGGCGGGAGCGAGCGCCAGGACATCCCCAACCTGGGCCCGACCGAGACGAAGACGGCGACACAGGCGTCCGCCGCCGCGGGACGGTGCGTGGCCGCGGCGAGCAGTCCGTGGATCGCGTTCGAGCTCGCCGGCATCCGGTCGGGCTCGCGCGTGACCGTCTACCGCGGCGCGTCCACCGCCGGGCGCTTCCTGTTCGAGGGCACGATCGAGGCCGGGCGCCGGATGTGCTGGGCGGGCGGCCAGCTCTGGGTCGAGGCCCCGCGCGCGGAGAACCTCGTCGCCCGCATCAACGGCCGCCGGGTCGCGCTCCCGCGCGGCGCGCAGCAGTTCGTGGCGTCCCGCGTGGGCGTCCGCTCCGCCGCCGAGTGACGCGCCCCCGGGCGTACTTCGCGATCACCGGCAGCGAGCTCGTCCGAGGAGAGCGGCCGGACGGGAACGGGCCGTGGCTGGCGTCACAGGCGCTCTCGCTCGGCCTCGAGCCCGTGCGCATCGCGATCGTCGGCGACCACCCCGACGAGCTGCGCGCGACCCTACGGGAGGGCCTCGGCGCCGACCTGCTCGTCACGTCCGGAGGGCTCGGCCCGACCCACGACGACAGGACGGTCGAGCTCGTCGCGGAGGCGACGGGCCGGGCTCTCGTCGTCGACGACGCCCTGCGGGCGGAGATCGACGGGATCTCGCGCGCGATTGCGGCCCGGATGCGCCGGCCCTATGCCGACTTCGACGCGGGGGTGCGGAAGCAGGCGACGGTGCCGGAAGGCGCCCTCGCGCTCGGGCTCGCCGGCACGGCGCCGGGGCTGCTCCTCGAGCATCCGGGCACGGTCGTCGTGATCCTGCCCGGCCCGCCCGCGGAGCTCCGGCGGCTGTGGCCGGCCGCGCTCGAGACCGAGGCGATGCGGCGGCTGCTGGCGCGGGCACGGCCTCCCGGGAGGCGAGTGCTGAAGTTCTTCGGCGCCAGCGAGTCGGCGGTCGCGCGGGCGCTCTCGGAGGCCGGCGGCGACGGGGACGGGGTCGAGGCGACGATCTGCGCGCGCGACTTCGAGATCCACGTCGACCTCGTGGTCGACGAGGGCGCCGAGGGGAGGGCGGACGAGCTCGAGCGCGCCCTCGCGGGCCCGCTGGATCGGTTCCTCTTCGCGCGTGGCGAGCGCTCGGTGGAGGAGCTCGTGCTCGACCTCTGCCGCGCCCGCGGGCTCGCGCTCGCGACGGCGGAGTCCTGCACGGGCGGCATGGTGGCGGAGCGCCTGACGTCGGTGCCAGGCGCCAGCGACGTCTTCCTCGGCGCCGTGGTCGCGTACGCCGACCGGGTGAAGGAGCGCGAGCTCGACGTCCCGCGGGAGCTGCTCGAGCGACACGGCGCCGTCTCGGAGGAGGTCGCGAGGGCGATGGCCAACGGTGTGCGTGCGCGCCTGGGCGCCGACGTCGCGGTCGCGGTCACCGGCGTGGCCGGCCCGGGCGGCGGGACGGAGGAGAAGCCGGTCGGGCTCGTCCACCTCGCCGCCGTGGGGCCCGACGGGGAGCGCACGCTCGAGCTCAGCTTCCCCGGCGACCGCGACGGAATCCGGCGGCGCTCGACCGTGACCGCGTTGCACCTCGTGCGGCGACTCTTGGCACAGAGCCGGCACGAAGAGGGGTGACCGGCGCAGGTACCGTCGAGGGCGGTGACCGCCTCCGCCTCTTCCTGGCCCTCCCGATCCCCGGGGATGTCCTCGGGCCGCTGGAGACGTGGCAGCGCGCCGAGCTCACCGGTGCCTCGATCCGCGCGCTCGCCCGTGACCACCTGCACGTCACGCTCGCCTTCCTCGGCTCGCGTCCGGCCGGAGAGCTCCCGGGGATCGCGAGCGCGCTGCGAACGGCCGCTGCGGCCGCCTCACGACCGCGCTTCCGGGTCGTGGGCTATCGCGAGACGCGCACCGTCGCGATGCTCGTGCTCGGCGACGAGGACGAGCGGGCGGGACGGCTCGCGCTCGACCTGCACGAGCGGCTGGAGCAGCTCGGCGTCTACCGCCGCGAACGGCGTCCCTGGCTCCCGCATCTCACCGTGGCCCGCTTCCGGGAGCGTCCGCGCCTGCGCCCGGCACTGCCGGATCTCGGCGTCTTCGCTCCGTCCGAGGCGGCTGCTTACCTATCCCGGCTGCACCCGTCGGGGGCGCGCTACGAGGTCCTCGAGTCCGTCCCGTTAGGAGGTTGATCAGGTTGGAACGCGAGCAGGCACTCGATGCCGCCCTGAGCCAGGTCGAGCGGCAGTTCGGCAAGGGCGCCGTGATGAAGATGAGCGACCGCGCTGCGGTCTCGATCGGCGCCGTGTCGACGGGCTCGCTCTCGCTCGACCTCGCCCTCGGGATCGGCGGGCTCCCCCGCGGCCGCATCGTCGAGATCTTCGGGCCCGAGTCGTCCGGCAAGACGACGCTCGTCTACCACGCGATCGCGGAGGCGCAGCGCCGCGGCGGGATCTGCGCCTTCATCGACGCGGAGCACGCGATCGACCCCGCCTACGCGAAGCGGATCGGCGTCGACATCGACGAGCTGCTCGTGTCGCAGCCCGACACGGGCGAGCAGGCGCTCGAGATCGGCGAGCTGCTCGTCCGCTCCGGCGCGCTCGACATCGTCGCAGTCGACTCGGTCGCCGCGCTCGTGCCGAAGGCGGAGATCGAGGGCGAGATGGGGGACAGCCACGTCGGCCTGCAGGCACGGCTGATGAGCCAGGCGCTGCGGAAGCTCGCGGGCACGCTCAACCGCACCGAGACGATCTGCATCTTCACCAACCAGCTTCGCGAGAAGATCGGCGTCATGTTCGGGAACCCGGAGACGACGCCGGGCGGGCGCGCGCTGAAGTTCTACGCCTCGGTGCGCCTCGACATCCGCCGGATCGAGACGCTGAAGGAGGGCGTCGAGGCGATCGGGAACCGCGTGCGCGTCAAGGTCGTCAAGAACAAGGTCGCGCCGCCGTTCAAGCAGGCCGAGTTCGACATCATCTACGGCTCGGGCATCTCCTGGGAGGGCACCGTGCTCGACTCGGGGCTCGAGCGCAAGGTGGTGGCGAAGTCGGGCTCGTACTTCAGCTTCGGCGACGAGCGCCTCGGCCAGGGACGGCAGAACGCGACCGCGTTCCTCCGCGAGCACCCCGACGTGACGCAGCAGATCCTCGCCGGGATCCAGCGGGAGGTGGGAGCCGACCAGGTCGTCTCGGCGCGCCTGCTCCCGACGCTCGCCCCGGCGGAGAAGGCGTCCGAGCAGGCATCGGAGAACGGCACGGGCGACGCCGCGGCCGTCGAGGCCCCGGCGCCGGCCTCGTAGCGTCTCGTCGGAGCGCGTGGCCGTCGTCACGGGCCTGCGCGAACGGGGGCAGCGCGTCGACGTCGAGGTCGACGGCGCCCGGTGGCGAACGGTGCCCGTCGAGGCTGCGGCGCACGTCGGGCTTCGCGTCGGGCTCGAGCTCGACCGTCCGCGGCTCCGACAGCTCCGGCGCGAGCTGCGGCAGAGCGCCGCCGGGTCGCGGGCGGTGCGGGCGTTGCGGGCGCGCGACCTGGCCGTTGCGGAGCTCGACCGCCGGCTCGAGCGGGCGGGCTTCACGGGCGGCGAGCGCGCGGCGGCGGTGGAACGCCTCGAGCGGGTCGGGCTCGTCGACGACCGGCGCGTGGCCGTCGCGCGGGCGAGCGCGCTCGCCGCGCGGGGCCGGGGAGACGCGGCGATCCGCTGGGACCTGGAGCAGCGCGGGGTCGCGGAGGAGCTCGTCAGGGAGGCGCTCGACGGGCTCGAGCCCGAGCGGGAGCGCGCCGCGGCGATCGTCGCGGCCCGCGGTCGCGGCCCGTCGACGGCGCGCCTGCTGGCCCGGCGCGGGTTCGGCGAGGACGCCGTCGAGACGGCTAGTGGCGCGGAGGAGTGAGCGGCGCTAGGATGCGTGCTCTACTCGACACTGACATTTCCCCTGCACATCAGGCATTTCCCAGCACCCGGACGACGCATGGCCAGCGATGACCACGACGAACACCACCTTCGGAGGGAAGCAGCTCTCGAGTTGAGGGTGTGACGCCGGGCCACTGCCGGAGCGGCACGCATGACGCGACGCCGCATTCGACCGATCTCGGGATGCCTCTCGTGCGGGCTGAGAGGCAGGAGCTGCCATGCTCGCCACCGCAACGTTCGTCGCGGGACTCGTCGCCGGAGGGATCGTGGTCGCGCTCGCCCTGCGGCTGTGGAGCGGCTCGACGCTCACCGCCGCGGCCCGCCGGCGCGAGGAGCTCCTCGGGGAGGCGGAGCGCGAGGTCGAGGCGAAGCGCCGCGAGGCGCAGATCGAGGCACGCGAGCTCGAGCTGAAGCTGCGCGAGCAGCTGGACCACGAGCTGCAGGAGCGGCGCAGCCAGGTCGTCGCAATCGAGGAGCGCGTCCTCGCGAAGGAGCTCGAGGTGGAGGCGAAGCTCGAGGAGCTCACGCGGCGGGAGCAGGGGGTGTCGGATCGCGAGATCCACACGCGCCAGCTGCAGGACGACCTGAAGGAGCTGCGGACGAGGGAGCTCGGAGAGCTCGAGCGGATCTCGGGGATGACGCCCGCCGCGGCGAAGCAGCACCTGATCGAGCGGACCGAGGATCTCGTGCGCCACGAGCTGGCACGCCGCGTCCGCCAGCTCGAGGAGGAGGCGCGGGCCGACGCGAAGCGCCGCGCGCGGAGCCTCGTCGCAGACGCGCTCCAGCGCGTCGCGGCGAGCCACGCCGCCGAGACGACCGTCTCACTCGTCGAGCTGCCGTCCGACGACCTGAAGGGCCGCATCATCGGCCGCGAGGGGCGGAACATCCGCGCGCTCGAGCACCTGACGGGCGTCGACTTCATCATCGACGACACCCCGCAGGCGGTCGTGCTGTCGTCGTTCGACCCGATCCGGCGGGAGGTCGCACGGCTCACGCTCGTCAAGCTGATCGAGGACGGCCGGATCCACCCGGCTCGGATCGAGGAGAGCTACTACCAGTCGAAGGCGGAGCTCGAGGACTCAGTCCGCACCGCCGGCGAGCAGGCGGTGTTCGAGGCCAACTGCGGCGAGGTCCACGAGGAGCTCGTGAAGATCCTCGGCCGGCTGCGGTTCCGCACGAGCTACGGGCAGAACGTGCTCAAGCACTCGCTCGAGGTCGTCCACCTCGTCGGGATCATGGCGACGGAGCTCGAGGCAGGCGTCAAGACGGCGAAGCGGGCGGCGCTCCTGCACGACCTCGGCAAGGCGATGACGCACGAGGTGGAGGGGTCGCACGCGCTCATCTCGGCGCAGCTCGCAAAGCGCTACGGTGAGTCGCAGGCCGTCGTCCACGCGATCGAGGCCCACCACTACGAGGTGCAGCCGCAGACGGTCGAGGCGGTGCTGCTGATCGCCGCCGACGCGATCTCGGCTTCCCGCCCCGGCGCGCGTGGCGAGTCGCTCGAGAACTACGTCAAGCGGCTGGAGGCGCTCGAGGAGATCGCCGCGACGAAGAAGGGCGTCGAGAAGGTGTACGCGCTCCAGGCCGGCCGCGAGATCCGCGTCATGGTCAAGCCGGCCGAGATCGACGACGACGGGGCAATCCTCCTCAGCCACGAGATCGCGCGCGAGATCGAGGATCAGCTCGAGTACCCGGGCCAGGTCAAGGTGACCGTGATCCGGGAGTCGCGCGCGACCGAGATCGCGCGCTAGGCCACCGGACGGCCCGCCGTCAGGCGGTCGGGGCGATGTTGCCGTTGAACCGGAACACGTTCGCGGGGTCGAGCGCGTTCTTCACAGCCACCAGCCGTGCGTAGTTGGCCTCGCCGAACGACGCCCGCAGCAGCTCGTCGCCCTCCTCGAAGAACCCGGGGAAGTTGAGGTAGGCGCCGCCGGTCGAGAACGGCCGGAGCTCGTCGATCGAGTCGCGGACCCAGGCGACGTTCTCGTCGGCCGCCGCGGCGTCCTCGAAGTTCGCTTCGTACCCGAGCAAGACCGCCGGCCGAGCGCCGAACGCGGTCGCGTCGGCCGGCACCCGCCCCATCGCTCCGCCGTTGCACCAGACGTCGACGGTCGAGTGGTCGGACGGCGCGGCCGCGGCGTGCGCGAGCACGCGGCGCACCACGTCCGGCGAGAGCTCGTCGAGCTCGACCGACTTCCAGTAGTACCGCCAGCCGTCCGGATAGTCCTCGTCGAGCAGCGTCTGCGCCTCCGTGTATCGCATCGGACCGCTCAGGTCGACGATCGGCCGGCCGAGCTCGCGCAGCGGTTGCAGGACACTCGCACCTTCGGCGGGGTCGCCCGGATGGACGGCGGCCAGCGCCGCGTAGGGCAGGCCGTGCGCCTCCTCCGGGAACGCCTCCGTGCGGGGCACACGGCCGACGAAGCAGAGCGGGCTCACCGCCTCCGGCGCGGTGGCCGTGTAGGACGCGCAGAACTCGATCACCTCCGCCGCGCGCTCGCCCGGGTAGAGGACGAACGCGACCATGATCTCCGGCCCGACCGGGTGCAGGCGGTACTCGAACGACGTGACGACGCCGAAGTTCCCGCCGCCGCCCCGCAGCGCCCACAGGAGCTCGGGATCCCCGTCGCCGCCCGCGGTCACGACGCGTCCGCCGGCGGTGACGACCTGCGCGGCGAGCAGGTTGTCGCAGGTGAGCCCGTACGCCCTGCGCAGCCAGCCGATGCCGCCGGAGAGCGTGAGGCCCGCGATCCCCGTCCGCGACACGACTCCGAGCGGCGCCGCGAGCCCGTGCGCCTGGGTCGCGCGGTCGACGTCGGCGAGCCTGCTCCCGCCGCCCGCACGCGCCGTGCGGGCGGCCGGGTCGACCTCGACCGACCGCATCGGGGAGAGGTCGACGACGAGCCCGCCGTCGACGACCGCGTGGCCGGCGACCCCGTGGCCGCCGCCGCGCACCGCGACCGGCAGCTCGTGCTCGTCGGCGAAGCGAACCGCCGCGACGACGTCCTCGACGTCCCTGCAGCGTGCGATCAGCGCCGGCCGGCGGTCGATCATGCCGTTCCAGACCAGGCGTGCCTGCTCGTAGTCGGCGTGGCCCGGCGCGAGCAGGTCGCCGCGCAGCCGCGACCCGAGCTCCGCGATGCGCGAGGCGCCGACGGAGACCTCGTCCCCGCCGAGCGTGAGCAGTGTCACGTCGGTGGTCGTCACGGGCTTCGGGCGAGCGATGATCTCATCGGCGGCGCCGCGGCGGCAAGCGCGGAGGGAGACGGCCCGCACAGGCGGCTACGATGGCCGCGCCGTGAGGCGCTACTTCGTCACCACGTTCGGGTGCCAGATGAACGCGCACGACTCGGAGCGGATCAAGGGCACGCTCGAGTCGCTCGGCCTCGGCGAGGCGCCGACCAGGGAGCAGGCGGACGTGCTCGTCTTCAACACCTGCACGATCCGCGAGAAGCCGGACCAGCGGTTCGCCGCGCACATGGGCGACGCGAAAGCGCTCAAGCAGCGCAACCCCGACGCGATCGTCGCCGTCGGCGGCTGCTACGCCGAGGCGCAGCGCGAGCGGCTCTTCGAGCTGTACCCGTTCGTCGACGTGGCCTTCGGGCCCGGGACGATCCCGCACCTGGCCGACTGGATCGGGGCGAACGGCGACGGCGTCGCGCGCGGTCGCTTCGGCATCGCGGAGGAGCGCTCGTTCTCGGCCGCGCTGCCGCTCCAGCGCGAGCGCCGCTTCCAGGCGTGGGTGCAGGTGTCGATGGGGTGCAACTCGAAGTGCGCGTACTGCATCGTCCCGGCCGTCCGCGGGCGCGAGGTCAGCCGCCGCCCCGGCGAGATCGTGGCGGAGGTGCGGCGCCTCGCGTCGGAGGGCGTACGGGAGGTGACCCTGCTCGGGCAGAACGTGAACTCGTGGGGCCGCGACCTGCGCCCCGCCCTCGACACGGAGTTCGGCGAGCTCCTCCGCGCGTGCGACGCGGTCGACGGGCTCGAGCGGATCCGCTTCACGAGCCCGCATCCGAAGGACTTCCGCGAGCCGGTGGTCGCCGCGATGGCCGAGTGCGAGGCGGTCTGCGAGCACGTCCACCTCCCGCTCCAGTCCGGTTCGTCGCGGCTCCTCAAGGCGATGCGCCGCACGTACGACGCCGAGCGCTATCTCCGGCTCGTCGACCGCCTGCGGGCGGCGATCCCGGACCTCGCGCTCGGGACCGACGTCATCGTCGGCTTCCCCGGCGAGACGGAGGCGGACTTCGAGGAGACGCTCCGGGTCGTCGAGGAGGTGCGCTACGACAGCGCGTTCACGTTCATCTACTCGCCGCGCCGGGGGACGGAGGCGGCAGGCCTCGCCGACCAGGTGCCGGACCGCACGAAGCACGAGCGGCTCGAGCGGCTCGTCGAGCTCGTCCAGCGGATCGCCGCCGAGCGGAACGCCGAACGCGTGGGTCGCGCGGAGCAGGTGCTCGTCGAGGGCCCGAGCCGTACGGACGCGGCGCTCCTCCGCGGGCGCACGAGGAGGAACACGACCGTGAACTTCGCCGGGAGCGCGCAGCCGGGGGAGTTGGTCGACGTGCTCGTCGAGGGCGCGACCTCGACGACGCTGCGGGGGACACAGGCGGCGCTCGTCGCCGCGTGACCGGCCCGCGCGACCTCGTCTGGGACGGCTGCTCGAACGTCCGCGACCTCGGCGGGCACCCGACCGAGGACGGCGGCTCGACGCGCTTCGGCGCGGTCGTGCGCGCCGACAGCCGCGCCCATCTGACGGATGCGGGGTGGGAGGCGCTGCACGCCTACGGCGTCGTCCGGATCGTCGACCTGCGGCGTGACGACGAGCTCGCGGACGACCCGCCGCGCCGCCTCGAGGTGGAGGTCGTCCACGTGTCGCTGATGGACGGGATCGAGCCCGGCGACCCGGGGTGGGCCGAGGTCGTGGCCGCCGCGGAGGCGGCGCCGGACGCGCGCGGCGAGTACGTCGTCTTCTACGAGGCCGCTCTCGAGCGTTGCAGGCATCAGATTGCGCGCGCCCTCGCGGCGATCGCGGATGCGCCCGAGGGCCCGGTCGTCGTCCACTGCGTCGGCGGCAAGGACCGGACGGGGCTCGTGGCGGCGCTGCTCCTGCGGTTGTGCGGCGTCTCCATCGACGACGTCGACGCCGACTACGCGCTCACCGAGCAACGGCTCCGTCCCTTCCTCGGCGAGACGGCGACGGCTCCGGCCGGCGCGATGGCCGCGGCGATCGGCTGCGTCGAGCGGCGTCACGTGTCCGTGGAGGCGTACCTGCTCGGATGCGGGCTCGAGCCCGACGCACTGGGTCGCCTCCGGGGTCGGCTGCTCGGGTAGATGCGCCCGCGGGTCGTCGCGATCTTCGGCCCGACCGCCTCGGGCAAGACCGACGTCGCCGAGGCGCTGGCCGACCGCATCGGCGGCGAGCTCGTGTCCGCCGACGCGATGCAGGTCTACCGCGGCCTGCCGATCCTGACCAACCAGTCCCCCCGGGCGGCGCGCCTCGTCGCGATCTGGCCGCTCTCACACGAGGCGACGCTCGGCGAGTACCAGCAGCTCGCGCACGCGGCGATCGACGAGCTGCTCGCGGCAGGGCGCACGCCCGTCGTGGTCGGCGGCACGGGCCTCTACCTGCGCGCCGCCCTTGCGGACATGCCGCTCCCGCCGCCGCCGGCACCCGGCGCGCGCGAGCGCTGGGACGCGTTCTACGGCGATCGCGGCGCCGGGGCCGCGCACGCCGAGCTCGCCCGCGTGGACGCCGCCGCCGCGGCAGCCGTCCACCCCAACGACCGGCGCCGCGTCGTCCGCGCGCTCGAGCTCGCGGAGGCGGGAGCGTCCCTCCGCCCGGGGCGCGACCGGCTGTGGAGCGGCGAGACGCGCCATCCGACGCTCGTCGTCGGCCTCGACGTGCCACGTGAGGAGCTCGTGCGGCGGATCGAGGCGCGGACGCGCCGGATGGTCGAGCGTGGGGTGGTGGCCGAGGTCCGGCGCGCGCTGGAAGAGCCGATCTCGTACACGGCGGGGGCGATCCACGGGTTGCGCGATTTCGCGGAGCTCCCGCTCGAGGAGGCGGTCGCGACCTACGACGCGCGCGTCCGGCGCTACGCCTCGTATCAGCGCAAGTGGATGCGCCGCATTCCCGGGATCCGGATCGTCGACGCGGCGCGGCCGCCGGCCGAAATCGCGGAGGAGATCCTGACGCCGGCCTAGCCGCCGCGCAGGCGGCGTCGGCGCGCCGTCTGGTTGACACGATCGGCGCAGAGGTCGCAGCAGTACCGGCGCGTCCGGCTGCGCGAGCGGTCGACGAAGACGCAGCGGCACGGCGCGCCGGCGCAGCTGCCGAGCCGCCGCCGGCCGTGCGCCCGGATTTCCTCCAGCAGCGTGGCGGCGCAGAGCGCGGGGGCGAACGCGGACGCCGGGGCGCCGCCCCTGTCCCACCGGTACGCCCATCCGCCACCCTCGTCCCGGACGAGAGTCGGCGGAGCCCAGCGTTCCGCCGCGAGCGCGTTCAGCAGCGCGACGGCGGTGTCGTCGTCCGGCGCGCCCCACGCCGCGCGCACACGCGTGCGCAGCTCGCGCAGCGCCTCGAGCTCGTCGTCGTCCACCCGTGCCGCCGCGTCGTCGAAGCCGTGGCGGCGAAGGAGCCGGGCGGCGGCGGCCGGATCCCGGAGCAGCTCGGGATCGGGCTCGAGCTCGTCCCACGAGTTGAGCAGACGCACGACGAACGCCATCCCGTCCGTCGGCTCGTGCAGACGCTCCACGGCCACCCCGACAGCCTAACCCGCGTCAGTGTCATAACGTCTTAAGACACTGACAGCGATGAAAGGAGAGTCCATGCGACTCCTCGCCACAACGCTCGTCCTCGTTGCCGCCGCGCTTGCGCCTGCGGCGGCCGCCGCCCCGCCGACCGTGGTCACGCACGAGGACGTCGATCGCACGCGCACGCTCGACGTCTGCGCGTTCCCGATCACGTCGCACTCCGAGGGCGTCTTCACCGTCTGGCAGTACTACGACGCGGCGGGGGCGCTCGTCCGGGAGCGCCTGCACGTCGAGCGGAGCTTCACCGTCACGCTCACCAACCCCGCGAACGGGAAGTCGATCGCGAGCGTGCTCGGCGGGCCGGTCTTCGTCGAGTACCACCCGGACGGCTCGTTCACGCAGATCGTCGCCGGCCGGGAGCGGCTCTTCATCGCCCCCGGCGAAGGCCCGGTGGCGACGCAGGTCGGACGGATCGTGTTCGAGGTGGCCGCCGACGGCTCCGAGACGGTGCCGTTCGTCGCCGGGCAGTGGGACCTCGACATCTTCCCCGAGCTCTGCGCCTACCTCGCCTAGCGGGCTCCGGTCGCACAGCGGGCCGGGACGGCGACTCGCCCCCGGCCCGCTGCTCCGCTGATTCACTAGTGGCCGTGGAGCGCTGGGACGCCCAGGGGAACGTCTACCTCGTCTCGGAGCCGTTCGGGGCGACGCCGGCGCGCGTGCGCGAGCTCGCCGGAGACGCGGACGGGATCCTCGAGGTCGCCGCGGACGGCGGCGTGACGATCTGGAACCCCGACGGCTCGACGGCCGAGCTGTCCGGGAACGGCACGCGGATCGCCGCAGCCTGGCTCGCCGCGCGCACCGGTGCGGAGGAGGTCGTCGTCCGCTCTGCCGGCCGCGAGGTTCGCGTCCGCGCCCGCGGGGACGGCATGTTCGAGCAGGAGCTCGGGCCGGTGCGCGTCGGCCCGGCGGAGGAGGTCGACGGGATCAGGTTCGTCCCCGTCGACGTCGGCAACCCGCACGCGGTCGTCGAAGGCGACCCGAACGAGCTCCCGCGGATCGGGCCGCTGCTCGAGACGCATCCGCGCTTCCCGGGGCGGACGAACGTGCAGGTCGCCCGCGTGGAGGCGGCGGGCCGCGTGCGCGCCCGCGTGTGGGAGCGCGGGGCGGGGGAGACGGCGTCCTCGGGCACGAGCGCCGTCGCGGTCGCGGCGGCCCTCGTCGGCGACGGCGAGGTCACCGTGTCCTTCCCCGGCGGCGAGCTCGTCGTCGTGCTCGTCGGCGGGCGCGCGACGCTCGTCGGCCCGGCGCGGCGAGTCGACTGACCGGCGGGCCGCGCGTATCGTGGCGCCCGTGCCCCGAGCGCACATCTCGATCAACGACGCCCTCTCGACCCACAGGCTCCACTGGACGCGGCACCTGATGCGCATGCTCCCGCACAGCCCCCGCTGCAAGCTCTGCAACGCGCCCTTCGCCGGCGCGGGCCGGGTGCTCCTGCGCCCGACGCCGTACCGGCCGAGCCGGATGAACCCGAACCTGTGCGCCGCCTGCTTCGACCACCTGCCCCTCGGTGGCGCCGAACTCGACATCGGTGTCCTGTTCGCCGACGTCCGCGGCTTCACGACGCTGGCCGAGTCGCGCCCCCCGGCCGAGGTCGAGCGGCGGCTCGACCGGTTCTACCGCGTCGCCTCCGACGTCGTCGTGCGTCACGACGGCCTCGTGGACAAGCTCGTCGGCGACGCGGTGATGGCCCTGTTCCTGCCGGTGCTGGTGGAGGCCGACGCGTGCGCGACGCTGGTCGCGGCAGGGGAGGGGCTGCTCCACGAGCTCGCCGACGACACCGGCGACGACGCGCTGGCCGTGGGCGTCGGCGTGGACTTCGGCACCGCGTTCGTCGGCAACGTCGGCCCGAGCGACCTGGCGAAGGACTTCACCGCCATCGGCGACGTCGTCAACGTCGCGTCGCGCCTCCAGGAGGCCGCCGGGCCCGGCGAGCTCGTCGTCTCGGAACGGGTGTGGTCGGCGCTGCCGGAGCGCGAGGCGCAGGTCGTCGAGCTGGAGCTGAAGGGGAAGAGTGCGCCCGTGCGGGCACGGGTCGTGCGCGTCGCCGCCTAGCCGGCGATCTCGAACTCGCGCAGGACGTCGTTGAGGCTCGTCTTCAGGTCGGTGCTCGCGCTGCGCTGCCCCACGATCAGCGCGCACGCCACCTGGAACGTCCCCGCCGGGAAGGCCTTCGGCCGTGTCCCCGGCAGTACGACCGAGCGCGGCGGGACGTAGCCGCGGTACTCGCGGGGCTCGGGCCCGGTGACGTCGATGATCGGCACGGAGGCCGAGAGGGAGACGTTCGGCGCGAGCACGGCGCCCTCGCCGATCCGGACGCCCTCCGTGACGATGCAGCGCGAGCCGACGAAGGCGCCGTCCTCGACGATCACGGGCAGGGCCTGCGGCGGCTCGAGCACCCCGCCGATGCCGACGCCACCGGCGAGGTGGACGTCGGCGCCGATCTGGGCGCACGAGCCCACCGTCGCCCAGGTGTCGACCATCGTGCGCGGGCCGACCCACGCGCCGATGTTCACGTACCCCGGCATCAGCACCACGCCCTCCGAGAGGAACGAGCCGTAGCGCGCGACGCCCGGCGGCACGATTCGCACCCCCGGCGCGTCGTGCTTGAGCGGGATCTTGTCCTGGAAGGCGAACGGCCCGACCGCGACCGGCTCGACCTTGCGCAGGCGGAAGTACTCGAGGATCGCTTCCTTCGCCTCGACGTCGACGACCCACTCGCCGTCCCGACGCTCCGCGACCCGCCGCTCGCCGCGGTCGAGCGCCGCGACGATCGCCTCCACCTGCTCGGGTGTCACAGCGCCTCCTCCATGATCGCGGCCGCGCGCCGGCAGTCCTCGAGGGTCGGCACGAGCGCGAGGCGCGCGTAGCCCTCGCCGGCCTCGCCGAAGTACGAGCCGGGGGAGACGACCACGCCGCGCTCGAGCAGCCGCGTCGCGAACGACTCGGACGACTCGCCGCCGGGCACCTCGAACCAGAGGTACATCGTCGCCGCGCTGCCGGCGACGCGCAGGCCCGTGCGCGCGAACAGGTCGAGGAAGACGTGGCGCTTCGCCCGGTAGACCTCCCTCGTCGCCTCGACGTGCGCCTCGTCGCCCCAGGCCGCGACCGCCGCGCGCTGGACGAACTCCTGCGGCGCCGTCCCCACGGTGGGACGGAATGCCTTCATCGCGGCGACGAGCGCCGGGTCGCCGGCCGCGAACCCGGAGCGGTACCCCGTCATCGAGGAGCGCTTCGACAGCGTGTTGAATGCGAGCACGTTGGTCCGGTTCTCGAGCTCGAGCGCCGAGGCGGGCGGCTCGTCGAACCAGAGCTCCGTGTACGCCTCGTCCGAGGCGAGCACGAAGTCGTGGCGGCGCGCCAGCTCGGCCAGACGCTCGTAGAACGCCCGCGGCGCGAGCGCGCCCGTCGGGTTGTTCGGGTAGTTGACCCAGAAGATCGCCGTGCGCCCCAGCAGCTGCTCGTCGAGCGCGTCGAGGTCGGGGAGGAAGCCGTTCGCCTCGCGCAGCGGGACGAGCACCGGCTCGGCGCCGGCGAAGAGCGCGCCCCGCTCGTACACCGGGTAGCCGGGCTCCGGCACGACGACGACGCGCTGCTCCGAGCGCGGGTCGACGACGAGCTGCGCGAGCGAGAAGATGGCCTCCTTGCTGCCGAGGGTCGGGACGACCTCGGCGGCGGGGTCGAGGACGACGCCGAAGCGACGCTCGACCCAGCCCGCGATCGCCTCCCGCAGCTCCGGGAGGCCGACCGCGCGCGGGTAGCTCGACGTCTCGCCGAGCGCGGCCACGAGCGCCTCGCGGATGAAGGGCGGCGTCGGCTCGCGGGGGTCGCCCATCCCGAAGTCGATCACCTCGACGCCCCGCGCGGCGACCTCGGCGATCGCCTCGTCCTGGCGCACGAACGGATACGCGGCCAGGCCGGCGAGCACGGGGGAGAGCGGCATCCGCTAGACGCTACCGAGCGCGAACCGCTGGAGCGCCCGGAAGGTGCGCTCGAGCGACGCTGCGTCGACCTGCTCGTCGCGGGCGTGCGCGTAGCGCGGGTCGCCCGGCCCGAGGTTGAGGGCGTCGAGCCCGTGCGCCGAGAACTCGGCCACTGGCGTCCAGGCCTGCTTCGGCTCGACGGCGAACGCGCCGGCCTCGCGCAGCGCGCGGGCGAGCGGCGTGTCGACGACGACGCGGGCCGGCGGCGAGTTCCCGAGCTCCTCCAGCCGGCCCTCGGGGCCGACGATCCGCGCGAGCTCCGCCTCCGCCTCCGCGGGCGTCCGGTCGGGCGCGTAGCGGTAGCTGAGTCGCGCCTCCACCCGGTCGGGCACGACGTTCGTCGCGATCCCGCCGCGGATCTCCGTCACCGACAGGACCTCGCGGAAGACGAGGCCGGAGAGCTCGACGTCGCGCGGCGGGAGCGACGCCACGGGCCCGAGGGCCCGGACGGCGCGGTGGATCGCGTTGTCGGCGAGCCACGGCCGCGCCGAGTGGCCGCTTCGCCCCTCGAACACGACCGTCGCCGCGAGGTGCCCGAGGCAGCCGGCCTGGATCGCGTTCGCCGTCGGCTCGAGCACGACCACGAGCTGCGCGTCGTCGACGAGGCCGGAGGCCAGGAACGGCGGCACGGCGCTCTCGGCCGCGGGAAGCTCCTCCCGAGGAAAGAAGAGGAACGCCAGGTCGACGGCCGGCGGCGCGGCCTCCTCGTGCGCCCAGCGGGCGAGCTCGACCATCACCGCCAGCCCGGCCTTCATGTCGGCGGCGCCGAGCCCGTGGACGACGCCGTCCTCGAGCCGCCCGGGGATGTTCTCCTGCGGCGGCACCGTGTCGAGGTGCCCGGCGAGCAGGACGAGCGGCTTCCCGGTCCGCGGCGCCTCGAACAGGAGCGTCGACCCCTCGCGGTGCCGGAGCGCGAGCGGCACCTCGGCGGCGACGATGTCGGCCAGCTCGGCTTCCTCGCGTGACACGGAGGGCACGTTCACGAGCTGGAGCGTCCGGCGTGCGAGCTGGTCGCGCACGCGCCCGATTGTGACCGGCCGGACCGCGCGGGGGGTGGCACAATCCACGCGTGACGCTGCGACAGCCGGATCCCCTGCCCGGCGTCGAGCCGGAGAAGGGATTCGTCCTCGCAGTCCTGGCTCAGGGCACCGACGCCGACGACGAGCTCGGGGAGCTCCGCGAGCTTGCGCGGACCGCCGGGGTCGATCCGGTGGCGGAGCTCGTCCAGCACCGGCCGCGTCCAGACCCGCGGACGTACGTCGGCAAGGGGAAGCTCGGCGAGCTCGAGCAGGCCTACAAGGCAGCGGGCGCCGAGGTGCTGGTCGTCGACGACGAGCTCGACCCCGTGCAGCAGCGGGCGCTGGAGAACGCGCTCGACGCGCGCGTTGTCGACCGCACGCAGCTGATCCTCGACATCTTCGCCCAGCACGCCGTCACCGCCGAGGGAAAGCTCCAGGTCGAGCTCGCGCAGCTCGAGTACAACCTTCCGCGCATGCGCGGCATGTGGAAGCACCTCGAGCGCCTCGGCGGCGGCACCGGCGCGCTCGGCGCCGGCGTCGGCACACGCGGGCCGGGCGAGTCGCAGCTCGAGACCGACCGGCGGCTCGCGCGCCGCCGCATCTCGATCCTCAAGCGGCGGCTGAAGGACGTCGAGCGGCAGCGCGAGACGCGCCGGAAGCGGCGGACGCGCTCCCAGACGCCGGTCGTCGCCCTCGCCGGCTACACGAACGTCGGCAAGTCGACGCTCCTCAACGCGCTGACGCAGGCAGATGTCGCCGTCCGCGACCGCCTGTTCGAGACCCTCGACCCGACGACGCGCGCGTTCGAGCACGACGGTCGCCGCTACCTCCTGACCGACACCGTCGGCTTCATCCGCCGCCTCCCGCACCAGCTCGTCGAGGGCTTCGCGGCGACGCTCGAGGAGACGCTCGTGGCCGACCTCGTGCTGCACGTCCTCGACGCCTCCGAGCACGACGACCGGCTCGCCGAGATGCGCGCCGCGGTCGAGTCGGTGCTGCACGAGATCGGCGCCGACGAGATCCCGGTCGAGCTCGTGCTGAACAAGGCCGACGCCGTCGACGCGTTGCGGCGGCGACGCCTCGCCAACGCGTACCCGGACGCCTGCCAGGTCTCGGCGCTCACCGGCGAGGGACTCGACGAGCTGCGCTCGCGCGTCGCCGTCCGGTTCGCGGACCGCTTCGAGCCGGTGCAGCTGCTCGTGCCGTACGAGGACGGCGCCGCGCTCTCCGAGCTGTACGGCCTCGGCGCGCCGATCGAGGAACGGCGGGACACCGAGGAGGGCGTGCTCGTCCGCGCCCGCCTCGCCGGCCCCGCCCTGCGCCGCTTCGCCCCGTACCTGGTCGCGGCGGCCGAGCGGCCCGGCGCGCGGACGGCGTCGTGATCGAGCTGCCGATCCGCCGCCTGCGCGGGGACGCGGTCGTTCCGGCGCGCGCGTACGCAGGCGACGCGGGGCTCGACCTCGCCGCGTGCGAGCGCGCCGTGCTCCGTCCCGGCGAGCGGGCGACGGTCGGGACGGGCCTCGCCGTCGCCATCCCCGAGGGGTACGCGGGCTTCGTGCAGCCCCGGTCGGGCCTCGCGTCGCGACACGGGATCACGATCGTGAACGCGCCCGGACTCGTCGACGCCGGCTACCGCGGCGAGCTGCGAGTGGTGCTCCTCAACACCGACCGCGAGGAGCCGTTCACGGTCGAGCCGGGGATGCGCATCGCACAGCTCGTCGTCCTCCCGGTGCCGCCCCTGGAGCTCGTCGAGACGGACGAGCTGCCGGAGGCCGAGCGGGGCGTCCGCGGCTTCGGGTCGTCGGCGGCGTGACCGCGTGAGCGAGGCGCCCAGGATCCGCGTGTCGGCGATCCTGCGGTGGGCCGACCGGATCCTGCTGATCCGGCACGAGAAGCACGGCCGGGAGGCGTGGCTCCTGCCCGGCGGCGGCGTGAAGGCGGGCGAGAGCCTCGTCGACGCGCTCCAGCGGGAGCTGTCGGAGGAGCTCGGGATCTTCGGCGTCGAGGACGAGCTGCCGGTCGAGGGCCCGGTCGCGCTCGTCGACTCGATCTCGCCGCTCGGCTCGCCGACGAAGCACGTCGTCCACATCATCTTCTCGGGCGACCTGACCGGGCAGTCGCTCGAGGCCGTCACCTCCCGCGACGCCGCCGTCCGCGGCCACCGGCTGTTCGACGTCGGCGACCTCGACGGGATCGCGCTCCACCCTCCGATCCAGCGCTTCCTGCGCCGGTGGCAGCCGGGCGACCCGGTGGCGTATCTTGGCGCGCTGTGGGCGCCGTAGACCCCGAGCGGGAGCTGCTGAGGCGCACGGCCGACCGCGCGGCCGACTTCCTCGCGGGGCTCGATGAGCGGCCGGTGCGCGAGTCGGCGTCGGTGGAGGAGCTGCGGGCGGCGCTCGGCGGCCCGCTGCCGGAGGAACCGGCCGAGCCGGCGAGCGTCCTCGACGAGCTGGCCGACGCCGCCGAGCCTGGCGTCGTCGCCATTGCGGGCGGGCGCTACTTCGGGTTCGTGATCGGCGGCGCGCTGCCGGCGTCGCTCGCAGCGGACTGGCTCGCCTCGACCTGGGACCAGAACGCGGGCCTGTACGTCGCCGGCCCGAGCGCGGCCGTGGTCGAGGAGGTCGCAGGCGAGTGGCTCGCGGACGTGCTCGGCCTGCCCGAGGGCGTCTCCGTGGCCTTCGTCACCGGCTGCCAGATGGCGCACGCGACGGCCCTGCTCGCCGCGCGCCACGAGGTGCTCGCGCGCGCGGGGTGGGACGTCGAGGTGGAGGGCCTCCACGGCGGGCCCCGCGTCCGCGTGCTCGTCGGGGCGGAGCGGCACGTGACGGTCGACCGCGCGCTCCGGTTCCTCGGCGTGGGCGCGTCGCAGCTCGAGGTGGTGGAGGCGGACGCGCAGGGGCGGATGCGCGCCGAGCCGCTGCGGGAGGCGCTCGCGGGCACCGATGGGCCGACGATCGTGTGCGCCCAGGCCGGGAACGTCAACACCGGCTCGTTCGACCCGATCGACGAGCTCGCGGACGCCGCGCAGGAGACCGGAGCCTGGCTCCACGTCGACGGCGCCTTCGGGATGTGGGCGCACGCGAGCCCGCGCCTGCGCCACCTCGTGGCCGGCGTCGGCCGCGCCGACTCGTGGGCCTGCGACGCGCACAAGTGGCTGAACGTGCCGTACGACTCCGGGCTCGCGTTCTGCGCCCACCCCGAGGCGCACCGGGCGGCGCTCGCCGTCCACGCGGCGTACCTCGTCCAGTCGGAGCCGGGGGCCGAGCGCGACGAGATGGACTGGACGCCGGAGTTCTCGAGGCGGGCGCGGGGGTTCGCCGTCTACGCCGCGCTGCGGCAGCTGGGCCGCTCGGGCGTCGCCGACCTCGTCGACCGCTGCTGCGCGCACGCACGCCGGTTCGCCGAGCTGCTCGACGGCCACGACGGCGCCCGTGTCCTGAACGACGTCGTGCTCAACCAGGTGCTCGTCCGCTTCGCCGACGACGACGAGATCACGCGCGATGTCGTGGCGCGCGTGCAGCGGGACGGAACCTGCTGGCTCTCGGGCACGACCTGGCACGGCGTCACGGCGATGCGGATCTCCGTCTCGAACTGGCGCACGACGGCGGCCGACGTCGAGCGGTCGGCCGACGCGATCCTCGCCGCGGCACGGGCGGCGTCGCTCCAGGAAGTGCGGTAGCGCCGGGCGGTCTCGGCGTCAGGCGCCGCGGCCGCCGCGCTCGTGCGCGCGCCTGGACGAGACCGCGTGCGCATCGCGCTCGAGCTCGTCGGGCAGCGGCTCGAGCTCCGGCGGGGGGCCGCCCGTCGCGTGCGCGAGCGCCTGGCGCAGCAGCCAGTCCGCGAGCCACGGGTTGCGGGGGAGTAGCGGGCCGTGCAGGTACGTGCCGATCGCTCGCCCGACGCGGCAGCCCTCGTGGCCGCTCGTCCCGTCGTTCCCGTAGCCTGCGACCACGCGCCCGAGCGGCACCGCGCCGGCGTCGAGCCGCGTCCGGCCGGCGTGGTTCTCGAACCCGGCCACCGTCCGCCGCTCTCCGGCGTCGAGCTCGCACTCGATCAGCACGTCGCCGATCATCCGCCGCGGGCCGGCGACGGTCTCGTGGGGGAACAGGCCCGCGCCCGGCTGCTCGACGCCGTCGGTGTCGAGGTAGAAGCGCCCGAGCAGCTGGTAGCCGCCGCAGACCGCGAGCAGTGCCGCCCCGTCCGCGACCTCCTCCTTCAGGCGAGGGCCCTTGGCAGCGAGGTCGGGCGCGATCAGCGCCTGCTCGCGATCCTGGCCGCCGCCGACGTAGAAGAGGTCGACCTCGCCGGCCGGCAGCTCGTCGCCCGGCTCGATCGCCCGCACGTCGAGCTCGTGCCCCCGCCATCGCGCCCGCCGGTCGAGCACGGCGATGTTGCCGCGGTCGGCGTAGATGTTGAGGTAGTCCGGATAGAGGTGACCGACCACGATCCGCGTCATGCCGCCTGCTCCCAGTAGTTGCGGACGTGCCCGCGGCCGGCGACGAGCCTGCGGAGGGCGAGCATCGCCGTGTAGGTGGGGAGGACGACGAGCTCGCCCCCGGCGGGCGTCAGCGCGAGCCCGCGGTCGAGGGCGCGGCCGAGCTCCGGCTCGACCTCGATCGCGGCGGCGTCGAGGCCCCCGTACTTGAACCGCAGCGAGAGCTCGGCGGCGCGCGAGCCGGTGGCGACGAGGCGGTCCAGCCCCGGGACGAGCGGCTCGAAGTCGACGTCCCAGATCCAGGACACGTCCTGCCCGTCGGCGATCGCGTCGTTGAGCGCGACGACGAGCACACGCGGCGGCTCGCCCTGGAGCAGCGTCCGCACGGCCTCGTTGGCGCCCGCCGGGTTCTTCACGAGCAGGAACAGCAGCCGCCGGCCGTCCTCCACGTCGATGCGCTCGAAGCGTCCGAACGCCGCCGAGGAGCGCTCCAGCCCCGCCGCCGCCTCGTCGAGCGTCGAGCCGAGCACGCGGGCGAGCGCGGCCGCCGCCAGCGCGTTGTAGACGTTGTACAGGCCGGGCAGGCGGAGCCGCACGCGGCGAGACCCCTCGGGCGTGACCAGGTCGAACGACGCGTGCTCGACCCCCGCCAGCTCGATCGTCCGCGCGACGACGTCGAGCGGCGGCCGGGCGTGGCCGCAGCGCGGGCAGCGGTAGTCGCCGAGGTGGCCGACGTACGCGGCCGCGTAGTGGTACGGCGTCCCGCAGCGGACGCACCACTTCGAGTCCGCGGCGTGCTGGAGCTCGGCGCGGGCGTGGCGCGGGTCGTCGAGCCCGAACAGGACGGCCGGGCGACCGGTGTCCGCCAGCGATCCGACCTGAGGGTCGTCCGCGTTCAGCACGAGCACGGTGTCCTCCGGCAGCCGGGCGGCGGCTGCGCGCCAGCGGTCGGCCAGGTGCTCCAGCTCGCCGTAGCGGTCGAGCTGGTCGCGGAACAGGTTGCCGAGGCAGACCGCGCGCGGGCGCAGGCGCCGCGCCACCTCGGGCAGGGCGGCCTCGTCGACCTCGAGCAGCCCGAGCTCGGCGTCACGCGCCTCGAGCAGCGTCGAGGCGACGCCGGAGACGAGGTTGGCGCCCGAGCTGTTGTGCGCGACGCGGACGCGCCCGCGCAGGATCTCAGCGACCATCGACGCGGTCGTCGTCTTGCCGTTCGTGGCCGAGACGAGCGCGGTGCCGCGAGGGAGGCGTGCCGCGAGCCGGTCGATCGCGCCCGGATCGAGCTTCCACAGCAGCTTCCCCGGCAGCGTCGTGCCGCCGCCGCGGCCGGCCAGGCGCGACAGCGAGCCCGCCGCGCGGGCGGCCGCCACCTCGAGCGAGAGCGGCACCGGGACGCGCACGGGCCGAGCCTACCGGTCGTCCTGGAGTCACCCGTCCGGGGGAACCCCGCGCCCGTCCCGCGAACGGGGGATACCCGGATCGCCGGACGCGCCCTACCGTGCCGTGCAGCGGCAGGCCCAGCCGGTCGCTTCGTCCTCGTCTCTCACGGACTGCGGCCCCCGACCGCGGGTGGAGGAAGACCGAAGCCGTGACCACCACTCGGCGCGTACGTTCCGTCCGTCAAGCGCGACCCGGTTGCGGCCGATACCCCAGGGTCGGATGACGGCGATCCCCACAGAGCTCGAGCCCGCCGCCGCGTACCCGCTCGGCGAGCCCCTCCGCGACGAGAACCTGCGCGACGAGGCCCCGCGCAACGCGCTCTCGCGTCGCGGCACCGCCTACCTCGCGGCCGTGATCGCGGTCACGATCGCCGCGAGCGCGCCGTTCCTGGACAACCTGGTGCGCGGCGACCGGATCCACGGCTGGACGACGTTCGCGATCCTCGCGACCGCCGCGGCGATCTCGCACATCTTCGTCGTCCGCTTCCAGTCGAAGCTGCTCTCGTTCCACACGTCGATCGTCTTCCTGCTGGCCGCCGCCCTGCTGCTCCCGCCCGAGCTGATCGTCCTGATCGGGATCGTCCAGAACATCCCCGAATGGCTGAAGGAGCGGTACAGCTGGTTCGTCCAGAGCTTCAACATCTGCAACTTCACGCTCAACACGCTGGCCGCCTGGGGCGCGAACCAGGCAATCCTGCGCTCCGACGGCCTCATCGCCAACGACGACGGCCGCATCGCGCTCGGCGCGCTCGCCGCCTGCGTCGTCTTCGTCGCCACCAACCACTTCCTGCTGGGGTCGATGCTGCGCATCGGGCGGGGCTTCACCTTCCGCGAGACGCAGCTGTTCACGGCCGAGAGCCTCTCCACCGACCTCGTGCTGACGATGCTGGGCGTCGCCCTGGCCACGTTCTGGGAGACGAACCCGTGGCTGATCCCGGTCGCCCTCGCCCCGCTGCTCGTCCTCCACCGCTCGCTGAGCGTGCCGCAGCTGCAGGCGGAGGCTCGTGTCGACCCGAAGACGGGCCTCTTCAACGCGCGGCACTTCGCCACGGCGCTGAACGAGGAGCTCGGCCGCGCGGCACGGTTCAACCGGCCGCTGTCGCTGATCATGGCCGACCTCGACCTGCTCCGTGACATCAACAACTCGTACGGCCACCTCGCCGGCGACGCGGTGCTGAAGGGGATCGCCGAGGTGTTCCGCGCCCAGCTGCGCCACTACGACGTGCCGGCCCGCTTCGGCGGGGAGGAGTTCTCGATCCTCCTGCCGGAGACGTCGCCGGAGCAGGCGCTCGAGATCGCCGAGCGCATCCGCCGGGCGGTCGCCGAGCGCTCGTTCGAGGTCGAGACAGCGTCCGAGCCGATCCGCGCCACGGTCTCGCTCGGCGTCGCCGGCTTCCCGAAGGACGCGCTCGACGACAACGAGCTCATCCACCAGGCGGACCTCGCCGTCTACCGGGCCAAGCTCCAGGGGCGCAACCGCGTCCTCGGTGCCAGCTCGGAGCCGCTGCTCGTCCCGGCCGACCGCCAGACGCGCCTCGTCGCCGTCCCCGAGGACGGGGACCACCGCGAGCCCCTCCCGGCCGTGCCCGAGGCCCGTCCCGCGGCGGAGCGTCGCCACCCGCGTCCGCACGCCCTCCACGGCCCGCGGTTCCTGTCGCTCTCGACGCGCCTCTCCGCGCTCGTCGCGCTCGTGTCGGCCGGCGGCGTGGCCGCGGGCATAGCCGGCGCCTGGCTCGGCACGAGCAGCGACTGGATCGGCGTCGTCGCCGTCGTCGCGCTCGTCGCGATCGCGCAGGCGCTCGCGCTCGAGATGATGGACCAGGGGACGCTGTCGGTCTCGGCCGTCGGCGCGCTCGCCGGTGCGGCGCTGTTCGGGCCGCGGGTCGCGCTCGCGATCGCGGTCGCGATCGTGGCGGTGGAGTGGAGCGCCCGACGGCCGCCGCTGCACAACGTGCTCTTCAACGTCGGCAACCTCACGCTCTGCTCGCTCGCCGCGGCCGGGATCTTCGCGCTCGGAGCCGACGGCCGGCTGGCGACGGTCGCGGCCGGGTTGCTCGCCGGTGCCGCCTACTTCGCCGTCAACACCGGCCTGCTCTCGCTGGCCCTCGCCCTCGAGGGCCACGAGCGCTGGCTGCGGGTCTTCCGCGAGCGGTTCGCGTGGCTGATGCCCCACTACGTCGCGTACGGCTTCATCGGCGGCGTGATCGCCATCGGCTACGGGTCGGTGGGGCTGATCGCCCTGATCGTGTTCGCGCTGCCGCTGCTGCTGATGCGGAAGACGCAGGAGGCCTACCTGGCGCACACCCAGCGGTCTGCGCAGAAGCTGCGTGCCGCCGCCGAGACGATCCAGACGCAGAACGTGTCGCTGGAGCACGCGAACCGGCTGCTGAAGGAGCGGTCGACGGCGGCGATGGAGTCGCTCTCGGCCACCGTCGACGCCCGCGACTCCTACACCGCCGGCCACTCGCGCCGCGTGCAGCAGCTGGCGCTCGCGATCGGCCGCGAGCTCGGCCTGTCGCACGCGGAGCTGGAGGTGCTCGGCCATGCCGCGCTCTTCCACGACATCGGCAAGCTCGCGATCCCCGACTCGGTCCTGCTCAAGCCGGCCAGCCTCACGCCCTCGGAGTGGGCGCTGATGCAGCGGCACGCGGAGGAGGGGGCCAGGATCATCGACCGCCTCGGCTTCCTCGACGACGCCGTGCCGGCGATCCGGCACCACCACGAGCGCTTCGACGGGAGCGGCTACCCCGACCGGCTGCACGGGGAGGAGATCCCGCTCGGCGCACGGATCATCCACGTCGCCGACGCGCTCGACTCGATGCTGACCACACGGATCTACCGGGCCGCGCGGCCCGCCGCCGAGGCCGTCGGCGAGCTCCGCCGGGCCGCCGGGACGCAGTTCTGCCCGCGGACGGTGGCGGCGCTCGAGCGGATCCTCCCGGTCGAGCCGGTCGCGTCGCCGGCTCCCGCGCAGCGCCCGCCCGCGTCGCTCGCGTCGTAGCGTTCGGGCGGGCTTGCGGAATCTCCAGCGCGCTCTATGCTTCTTGCATGGGGCGGCCCCGGCAGCCTCGCGTCCGGGTCGACGAGGCGGCGCTCGCGACGTTCCGTGCGGGTCTCAGGCGGCGCTACTCGGACGACGAGATCCTCGCGGAGCTCCGCGCGTCCGCCGAGCGGCTGGGGCGGTCGCCGACGATGCGCGAGTTCGCCGCCGACCCGGAGACGACGGTGCACCCGCAGACGGTGATCGAGCGCTTCGGGGCGTGGAACGCGGCCAAGCGCCAGGCGGGCCTCGTGCCCCGGCGGGGGCTGTCGCGTGACGAGCTCGTCGGGCTCCTGCGCGGGCTGGGGGAGGAGCTCGGGCGGCCGCCCGCGGCGCGCGACCTCGACGAGCACCGCGACCGGATGCCGTCCAAGTCCCTCTACTGGCACACCTTCGGCTCGCTCACCGCCGCGCTCCGGGAGGCCGGCTTCGACGTCCCCGTGGGCGAGGAGCGGCTGGAGCGCGCCGTCGAGCAGGGCGTGGCACTGGCCGAGCGGCTCGGCCGCCTGCCGAAGTTCGCCGACTGGGCGGAGGCGCGCAGGTCCGACCCGTCGCTGATGACCGAGTGGCAGGTCTACCGGCTGTTCGAGACGAGACGGGGGGCCTGGTCGGCCTTCCAGTACCTCGTCCGCGAGGCGCTGCGCGAGCGAGGCGCGGACGTGCGCGCCGACGGCACGCTCGCCTGACCGCGGCGGCCGCGGGCTAGGCGGTGGTGGCGGCGATCGCCGCCAGCCGGGCGAGGCAGGAGCGCCCCTCCTCGGCCGCGCGGACGGCGGGCAGCGGCTCCTCGACGTGCGACCGGTCGGGCGTGAAGCGCTCGCTCCACGCGGTGCGGCCGTGCCGGAGGGCGAGCAGCGTGCCCTCCTCGACCTCCCGCTTCGTCAGCGTCATCCGCAGCGTGTCCTCGACCACCTCGAGCGCCTGGCGCGTGGAGGCGAAGAACGTCTCGTGCCGCGTGTGCCCGGTCCAGAGCGGGCGGCCGACGGCGCGCGCGGCGAACACGAGCCCGGGCCGGCGCTCGTCCATCCAGGCGGCCGCCATCGTGCCGACGAGCCGCTCGAGCACGCGCGCGCGGCTGTCGGCGCGCTCGACGAGCGCGAAGATCACCTCTGAGTCGACCGTCATCTCGGGGCGCGCGCGCTCGATCCGCTCGGCCGCGAGCAGCTCGTCGTCGTTGGCGACGACCCCGTTGTGGATCCCGACCACGGCTCCGTGGCGGATCGGGTGGTTGTTCGCCTCGATCGAAGGGTGCCCCTTCGTGTAGTCGCGGACGTGGACGAGGGCCTGCGTCGCGGTCGGAGGGACGTGCAGCTCGTCGAGCAGCGCGGTTGCACCCGAGCGCCGCTTCCGCACGGACACGCGGGCATCACCGCCGCGCCAGGCGTAGCCCACGGCGTCGTTGCCGCGCTCGGCGATGCCCGCCAGCAGCGCCTGCGCAGCGAGCGTCCGGCCGACCCGGCTCTCGTCACTCAGGCTGTATCCGGCAATGCCGCACATAACGCGATGCTAGGAAGCTCCTCGGACGCCGCAGACGCCTCCTGGACACCCATCTGGGTGCCGATGACCAAGTGTGACGGGATTGTTGGCCACAAGTTGGGCTTCGAGCGAATTCTCACGAAAACTTTGCAAACCAGACGCTGAACTCCTTCCCTGTCTTCCTGCTCAAGCGCGTGAGCGCGGCAACCGATAGGAACGGAGATGGAAGGCCAGCCGCTCCGCGACCCTGCGTTCCACCAGTCCTCCGAGGACGAGGCGCAGCCGCACGAGCCACACCTCGAGCTTGTCCGCGAGCCCGCCGGTGAAACACTCGACGCCGAGGCCGACACGGGGGAGGCCGACGCGGTGGAGGCGGCGGAGGAGCCCGAGCTCGAGGCCTCTCCGGCGCCCGAGGTCGCCGATCCGCTCAAGCTCTACGTCCGCCAGATCGGGGACGGTCGCCTGCTCACGCCCGTGGAGGAGCGTGAGCTCGCCCGGCGCAAGGATCTCGGCGACGAGGCCGCCAAGCGGAAGCTGATCGAGTCGAACCTCCGGCTCGTGATGTCGATCACGCGCAACTACACGAAGGCAGGCGTGCCGCTCCTCGACCTGATCCAGGAGGGCAACCTGGGCCTGATCCGCGCGGTCGAGAAGTTCGACTACCGCCTGGGCTTCAAGCTCTCGACCTACGCGACCTGGTGGATCCGGCAGTCCGTGACGCGGGCGCTCGCCGACCAGGGACGGACGATCAGGCTGCCCGTCCACGTCGCCGAGCAGGCCCGCCGCGTGATGCGCTCGCGGCGCGTCCTCGCCCAGAAGCTCAACCGTGACCCGAGCGTCGCCGAGCTGGCCAAGGAGAGCGGCTTCACCGAGAAGCGCGTGCAGGAGCTCCTCGAGCTCGTCGAGGATCCGGTCTCGCTCGAGACCCCGGTGGGGGACGGGGAGAGCCTGTACGGCGACCTGATCGAGGACACGCAGTCCGAGAAGCCGGACGAGACGACGGCCGACCGGCTGCGGACGACCGAGCTCGCCGCGGCGCTCGAGCGGCTGAACCCGCGCATGCGGCACGTGCTCGCGCTCCGCTTCGGCCTCGACGGGTCGAAGCCGCAGACGCTCGAGGAGGTCGGCGCCGGGCTCGGGATCACACGCGAGCGCGTGCGCCAGCTCGAGGCGCGGGCGCTGCGCGAGCTCCGGCAGGTGGCGCCGGACCTCGAGCTGTACCTGCGCGCCTGACGGACGCCGCTAGGCTGGCCCCATGGGCTTCGTCGACGTCCACAGCCACGTCGTCCCCTCTGGCGACGACGGTGCCGGCACCGTCCGGGAGGCGCTCGAGCTGTGCTGGTCCGCAGCCGAGCGCGGCACGAGCGTCCTGTTCGCGACGCCGCACGTCTGGCCGCAGCTGCCGCTGACGATCGCGCGGGAGGGCGAGATCCGGCGCGCCTACGAGCGCATGAAGCGCGAGCGCGGTCTGCCGCTCGAGCTCCGGCTCGGCTTCGAGCTCACGCCCACCCGGGCCTTGCTCGACGAGGACCCGCGCCGCTACGAGCTCGAGGGGACGGGAGCGGTGCTGATGGAGGTCCCCTTCACGGGGCCCGCCGCGACCCTCGTCCGGCTCGGGGAGCACGCCGAGGCCGCCGGCCTCCTCCCGGTGATCGCGCACCCCGAGCGGACGCAGTCCGTCCAGGACCGGCCGGCGCTCGCGGCGGAGCTGGCGGAGCGCGGCTGGCTGCTGCAGGTGAACGCGTCGTCGCTCACGGGCGACCACGGCCCCGACGCCGACGAGCTGGGATGGCACCTGATCGAGCAGGGCCTGGTCGCGCTCGTCGCCTCGGACGGGCACCGGCCGACGCGGCCCCCGCACCTCGACGCGGCCTACGCGGAGGCGATCAGGAAGGTGGGGGAGGAGCGGGCCCGGGAGCTGTTCTGCGGCGCGGCGCTGGGCTTCAGCGCGCCAGCTCCATCTCTCGCAGCGCGGCCAGCCGCCTGAGCGACTCGACTTCGATCTGGCGCACGCGCTCGCGGGTGAGCCCGAGGCGCCGGCCGATCTCCTCGAGCGTCCTCGGCTCCTCGTCGTCGAGCCCGTACCGAAGCACCAGCACCGTTCGGTCGCGGGGGGACAGCGCCGTCAGCGCCTCCTGGAGCGCCTGGGTGCGCAGGACGACCTCGACCTCCTCGTCGGGGAGCGGCCCGTCGCCCGCGACGAGGTCGCCGAAGACCGCGTCGTCCCCGTCGCCGATCGGCTGGTCGAGGCTCGTCGAGGTGCGGGCGGCGGCACGGACCTCCTTCGCCTGCTGGAGCGGCAGGTTCGCCTCCTCGGCGATCTCCTCGAGGGTCGGCTCACGGCCGAGCGTGGCCCACAGCGTGCGCTCGGCCCGGTTCATCTTCTGCAGCCGCTCGACGATGTGCACCGGCATCCGGATCGTCCGGGCCTTGTCCGCCAGCGCCCGCGCGACCGCCTGGCGGATCCACCAGGTCGCGTAGGTCGAGAACTTGAAGCCGCGGCGCCAGTCGAACTTCTCGACGGCCCGGATGAGCCCGAGCGTGCCCTCCTGGATGAGGTCGAGGAAGGGCAGCCCCTGGTTGCGGTAGTTCTTCGCGATCGAGACGACGAGGCGGAGGTTCGCCTGGATCATGTGCTGCTTCGCGGCGGCGTCGCCGCGCTCGATCCGCTTCGCGAGCTCGACTTCCTGCGCGGCCGTGAGGAGCTGGTGGCGCCCGGCCTCGCGCAGGAACAGCTGGAGCGCGTCGGTCGTCACCTCCTGCGGCGGCACCACCGCAGGCGGCGGCGGGGCCGGCGCCGGCGCTTCCTCCGGCTCCGGGTCGTCCAGGAGCTCGAGGCCGCGCGCCTCGAGCTCCACGCGCAGCGAGTCGAGCTCGAGCGGGTCGAGCTCGAACGGCTCGATCGCCTCGAGCAGCAGCGTCAGGCGCACCGACTCGGCGCCGTCGATCAGCGACCGCACCTCGTCCAGCTCGAGGAGGCGCTCGACCACGTCGGGCTCGGCCATTGGTTGGCTATCCCGCGCGCCCGCCGGACCCAAACCCGAGCGGGGGCCCAGAGGCCGGCGCGGCGAGCGTCTCGTGTCGACTTGACATAACGCCGCTTCTCGTGCGTTCGGACGATGGTGCCGACCGGCCGTGCCGGCTGCGCGAGGAGACGGTCAGCAGGCGACCTGTCCCGGCGGTACGAGGGTCTTGTCGTAGCCGGGCGTCCCGAATCGTCCGAGCGGCCAATAGATCAGCAGAACGCGGCCGAAGATCGCGGAGCGGGATACCGGGCCGAAGTCGCGGCTGTCCTGGGACTCGCTGCGGTTGTCGCCGAGGACGTAGTACTGCTCAGGCCCCAGAGAAGTCGGCGGGAAGGCCGCCGTTGGGATGTCGTCTGCGGTTCTGCCGTTGACGAGGACGCGTCCGTCGTGAGCGACGACGGTGTCGCCCGGAAGGCCGATCACACGCTTGGTGAGGTTGAGGTCGCGTGCGTGCGCGTCCGGAGTGATGACGCCGCCGACCTGCCCTCGGGCGTGGATGACCACAAGCTCCCCCCGATGCGGATCGCGGAAGCGGTAGGTGAAGCCTTCGGCGAGGTAGCGGCCGCTACATGCCGGGATCGTCGGGGCGTTGCTCGCCCCCGCACCGCCCACGACCGGCACGAGCAAGCTCGTCGACCAGAGAATCGCAAAGACGGCTACAACCGCGACCACGGTTGCGATCGATAGCCACACGAGCGTCCGGCCTGCGCGCCACCTCGGGGCCATCTCGTCGCATTCTCTGCCTCCACCAACGCGTGGTCTATCGCCTGCCGGCGTTCGGGAATGTCCCTTGTGCGTGCTCGTGCGTGCCTCTGGCAGGATCGCGTGTGTGACCGCACCGGGCTTCGGTGATCGCGTTCGCATCTGCGACACGGAAGAGATGCACGAGCACGGGTTCGCCGGCCGGGTCGGGAAGGTGTTCGGTGAGTCGGTTCCGTCGTCGTCCGGCGCCGGTCCGATCATTGGAGACCGTGGCGAAGACTTCGCGTTGTCGGTGTTCTTCGACGATACCGACGAGCACGTGTGGTTCGCGCCCCACCTCGTCGAGTTCGTCGACCGCGGCGGAGAGCAGACAATGAGCCTCGACGGCGGGCCGTCGTACACGCGAGACGCGGACGGCGTTTGGCAGGAAGTGGGCCGGCCAACTGAGCTCGGCGAGCTCCTCAATCCCGGCCGACGAGTACCTCGGGTCGCGAACGACGCTGCTGGCGCAGTTCGCCGCTGGCTCAACAGCCGTCGGCGCTAGTGCGAGCGCCTCCGTTGGCGCGAGTGTCGACGCGGAGCCCGATGCCGGTCGCCGCCTCGACGGACGGGGCCGAGCGGATTCCGGACGCGTGGGTCGCGGTGGTCGAGGGTGCCGGGCATTTCGTGTGGGTCGAGGCGCCCGGCGCAGTCCGCGCATCGCTTCGACGCCTCGCCGCCGACTGAGCGGCGCGACGGCCGCCGCACCGGTGGTGCGCGCGAGCGTGCTCCAAGACGCGCGGCGGCGTATCCTCCGTACGGTGCTCCTCCTGCTCGTCGTGCTCCGTCTCGCGCTCACGGCGCTGGCGTTCGGGATCACGGCCTGGCTCCTCCCGGGGATGGAGATGTCCGGCGGCTTCTTCGGCTACCTCTGGGTATCGCTGCTCTTCGGGCTCGTGAACGCCGCCGTGGGGACGATCCTGCGCGCCCTGACGCTCCCGTTCGGACTCGTCGTCCTCGGGCTGCTGGCGATCGTCATCAACGCGATCCTGCTCGAGCTCACGGATGCGCTCACGGACAACCTCACGATCGACGAGTTCTGGTGGACGGCGATCTGGGCGTCGATCATCCTCGCGCTCGTCCTCGTCGCGCTCGAGGCCGTGCTCGTCCTGCTCGTCGCCCGCCGCCTCGCGCCGGAGCCCGGCGCCGGCGGGCGGCGCCTCTGAAGCCCGGGGAGCTCGGGGCTCGCCAACGACGCGCACTTCCGCGTCCAGGCGCTGGAGGCGCGGGACGACTGGCTGCCGCGCCGGGCCCGGCCCGGAAACCGAGAGCGCGTCGTCGGTAGAAGCAGGCACCCGGCTCGGTAGTCCGACCCAATGTTGGATCGGGCGGTCGGAACTACGCTCGCCGTACGGAGCCCGGACGGGTTGGTTCTTCGTGGGTCAGGAGGTGCGGCGATGTACGAGGTCTACGTGAAGGGCGGCGCGTACGCGACTCCCCCGGGAACGTGCGCGTTCTGCGGAGGGCTCGCGGCAGGAGATCACGTGATCAAGGCGGGCAACAGCGACACGATGGGCAAGACGTTCCTGAGCGTCGGGTTCCCGCTGTGCGACGGATGCGCCGCGGTGCACGAGAAGCACTACGAGCGGCCCCTCGATTCGAGCGACGACGCAGTTCTGAGACGCGTCGAGGAGGCGAAGAAGGCGAACCAGGCCGGCGGTCTCGCCAGTTTTCTGAGCATCGTCGCGTTGGTCGCTCTCATCGCCGGCGCGATCTGGATCCTGCCTTTCGCATGGTGGATCGGTCTCCTTCTCGCGATCGTGACCTGGATCGTCCTGGCCGCGATCGTGTTCCGCGACAAGGTCAAGGTCAGTCCGGAGGATCAGGCACGACTCAAGGCGATCAAGGCCGAGAATCGTGCATGGGACAAGGCCCATGCCGCCGAGGATCGGGAACTCGCGAAAGCCATCGGCCGATGCGTCTCCGTCAAGAACGTGAGCAGAGGCGGGGCGACGTTCCGGTTCAGCAACCCCGCCTACGGGCACGCGTTCGCGCAGGCCAACAGAGGGAGAGCCACCGAGCGAGCGGCGTGACGCCCGAACGCGTTTCCTCGCCCACTCCGGAACCGGCTCACCTACTGTCGCCCGCACGGTGGAGCACCGCGGAACCACCGCCGGACGATTGACGAGCGCTCGACGCGGCGCCGCGGCCGTCGACTCACGACGACACCGCGCCGACGGGCTCGGCGGGCTCGGTGCCGCTGCTGCGCCGTCCCACGGTCGCCAGGAGAATGCCTGCGATCACCACCACGATTCCCGCGAGCTGGACGGCGGACGGGTCCTCGTCGAGCAGGATCATCGCGAACACGACCGACAGCATCGGCTGCAGCGTGAGCACGACCGAGCTCACCGCCGCCGGCACGAGCGGGAGCGCCACCGTGATCAGCAGCCAGCCGAGCACCTGCGAGGTCAGCGCGAGGACGACCAGCCAGGCAAACGCCTCCCAGGAGGTCCGGAGCTCGAGCTCGCCGAGGAGCCAGCCCGTCGGCACCACGGCGATCGCCGCCGCGAGCGTCGCGTGGAAGAGCGTCCCCGCCGAGCCGCGCGCGTCGGCGGAGCCCGCGCGGAGGACGAGCAGGAACCCGGCATAGGCGACCGCCGTGAGCACGCCGAAGAGGACGCCGAGCGCCGGATCGTCGCCGTAGGCACCCTCCCCCACCACGCCGGAGATGAGCACGACCCCGACCAGCACGACCGGCACCGCGGCCACGACGCGCGCTCCGGGACGCTCGGACAGCAACAGCCAGGCGGCGAGCGGCACGAGCACGACCTGGACGTTGCCGAGCACCGTCGCGAGGCCGGCGCCGACGGCGGCGATCGAGTGATGCCAGAGCACGAGGTCGGCGGCGAAGAACAGCCCCGCGGCCCACGCGAGCAGGCGCGGCCGCCAGCCCCGCGAGCCGTAGCGCCGGCGCTCCCAGAGCGCCAGCACCGCGAGCGGCGGCAGTGCGTAGGCGCAGCGGTAGAACGCGGCGGTGGACGGCGTCACGTCCGCGAGGCGGACGAGGATCGCGGAGAAGGCGATGCAGACGGCCCCCGCGACGACGAGCGCGACGGGCCGCTCCCTCAGAAGCCTGCCCCGCGGGCGCCGGAGGCGATCACCAGCAGCACGAGCGCCGCCACGATCAAGCGGTAGACGACGAAGACGGTGTAGTCGTGCCGCCGGACGTAGCCGAGCAGCGCCCAGATCGCCACGAGCCCACTGACCGCGGCCGCGAGCGTCCCGACGAGGAAGGGCCCCTGCCATCCCGCCGGGAGGTCGCCGAGGACCACGTCGGTGACGCCCTTGAAGAGCACCGCCCCGAACACGGTCGGGATCAGCAGCAGGAACGAGAGCCGAGCCGCCGCGTCGCGGTCGAGCCGCAGCAGCCGCGCCGCCGTGATCGTGATCCCCGACCGCGACACGCCCGGCGCGAGCGCGAGCGACTGCGCCACGCCGACCGCGAGCGCCTGGCCGAGGCCGAGCCGGTCCATCGGCCGGTCCTGCGGCCGCCGGTCCGCGAGCCACAGGACGACGGCGAAGACGCCGAGCAGGATCGCGATCTGCCACGGCTCTCCCAGGTGGTCGGCGATCCACGACTCGCCGAGGCCGCCGGCGATCACCGCCGGGATCGTCGCCACGAACACGATCCACGCGAGGCGCTCGTCGGCGGTCTCGAGGCGGCGCGTACGCAGCGTGCGGAACCACGCCACGGTGAACGCGACCACCTCGTGCCGGAAGTACGCGACGACGGCCACGAGGGTGCCGAGGTGGAGCGCCACGTCGAACGTCTGGTTGAACTCGTCGTGCTCCTGCAGGTACTGCCAGTCCGCGAGCCAGGGCACCAGGATCAGGTGGCCGGAGGACGAGATCGGCAGCAGCTCGGTGGCGCCCTGGACGATGCCGAGGACGAGGGCCTGCCAGTTCGTGAGCGCGCCGGGCTCCTCCCCCCACCCAGAGACGGCGAGCGCGAGCGCGACGGCCATCCCCGCCCCTCCCACCGTCCACGCGACCCGGTGCCGCACGGCGCCGAACGGTACCGCCGCGGCTCCTGCACGTGATCCACAGAGTTGTCCACATCCTGCACGAAAAGCTGTGGAATTGTGGATTGTTGAAACAATCGCAAATTGCGGGAAATGCCGTCCGCGCGCCCTTGCGCGCACTCGGGAGGCCCTCTAGATTCCCCCTTGCGTCGAGCACGGAGCGCGAGTAGGTCGAAACCGCGTCCGGTGACGGTAGGCGGAAGCCGAAGGTCAGCGGATTCGGTGGACGAAAGCGCCACCGGCTCGACGAACTTCTTTTTCGGCTTCTTTCGGATCGGGCGGGCTTTCCCGCCGGGATCGTGGTGTACGCGGATTGGCCGCGAGGCGCCGCGCTGCGAGGCTTCCGGCGAGACCTGTCGAGAGAGGAGAAGCGATGTCCACGGCACCATCCGAGGCCGCACCCGCGGGCCGCGGCTACGGGCCCGGCCGGATCCTCCTGATCGTGCTCGGGAGCCTCGGCGCGCTCGTCGCGATCGCGCTCGTGGTGGGCGGCGGCGTGCTCGTGTGGGCGAACGCGACGCAGCGCGACGACGACGGCTACTTCACGACGTCGGCCGAGCGGTTCGCGACGCCCACGTACGCGCTCGTGCACGAGCGCGTCGACGTGTTCGCCGGCGACGACACGCCGCGCTGGTTCGAGGACCACCTCGGCTCGGTGAAGATCAGGGCGACCTCGACGACGCCCGTGTTCGTCGGGATCGGGCCGGCGGACGCGGTCGAGAGCTACGTCGGCGGCGTCGAGCGCGACCTGGTGGACGACGTCGGCTACGACCCGTTCCACGTCGACTACGCCCGCCGGGACGGCAGCGCGCCCTCGAGCCCTCCGGGCGACCAGAGCTTCTGGGTGGCCAGCCGCGGCGGCGCCGGGACGCAGACGCTGACGTGGGAGGTCCGCAAGGGCGAGTGGTCGGTCGTCGTGATGAACGCGGACGGCTCGCGCGGCGTCGCGGCGGACGTCGCCGTGGGAGGCAAGGTGGACTTCCTCGGCTGGCTCGCCCTCGTCCTGCTGCTCGGGGGCGCGGTGCTGCTCGTCGGGAGCGGGGTGCTGCTCGCGCTGGGCATCCGCGGCTCTGCCGGCCCGAGCGGCCCAGGCGCGAGCGGTGCGGCGGCGCTGCCCGTCGCCGCGACGGCCGGCCCGCAGGCGGCGCCCGCCTACCCGGTCGAGCTCGAGGCCGAGCTCGACCCCGGCCTGAGCCGCTGGCTGTGGTTGGTGAAGTGGTTCCTCGCGATCCCGCACTGGATCGTTCTCGTGTTCCTCGCGGCCGCGTACGTCGTGCTCACGATCTTCGCCTTCTTCGCGATCCTGTTCACGGGGCGCTATCCCGCGTCGATCTTCGAGTTCAACGTCGGCGTGCTGCGCTGGGGCTGGCGCGTCGCCTACTACGCGACGAACGGGATCGGCACCGACCGCTATCCCCCGTTCACGCTGGCGGACGTCCCCGATTACCCGGCTCGGCTGTCGGTCGAGTACCCCGAGCGGCTCTCGCGCGGGCTCGTGCTGGTCAAGTGGCTGCTCGCGATCCCGCACCTCGTGATCACCGCGTTCCTCGTCGGCGGCGTCACGTGGGTCTTCGAGGGCGGCTGGCGGCTCGGGCCCATCAGCCTGAACACGGTGCTCGTCCTCGTCGCGGGGTTCTCGCTGCTGTTCACGAGCCGCTACCCGGAGGAGGTCTGGCGCCTCGTCGTGGGCATGAACCGGTGGGCAATGCGCGTCTGCGCCTACGTCTCGCTGATGCGCGACGAGTACCCGCCGTTCCGGCTCGACCCGTAGCGCACGCAGTCCCGACGGACGCGGCGGCGACCGGCCCGCCGCGTCCGGCTGCCGGGTAGGATCGGCGGCCGGTGCACCTCCGTCCCCCGAGCATCGACCCCGGCGTGAGCGCAGGCCTCTGGGCGATCTCCCTCGCCGTGTTCATCTTCTTCGGGATGGTCGCGCTCGACGTCGGCTCGGGGACGTCCTTCATCGTCGCCGCCGTCTCCGGGTTCGCGATCTTCCTGTACGTCCGCCTCTACGGGCGCGACGCCGAGCTCTAGCCGTCCGGAGGCGCGCCGACTCGCGGCTCAGGCGCTCGAGAGCCCGAACAGGCGCTCCGAGCCCGCGAACCGCCGCAGGACGGCGCCGGCGCGTCCACGGGTCGGCTCCTCCCGCGACAGCGCGTGCACGAGGCGCCACGCGAAATCGCCGCCGATCTCGGCGGCGAGCCGGTCCGGCGCCGGCGGCCGGGGCGGTCCGGTGAGGCGCTCGAGGGCAGTGCAGTGCTCGAGGAGCAGGGCGGCGCCCTTGCCCCCTGATCCCGATGCGGCGGGCTTCATGGGCTGCATGTTCCATCGCCGCCCGAGGCGGTTTCCGCGATCCCTCGTCCTAGGGCATGGGGCCCCGCGCCCGTCGCGGCGCGGGGCCCACCCGGGCCCCGGCTCAGCGGCGGAAGAGCCCGCGGCGCCGCGGCGTGCCGTCGCCGTCCTCGACGAGCTCCCGGTCGTCGTCGGCGACGCGCTCCCGGTCGAGCTCGCGACGCTCCGCCGCGACGGGATCGTCGCTCGCGCGCGAGTCGACGGCGACGGAGTCGGCGGGAACCGGGCGTGCGTCGTCCCTCCCCCGCTCCGCCTCGACCTCGACCTCCTCGTCGACGAGGGGCCCCGTCGTGTCGAGCGTGAAGCCCAGCACGAGCCCGAGCGCGAGCGCGATTGCCGGGAGCACGGCCGCGAGGTCGTCGGCGAGCCCGCCCACCCCGAGGTCGCCCGCCCAGCCCGACCCGAGCCCCGATGCGTCCGGCTGGGCGTGCAGCAGCACGAGCCCGCCGGCGACGAGCGCCGGGACGAAGCCGAGCAGGAAGACGGTCGCGGAGAGGCGCGGCAGCCCCCATTTCGTCCACCCGCCCAGCAGCTGCGAGAGCGCCAGCACGAGGCCGGCCGCGGCGATCAGGCCGACGTTCGTCCAGTACCCGGCGGTGCTGTCGGACTCCACCTGGCTCGCGAGCCAGAGGAGGAAGCCCGCGCCGGCGACGCCCAGCAGCGTCATCGTTCCTCGTGTCAAGCCGTACACGTCGTTCCCTCCTCGTTCGGTTCCGGGTCCACTTGGGAACGCCGGAGCGGCGCCGCCGGTTACTGGAGCGCGAGGCGGCGCGCGTCGAACTGCGAGGAGTGGAGCTCGGCGCGGAACTCGTCGACGATCCGTGCGGCGTCGTCTGCGAAGACGTGCGGCACGACGCCGACGTGGCGGTCGTGGTGCCACGGCAGGTCGACGTGGTCGCGCGTGACGAGGTTCACGGAGAGCTTGTGGCAGGCGGGGCAGCGGACGGCGAGGCCGAGAGACCGCTCGCCGGGCGTGAGCACGAAGAACGCCGACGGGAAGACGGGTCGCGGCCGCTCCTCGGGGTAGCAGAAGAAGCTCCAGGGCCACTCGCCGCCCTGGATACGGCGCGCGGCGAGGTCGCCGAGCTCGGCGCCGGCGGCCTCGATCCGTGCCGTCATCAGGTTCAGGAACCCGACGTCGTCCCCGAGCCCGAGGGGCGCCCAGTCCAGCTCGTCGTGCGAGACGAGCCCCGGGTGCTCCTCCCCGCACGGGCACGCGAACGTCACGCGGTAGACGGCCGGGTGTGATGCGCCGGGGAGCCGCTCGAGCACGCGGAAGGCGGACAGGCGCACCGATGTCTCGCCCCGGGCGGGGCACGAGAACGTGTACGTGCCCTTCAACGCGTCGAACATGTGAGCTCGAAGTTGTAGTCGACCGGCACGACGTCGAGCCACAACCCCATCCGGGGGAGCCGCCGATCGACGACTCCTGCGGGCCCTCAGTACGAGATCAGGCTGGTGACGTCGTAGCCGTCGAGCCGCTCACGGCCGTGGAGGAACTCGAGCGCGATGATGAACGCGACGCCGACGACCTCCCCACCGAGCTGCTCGACGAGCTCACACTTCGCCTTCGCCGTGCCGCCGGTCGCGAGCACGTCGTCGTGCACCAGCACCCGTTGCCCCGCCTTGATCGCGTCGGCGTGCAGCTCCAGCGCGTCGAAGCCGTACTCGAGCGCGTACTTCGCCGAGACCGTGCGCCACGGGAGCTTCCCCGGCTTGCGTGCCGCGACGAAGCCGCAGCCGAGGCGGCAGGCGAGCGCGCCGCCGGTGATGAAGCCACGCGCCTCCGCGCCGAGGATGATGTCGGGACGGCGCGGCTCCGCCCACACCGCCAGCTCCTCGACCGTCTGCCGCAGCGCCTGCGCGCTCGCGAGCAGCGGCATGATGTCCTTGAAGACGATTCCCGGCTTCGGGAAGTCGGGGACGTCGCGGACGAGCGACGCGAGGTCGACCTGGGTCGCGCTCACGGCGGCAGCCTACAGCGTCGCCTGCGCGCGCAGCTCGCGCCACAGGAGGAGCTGCGAGAGCTCCTGCGCGAGCTCGCCGAGCGTCTGCAGGTCCTCGACCCCGGCCTGGCGGCGCTCGGGGTTGCGCGAGCGCAGGGCGGGCGCGACGACGGCCTCGAGCAGCCCGGCGGTGCGGTCCGCCCCGGTCCGGAACGCCCGCAGGTGCCGCGGCGCGATCCCGTAGGCCGCCAGGCGCGCGCAGGCGGCCGCGACGTCGACGTCGCCCTCGTGGTAGACGCGCTCCCCGGCCTCGACCCGCGGTACGAGCACGCCGTACTCCTCGAGCTCGCGCACGAGCTCGCCCGGGGCGCCGGACCGCTCGACGAGCTCGTCACGCGTGACCTCGTCGTCGTGCGCCGCGAGGCCGGTCGGCCGTCGGCGGCGCCGCTCGGCCGCGCTGCCGGCGTCGAGCTCCTGCCGGATCACCCGCAGCGGCAGGAACTCGTCGCGCTGCAGCTCGAGGATCCGCTGCAGGCGCTCGACGTCCGCCTCGCCGAAGAGCCGGTACCCGCCCTGCGTCCGCTTGGGCTGGAGCAGCCCCTGGTCCTCGAGGTAGCGGATCTTCGAGATCGAGATGTCGGGGAACTCCGGCTTGAGCCGGCGGCAGACGGCCCCGATCGTGAGCAGCCGCTGCGGCGCCGCGCCGCGCTCTGGGGTCGCGGCCGTCGTCATCGCGAGAGGAAGGTCAGGCGGTACTTGCCGATCTGCACCTCGTCGCCGTCCTCCAGGCGCTGCTCGGCCTCGATCCGGCGCCGGTTGACGAACGTGCCGTTGAGGCTGCCCTGGTCCTCGATCGAGAACGCGCCCTCGCGCTCGCGCAGCACGGCGTGCCGCCGCGAGACCGTGACGTCGTCGAGGAAGATCCCGCAGTCGGGCGACCGGCCGATCGTGGTGCTGTCGCCCTGTGGGTGGAACGTCTCCCCCGCGCGCCCGCCGCCCGAGCGCACGACGAGGGCCGGCCCCTCGATCCCGAGGTCCTGCGTCGTGGGCCGCTCGTCCGACTCCTCGACGGCGTTGAACGTCTGCGTCGTGTCGCCCGCGTCCTCCTTCACGAGGTGCGCCCCGCAGCGCGCGCAGTAGTTCGCCGACTCCGGGTTCTGGAACCCGCACTCCGGGCAGTACACGTGGCTCACGCGCCCGCACCTTCCCGGCCCGTGAGCGCGCGGGGATCGAGCGCTGGAGCGCTCACTCCTCGTCCTCGATCCCGGGCGGCGCCGCCTTCGAGGAGAGGATCGCGGTGAGCTTCTCGACGTCGACGTCCTCGAGCGGGCTGCGGCCCTCCCGCGTCCGCCGCTGCAGCCGCGCCACGAGCTCGGCACGGAGGATGTCGATCTTCCCGTGCAGGAGCCGGCGCCGGTACGAGACCTCCTGCTCCTCCTTGACGAGGTCGCGGATCAGCCGGCGGAGCTCGTCGTCGGAGAGCGAGGCGAGATCGGGGAGCGCTTCCACGGAGGCCTTTCGGTCGGAGGGGGCCGGGCACCCATTCAAGCAGGGGACCCGCGCAAGGGTCAACCTCTGGTTGAGAGTGTACCTTGCGGTCTAGGTTCGTGCCTCGGCCTGCGCTCCCTGCACGATCCCCTCGACCACGCCGCTCAGCTCCGCGGCGAGCGCCTCGGAGTCGTCGACGGTCTCGCCCTCCGCGTAGACGTGGACGAGCGGCTCGTCCGCGTCGGGGAGCACCTGGACCCAGCCGTTCTCCTCGACCACCTTGATCCCGTCGGTGACGTCGATGTCGTGGTCTGCGAAGCGCTCGTTCAGCAGGCGCATGACGAGGCCCTTCGCCGCCCAGGGGCACGGGAGCTCGCGGTGGACGAGCGTGGAGCGCGGCAGGTCGGCGACGAGCTCCGACAGCGGCCGGTCCTCCGGCGCGAGCAGCTCCAGCAGCTTGCACAGCGCCGCGACCGCGTCGTAGGCGGGGAGGAACTCCGGGAACACGTAGCCGCCGCCGACGGCGCCGGCGAAGACGACGCCGTCGCCCGCCGCCGCCTTCGTCAGCTCCGCGAGCGACGCCGGCGTGCGCACGACCTCGAGCCCGCTGCCCTCCACCATCCGCTCGACCAGGCCCGTGACCGTCACCGGGAAGGCCAGCTTCCCGCGCACCCCGTCCGCCGCGAACAGGCGGAGGAAGAGCAGCAGCACCTGCTCGGGCGGCACCTCCTGGCCCGTGTCGTCGACGATGAAGAGCCGCTCCGCGGCGCGGTCGAGCACGACGCCGAGGTCGGCGCCGACCGCGCCGACGAGCCGCTGCGTCTGCGACAGGAGCTCCGGCAGCGACCCCTCCTGGCCGGGATCCGCCATCGAGGCGAAACCGTGCGCCGACACGGCCTCGACGCCGAGCGGCCCGAGGACGAGCGGGAGCACGAACGACGCGGCCGAGTAGCCGTAGTCGACGACGAGGCGGAAGCCGCGGGCGCGGATCGCGTCGGCATCCAACGTGTCGAGCAGGTCCTGCGCGTAGCTCTCGCGGACGCGGGCCGGGTAGCCGATCTCCCCCACCTCGTTGTACGCGCTCCGGCGCAGCTCCTGCCGCGTGAAGTGCTTCTCGACCTCCTTCTGGAGCGCCGGCGAGATCTGGATCCCCGGCGGCTCGAAGATCTTCACCTGGACGATCTCGGGGTCGACCGAGCTCGTGCCGACGTGGATGCCGGCGTCGTAGGCGTGCATCTTCAACATGTGGCGCGTGACCGGCGAGGGCGCGGCGCGAAGGTCGTCGACGTTCACCCCGGTCGAGATCAGGCCGGTGATCACCGCCCGCTTGATCATCCGGCACGCGGGCGCGGGGTCACGGCTCGCGACCACGCGTGAGCCGCGGTCGAGCGCCGTCCCCAGCGCGGCCGCGAGCCTGATCGCGACCTCTCCCGTCAGGTCGACGTTCACGAGCCCGGAGATCCCGTCCTTGCCGAACAGGCGGGAGGACGCGCGTGACTCCCAGATCAGGCTCTCGTGGATCTGCGCGCCGGTCTCGACCTCCTTGTACGGGTAGATCCGCACGCCGGGGTAGACGACGCTCTCCGCGCCCAGCATCACGTTGTCGCCGATCGCGACGCCCTCGTGCAGGCGCACGTGGTCGCGGAGGTCGCACGCGCGGCCGACGATCGCGCCCTCGACGAGCGCGCTGCGCCCCAGGTGCGTCGACGCGTCGACGATCGAGCGGACGACGCGGGCCCCCTCGCGCAGCGTGACGTTCGCGCCGAGCACCGACGACGGCCCCACGGTCGCGCCCGGCGCGATGCGGACGTTGTCGCCGATGAAGGCCGGCCCCTCGACCGCCTGCAGGTCGGAGAGCTCGACGCCCTCCCCGATCCAGATGTTCCCGCGGAGCCGGATGCCGGGGATGTCGAGGCGAACGCGCCGCTCGAGCGCGTCGGCGTTGGCCTGCCGGTACTGGTCCAGGTTGCCGATGTCCTGCCAGTAGCCCTCGCACACGTGGCCGTAGATCGGACGTCGCATCTCGAGCAGGAGCGGGAACAGCTCCTTCGAGAAGTCGTACGGCCCCTCGGCCGGGACGTGGCGCAGGACCTCCGGCTCGAGCACGTAGATCCCCGTGTTGATGGTGTCCGAGAAGACCTGACCCCACGAGGGCTTCTCGAGGAAGCGCTCGACCCGGCCGTCGTCGTCGGTCACGACGATCCCGAACTCGAGCGGGTTCGGTACCGACTTGAGCCCGATCGTGACCGCGGCGCCCTTCGACCGGTGCGCGGCGACGAGCTCCGTCAGGTCGATGTCGCAGAGCGCGTCGCCGGAGATGACGAGCACGGTGTCGTCGAGCTTCCCGCTGGCGAGCCGCACCGAGCCGGCGGTGCCGAGCGGCGTCTCCTCGACCGAGTACTCGATGTCGAGCCCGAGCGACTCGCCGTCGCCGAAGTACGAGCGGATCGCCTGCGGCAGGAACGCGAGCGTGATGATCACCTCGCCGAACTGGTGCCGCCGGAGGAGCTCGAGGATGTGCTCCATGCACGGCTTGCCGACGATCGGGACCATCGGCTTGGGCTGGTTCGACGTCAGGGGACGCAGGCGGGTGCCCTCGCCGCCGGCCATCACGACGGCCTTCACGCGGTCGCCTCGCCCCTGGTCTCGTGCAGCGCCTTCCACCCGTACCCGAGCACGGCGGCGACCGCGAGGGCGACGCCCGCCCAGAAGATCCACAGCGGCCAGTCGGTCCCCGCCGGGGTCACCATCACGAACGCGAGCGAGGCGTAGAGGAGCCAGGTCGCCGCCTTGCCGACGAGGTTGACCTCGAACCGGTACCCGCGGCCGATCGCGAGCGGCGTGACCGCCATCAGCAGCACGTCGCGCGCCGGGATCAGGAGCGCCACCCACGGGAGCCGGTCGTCCCACCAGAGCAGGAGGACGGCGACGTCGATCATCAGCCGGTCGGCCAGCGGGTCGGCGATCTTGCCGAAGGCGGACTCGACGTGCCAGCGTCGGGCGAGGAAGCCGTCGACCTGGTCGGTGATCCCGGCGACCGCGAACACGAGCGCGGCGGGCCAGCTCTTGCCGCCGTCCGCGGCGGTGAGCAGCACGACGAAGACGGGGATCAGCAGGAGCCGCGCGACGGTGAGCGCGTTCGGCAGCTGGGCGAGCGGGCTCGGGACCGCGCGGGTGGCCACGCGTCAAGGATAGTGCCGCGGACGCGGACCGCGACTCGGGGACGCTCCCGCGCTACCGGTCGAGCTCCCGCGCGAGCTGCGCCGCCTCTCCTTCGTCCTTCCGGACGACCGAGTGCGACTCGTGCCGCTCGACGACGTGCTCGACCTCGGGGATGACGTGGCCCGGGACGACGGCGAACAGCGTCGACTCCGACCGGATGCGCTCGTACTCCGAGGCCGGGATCGAGATCTGCTCGGCACAGTCGATGTGCCCGCACTCGCACACGATCGACAGCTCCTCCGCGGCGACGTCGAACACGCGCGCGACGTCGGTGATCCGCTCGTTGACCTCGCGGAACAACGCCTCGTTCAGCCCGACGCGACGCGTGCGCTCGTCCATGGTCACCCGTCGCCCTCGAGCAGGTGCGTGGAGCCGTCCAGCGCGTCCGCGACGCGCCCCGCTCGGCCGACCTTCTCGACGATCACGTACGTGTCCGCTCGTGCGATCACCCGCGCATGGGGGCCGGCCGCGGCCTCGTGCCCGGGAGCGTTGACGAACAGACGGCCGTCCGCCCGGATCCGCTCGTACTCGTCGAGCCGCAGCCGGACGATCGCCGCGCACTCCTCCGCGGCGCACTCGCAGATGAACGGCACCTTCGCCTCGACCGCGAAGTCCTCGGCGGCCGCGCGGATGCGCTCGTTCGCCTCGCGGAACGTCGCGTCGTTTCGCGCCACCCGCTCGGCCGACTCGGGGACGCCGCGATCCCGCTCCACCGCCACGGATGCATGGTTGCCGGGAGCGGCGGCGGCAAACACCGACGATGCGCACGGGGCCCACCGGCTCTGGGACGATGACGTGGATGGACGCGCGCCTCGAGCTGCCCGGCTTCGTCAACGCGCACTCGCACGCGTTCCAGCGCGCGCTGCGGGGGCGCACGGAGGGCGGCGACTTCTGGGCCTGGCGCGAGGTGATGCTCCGGGAGGCCGAGCGGCACACGCCGGCGACGGTCCGGGCGCTGTACGCGGACGTCTACCGCGAGCTGCGCGGCGCTGGGTTCACCGCCGTCGGCGAGTTCCACTACCTCGGCTTCGACGAGGCGCTCGCGGCCGCGGAGGCGGCGGACGAGGCCGGAGTCGCGCTCGTGCTGCTCCATGTCGCCTATGCCCGTGGCGGCCTCCCGCGGTTTCGTCAGGAGTCGCCGCAGGCGTACCTCCGGCAGCTCGAGGCGCTCCGCGCACGCGGCCTTCGCGTCGGGGTCGCGCCCCACTCGGTGCGGGCGTGCCCGCCGGACTGGCTCGAGGAGCTCGGGCGCTACGCCGACGCCGAGGAGCTGCCGCTCCACGTCCACGCCGACGAGCAGTCGCGCGAGGTCGAGGAATGCCTCGCCGAGCACGGCGTCCGGCCGATCGAGCTGCTGGCCCGCGCCGGCTGTCTCGGCCCGCGCACGACCGTCGTGCACGCGACGCACGCCGACGGCGCCGAGCTCGACCTCCTCGCGGGAGCAGGCAGCCGGATCTGCGCGTGCCCGACGACCGAGGCCAATCTCGGCGATGGGTTCCTCCCGGTCGAGCGCGTGCTCCACCGCGGGATCGGCCTCTGCGTCGGCTCCGACTCGAACGTCCGCATCGACCCGCTGGAGGAGCTCCGCGAGCTGGAGGGGATCGCGCGCCGCCAGGCGGGCCGCCGCAACGTCCTCTCGGTCGAGACCCTCCTCTCCGTCGGCGCGGACGAGGGCGCCGCGTCGCTCGGGCTCGAGCGCTGGCCGGACACGGCCGTCGACCGCTCCCATCCGTCGCTCGCGGGCGTCGCAGAGGAGGACGTCTTCGCCGCGCTCGTGTTCGGCTGCGCCGCCGACGTGCTCGTCCCGTGACCGCCGGCGCGCCGTGACGTACACGTGGCGCGAGCACACGGCCGAGATCGAGCTCGTGATCGACGCGACGTCCGAGGAGGCCGTGTTCGCGGACGCCGCCGACGCCTTCGCCCGGCTCGTCGAGCTCGATGCCGGCGGCGCAGCGGTCGCGCACGACGTCGCCGTCGACGCCCCGGATCGCGCGGCACTCCTCGTCGCGTGGCTCGACGAGCTGATCTACCTCGCGGACGTCGAGGGCTTCGTCGCCGACCGCGTCGAGGGTCTGCGGCTTCGCGCGGGCGGCCTCGACGCGACCCTCGTCGGTCGCCGTACGACCATCGACCCGCTCGTCAAGGCGGCGACGTACCACCGGCTAGTGTTCGGGCGAGAGGAAGGTCGCTGGCATGCACGCGTCGTCCTCGACGTCTGAGCTGCGAAGGGTGGACGACACCCTGTGGGAGCTCCCCGCGTCGGCGCGGGCCGACATGCGCGTCCCGGCGCGCGTGTTCGCGAGCGAGCCGATCCTCGAGGCGATCCGCGCGGATGCGTCCCTCGAGCAGCTCGCGAACGTGGCGACGCTGCCGGGGATCGTGGACGCCGCCTATGCGATGCCGGACATCCACCAGGGCTACGGGTTCCCGGTCGGGGGGCTCGCCGCGATCGAGCTCCCCGACGGCGTCGTCTCGCCCGGCGGCGTCGGCTACGACATCAACTGCGGCGTCCGCCTGCTCGCGCTGCCGCTCACGGACGCCGAGCTGGGCGCCCGGCGCGAGCGACTCGTGCACGAGCTCTCGCGCGCCATCCCGGCCGGCGCGGGGAAGCACTCGGGCCGCGGCGACGCCGCCGAGCTCGACCGCGTCCTCCGCGAGGGTGCCGCGGCCGTCGGCGACGAGCGCGACGTCGAGGCGACGGAGTCGCGCGGGTGCCTCGACGGCGCCGACCCGGACGCCGTCTCGGAGCGCGCGAAGGAACGCGGCCGCGGTCAGCTCGGCACGATGGGCTCGGGCAACCACTTCGTCGAGCTCCAGCGCGTCGAGCACGTGCTCGATCCCGATGCAGCCGCGCGGATGGGGCTCGCCGAGGGTCAGCTGACCGTGCTGATCCACTCCGGCTCGCGCGGCCTCGGCCATCAGGTCTGCACGGACTTCGTCCGTCGCATGGACGCGTCCCTCGGCCGCTACGGCATTCGCCTTCCCGACCGGCAGCTGTCGTGCGCGCCCGCGTCGTCACCCGAGGGCCGGGCGTACCTCGCCGCGATGGCCGCCGCCGCCAACTTCGCCTGGGCGAACCGGCAGGAGCTCGCGAACCGCGTGCGCGGCGCCGTCGGGCGCGTCCTCGGCGAGAGCGTCGCCCAGGCGACGGTGCAGGTGTACGACGTCGCCCACAACGTCGCCAAGCGCGAGCGCCACGGCGGCCGGGAGGTGCTCGTCCACCGCAAGGGCGCGACGCGCGCCTTCCCTGGGCAGCCCGTGTTCATCCCCGGCTCGATGGGCACCGCGAGCTTCGTGCTGGAAGGAATGCCCGGCTCGCTCGAGCGGTCGTTCGGGACGACCTGCCACGGCGCCGGCCGCCGCCTGAGCCGGACCGGCGCGCGCAAGCGCATCGGCGGCGCCGAGCTGCGGCGCGAGCTGGAGGCCCGCGGGATCGTCGTCCGCTGCCCGTCGAACAAGGGGCTCGCCGAGGAGGCGCCGTTCGCCTACAAGGACGTCGACGAGGTCGTGAGGGTCGTCGAGCAGGCCGGGCTCGCGAAACGCGTCGCGCGGCTCGTTCCGCTCGGCGTCGTCAAGGGCTAGGAATCGCCGCGCCGGCTGGGACGTTCTCTCCTGTGATGGACGTCACCGACGAGACCTTCCAGACCGACGTGATCGAACGGTCCGGGGAAGTCCCCGTGGTCGTGGACTTCTGGGCCGAATGGTGCGGGCCGTGCCGGATGCTCGGCCCCGCGCTCGAGCAGGCCGCCGCCGAGCGCGAGGGGAAGCTCGTGCTCGCGAAGGTCGACGTCGACGCGAATCCTGCCGTCGCGGGCCGGTACGGCATCCAGGGCATCCCGGCGGTGAAGGCGTTCCGCAACGGCCACGTCGTGGACGAGTTCGTCGGCGTGCGCAGCCCGCAACTCGTGGCGGAGTTCATGGACGCGCTGACGGGCCCGACCGAGGCGGAGCGGCTGGTGGACGAGCTGCGGATCGAGGGGGAGTGGCCGGAGATCGTCGATGCGCTCGACCGCCGCGACTACGCGGCGGCCTTCGACGCGCTGCTCGAGCGAACCGAGGACCCCGGCGAGCGCGACCGCGTGCGCCGGCTGATGGTCGCGCTGTTCGCCGAGCTCGGCACGCACCACCCGCTCAGCGAGCGGTACCGGCGACGTCTCGCGACGGCGCTCTACTGAGCGCGAGACGCCTCGACCAGAACGCGGTGCGGTCGAGGTAGGCGCGCTCGGCCCGCCGTCCGCGGAGCCCCCACGCTCCGTCGTAGCCGAGGTGACCCGGGCGGGCGCGGGCCGGCTCGATCTGCGTCCCTTCGTGCCACTCGTTGTAGCTCGTCACCGTCACCACGTCGGCGCCGGCGGCGAGCGCCGCCCCCCACATCGCGTCGTACGTCCGTCCGTGACGGCGCGGCTTCACCCGCGGGTCCGCCACGGCGCGCCGCGCGTCGTACCCGGGCCCCACCGACGGGGCGCAGAGCAGCCGCTGCCTCCGCGCCTGGTCGCACAACCGCGCGAACCGGTCGCCGCCGACCATCAGGATGTCGTAGGTGTAGACGCCGTCGAAGCGCGCCGCGGCGGCGAAGCCGACGAGCGTCGTCTGCGCGAAGATCCGCGTCCCGGCCGGCAGGCGGTCGTTCGCCGCGGCCCACTCGGCGACGCCCGCGTCCTGCGGCCCGTAGACGTAGAAGTCGGTCATCCCGAGCTCGCGCAGGTGGGTGATGTCGGCCAGCGTCGACTCGGGCGTGCGGCCGTGGTACGGCTCGAGGTGTGCTGCGACCGCGAGCCCGGCGGCCCGCGCGGCCGGCACCACGAGCTCCAGGCGCCGGTCCTCCGGCGACCCCCACCCCCACCACGAGACCGCGACCTCGTCCAGCCCGGCGGCGCGAATCTCCCGCATCTGGGCGGACAGCACCAGCCGGTCGGCGCTCGAATAGAGCCCGCGCGCGGGGTAGTAGGACGATGCGATCTGCTGCGGCGGCGCGGCTCCGTTCTGCTGCCAGTGGACGAAGTCGCCGTCCAGGCGGGGCGTCCCGTACCAGGGGTAGTAGAAGATCGACGTCCGTGCGGCTGCTGTCGCCTGCGCGGGCAGGAGGAGCGCCGCCACGGCGAGCAGGGGGGTGAGTCGCCGCAGCATGTGCCGCGGGGGTTCTACACCGTGCGGCGGCTGCCTTCCACCCCTCGATCGGGGGAGGCGGGATCAGGTGGCCGGGCGCGCCCGCCTCGCGGAGGGCGGGCGCGCCCGGCGTCGGCCCTAGAAGCGGTCCTCGCGACCGTAGTAGCCGCCGAGCTCCTCGCGGTACGCGTCGTCGCGGTACCGCTGCTCGTCGAACTCCGGCGCGTTCTTGATCTCGTCCTTCGTGCGGCTCACGAACACCGTCTCGGTGTCCGGGTCGAACGACTCCACCACACCCGCCGGGAGCATGACCTTCTTGCCGAAGATCCACGGCCCCGTGTCGACCACGAGGTAGCTCGAGCCGGCGTCGTAGGTGGCCTCGTCGACCTTGCCGATGCCGCCGTCACGGGCCTCGACGCTGTAGCCGACGAGGTTCGTCGTCGGCGTCTCGGTGGTGTACGACCAGACGTCACGCGTATGCATCCGATCCCCCTTCGTTCGCTGTTTCGTCGAAGGGGACCTCGCCGATCGGACGAGCGTGAAACCTCCGAGCGGCGCCTAGACGTGCGGCTCGTGGACGATCAGGACGTCGCAGTGCGCCCGCCGCTGGACACCGCCGCTCACGCTGAGCCCGAACAGCCGCGTGAGGAACGACGGCTCGCGCGTGCCGACCACGATCAGGTCTGCGCCACGCTTCTCGGCGAGCTCGACGAGTGCCTCCGGCGGGTCTCCGAGCGCCAGCTGGTACTCCACCGATATGCCCTTGCCCTCGAGCAGCTCGCGCGCGTGCCGGAGCTCCTCCTCGTGGTGCATCGGCGAGTCCGCGGGGTCGAAGGGCCCCACGCCGCGCGCGGTCTGGGCCGCCGCGAGCACCGGAGCCACGCTCGCGACGATCACCTTGGCGCCGAACGTGCGCGCGAGCTCGGCGGCGCGCTCGAGCGCCCGGTCGGCCGGCCCCGTCTGGTCGTATCCGACCACGATGGTCTTCATCTCCGATTCGTCCTTCCGGCGCCGGTGCCCGACGCACCGAGCGCGCTGGAGGAATCATGCTCGCGCCCGTCGCCGCAGGCATCAGCGCGGCGCCGATTCGATGCTGCGGCCGAGTACCGACCCGGCTGCGCGGGCCGCGGGATGTCGCGACGCCGATCGGCCTACCCCGGGCGGGGGACGGGCCTAGTGGGAACCGCGGAGGCCAGGTTCCGTGAGCTTCCACGAGGTTTTTTTCATAGAACCGGCGAGACTCTCGGTGGCCATGGCCGTCGACTCTCCCAGCATCGCCCGTGCGACCACGACAGCCTCTCGCGCTCGCGGACGCGGGCGGAGCCCGAGCCGCGCTCCCCGCGCCGGCGCCGATCGCAACCTCGCGCAGATCGTCGCCCGGCTCCCGGTGGGTGAGCGCCTCGGGCTCGTCCGCTACGAGCAGTGGCAGCCGAGCGGGCCGCTCCCGATGGCCGGCGCCTTCGGCGAGCTGCGGGTCGTCGTCGGGCTCGTGGGCGACGAGGCTCGGGTGCTCAGGGACACCGCCGGGCTGCTCGCCTGAATCGACACGAACAGCTCGCGTCTGCCGGGCGTTCGACGAGCGGAGCGACTCCTGGCGACGCGCCCGCGGCGACGGACGGGCCGTCGGGCGCGTGGCAATTGGTACGAGGATCCCCCGATGGCGGGCCCCGTCGTCGCGCCGAGGGTCGGGCAGGAAGGGGGTGATCGCCTTGACGACTCACGCTCCCGATCGCCACCTGCGCTGGCCACGCGTCAACGCCTGGCTCCTTGCGCTCGCGGCAGTCGTCGTGCTCGCGTCGGCCGTCGGCGCGGGCGTGCTCATCGGACGCAGCACGAAGGACGCGGCGCCCGTTCCGGGGCTCGCGTCGGACGAGATGGTGGCGGTCATCGAAGGCTCGCTGGTCGCGTTCGAGAATCGCGACTTCGACGCCTTCGGCGCGTACTTCGCGACCGACGCCATTTTCGAAGAGCCCGACCTGAACCGGACGTTCGAGGGGCGGCAGGAGATCGTCGAACTGCACAAGGGCATCGTCAAGGTGGACAGCGACGCCGCCTGCTACGAGCGCGGCGACTCGGTCGCGATCCAGATCGGGAACCGCATCGCGTTCGTCTCTCGGAGATGCGACGGCAAGGAGACCTTCATGGACGTCGTCCGCTTCAACGACGAGCTGAAGATCAGCCACTGGTGGGACATCGGCGCCGGGTTCACGCCGTGGACCGGCCAGCAGCCGTAGCGACGGCAACCGAGAACGACCGAGACGTCCGGCTCTTCGGGACTCACCCGCCGCGGCCGTAGACTCGCGTCATGAAGGCGTCCGGCGTCGCGATCACGCCCAGCTGCGTGGAGTGCGACGCCGTGCGGCTGCCCGCCGATGATCGACGTCGGCGTGCCTGCCGGAGCGAGCTCTCGACCCCGTAGAGCGTGTCGTCGCGGTACGACCCTCACGTCGAGTGGTACGAGGCGTTTCGTCCCTCGTTGAGTGCGGATGAGGTGGACCTGCTCGGGCGTCTGCTCGGCCCTGGCCGCGGTCGCTGCCTCGACATCGGGTGTGGGACCGGTGTGGCGATCCCGGAGCTCTCGCGGTTGGGCTGGACGGTTGTCGGCGTCGACCCGTCGGAGGAGATGCTGGCGCGCGTGCGACTTTTCGGCGCCGAGCTTCATCAGGCGCCTGGTGAGTCGCTGCCGTTCGCCGACGAGAGCTTCGATGCTGCGGTCTCGATCTGGACGCACACGGACGCCGACGACTTCGGTGCGCTTGTGGCCGAAGCCGCCCGCGTGCTTCGCCGCGCGGCGCCGTTTGTCTACATCGGCGCGCATCCCTGCTTCGTCGGGCCACACTCGCGCTTCTTCGCCGCAGAGGGCGTCCCCCTCCTGCACGAGGGTTACCAGTCCGTCGGTCGGTACACCGGGGGCCCGGCGTTCAACCCGGACGGTCTCCGTGCGAAGGTCGGCGCCACCCACCTCCCGCTTGGTCTGTTCGTCCGGGCGTTCCTCGACGCTGGCCTCGTGATCAGACGCTTCGAGGAGTCCGGCGACGGCGAATACCCGCACGCGCTCGCGGTCGGCTGTCTCCGGGCGAGCTAGAGCCGCATCGGCGGCAGCAGTACGCGGCCTGCAAATGCGAGGCCGACCGGGTCAGGAGGAGGGCCGGGTTGCCCCGGCCCTCGTGTGCACGACGTCGATCCGTATGGTCAGACGAGCGCCGGCTCACGCTTGTACTCGGCTACGACCTCGTCGAACATCGCGTACTGGCGCGTCACGCCCTCGCCGACGATCGCCTCGATCACGCTGAAACTCGCGTGGTCCAACGTCGCCCGCAACCGCAGCTCGCGCAGGTCGTCGCGCATGCGCAGCGCGGCGAGCTTCTCCGGCGTGCCGTAGACGAGCACGAACCCGTCGAGCTCCCCGCCATGGGGCGCCAACAGGACGGGCTCGAAACGCTCGATCTCGCCCGCTGTCTTCAGCCGCTCGAGGATCTCGACGAACTCGGCGAAGTGCTTGAGCGCGAACGTCTCCCGGCCGGGATGGGTCCTGCCCCAGCCGACGAACATCGCCGTATCGATCACGGTCTCACCTCCGTTCGGCAGGACTGCGATGCCGGTAGCTCGGGCGGCAGCCTTCCGCTCCTGGTCGCACCGAGGTGACCGGGCACGACCAGCCTCGACCGCGCGCGCGTCGACCACATCCGCGAGAGCGCGGATTCGGCACGTCACCCGCAGTCGAGATCCCGGCGACGCCTGCCTCGGTGGCGCGCAACCGACTCGCAGTCGCGCTCGACGAGGTCGCGGCGATCGACGTTGACGGAGTCCAGCCCGGCCCGCGGACGATCCGATCTCGCCTGGGGTCTCCGGCAGCGGCATTCCGATCCTGACGACGACGAGCCCCCGCATCGACTGCATCCCGGCGCCCCGGGTTCGCCGACCTCGTCGCGTTCGACGCGTTGAACGACCAGCGCCGCAGCGCGAGGAAGCACGCCGACGATCCCGCGCCTGCCGCCTCGGAATCAGAAAGCCCCGTCTGAGCGGGGCTTTCGTCGATCGGGGCGCCGAGATTCGAACTCGGGACCTCCAGTCCCCCAGACCACTCAGACGCATGGCGGGCGATGGTGACAGATGGCGGGAACCGACATGGCTCCACGGTTTCCGCCACCTCCCCCACGCTGGCAAGCCACTCGCTTTCGGGCGTTTGGGCACTGAATGGGCACTAGTCCAAGCTTGCCGCGGAGGGCTCCTCGAGCATCAGCATCCCGCGCACGTCGCCGTCGTCGTCGAGGTAGACGACCTTCGTGACGCGGAGGATCCTGTCGCCGAGCGCGACGATGTCGCCCTCGTTCCAGTTCGGCTCCGAGCACTCCCGGACGCCCAGGTCGTCGCCGTCCTTCGCGTACAGCCTGAACCCGTACCCGCCCACGGCGGATCTTCGCGACCCCGGCGCTCGCGTGGTTCCGCGAGGCGTGCGCGGCGGCGCGTCACGATCGAGCGGCGGTACGGCGGACGCTATTCCGCGGTGAATGGGGCGAATTGCCTGGCCTTGGTGTAGTGGCCTGAGAGATTGCAGAGCAAGATGTAGCTGCCGGCCTTGATGTCCACGGTGAGCTCGGCGCCCCAGCCACCACTCCGGATGCGGTGGTCTGCGTCGCCGGGCTTCTTGTCCGAGGGAACGATCGGCGGCGTCGCATAAGGGGCTTCGCCAACGATGTTCTCCTCGACGAGGTCCGCTTCATCCTCTTCCGCATTGATCGGAAGATCGCCGGGAGCGATACCTTCGAGATTGGTGTAGACGATGAACTCATGGTAGAGCTCCCCGACGTTGGTGACAGCGAAGGTCACCTTGCCGGCTTCCACCGACGTTTGATCGGGCTTGACGAAATAGGTCGAACCCGACTCACCCAGCTCAACGTTGACGACCGTACCCCTGTCAGTCGCGCTCGTCGATGGACCTCCGGTGGCCGTGGCGGTCACTGTGACGGTCTTTGTGGCGCTGTCGCTGTCATCACCGCCGCACGCCGCCAGACTGAACGGCAGGATCGCGACGCCCAG
>DATIDD010000069.1:0-8751 GCA_035456465.1 Gaiellaceae bacterium | reverse complement strand
AAGCCGTTCGTGAAGTCGAAGAAGAGCGCGACCGCGACGACGGCGATCAGGGTCAGCTCGTCCATCGCAGGTCGGCCTAGGCGTTCTTGACGACGATGTTCGCGATCACGTTCGCCGCACGCTCCGCCGCGTCGAGCGCCTTCTCGAGCCCTTCGTAGATGTCCTTCCAGCGGATCACGATCAAGGGGTCGATCCGGTCGTCGCGGAAGAGCGCTGCGATCGCGTCGTGGACGACGCGGTCGCCGGCGTCCTCGAGGCGCTTCAGCTCGACGAGCGCGTCCTGGACTCCGCGCAGCCCCTTCAGGCGCTGGATCGCGATCGCCAGCTGCTCGACCGCCTGGACGAGGATCCGGCACTGCTCGACGGCGTGCTTGGTGGCCGCCTCGACCCCGTAGAGCTCGAGCAGGTCGCTGGCCTCCTCGATGTAGTCGACGACGTCGTCGATCGCGGTCGCGAGCTCGTAGATGTCCTCGCGGTCGAACGGGGTGACGTACTGCGTGTTCAGCAGCTGGATCAGATCGTGGGTGATCCCGTCGCCGACGGTCTCGATCCGCTTCACGTCGGCCTGCGCGACCGACGAGCTCGGGTACTCGCGGAACCGCGTCTCGGCCAGGCGCGCCGCCTCCAGCGCGTTCGCGCCCGCGCGGGCGAAGAGCTCGTAGAACTCGTCGGTGCGGGGGACGAGGCCGAGACGCACGGGGCGGGATCCTAGCTCCGCCCGTCGGCGCGCGAGGGGCCGTGCGTCGCGGCGGTTTCGGGCTCGTCCGCTGCGGGGACCCTCGCGGGCGCGTGATTCGCGTCCTGCTCGTCGACGACCACGAGGTGTTCCTGGAGGGCCTCGCCCTCCTGCTCGCGAAGGACCCGAGGCTCGAGGTCGCCGGGACCGCCACGAACGGGGCCGACGCGGTGCAGCTCGCCGAGCTGCTGCGGCCCGATGTGGTGCTGCTGGACGTGGTCATGCCGGGCATGGACGGGTTCGAGGCGGCCGAGCGGCTGCGGCGCTCGCTTCCGGAGGCGGGCGTCGTCCTGATCTCGGGGCTGGAGGAGGACGCCGCCGCCGCGCGCGCGGCGGCGCTCGGCGTCGACGCGTTCCTCACGAAGGCGGAGGCGGTGGCGCGTCTCAACGACGTGCTCGTCGCCGTCGGGGAGACGCGCCCTTCGTCGCGCTCCTAGCCGTGCCCGAAGCGGACGTCCGGCAGGAGCCGGTCGAGCCACCGCGGCTGCGCCCAGGCGGCGCGGCCCGCGAATCGGAGCAGGACCGGCATCAGCACCAGCCGAACGAGCAGCGCGTCGAGGAGCACCGCGACGCCGAGGATCACGCCCATCTCCTTCGGCGGCAGCGGCCCCGACAGCGCGAACGTGAGGAAGACGGCGACCATCACCGCCGCGGCCGCGAGGATCACGCGGCCGGAGTGGGCAAGGCCTCCGACGGCCGCCTCGCGCGGGTCGCCCGAGCGGTCGTAGTGCTCCTTGGCGGACGAGAGCAGGAACACGGTGTAGTCCATGGAGATCGCGAAGATCATCGCGAAGAAGAACACCGGCGCCCACGCGTCGAGGAAGCCCTGCGACTCGTAGCCGAGCAGGCCCTCGCCGCGGCCGTCCTGGAAGATCAGCCGGCCGACGCCGAACGCCGCTCCGGTCGCGAGCAGGTTCGTGAGCACGCCGAGCGCGGCGACGAGCGGCGCCTGCAGCGCGACGAGCAGCAGCAGGAACCCCAACGCGAGCACGACGCCGACGACGAGCGGCGTCCGAGCGCCGAGCGCCGCCTCGAGGTCGTGGTTCTCGGCGGCGGCCCCGCCGACGAGCGTGCCCGCGGGCAGCGTCTCGCGCAGGCGGTCGATCGTGTCGCCGAGGGCGGGGTCGGAGGGGTCGACGGCGGGGATCGCCTGGACGAGCGCGAGCCCTCCCGTGCCCGGCGCCGGCGTCAGCGTCCGCACGATCCCGGGGTCGGCGGCGGCGGCCGCGGCGACCGCCGCCGCGTCGCTCGCCGGCGTCACGAGCTGGAGCGCGCCGGGGGCGCCCGGGCCGAACGCCCGCTGCACGGCTTCGTAGCCGATGCGTGAGCCGTCCTTTCCGGGCACGACCTTGATCGACGGCATCCCGGTGTCCAGCCCGACGGCCGGGACGGCGAGCGCGACGAGCATCGCGGCCGCCGCGCCGCCGTACAGGAGGGGGCGGCGCCAGAGGCGCTCGGCCCAGCGGGCGAAGGCCGGCGAGCGGTGCTCGCCCGAATGCACCCACCGCAGCGCGAGCGCGTCCACCTTCGGCCCGAGCTTCGCGAGCATCGCCGGGAGCAGCGTCAGCGTCGCGAGCAGCACGAAGACGACGCTCAGCATGATCCCGAGCGCCATCGACCGGAACGCCGGGCTCGGGACGAGCATCACAGCCGACAACGAGATCAGGACGGTGATCCCCGAGAACAGGACGGCCTTCCCTGCGGTGTCCATCGTCACCGCCACGGCCTCCCGGGCCGGGAGCCGCGATCCGAAGAACGCGCCGCGGAAGCGGTGGACGACGAACAGCGCGTAGTCGATGCCCAGCGCGAGCGCGAACATGAGCGCGAAGTTCATCGCCCAGATCGAGATCGGCGCCAGCTGCGTCCCGAGGAAGAGCAGCCCGGCAGCCGCGACGAGCCCGAGGATCGTCAGCATCAGCGGCAGTCCGGCGGCCACGAGCGACCCGAACGCCACGACGAGGATCGCGAGCGTCACCGGCCACGAGAGCAGCTCGGAGCGCAGCATCGCCTCCTTGTTCGCCTGGTTGAAGTCCGACCACATCCCGGGCGCGCCCGTCAGCGAGACCTCGATGTCCTCGCCGCCGAGGGCGCCGAGCTCGTCCTTGAGCTCTCCGGCGGCGGCGACCATCGCGGTCGGGTCGGAGGCCGCGCCCGCGGTCACGACTGCCGTGTGACCATCGGGCGAGATGCTCGAGCCCGGGCGCGGCGGCACGACGGCGGCGACGTCGTCGCTCGCGCGGAGCAGCTGCTCGACGCGGCCAATCGCGGCCGCGAAGGAGGCGTCGCCGACCGTGGCTCGGTCGGAGTGGACGACGACCATGAGGGCGTGGCTCGAGAGCCCGCCGAAGTGCCGGTCGACGAGACCGCGGACGTCGACCGACTCCGAGCCGCTCGCCTCCCAGCCCGCGCCCGAGAGCGCGTGGTCGGCGCGCGGCGCGAACATGCCGAGGCCGACGGCGATGACCGCCCAGGCGACCGCGACTACGCGGAAGTGGCCCGCGGTCCAGCGGCCGAGACGGCCGAGCGGGCCGACCTCCGCCTGGGAGGCGGGCGGCGCCGGCGCGGTGGGACGGTCGAGGGCCGGTGCGGCGGTCACGGGCGTCCCACCTCGCCCACCACCGCGCCGAGCGCCACCAGCTGCCGCTGCACGCTGCCGCAGACCTCCTCGCAGAGCTCGAACACGCCCTCGTCCACGATCCGGTAGTGGACACGGTTGCCGTCCTTGCGACGACCGACGATGCCCGCCTCTGCCAGCACGGCGAGGTGCTTCGAGACGTTCTGCTGTGACGCCCCGGTCGCCTCGGTGAGCTCGTGGACGCTCGCCTCCCCGTCGCGCAGCCGGTCGAGCAGGCGGATCCGCATCGGCTCCGCGATCACGCGAAAGCGTCGCGCGATCAGCTCGACGAGGTCGTCCGGCAGGGGGTGCGGCAGCGACATTCCGTCCTCCTCGTGATACAACTCCACAACCAAAGAGTTGTGAAAGTAGCAGAGAGGAGCGAGCGGTGCACAACGTTGACGTGGAAGCCGTCGAGCAGACGGCGGCGCGCGGGCGGGAGGACGAGGCGTCGCTGCGGATGCCGGTGCAGCTCTCCGGGGACTGGCACCCCGAAGGCGGGCCGCAGTTTCGGGCCACGATCCCGTACCCGCAGGGCGAGGTCGAGCTGGCGGTCGACTTTCCGCCGCCGATGGGCGGCACCGGCGCCGCGCCGAACCCGCTCGCCTACTGCTTCTTCGGCGGTCTCGCCTGCTATGCCATGAGCTTCGCGACGGAAGCCGCCCGGGACGGCGTGGAGGTTCGCGCCCTCCACGCGACCGTGCGTACCGAGGTCGACCAGAGCCGCGCGCTCGGGCTCTCCGACCGTCCGCCCGTCGAGCGGATCGAGTGGGAGCTCGAGGTCGACGCGGACGCCTCCGCCGCCACGATCGAGCGTCTCAAGGCCCAGGCCGACGACCACTGCCCCGGCGCGTACTGCCTGCGCAACCCGATCGCGCTCGAGACGAGGGTCCTGCAGGCGGAGGAGCGCCCGTAGGCGCCCCTCCGCCGCCGCCTGCTAGCCGAAGATCCTCCGCAGCGCGTCGCGGTACTGGAACCGCGCCTTCTTCAGCTGCCGGTCGGTGAGCGAGACGTAGCCGCCGCGCTTGGCGATCGTCCGCTCGTTGTTGAAGATGAAGCCGATGAAGGCCGCCACCTCCGCCCGCTTGAAGGACGTCCGCTTCGCGTAGATGAACAGCGGACGCGAGAGCGGCTTGTACGTGCCGTTCTGCGCCGTCTGCACGCTGGGCGCGACGCAGCCGCCGCCGTTGTCGATCCTGAGCGCCTTCAGCCTGCCCTGGTTCTCCTCGTAGTACGAGAAGCCGAAGTAGCCCATCGCCCCCCGCTCGCCCGCGACCCCCTGGACGAGCACGTTGTCGTCCTCGGAGGCGAAGTAGTCGGACCGGCTCGCCCGCGACTTGCCGTTGATCACCTCCGTGAAGTAGTCGAAGGTGCCGGAGTCCGTGCCGGGGCCGTAGAGCTTCAGCGGCACGTTGGGGAACCCGGGCCGGACGTCGGCCCAGTTGTCGACCTTGGAGCCCGTGTTCCAGATCTTCTTCAGCTCGCCGGTCGTGAGGCAGTCGACCCAAGTGGCGCTCTTGTTCACGACGACGGTGAGGGCGTCGTTCGCGACCGTGAACGCGACGTAGCGGACGCCGTTCTGCCGGCATGCCGGCGCCTCGTTCGACTGCTTGATCGGGCGCGAGGCGTCCGAGAGGTCGGTCTCGCCCTTGCAGAACCGCTCGAACCCGCCGCCGGTGCCGGAGATGCCGACCGTGATCCGGACGCCGGGGTGCTTCTTCTGGAACATCTCGGCCGCCGCGGTCGCGTACGGGCCGACGGTCGACGAGCCGTCGGCGGTGATCGTGCCCTTCAGCGGCTTCTGCTTCGCGGCCCCGGCCGCCGAGACCGCGGTCGCCGCGACCGCCGCCGCCACCAGGCCAGCGGTCGCCGCGACTCCCACCGTCCTCCATCCGGGCCGCCTGCGCGCTGCTCCTCCCTGCACGGGATCTCCTTTCCTCTCTCCCTGATTCCGTGAGCGGTCCGAGCGTAGGAAGCGCCCGCGGCGGCGTGGGCAAGGGTGACGTGAAGGACTGGAGAGGAAGCGGTGAAGGCGGCCGCTAGGCGGCCGCGTCCTGCTCGGCGAGCTCCTTCAGGCGCGCGAGGTCGCGCTCGAGCTTCCGCTGCGCGCCGCGCTCGACGACGCCGCCGAGCAGGCGCCCGCCGAGCCCGTGGAGCCGGGTGTGCACGGTCGCCCGGACCCGCGTGGCGTCGCCCGCGGGCTCGAGCTCGTACGCGGTGGCGACCTCGAAGCCCTTGCCCGTGAGGCGCGCCTCGACGGCGTCGTCCTGCTCGAAGCGGGTGATCTCGGAGCGGACCTCCATGCGCCGGCCGCCGAGCTCGACGACCTGCTCGGCCCGCGCCCCCGGGCCCGGCTCGGGGTCGAGCGGCCGGAACGCCTGCAGGCCGCCGATCCACCGCAGCATCAGCTCCGGCTCGGTGAGCCACGCGAACACGCGCGCCCGCGGCGCCGCGATCTCCACCGCGTGCTCGTTCCGCTCCACGGAGCGGAAGGGTAGAGAGGGTGCGCTAGCCTCGGGCGGCGGCGTACGGGACCGGCGCCCGGCGGGCGGCGTCGAGGAGCGCCCACGCGGTCGCCTCGAACACGTCGCCGCGCTGCGCGTAGGCGTGCGTGAAGTCGACGGCGCCGTTCAGCTCGAGCACCGTCCACGCGTCGCCGACGGGGAGGAGGTCGACCCCGACGAGGTCGCACCCGGCGGCGGCGGCGGCAGCGACCGCGAGCCCGCACGCCGCGGCGGGCGGCAGCGTCGGCTCGCGCGCGGCGCCGAGCGCGACGTTCGTCCGCCATTCGCCCGGCGCGGCGATCCGTCGGACGGCGCCGACCACTCTCCCCGCGGCGACGACGACCCGGAGGTCGTGCCCGCGGGGCGGTACCAGCCGCTGGACGAGCGCGCCGTGGACGGCGAACCACGGCCGCCGCCGGAGCGTCGAGACCGCGGACAGGACGGCGCGGGCGTCGTCGCAGCGGACGACGTCGCGGCCCCAGCTCCCGTACCGCGGCTTGAGCACGACCGGCGGGTCGATCTCGGCGAGCGGCCCTCCCGGGACCAGCCGGCGGGTCGGCGGGTGGACGACCCCCGCCGCCGCCAGGGCGCGCGCCGTGGCGAGCTTGTCGTGTGCCGCCGTGAGCGCGGCAGCCGGGTTCAGCACGCGGATGCCCTTGCGCTCGAGCAGGCGGAGCTGCCAGAGGCCGTCCTCGATCCCGTCGAGGGTCGGCAGCACGTCCAGTCGTCCCAGCGCCGCGTCGCCGGGCCGCAGCCGCTCGAGCGCCTGCGCGGGCGTCATCACCGTCGCCGCCGCCCCGAGGCGTGACGCCGCGGTCGCGAGCGCGAGGTTCGTCTCCGTCGCTCGCGTGGCGAGGATCCCGAAGCGCATCGCCACGAGTGTCGAGGCTGCGCACGGCCGCGTGGGAAACGGAGCGGTGAACGTCCGGTGACGGCCTGGCGACGCTAGACGACCTCCCGCCGGTCGTCCGCGGGCAGGCGGTGGAGGAAGGTGATCCGGCCGTCGGCCACGCGGAACAGGGCCCGCGAGCGGTACGCGCCGTCGCAACGGCGCCGGCCCGCGGCGTCGAGGTCGAACTCCGCCTCGATCGTGCGGCCGCGGTCGTCGATGCGGACGATCACGCCGGCGCACGCGTCACGCCGGGTGTACCGGAGCGCGTCGGCCTCCGTCCGCAACACGATCCGCCGGTCGCCGTCGACGACCTCGGCCCCGCGGGCGAACAGGCGCGCGGCGGCCTCGGCGTCGCCCGAGCGGACCGACTCCGCCCATGCACGCACGACGCTCTCGGGCGACCGCTCGCCGCCCCCGCACGCGGCCAGCAGGAGCGTCAGGGCTGCCGTGAGGAGCGGGCGGAGCACCCGCGCAACGATAGATTTCCGGCGTGGACTTCTCGCTGACCGAGGACCAGCGCGAGATCCAGGCCCTCGCCCGCGAGTTCGCCGACGCGGAGATCCGGCCGCACGCCGGACGGTGGGACCGCGAGCACCACTTCCCGCGCGAGCTCTACGGGAAGCTCGCCGAGCTCGGGCTGATGGGCACCTGCGTCCCGGAGGAGTACGGCGGGGCGGGAACGGACTTCCTGTCGTACATCCTCGTGCTCGAGGAGCTGTCCCGCGCGGACGCGGGCGTGGGGGTCACGGTCGCCGTGCACACGAGCGCCGTTACGCTGCCGCTGCTCGCCTTCGGCACCGAGGAGCAGCGGGCGCGGTTCGTGCCGCCGCTCGCGCGCGGCGAGCTGATCGGATCGTTCGCCCTGACGGAGCCGGAGGCGGGGTCCGACGCCGGCTCGCTGCGCACGCGGGCCGAGCCCGAGGGCGACGGCTGGCGCATCACCGGCGCCAAGCAGTGGATCACGAACGGCTCGTACGCCGGCACGTTCCTCGTCTTCGCGCGGACCGACCCCGAGACGGACGGCGCCCGCGGGGTGTCGGCGTTCGTCCTCGACGCCGCGCACGTGCACGTGACGCGCGAGGAGGAGAAGCTCGGCCTCAACTCGTCCTCCACCGCCGACATCGCGATCGAGGGCGCCCTCGTCTCGCGCGACCGGCTGCTCGGCGAGGAGAAGCGGGGCTTCGCGGTCGCCATGTCGACGCTCGACGGGGGCCGCATCGGGATCGCCGCGCAGGCGGTCGGGATCGCGCAGGCCGCCTACGAGGTGGCGCGCGGGTACGCGCTCGAGCGGCGCCAGTTCGGGCGGCGCATCGCGGACTTCCAGGCGATCCAGCACAAGCTCGCGGACATGTCCACCGAGCTCGACGCGGCGCGCCTGCTCGTCTACCGCGCGGCCTGGCTGAAGCAAGAGGGGAGGCCCCACACCGACGCCGGTGCGAAGGCGAAGCTCTACGCGTCGGAGATGGCGCGACGCCAGACGGCCGAGGCGATCCAGGTGCTCGGCGGCTACGGCTACACGAAGGAGTTCCCGGTCGAGCGCTACTACCGGGACGCGAAGGTCACGGAGATCTACGAGGGCACGAGCGAGGTGCAGCGCCTCGTGATCGCGCGCGAGCTGCTCAAGCGCGCCGAGCGCGCCGCGGCCGTCACGTAACCGCACGCACTCGGTGCCGAAGGGCACTCGCGCGTGGAGGCGTCCCCGCCGGTGATGCCGGAGCTCCCCGATGTGCCGGCCCGCGGCGTCGACGAGCCTCCGATCGTGAACCGGCGGGTCCTCGCGTCCGCGCTCGCGTTGACGGTCGGCCTCGGCGCCGTGGCCGCGCTCGCCGCGTCGAAGCCGGCGGGCGACGGCACCGCCGCGTACGCCGAGGCCCGCCTCGGGTCGCTCCGCGTCCTCGCCGGCGTGCGCGTCACCGAACGCGAGGCCGACCTCCGCGGCGGGTGGCTCGACGGCGCCGTCGCCTGCACGGTCGACCGGCGCCTCGGCGTGTCCGTCCTCGTCGAC
>DATIDD010000068.1:0-35831 GCA_035456465.1 Gaiellaceae bacterium | reverse complement strand
CGACGACGACATGGCTCGGGCGGTGACGCGCCTCGCCGAGCTCGGCGGCGGGGAGGTCGTCGTGGACGACCTCGGCGTGAAGGCCGAGCTGCCGCTGCCGATCGCCGGGCTGCTCGCCGACGCGCCGCTCGCCGACGTCCTGCGCGACGCCCGCGCGTGCGTCGAGGCCGCCCGCACGCTCGGCTGCGACCTGCCGGCGCCGTTCCAGACGATGTCGTTCCTGGCGCTGTCGGTGATCCCGAGCCTCAAGATCACCGACCGGGGGCTCGTGGACGTCGACCGCTTCGAGCTCGTGCCGCTCCAGGCCTGACCGACTGCCCGGCGCGTCGGCTCAGTCGGCGGCGTCGACGAGCTCGAGCACCGGCACCTCGTAGAGGTCCAGGCGGTCGACCTCCATGCCGACCGTGGCGGCGACGCTGTCCCGCATCGCGCCGCGGCTCGCCCTCGCGCGAGCCTCGTCCTCCGCGCTGTCCCAGAACGTGATCACGCGCGAGCGCTCGCCCTGCTCGTTCGTCAGCACGATCAGCCCGCGGTACCCGGGGTACTCGCGCAGCCAGCCCTCGATCGACTCGGTCGCGATCCGCGCGATGTCGGCCATCCCTGGCGCCGGACCGACGAAGGTGGCCATGGCCGCGAACACGCCCGACAGCTTAGGCGTCGCGTGCCGGCTCCCGCTCCGCGAGCGCCGGTTCTGCCGCGGGGCCAGAATGGCGCGGTGAGCTTCGAGCCCGAGCCGGAGACGCTCCGATCATGAGCCGCCTCTACACCGGTGCCCACGTCGTCACCATGGACGACGCGGGCACCGAGCACCCGGACGGCTGGCTGCTCGTCGACGACGGCGGCCGCATCGAGGCGGTCGGCGGCGGTGCTCCGCCCGACGTCGCCGAGCGCGTCGACCTGCGCGGCGCGGTGGTCATGCCGGGCCTCGTCAACACGCACCACCACCTGTACCAGACGCTGACGCGCGCGCGGGCGCAGGAGGCCGACCTGTTCACGTGGCTGAAGGAGCTCTACCCGGTGTGGGCGCGGATCGACGAGGAGATGGTCGCCGCGGCCGCCCGCACCGGCATGGCCGAGCTCGCGCTCTCCGGGTGCACGACGGTGTTCGACCACCACTACGTGTTCCCGCGCGGCGTCTCGGGCCTCGTCGAGGCGGAGGTCGCGGCCGCCCGCGAGCTCGGCGTCCGCATCGTCGCCTCCCGCGGCTCGATGGACCTCGGCGAGTCGGACGGCGGCCTCCCGCCGGACTCGCTCGTCGAGGACCTCGACGCGATCCTCGCCGACACGGAGCGACTCGCGTCGCTCCAGGACGCCGACGGGCTCGTCCAGATCGCGGTCGCGCCGTGCTCGCCGTTCTCGGTCACGAGGCGGCTGATGACGGAGTCGGCGGAGCTCGCGCGCCGACTCGGGCTGCAGCTCCACACGCACCTCGCCGAGACGGTCGAGGAAGAGGAGTACTGCAAGGGCATCTTCGGCTGCCGCCCCCTCGAGTACCTGGAGCAGGTCGGGTGGCTGGCGAACGACGTCTGGTGCGCGCACTGCGTCCACCTCTCCGACGAGGACGTCGCGGCGTTCGGCCGCGCGGGCACCGGCGTCGCGCACTGCCCCAGCTCGAACCTCCGGCTCGGAGCCGGCGTCGCCCCCGTCCGCCAGCTGCTGGACGCCGACGTGCGCGTCGGGCTCGGCGTCGACGGCTCGGCGTCGAACGAGCGCAGCGACCTCTTCCTCGAGGTGAAGCAGGCGCTGCTCGTGGCGCGCGGGCGCGGCGGGCCGGCGGCGCTGACCGCCCGCGAGGCCCTGCGGCTCGGCACCCGCGGCGGGGCGGCCGTGCTCCGGCGCGACGACATCGGCTCGCTGGAGCCGGGGAAGCGGGCCGATCTCGCCGTGTGGCGGACGGACGGTCTGTCGCTCGCAGGCGCCGACGACCCCGTCGCGGGGCTCGTCCTGTCGGGGCCGCACCGGGTCGACCGGCTCGTCGTCGGCGGCCGGGAGGCCGTCCTCGACGGACGGCTCGTCGGTGCCGACGAGGCGGCGCTCGCGCAGGAGCACCGGCGCCAGGCGGCGAAGCTGGGCCGATGATCTCGCTCTCGACGCACGTCCTCGACACGGGCGCGGGCCGGCCTGCGGAGGGCGTCAGGGTCGAGCTCGCCGGCGTGGCGGAGGCGACCACCGACGCCGACGGCCGCGCGCGCCTCGCGGACACGCTCGATCCGGGCGAGTACACGCTCGTGTTCCACCCGCCGTCGCCGTTCTTCCGCCGCGTCGAGCTCACCGTCTCGCTCGAGGAGGGGCACTACCACGTGCCGCTGCTCGTCTCGCCCTTCGGATGCGCGAGCTACCGCGGCAGCTGAGCTCCGTCGAGCTGGCGCCGCTCTTCTCGGGGCACACGCGGCTGATCGAGCGGCTCGCGCGCGAGGAGGATCCACTGCGGCGGGAGGACGTCCTGCTCGCGGCGCCCGAGGACGAGCAGGCCGAGGCGCTCGCCGCGCACCCGCGCATCGGCGAGCCGTCCGACGAGCAGCGGGGCGCCGAGCCCGAGGTGCTTGCCGAGCTCGAGCGGCTGAACGCGGAGTACGAGCAGGTCTTCGGCTTCCGCTACGTCACGTTCGTCGCCGGCCGCACGCGCGCCGAGCTGCTGCCGGAGCTCCGCGAGCGGCTCGGGCGGACGCGGCGCGAGGAGCTCGAGGACGGCCTGCGCGCCCTCGCAGCGATCGCGAGGGATCGATGGACCCGTACCTGAGGGACGTCCTCGACGCCTGCCTGCGGCTGCTCCACGTCGTGGCCGGGATCGCCTGGATCGGCGCGTCGTTCTACTTCATCCGGCTCGACCTCGGGCTGCGGCCGACGCCCGGACGGAGCGACGACTCGGTCGGCGAGTACTGGGGCGTGCACGGCGGCGGCTTCTACCACTCGCGGAGGTACGCGCTGCCCCCCGACCCGGTGCCCGAGCCGCTGCACTGGTTCAAGTGGGAGGCGTACACGACGTGGCTCTCGGGCTTCTCGCTGCTCGTCGTCCTCTACTACACCGACGCCCGCGCCCGGCTCGTCGACCCCGGTATCGCGGACCTCGAGCCGTGGCAGGCGGTGACGCTGAGCGTGGGCGGCCTCGCCCTGGGCTGGCTCGTCTACGACGTGCTCTGCCGGGTCGTCCGCGACGAGCGCGCGCTGGCGGTCTGCGTCGCCGCGCTCGTCGTCGGCACCGCGTTCGCGGCGGGGCAGCTGTTCGCGGCGCGCGCGGCGTACCTGCAGGTCGGCGCGATGCTCGGGACGATCATGGCGGCGAACGTCTTCCGCGTGATCATCCCGGCGCACTGGGAGCTCGTCCGCGCGCGGGAGGCCCGACGCCCACCCGATCCCGCGCCCGGGCTGGAGGCGAAACGGCGGTCGGTACACAACAACTACCTGACGCTCCCCGTCGTCTTCGCGATGCTGGCCGGCCACTTCCCGGTCGCCTACGGTCACTCGCGCGCGTGGCTCGTCCTGCTCGCCGTGATGGCGCTCCTTGCGTTCGTGCGCCACTTCTTCAACCTCTGGCACCGGGGCCGGCGGGCGTGGTGGATCCTCGGCGTCGCGGCGGCGGCCGTCGTCGCGCTGGCGCTCGTGCTGCGGCCGGAGGACGAGGCGACGGGCGCGGCGGTGCCGACGGACGTCGAGGTCGGCGCGATCGTCCAGCTCAGGTGCGCGCGGTGCCACAGCGGCGTCGCGGCACCGAAGGGCATCCGGCTGGGATCGGCCGCGGACGTACGCGCCCGGGCCGAGCTCGTCGCGACGATGGTGCGCTCGCGCGCGATGCCTCCCGGGAACGCGACGGGGATGACGGACGCGGAGCGGAGGGCGCTGCTCGCCTGGCTGGGCAGCGGGTAGGCTCGGCCCGTGCTCGAGATCGTCGCCGCCGGGATGCGCTTCGCGGCGCGGTTCGAGGAGGAGGCCGCGCCGCGCACCGTCGAGGCGTTCCGCGCGATCCTGCCCTTCGAGGACCGGATCATCCACTGCCGCTGGAGCGGCGAGTCGAACTGGATCCCGTGGGGCGACCGCGACCTCGGCCTCGGCCCGGAGAACGCGACGAGCTACCCGCACCCGGGCCAGCTCGCGCTCTACCCCGGCGGCCAGAGCGAGACGGAGCTGCTGTTCCCCTACGGCTACTGCAGCTTCGCCAGCAAGGCGGGGCAGCTGTGGGCGAATCACTTCGCCACCCTCGTCGAGGGGCAGGAGCAGCTCGCGGAGCTCGGGCGCCTGACGCTCTGGGAGGGCGCGCAGGCGATCACGTTCCGCGAGCGCTAGTCGCGTCGGCGCCGGCGCGCGGCACTTATGCTCCCCGCCAAGCCACCGAGGAGGCGCCATGCGCTCTCTGCTCCGTCCGCTCGTCACTGCGGCCTCCGTTCTCTGTCTGTTCGTGCCTGCCGCCGCCGCAGCCGCCGCGACGGCCCCGGCGGGCCCTCCCACCGCGATCGGCACCGGCGGCGCGGCCGCGACCGTCGAGCGGCTCGCGACCGAGGCCGCGGTCGGCACGCTGCGCCGCGGCGGCAACGCCGTCGACGCGGCGGTCACCGCGGCCGCGGTCCTCGGCGTCACCGAGCCGTTCTCGTGCGGCATCGGCGGCGGCGGGTTCCTCCTGCTCCGTACCGCGGGGGGCACCCTGACGACGATCGACCATCGCGAGACCGCACCCGCCGCGATGGGGCCGGACTCGTTCTGGGAGGGCGGGGCCGCGCTGCCCTTCAATGCCGCGCGCTACAGCGGCCTCTCGGTCGGCGTGCCCGGGACCGTCGCCGGCTGGGCCCGCGCGCTCGACGAGTACGGGACGATCTCGCTGGCCGAGGCGCTCGCGCCGGCGATCCGGCTCGCACGCGACGGGTTCGTGATCGACCAGGTCTTCTTCGACCAGGTCGCGGCCAACGTCGACTGGTTCGACGACGTGCCCGCGTCCGCGGCGCTCTACCTCGACCCCGACGGCACGCCCCGCGACGTCGGCACCGTCTTCCGCAACCCCGACCTCGCACGGGCCTACGAGCGCATCGCGCACCTCGGCCCGAAGGGCTTCTACCGCGGCGCGATCGCCGACGCGCTCGTCGAGACGGTGCAGCATCCGCCGGTCGCGCCGACGGCCAACCACGTCTGGCGGGCCGGGCTCATGACGATGCGCGACCTGCACACGTACACGGCGCCGGAACGCGCTCCCACCCGCGTCTCGTACCGCGGCCTCGACGTCTACGGGATGGGTCCTCCGTCGAGCGGCGGCTCGACCGTCGGCGAGGCGCTGAACATCCTCGAGGGCTATCCGCTCGGGACGATGACGCGCGAGGCGACGCTGCACTACTACCTCGAGGCGTCGCGGTTCGCCTTCGCCGACCGGGGCGCGTACCTCGGTGACCCCGACTACGTGAACGTGCCGCTCACCGGCCTGCTCTCGGACGGGTTCGCGGCCACCCGGCGCGCGCTGATCGGGCCGTCCGCTGCCACGAGCCCGGTCGAGCCCGGGAACCCGTGGCCGTTCGACGGCGCGACCGGGCTGCTGCTCGCCGGCGCGGCGACCGACGTGGAGCCGACCTCGACGACGCATCTCAGCGTCTCCGACCGGTACGGCAACGTCGTCTCGTACACCTTCACGATCGAGTCGACGGGCGGCGCGGGGATGGTCGTGCCGGGCTGGGGGTTCCTCGTGAACAACGAGCTCACCGACTTCGACTACGGATCGCTCACGCATCCGAACCGCGTCGAGGGCGGGAAGCGGCCGCGGAGCTCGATGGCACCGACGATCGTCCAGCAGGGCGGGCGCCCGCTGCTGACGCTCGGCTCGCCGGGCGGCTCGACGATCATCACCACCGTCCTCCAGCTGCTCGTCGACCGGCTCGACGGCGGCATGACGCTGCCCCAGGCGATCGCCGACCCGCGCGCGACGCAGCGGAACACGACGACGACGCAGGCCGAGCCGGCGTTCCGAGCCTCGCCGGAGGCGGCCGCGCTCCAGGCGCGCGGCCACGTGTTCGTCAACAACCCCGAGATCGGCGCCGCGACCGGGATCGAGTTCCTCCCCGCCGGGGGCGTGCTCGCGGCGGGGGAGCCGGTCCGCCGCGGCGGCGGGAGCGCGATGGTGGAGGTGCCGTCGGGCTAGCGGGCGATCGCATCGAGCCCGGCGCGAGGGGAGACAAGCAACAGACTGTTGCTTTGTCCCGTTCGCGCCGGGCTCGGGCCGCTACCGGCAGGAGCGGCGGCCGAACGGCACGAGCCGCCTGAACGGCGCCTCCCGTCCGTCGACCCACACCTCGAGCGGGATGCACGACCGCCGCGCGACCCTGAAGCCGAACGGGAACCCGGTGTACTTCCCGACCGTCCCGCGGTAGGCACCCGGGAAGGCCCGGACGCCCTCCGCACACGCCTCGAAGCGCACCGACCGGGCCCAGGTGCTCGGCGGCCGGCCCGTCTGGAGCTCGACGAGCCCCGTAGCCTCGGGTGGCACGGCGAGCACGACCCTCGCCCGTGCAGGCAGCACGATCGGCGCCTTGACGTAGAAGCGCCACGGCGTGTCGCCCGTCGCCTCCACGCGCAGACGCACCGACGGCCAGATCACGAGCGGGCCGATGCGGACGCCCGGCGGCGACGGCAGCCGCTGCGGCCGGTTCCCGTCGCCACGCGAGCCGCAGCCTCGCACGGCCTCCGGCGGCGGCGCCTCGGCGGGCGCAGCGGCTGCCGCCCCCGCGAGTGCGCACGCTGCGACGACGAAGGCCGAGACGCGTCGCGCGCCACCCATGCCGGCGACGCTAGCACCGCCCCGCGCGCTGCGATGCAGCCACGTGACAGTCTGTCACTTTGTCCGTCTCGCGCCGTGTCGGCGGGGGCTCCGTCAGGGTTCGCGTCAGGAGGCGAGGCGGCGCAACGCGTCGGCGAGGACGTCGACGGCGAGCTCGCAGTCCTCCGGGTCGCTCCACTCGTCCGGGGAGTGGCTGATCCCGCCGTTGAGGCTGCGGACGAACAGCATTCCGGCGGGAACGCCCGCCGCCGCCAGGATCCCCGCGTCGTGGCCGGCGCCCGAGGGGAGCTCGAGCACCGGGGCCCCGCACGACTCGATCGCCGCCCGCGTGGCGGCGACGACGCCGGCGTCCATCGCCACCGGCTCGACGCCGACGCCGGTCTCGAGGCCGATCGCGCCGAGCAGCTCGTCGAGACGGGCCCGGTCGGGCGCCCGGGCGTCCACGGTGAAGGACACCGCGCCGGGGATGACGTTGACGCCGCCGGGCTCGACGCTCAGCGTGCCGACCGTGGCGACGGCCTCCGGGATCGCCCCGGCCGCGTCCCGGATCGCGAGGATGCGCTCCGCCGCCGCGCAGAGCGCGTCGTCGCGGTCGTCCATGGGCGTCGTGCCCGCGTGGCCTGCTCGACCGCGGACCGTGACCGTCTGCCGCGAGTAGCCGACGATGCCGGTGACCACCGCGAGCGGCACGCCGGCGCGCTCGAGGCGCGGGCCCTGCTCGATGTGGAGCTCGAGGTACGCGTCCGGCAGCGGGCCCGACGCGACCCGCGCGCGGCTCCCCGCGCAGCCGCGCTCCTCGTCGCGGAACGCGACCGCCGCGAGCCCCGGCACGCCGAGCCGCTCGACCGCCTCCAGCCCCGCGACGACACCGAGCGCGCCGTCGAACCGCCCGCCGGCCGGAACCGTGTCGAGGTGGGAGCCCGTCCAGACCTCGCGCCCCTCCCCGGGGACGCGACCGACGAGGTTCCCGGCGTCGTCGACCTCGACCGTCAGCCCCGCCTCCTCCATCCACCGCCGCACGAGCGCGTGGGCCTGATCCTCCGCCGGCGTGTAGCCGACGCGGTCGCCGAGCGCGTACAGCCGCTCGAGACGCTCCAGCAGCCGGCTCACTCGAACCAGGTCAGCGTCGCCAGCACGACGTAGGTCGCCACGAGCGCCCAGCCCTCGAACGCGACCGCCTTCCCGTCGCCCGTGATCTGCCACATCGCGATCGCCGTCAACGCGAGCGCCGCCATGTACACGGGGCCGACGACGAACGTGAGCCGGTCGTCGAAGAAGAGCGACGCGAGGACGAGCGCCGGGTACAGGAAGACGGCGATCTGCGCGACGGAGTTCTTCACGACCGAGATCGCGAGGTCGCTGTGCCGCTTCCAGGCGAGGACGATCCCGACGACGTTCTCGACCGCGTTCCCCGCGATCGCGGCGATCACGAGCCCGGCGAAGGCGCGCGAGATGCCGAGCTCCTCGATCGCGCCGTCGAGCGATCCGACGAACCACTCCGAGACGAACGCCGCGCCGACGCCCGCGACGGCGAGCAGCGCGATCCCGAGCGACATCGCGACCCGGGTGTGAGGGATCGTCGGCTCCTCCGCGGCGCCGGCGCGCAGGTACGAGAGCAGGAACACGGCGTAGATCGAGAGCAGCACGAGCGCGCCGATCACGGAGATCGTCACCTGATGCTGGCTCGCGCGGTCGCCGATCGAGTCGGACGCGCCGAGCAGCACGATCACGAACGCCGCCAGGAACAGCAGCGTCGCGGTGTCGTTCGGCAGCCGCGCCTGGAAGCGCATCACGCCGTCGCGGGCCTGCCACGCGCCGGCGACGATCACGAGCCCGAGCACGAGCAGCGCGTTCGCGAACAGCGAGCCCAGGATCGAGAACTGCGCCACCACGACCTCGCCCGCCCGCAGCGCGAACACGACGATGAAGAGCTCCGGCAGGTTCCCGAGCGTCGACTGGAGGACGCCGGTCGCTGCCGGTCCGAGCCGCGCGCCGATCACCTCCGTCGCGAACGAGACGACCCAGGCGAGGCCCGCGAGGCCGAGCGCCGACGCGGCGAAGATCGCGAGCTCGGGCGCCGCGGCGAGCTCGAGCACGGCGGCGACCGCGGTCACGAGCGCGACCGCGGCGAGCGCGATCGCCTCTCCGGTGCGGAGGCCCGCCGGCACGGGCGCGAGCCTATCGCCCTGCGAGCGGCCGCAGCCCGAGCCAGCCGACGAGCGGGAAGAGGGCGGCGCCGGCGAACGCGAGCTGCCAGGACGTGGCCGTGACGGCCAGGGCGAACGCCGCCGGCACGACCGCCCCGACGCCGGAGAGGACCGTCTGCTGGAAGCCGATCGCGGCACCGCTGCGACGTGCCCCGGCGAGCTCGGCCGCGGCCGTGAACGCCAGGCCGTTCCAGGCCATCGACAGCGTCCCGGCGACGACGAAGGCCGGCAGGACGATCCACAGCGACGCGTCGAGCAGCGCGGCGGTCGCCGCGAGCGCCACCGCGCTCGCCAGCCCGACGACGCGAAGCGGGCGGACGCGCGAGCGGACGACGTCCGACCAGCGCCCGGCGCCGATCCGGGCGGCCACCGCCAGCACCTGCACCGCCGCGAGCACGGCCGCCGCCTGGCCGTTCGAGAGGCCGCGCTCGTCGTGCAGGAACAGGACGACGAATCCGGTGACGGCGACCTGGGCCACGAGGTAGAAGCCGCCCGAGAGCGCGACCCGCCACAGCCGCGCGTCCCGCAGCACCGTCGGCGCCTCCTCCACGTCGGACGGCGCGCCCGGCCGGTCGCGGACGACGAGCACGGACGCGAGCGCGCCGGCGGCGCAGAGGCCGGCGAGGAAGAGGAACGCGGCCTCGACCCCGCCGGCCGCGACCACCGACGGGAGCACGAGCGCCGACACGGCCCCCCCGAGCGGGATCGCGGCCTGGCGGACGCCCAGCGCGAGCCCGCGCTCGCCCGGGTCGAACCAGGCCATCACCGCGCGCCCGCTCGCCGAGTTGGTGCTCGTCCCGGCCGCGCCCGCGAGCGCCAGCAGGACCGTGAGCGAGATCCAGCCCGGCGCGAACGCCGCCGCGGCGAGGAACACGCCGCAGAGCCCGATCCCGGTCGCGAGCACGATCCGCTCGCCGATTCTGTCGGCGAGGAGTCCCCACGCGAGCAGCGTGAGCAGCGGCCCGATCCACATCCCGGAGAGGACGACGCCCAGCTGCGACAGCGAGACGTCGAACTCGGCGCGGATCGCGGGCGCGATCACGGGCGTCCCGATCAGCGCCGCCGACATCGTCGCCGCCGCGCCCGTCCCGGCGGCCAGCACCGCCCAGCGGTAGCGGCCGCCCGCGGCTACAGGCCGAACGGGTTGTACGACCGCGACCCCGTCGAGACGAGCACCGACTTCGTCTCGAGGTAGAGCTCGAGGGTCTCGATCCCGAGCTCGCGGCCGAAGCCGGACTGCTTGTAGCCGCCGAACGGGATCCCGGGGAACGCCGAGTACGGCATGTTGATCCCGACGGTGCCGGACTTGATCCGAGCCGCGAGGCGATGGCCGCGCGCGGGGTCGCCCGTCCAGATCGTCGCCATCAGGCCGTAGCGGACGTCGTTCGCGATCCGGATCGCGTCCCTCTCGTCCTCGAACGGGGTGACGACGACGACCGGGCCGAAGATCTCCTCCTGCGCGCACTCCATCTCGTTGCGGACCCCGGCCAGGACCGTCGGCGGGTAGAAGGCGCCGGGCCCCTCGGGGACGGAGCCGCCGGCGACCACCTCGGCACCCTCTGCCGCGGCCCGGTCCACGAAGCCGTGCACGCGCTCCCGGTGCGCGCCGGAGATGAGCGAGCCGAGCTGCGTCTCCGGGTCGAGCGGGTCGCCCACGCGCAGGCTCCGGGAGAGCTCGGCGAACCGCGCCACGAACTCGTCGTAGACCGGACGCTCGACGAGCACGCGCGAGCGGGCCTCGCAGCTCTGGCCGGCCGAGTAGTAGATCGACCACACCGAGCTCGGAATCGCGTCGTCGAGGTTCGCGTCGGCGAAGACGAGGTTGGGGCTCTTGCCGCCCAGCTCGAGCGTGAGGCGCTTCACGGGCTCCGAGCAGAGCCGCATGATCTCGCCGCCGGTCTTCGTCGAGCCCGTGAAGGCGACCTTGTCGACGCCGGGGTGGCGGACGAGGTAGGCGCCGGTCGTCGGCCCGTCGCCCGGAACGACGTTGACCGCGCCGGGCGGGAACCCGACCTCGGCGGCGAGCTCGGCGAGCCGGAGCGCCGTGAGCGGCGTCTGCGGGTCCGGCTTCAGCACGACGGCGCAGCCGGCCGCGAGCGCCGGTGCGAGCTTCCACGTCGCCATCGACAGCGGGTAGTTCCACGGCACGATCTGGCCCGCGACGCCGACGGGCTCCTTCAGGGAGTAGAAGAGGAGCGAGCCGCCGAGCGGGGTGGACCGGCCGGCGATCGACGCGATCGCCGAGGCGTAGAAGCGGAAGCACTCCACGCCCTGGTTGAGCTCGGCCTTCGTCGAGGCGATCGCCTTGCCGACGTTCCGGGACTCGAGCTCGGCCAGCTCCTTGCGGTTCGCGACCATCGCGTCGGCGAGCGCGTGGAGGAGCCGCGAGCGCTCCGTCGGCCCCGTCTTGCCCCACGGGCCGGCGAGCGCGCCGCGCGCCGCCTCGACGGCGCGGTCGACGTCGGCCTCCCCGGCCATCGCCGCCCGGGCGAGCGGCTCACCGGTGGCCGGCTCGGCGAGCTCGCGCACGTCGCCGGACGCGGCGTCGACCGACTCCCCGCCGATGAAGGGGCCGTACTCGCGCTCGGTCGCGACGCTCACCGCGCGGACGATACCGCCGGCGGCCGTCCGCACGTCGGAAGGATGCGGCCGGGCGACATGCGGCAAATTTCGGATCCACGGCAACCGGTTTGCGTGCAAGAATCGCCGGGAACGCGCAACATCGGATCCGAACCAGGGAGGCAGCATGTCCGAGACCGTCGGCGTCGACGTGGCGAGATACCGGGAGCGCGACCTGCTCCGCAAGGTGCTCGAGGAGCGCGGCTACCGGGCGACGGCCGTCCAGGAGACGGCGCGGCTCGGATTCGACGTCGAGTGCGACGGCGACACGGGCAAGCGCTGCGACGACCTCCTGCACGAGCTCGAGATGCTGGTCCAGGAGCTGGACACGCCGTTCATCCCGCAGCGCGGGGAGGGATTCGTCTTCCTGCGCCCGCCGTCGAACTAGCCGTTCGACCGCTCGAACAGCGCGGCCATTCCCTGGCCGACGCCGACGCACATCGTCGCGAGGCCGTAGCGGCCGCCGCGGCGGCGCAGCTCGTGGAGCAGCGACACCGCGAGTCGGGCGCCGCTCATCCCGAGCGGGTGGCCGATCGCGATCGCGCCGCCGTTCACGTTGACGCGCTCCTCGTCGAGGCCGAGCTCCCGGACGACGGCGAGGCTCTGGGAGGCGAACGCCTCGTTCAGCTCGACGAGATCGAGGTCGCCGGCGGCGAGGCCCGTGCGGTCGAGCAGCTTGCGCACCGCCGGGATCGGCCCGATCCCCATCACGCGCGGGTCGACGCCGGCGACGGCGGACGCCACGAACCGCCCGAGGGGCGCGACGCCGAGCGCCGCCGCCTTCTCCTCGCCCGCGAGCACGAGCGCGGCGGCCCCGTCGTTGACTCCCGACGAGTTGCCGGCCGTGACGGTGCCGCCGGCGCGGAACACCGGCTTCAGGGCGCCGAGCCGCTCGGCGCTCGTGTCCGGCCGGGGGTGCTCGTCGCGCACGACGTCGCCGACCGGGACGAGCTCGTCGTCGAAGCGCCCCGCCTCGGCCGCCGCGGCCCAGCGCTGCTGCGAGCGCAGCGCGAACGCGTCCTGGTCCTCGCGCGAGACCTCCCACCGCTCCGCCACGTTCTCGCCCGTCTCGCCCATCGACTCCAGTGGGAACATCGCCTCGAGGCGGGGGTTCGGGAACCGCCAGCCGAGCGTCGTGTCGTACACCGTCCGGTCGCCGCGCGCGAACGGCTTGTCGGGCTTGGCCATCACGAGCGGCGCGCGGCTCATCGACTCGACGCCGCCGGCGACGAAGAGGTCGCCGTCTCCGGCGGCGATCGCGTGCGCGGCGCCGGCGACGGCCGAGAGCCCCGAGGCGCACAGCCGGTTCACGGTCACGCCGGCGACCGACTCGGGCAGCCCCGCGAGCAGCGCCGCCATGCGAGCGACGTTGCGGTTGTCCTCACCGGCCTGGTTCGCGCAGCCGAGGTAGACGTCCTCGATCTCGGCGGGGTCGACACCCGCGCGCTCGACCGCGGCAGCGACCGCGATCGCCGCGAGGTCGTCGGGCCGGACGCCCGACAGCGCGCCGCCGTAGCGCCCCACGGGCGTGCGGACGGCGGCGAGGACGACCGCGGGCGCCACTACCGCTCCGTCCGGCTCAACGGACGAAGTCGACGCGAACCGGCTCGGGGAAGGCGCCGAGCTCCTCGCCCCGGCGGAGCAGCTCTTCCACCGCCTGCCGTCCCTCGTCGCCGTAGTCGCACGTGAGCTCGTTCACGTACATCGCCACGAACCGGTCGGCGAGCTCGTCGTCGAGGCCGCGCCCGAAGCCGAGCGCGTAGCGCATCGCGTCCGGGCGGTTGGCGAGCCCCTCCTCGATCGACTCGCGCAGCACGTCCGAGAGCTCCGGCAGCCGGTCGACGTCGCGGCGGGCGACGTTCACGCCCAGCGGCAGCGGCAGGCCCGTCTCGAGCAGCCACCATTCGCCGAGGTCGAGGCACTTCGCGAGCCCGAGCGAGCCGTACGTGAGCTGACCCTCGTGGATCAGCAGCCCGGCGTCTGCTCGCCCGTCGGCCACCTCGTCGGCGATCCTGTCGAACGGCAGCTCCCGGTAGGGGAACGCTCCGAGCGCCATGCGCAGCACGAGGAACGCCGTCGTCTTCGTCCCCGGGATGACGATCTCCGTCCCGCGCAGCTCGTCGAGCGACATCGGGCGCCTGGCGACCACGATCGGCCCGTAGCCGTCACCCATCGAGGCGCCGTGGGGCAGGAGCGCGTACCGTCGCTGGACGAACGGGTACGCGTGCAGCGACAGCGCCGTCACCTCGAGCCGGCCCTCGAGCGCCCAGTCGTTGAGCGTCTGGATGTCCTCGGTGACCTGCTCGATCTCGAACCCGCGGGTGTCCACGCGACCCTTCGCGAGGGCCCAGAACATGAACGCGTCGTCGGGATCGGGACTGTGTCCCAGCCGGATCCGCATGCGCGCGGACGCTACCAGCGGCCCTCCGCCACCCGCCCCGGGAACCCGCCGCGGCGGGCGACCGCTTCTATGCTGACCGGGTGGCGAAGGCGGCCCTCAGCGACGCGATCCAGGACTACCTGAAGGAGATCTACAAGCTCGGCGCCGGCGGCGACCGCGTCACGGTGACCGCGCTCGCGCGGAGGCTCGGCGTGTCGGCGCCGTCGGCGAGCTCGATGCTGAAGAAGCTGGCCGCACTCGGGCTGCTCGACCACCGGCCGTACAAGGGCGTCCGGCTGACGCGGTCCGGAGAGCGCGTGGCGGTCGAGGTGATCCGCCACCACCGGCTGCTCGAGCTCTACCTCGCAGAGACGCTCGGCGTCCACGTCGACGACGTCCACGCGGAGGCCGACCGGCTGGAGCACCGTCTCTCGGAGGAGCTCGAGGCGCGGATCGACGAGGCGCTCGGATACCCGACGCACGACCCGCACGGCGACCCGATCCCGGACCGCAACCTCGAGTGGCCGGGCGCGGGCGCCGGCTAGGCCAGGCGGATGCGAGCTCGCGCGGCGTGAGCCCCCGCGGCATGGGCGTCAGCGGTTCGCTGCCCGCTCGGCTCGACGCTGAGCGTCCCGCAGCGAAGGGGGACGGTGCGGACGCACGGCCCCCTGAGCGGAGGGCGCTCAGCGTGGGGAGGCGCCCGGGCGGAGCCGGGGGCCCTGCCCGGCGGGAGCCCGCTCGCCGCCCGAGCCGTCAGCGGTGGCCGAAGAACCAGGCCTCGAGGGGCTTCAAGAGCTCGTCCCGCCGGAAGGGCTTCACCTTCTCGTCGACGCCGTCGTCCTCCAGGACGCGGACGTCGTCCTCGAGCGCCGCGTTCGCCGCCTCCAGGCAGTCCTCGAGCTCGAAGCCCTCGAACAGGTAGTCGTCGGGCCGCGGCTCGGGGCTCGCGCGATGCTGCGGATTGACGGCGCGGCCGACGGCCCACACCGCGCCGGGCTTCCGCTCGATCCAGAGCACGACGTGCTCCTCCACCCCGGCGTCGTCGACGCCGCGCAGGACGCGTTCGGCGAACCGGCCCGAGGTGTCGGCCTTCTTCACGGGAGGCAAGGATACAATCGCCCCAGTGGGCCGTTTCGCCGAACTCCTCCGCAGCCCGTTCACCTTCCTGTTCCAGCGCTCGAGCCAGGAGGAGCGCCTCGCGGCGTACGTGATCCGGGAGCACGACCGTGGCCGGTCACTCGACGAGATCCTGCAGGACCGCTACCTGCTGAACCGCACGACACCGCAGCAGCGGGAGCGCCTGCTCGACCGTCCCGAGGTGATCCGCGCGATCGGCGACGACACGATCGAGTCGGCGAAGGCGACGCTCGAGAGCGCCTAGCCGCCCGCGCGCAGGCCGGCGCCGCGCTCACGGGCGCGGTCGAGGGCGGCGGCACCGATCGCCACGTCCCACGCGGCGATCCCGTTCGACTTGAACAGGATCACGTCCGCGTCCGACGCCCGCCCCTGCACCGAGCCGGCGACGACCTCCTGCAGCTCGTGCACCTCCAGCCAGTCGAGCACGCCCTGCGCCACGGGCTCGATCAGGTCACCAGACTCGAGCTTGGCCTGGGCGAGCGAGTCGCAGCAGACGAAGGCGGCCCGCTGAAGCACGACGTTGTCGAGCTCCCGCGCCGCCGGGTCGTTCGCCCCGACGGCGCAGACGAGCGCCCCCTCGCGCAGCCACTCGCCGCGGAGCACGGGATCCTTGGAGGTCGTGACGGTGACGATCACGTCCTGGGCGGCGGCCTCGGCCGGCATCTCGGCAGCCTCGGCGCCGACCCGCTCGCAGAACGCGGCGAGCCGCTCCGGGGTGCGGCAGGACGCGACGACGCGCTCGATCGACGGGACGGCGGCGCGGATGCAGGCGACCTGCGACTCGGCCTGCCAGCCGCAGCCGATCACGCCCAGGCTCGCCGCCCCGGGCCGCGCGAGGTGCCTCGCCGCCACCCCGCTCGCGGCGCCCGTCCGCAGCTGCCCGAGCTTGTCGGCCTCGATCACCGCCGCGAGCTCCGCTCCGCCGAGGTCGAACAGGCAGACGACGAACGGCGTCGCGCCCGGCAGCCACGCGTACGCCTTGAGCCCGGCGAAGCCGAGCTCGCGGTCGACCGCCGACATCACCGCAAAGGTGCCGTCGTCGAGCGCGAACCGCCGCCGCGGCTCGTTCTCGACCGCGCCGCGCGCCATCCGCTCGAAGCAGCCTTCGACCGCCGCCAGCGCGTCCTCCGGCCCCAGCAGGCCGGCCACGTCCTCCTCGGTCAGGTACAGCGTCACTTCGGGATGAAGCTGATCCGGCCGTTGGGCTCGAGGATGGCCCACGCGACGGCGTCGAGGGAGGCGAGCTGCTGCTGCCGCGCCTCGCCCGCGACCTCCTGCACGGTCATCCGGTTCCGCGCGAGGTTCCGCTCGATCGGGTTGCCGTCCTGGACGATGATGATCGGCTCGCCCGCGATCGCGGGCCGGATCCACGGCAGCCGGAAGTCGGCGTAGGCGACGAGCACGGTCATCAGCCCGACGGCGCCGCCGACGAGCACCATCCCCGTCACCGAGAAGTCGTTCTGCGTGATCCCCTGCTGGACGAGGTCGCCGATCATCACCAGCAGGATCAGGTCGAACGGCTCCATCGACGACAGCTCCCGGCGGCCCAGCACGCGCGCGAGGAAGAAGACGAAGAGGAAGCCGAAGATCGCGCGGAAGACGAGGTCCATGAGCGGCGCCCCTAAGGCCAGATCGTGATCGTCCGGTCGACACGCGCCACGAGCCGCTCGCCGTCGTAGAGCAGGGCGTCCTGCGACCGGCGGCCGACCTCGGTCGGGTTGACCTGGAAGTGGAGGAAGAGGACGTAGCGCCCGTCCGCGGGAATGTGGCCGAGCTCGAGGGCTACGTCTCCGTCGCGGCTCGCCTCGCCCACCGGTGCCGGCTCGACCGTGTTCAGCGTGATCCCCTCGAGCCAGCCGGGCTCGAGCACGAGCGTCGCCTCCCGCAGGTCCACCTTCGCGTCGATCGTGAAGCGCGACATGAAGTAGAGGCCGGCTCGAACCCGGGGCGGCGAGTAGACCTCGAACCGCGCCGCGGCGGCGTCGGCGACGTCGGTGGTGGGACGCTGCCCGAAGAGGTTGAGAGCGCCGGCCGCCACGACCGCGCCGAGCAGGGCGAGCAGCACGCGCCGCGTCCACGGGCGCTGCTCGAGCCCGTGGAGGTCGCGGTTCCGCTTCAGGGTCAGGAACTGCGGCGCGTCGGCCACGGGCACTGGTTCGCGCGCCGGGCCGGTCCTCCTACGCGGGCGGACGGCGCACGACGACCCCGGCGCGCGTCACCCGCACGACGTCGCGCCAGGGGACGACATCGCGGGAGCGGGGGCGGGGCCACGCCCGCGGCGCGCCGAGCCCGAGCCGCTCGAGCGCTCCGTGCCTTCCGACCACGAGACCGGTCACGACCGCCCGGTCGTCCCGCAGCTCCGCTCGCACGTCGTGGACGTGCCCCAGCCGCCGCCCGTCCTCGTCTCTGACGCGCGTGCCGAGGAGCTCGCCGAGCGTCACAGGCCGCTCCCGGGAAGACGGCGCACCCAGCGGGCCGCGCGCTCGTCGCCGCGGCCCAGACGCAGGTCGGCTGCGCGTGAGCGCAGCCGCACCGCCGAGTCGACCCGCGCGACCTCGGTCCACGGGACGTGCACGACGCGGCGGCGCGCGAGGTGGGCCGCGAGCCGTCCGAGGCGGCCGCGCGGCCGCAGCGCGGCGGCGCCGATCAGCAGCTCCGAGACCTCCGGGCTCCGGCCGTCGAGGCCGTCCAGCCGGAGGTCGGCGACCTTGCCGCAGCGCCGCCCGTCGGCGTCGAGCAGCTGGTGGTCGAGGACGCCCTCGGCCAGGTCGAGCGGCCGGCTCATCCCTGTCCCAGGTTGCTCGCGACCATCAGCGGCACCGCCGCGACCGCGACGGCCGAGATCACGACGAGGTAGCCGATCCCGAAGGCGTTCGCGACTCGGCCGTTGACGTGCCGCCCCATGTAGGCACGGTCGTTCGCGACGAGCAGGATCGGGAGGTAGGTGAGCGGCAGCGCCACGACCGAGAAGATCACCGACACCTCCGTGACCATGATCGGGTCGACGCCGGTGACGCCGACGAGGAAGCCGAGGACGAGCATCACCGCCCAGGCGATCGTGAACCGCGGCGCGCCCTCGTTCGTCCGGTAGCGGCCCCATTCCCAGCCGAAGAACTGCGACACGCTGTACGCGCCGGAGAAGAGCGTGTCGAGGGCGGCGCCGCCGACGGCGAAGAGGATCCCGACGAGCGCGAGCAGGAGGCCGACCACGCCCACCGGCGACTGCGCGACGAGCGCGACCGACCCGAGCGTCTCCGGGATCACGCCCCGCGGCAGGAAGAGCGCCCCCGCGGCGATCATCAGGGCGAAGGACAGGAGCCCGCCGAGCGAGTAGCCGACGAACACGTTCATGCGGTTGGTGCCGAGGTCGGCGGCCCGCCAGCGCTCCTCGACGGCGCCCGACGAGTAGAAGTAGACCTCGTACGGCACCATCGCCGCTCCGACGAGGCCGACGACGTAGTAGCCGTAGACGACGAGGTCGCCGCTCGCGGCGCTCGGGACGAACCCGCGGGCGACGGCTCCCCAGTCGGGCTCGAGCTTCACCGCCGCGACGACGAACACGAGGAGCGCGAGCCCGAGGTAGCCGAACACGCGCTCGACCCACGCGAACGGCCACGCCCAGGCGACGACGGCGACGCCCGCGACCGCCAGGACGAGCAGCAGCCGGTACGGCAGGCCCGAGAGCAGCTGCAGCGTGAGGGCGATCCCCCCGACCTCCGCCGCGAGCGTCAGCAGGCTGACCAGCTCGGCGCCGACCAGCGCAACGAGCCCGACGCCGAAGCCCAGGCGCTCGCGGATCACGTCGAACACCGCCCGCTCGGAGACGGCCGCGACCCGGCCGCACATCTCTGCGTAGGTGATGATCCCGCCGACGCCGACGACCACCGCCCAGAGCAGCTGGTAGCCGAAGGTCGCCCCGGCGGCGACGTTGAAGACGATGTCGCCGATGTCGACGAACCCGCCGATGGCCGCGAGAATGCCCAGCGCGATCGAGAGCAGCGCCTTCACGCCAGGGCTCCGGCGCGCTCGTGGAGCCGCTTCAGGCGGCGCTCGACCCGGCCGGCGACTCCCTCGTCGCCGGGGTTGCCGGCGAGCGAGCGCAGGTCGGCCGCCACCGCCTGCGCGAGGCGGCGGAGCGGCACGGTCTGCCCGGAGGCTGCGAGCGCCTCGGCCGAGCCGGCGAGGTCGCGCGCGTGGACGCGGGTGAAGACGGTGGTGGTGTCTCCCTCCGCGGCGTCGTGGGCGAGGATCGCGCCCTCGGCCGCCAGAGCGCCGACCTGCTCGGCCTGCTTCGTCGCGGACTGGCCGCCGCAGCCCGCGAGGACGAGTGCCGTCACCGTGCACGCGAGCACGAGTCGCGCCACGGGCCACGGGGTTCCCGGCGCCTCCGGCCGTGAATCATCGCCGGCGCGTCGGCGCGGCTACACTGGCTGCCCCGCGCGCCCGTAGCTCAGGGGATAGAGCGCAGCCCTGCGGAGGCTGAGGTCAGAGGTTCGAATCCTCTCGGGCGCACCTCGCACGCCGCACTTCCGGCCCCCGGATCGTTCAGCGCTGGCGCGCCGGAACGCCGCCGCACTCGAGCACCGCGTCGGACGGAACCTCGGTCCGGACGTAGCCGAGGGCGAGGACGCGATCGCCGTCCCGAACCGCGCTCGTCACCCGCCCGACGGCCTTGCCGGCGAGCCGGAGCTCAGCGTCGTAGCCCGGCGGCTCCGGGCCGTCAAGCTCGAGCACGCGCAGGCCGCGATTGGCGTGACCGCGGTAGTGGAGGCGCGCGATCGGCTCCTGACCCGGGTAGCAGCCCTTCGCGAAGTCGACGTGCGTCTCGGTCAGCCCCGCCTCGGCCGGGAGCACCCGGTCGTCCAGCTCGCGCCCCCAGCGCGGCGTGCGCGCCAGGATCCGCAGGCGCTCGAGCTCGTCCTCCTCGAGCACGGACGCGCCCTCCGGCTCTGGCTCGTCCAGCACCTCGGACGCGGGCACGCCCAGCTCGCGGAGCGGCATCCCGCGCGTGCCGTCGCCGACGAGGACGAACGAGTCGTGCTGCTCGGGCTCGATCTCGCAGCGCGCCGCGAACCGCATGCGCGTGAGCTCACGCCGGACCGTCTCGCCGAGCTCCGGCTCCGTCAGCAGCAGGAAGTCGTCCGGTCCGCGCCGCAGCACCCTGAGCGGCGCGATCAGGCGCGCCTTCGCCGTCAGCAGCAGCGCGTCACAGGCCTGGCCCGGGCCGAGAGCGGCGACGTCGTTCGAGAGCATGCGCTGGAGGTAGTCCTCGGCGTGCGGGCCGGCGACGCGGACGAACGCCCGCGGCCGACGCGCGACGGCTGGAGCTGGCGCAGGGGCTGGAACGCTGGCCATGCCGGTTAGTCTAGGCACCCGATGCCGCTCTTCCGCTCGAAGGCCGAGAGCAAGGTTCGCGACGCCGGCTACGACCCGGCGCGCCTCCCGCCGGGGCAGTACCTGACGGACAAGTGGCCGGTGCTCCACGCCGGATCCGTCCCGGACACGGACCTCGCGACGTGGGACTTCCGGATCTGGGGCGAGGTCGAGGAGCCCCTCACGCTGACCTGGGAGCAGTTCGACGCGCTGCCGAGGACCGAGCACGTCCAGGACATCCACTGCGTTACCCGCTGGTCGAAGTTCGACATGACCTTCCGAGGCGTGCACTGGCGCGACCTGGCGCCGCTCGTGAAGCCGAAGCCGACCGCGCGGTTCGCGATCGCGCACGCCGAGCAGGGCTTCACCTCGAACGTCCCGTTGTCGTCCCTCGAGGACGAGCACGCGCTGCTGGCGACGGAGGCCGACGGCGAGCCGCTCACCGGCGAGCACGGATGGCCACTCCGGCTCGTGATCCCCGGCAGGTACTTCTGGAAGAGCGCCAAGTGGCTGCGCGGCATCGAGCTCCGCGCGGCCGACCAGCCGGGCTTCTGGGAGCGCTACGGCTACCACAACGACGCCGACCCGTGGAAAGAGGAGCGCTACGGCTTCTAGCGCGTAGCCAGCTCGGCGCGCCGGCTCTCGCGCGTTCACTCGAAGGAGGGAGCGAGCCGGCCGCGGAGCCGTCGATACATGGGCTGACCCACCTCCCCCATCCCCTCGAGACGGCGCCTCCCCGAGGCGCCGTTTCTCGTTGTCTGCCACCATTGCGGGATCTCCGACGGAACCGAGGATGGGGGGAAACCATGCGGAGATTCGTGCTCGCGGCCGTGCCGTTCTGGCTGGCCGCGTTGGCCTTCGCGTCGGCTGCCACCGCCGACACGAGCATCACAGACCGTCCGTATGTCCGGAGCGACGGCGGCTCCGACGTGACGATCGCGAGCTGCAACAGCGACGCGCCCGGGACGACCGACGCGGGCGAGCGGCAGCAGAACGAGCCGACCGCGGCGGTCGACCCGCTGAACACGCAGAAGCTCACGTCCGGCGCGAACGACTACTGCACCGTGCCGACGACGACGGACGCGTGGGCGGGGTTCTACTACTCGCCCGACGGCGGCTCGAGCTGGGTCAACAGCCTGCTGCCCGGGTATCCGACCGACACGTCGGCCGACGGCCTCGCCTCGCCGCTCCACGGCCTCGTCACGAGCGCCGGAGACCCGGTGCAGGACTGGGACCGCTCGAACCACCTCTACTACGGCGGGATCGCCTTCAACCGCGCGCGACCGGCGAACGCGTCGATCTGGGTGGCGCGCTACAACTGGGGCCCGCCGTTCGCGGCGCCCGACTACGAGTACACGACGATCGTCTCGCAGGGGACGCCGTCGCCGATCTTCCTCGGGCACTTCGAGGACAAGGTCGAGCTCGAGGCCGACGACGGCGTGGCCAGCCCGTACGCGGGCAACGTCTACGTCTGCTGGGCCCGCTTCACCGGCTCGGGCGTGAACAACTTCATCGAGTTCGCGCGCTCGACCGACGGCGGGCGGACGTGGCGGCGGCAGAAGCTGTCCGAGGGGATCCACGGCGTGCAGGGCTGCGACATCGCGGTCACGCGCACCGGGACGGTCTTCCTCACCTGGCGGCAGTACGCGTTCAAGCCGGGCCAGGGGCAGCGCCAGGGCGACGCGATCGCCTGGGCCAAGTCGACCGACGGCGGGGTGACGTTCACGAAGCCGGGGATCGCGCAGGAGTTCGTCCACTGGGACATGGAGGACGAGACGGCGTCGCCGGCGGCCGCGGCGGCCGCCCGCGAGGAGGCCTGCCGGGCGGGTGACCTCTCGCTGGGCGGCTGCGAGTCGGGAGCCGAGCCCGAGGCCGACGCGCGCGACTGCGGCGACGGTCCGCTCGCGTGCGAGTCGGGCTACGTGTTCGGCCGTGTCGACTCGAGCCCGCGGAACGCGGCCGACCCGGTCGCGGGCGAGGGTGACGAGCTCTACGTCGTCGTCGAGGCGACGGTGCCGGGCACGGAGCGCCCGAGCGGCACCACCTACGGCACCGTGCAGGAGGGCGTCGCGAGCCAGGGCGCCGTCTGGTTCACGAGGACGCAGGACGGCGGCGCCACGTGGACGCCGCTCGCGCGGATCGACCCGCAGCCGAGGGGGAACCAGTTCTATCCCGACATCGACGCGAACGGCGGGCGCCTCCACGTCATGTGGCAGGACTCGCGCGCGTCGACGGGGACGGGCCCCGACGGCTCGTGGATCACCGTGCCGTTCGAGAACCAGTGGCTGCCGGCGAACCCGCCGGGCTCGACGTCGAGCGGGCCCGGTGTCCAGTCGTTCTACGCGACCGCGGCCGCGAGCGGCGGGGCGTGGACGACGACGCCGGCCTCGTCGCAGGTGTACAAGCTCCACTGGGAGCAGTTCGGCAACCGCGACGTGCCGTTCTTCGGCGACTACAACTACATCTCCGCCGTCGGCTCCAAGGTCCTGATGGCCTGGACGGACGGGCGGAACACGGTGCCGGGAACGGACCCGCGCTACACGAACGGCGACGGGACGGACGGCTTCGACGTGCTCCAGTGCCGCACGCAGAACCCGGACGGCAGCTGGGGCGCGGACACCTGTCCGAACGCCGGCGGCCTCGACCAGAACATCTGGGGGCTCGTGGTCGGCTGACGCACGACGGCCGCACCGCTCGGCCACGGAAGAGGAGGGCCGGCGACTGCCGGCCCTCCTCCGTGCCTTCTGGCCAGATCGCGATGCGGCCGCTACATCATCCCGCTCATGTCGGGCATGCCCGCGCCGGCGCCGGCCTGCTGCTTCTCCGGCGCCTCCGCGACGATCGCCTCGGTGGTGAGGATGTTCTTCGCGATCGAGGCGGCGTTCTGCAGCGCCGAGCGCGTGACCATCGTCGGGTCGATGATCCCGTCGGCGACGAGGTTCGTGACCTCGCCGGTGTCGACGTTGAGACCCTCGCCCTTCTTGGCCGCTCGCACCTGCTGCACCACGACCGAACCCTCCATGCCGGCGTTGCTCGCCAGCTGGCGGAGCGGCTCCTCGAGCGACCGGAGGATGATCTGCGCCCCCGTCTTCTCGTCGCCCTCGAGCTTCTCGATCGAGGCCTTGACGGCGTCCGCCGCGTTCAGCAGGGCGACGCCGCCGCCCGGCACGATGCCCTCCTCGAGGGCGGCCCGGGTGGCCTGCAGCGCGTCCTCGACGCGGTGCTTCTTCTCCTTCATCTCGGTCTCGGTGGCAGCGCCGACCTTGACCACCGCGACGCCGCCGGCCAGCTTCGCCAGCCGCTCCTGCAGCTTCTCGCGGTCGAAGTCCGAGTCGGTGTTCTCGATCTCCGACTTCAGCTGCTTGATCCGGCCCTTGATCGCCTCCGAGTCGCCGGCACCGTCGATGATCGTGGTCGAGTCCTTGTCGACGACGACCTTGCGGGCCCGCCCCAGCTGCGAGATCTTCGTGTTCTCGAGCTTCAGGCCCATCTCCTCGGTGATCACCTCGGCGCCCGAGAGGATCGCGATGTCCTCGAGCATGCGCTTGCGGCGGTCACCGAAGCCCGGCGCCTTGACCGCGACGGCCGTGAACGTGCCGCGCAGCTTGTTGACGACGATCGTCGCGAGCGACTCGCCCTCGACGTCCTCCGCCACGATCAGCAGCGGACGGCCGGCCTGGATCACCTGCTCGAGCACGGGCAGGAGGTCCTTGACGGCCCCGATCTTCTGGTTCGCGACCAGGATGTACGGGTCGTCGAGCACGGCCTCCATGCGCTCGGGATCGGTGATCATGTACGGCGACAGGTAGCCCTTGTCGAACTGCATGCCCTCGGTGAACTCGAGCTCGAGGCCGAACGTCTGGCCCTCCTCGACGTTCACGACGCCGTCCTTGCCGACCTTGTCGATCGCGTCGGCGATCACGTCGCCGATCTCGCGCTCGCGCGCCGAGATCGTGGCGACCCGGGCGATGTCCTCCTTGCCCGAGATCTCCTTCGACTGCGACTTCAGGTCCTCGACGACGCTCTCGACGGCCGTCTCGATGCCGCGCTTGAGCCCCATCGGGTTCGCGCCGGCGGCGACGTTCTTCAGCCCCTCGCGGACGATCGCCTGCGCGAGCACGGTCGCCGTCGTCGTGCCGTCGCCCGCCACGTCGTTCGTGGCCGTCGCGACCTCGCGCACGAGCTGCGCGCCCTGGTTCTCGAAGACGTCCTCGAGCTCGATCTCGCGGGCGATCGTGACGCCGTCGTTCGTGATCGTGGGCGCGCCGAACTTCTTGTCGAGCACGACGTAGCGCCCCTTCGGGCCAAGGGTGACCTTGACCGCGTCGGCGAGGACGTTCACGCCGCGCTCGAGCGCCCTGCGTGCGTCCTCGTTGAACTTCAGCTCCTTGTGAGCCATCTCTCTCTGGTTCCTCCCTGTTCCTAGACTGCGGCCCGGTCGCCGACGACCTTCGCGAGGACGTCCGACTCCCGCAGGATCAGGACCTCGTCGGTGCCGAGCTTGATCTCGGTGCCGCCGTACTTGGAGAAGATGATCTCGTCACCCTCCTCCAGGTCCATCTTGATGTACTCGCCGTCCTCGTCCCGGGGGCCGGGGCCCACGGCCAGGACGCGGCCGCGCTGCGGCTTCTCCTTGGCGGTATCCGGAAGGACGATCCCGCTGACGGTCGTCTCCTCCTCGTCGATGATCTCGACGATGATGCGGTCGCCAAGAGGCTGGAGATTCATGCGGTTGTGCCTCCTGATCGTTGCGGTTCGTGACACTACCTGGCACTCGTAACCGTCGAGTGCCAGGGGAGTTTAGCCGCTGTCATGCGGAGCGCGCAAGCGGAACCGTCCGGACCTGGCCGCGCGTGTTACAAAGTAGAGGATGGCGCGCGAGCTGTCCGCGGGAGGGGTCGTCGTCCGTCGGATGCGGGGGCGGTGGTGGCTCGCCGCGATCCGTCCCCGCGGCAAGCCCGAAGGCGTGTGGGCGCTGCCGAAGGGGCTGATCGACGCCGGCGAGGACGCGCTCGGAACGGCGCTCCGCGAGGTTCGGGAGGAGACCGGGGTCGTCGGCGAGCCCGCGGGGCGGCTCGGCGACGTGAAGTACGTCTACGCGCGCGGCGGCGAGCGCATCTTCAAGGTCGTCGTCTTCTACCTCGTGCGCTACCGGCGCGGGCGCATCGGCGCAATCGAGCCGGGAATGCGTCGCGAGGTCGCGGAGGCGCGCTGGCTGCCGCTCGACGAGGCGCCGCGACTCCTCGCCTACCGCGGCGAGCGCGAGCTGGCCGAGCGGGCGCGGGCTGCGCTCGCAGGATCCGGACTATGATCGGCCGCGCTTGCCGCCGCACGGCCACGACACCTCGATGTACGCGCTGAACTTCTACTCGCCGCTCGTCGCCGACCAGCTCCGGAGCGGTCGCAAGTCCGCCACGATCCGGCTCGGCGACAAGGCCGGGAAGTACAAGAAGGGCATGGTCGTGATGGTCCTGTGCGGCACCCGCTACAGCCCGCGCGAGCGCGTCTTCGACGCGGTCATCGACAAGGTCGAGGTGAAGCGGCTCGGCGACCTGTCCCCGCGCGAGATCGAGCACGACAACCCGGAGATCCGGCGGCCCGAGGAGCTGGCCCACTTCCTCGGCCAGCTCTACAACCGCGACGTCAGCGAGGACGACACCGTCACCCTGATCCGGTTCTCCGCGATCCACGACGCGCGCCGCTAGCGGATGGCCGATCCGAGGGTCGAGGCGTACGCGCGCCTGCTCGTCGAGTACTGCCTCGACGTGCAGCCGCGGATGCAGGTCCTCGTCGCGACCACGCCGCTCGCACGGCCGCTCTACGAGGCGTGCGTCCGCGCGATCGCGCGCCGAGGCGGGTACGCGATCCCCAGGATCACGTGGGGCGGCTCCACGCTGATCGAGACGAACTGGCTCGCGGCGGCTCCCGAGGAGCTGATCGGCGAGCTGGCCCCGGTCGACCGTCACCTGGCCGAGAACGTCGACGCCGCCCTCGCGATCGACGCACCGGAGAACACGCGCGCCGACTCCGACCTCGCCTCGACACGCCTCCGGAGGCGACAGGAGGCCTCGCGGCCGTTGCTCGACCGGGTGACCGCCCACGAGCTTCCGTGGGTGCTGTGCCAGTACCCGACGCCGGCGCTCGCCCAGGACGCCGGCCTCAGCCTGGCGGCGTTCGAGGACGTGCTCTACGGCGCCTGCCTGATCGACTGGGGCGTCGAGGGAGCGCGGATGCGACGGATCGCGGAGCGGCTGCGCGGCGCCGAGGAGCTCCGGATCGTGGCGCCCGGCACCGACGTCACGCTGAGCCTGGCCGGGCGCGGCGTGCAGGCGAGCGAGGGCCGCTTCAACATGCCGGACGGCGAGGTCTTCTTCCCTCCGCTCGAGGACTCCGCCCAGGGCGAGATCCACTTCTCCGAGTTCCCGGCGGTGTTCGAGGGGCGCGAGCTGAGCGGGATCCGGCTGCGCTTCCGCGACGGCGTCGTCGTGGACGCGGCCGCGGCGAGCGGCGAGGCGTTCCTCCACGAGGTGCTCGACCGTGACGAGGGCTCGCGCCGCCTCGGCGAGGTCGGGATCGGCTGCAACCCCGGGATCACGCGCTACATGCGCAACACGTTGTTCGACGAGAAGATGGACGGCACCGTTCACCTCGCGCTCGGCCAGAGCTACACCGACCTCGGCGGCGTGAACGAGAGCGCGATCCACTGGGACGTCGTGAAGGACCTCCGCAGCGCCGGCAGGCTCGAGCTCGACGGCCACGTGATCCAGCGGGACGGCGCCTGGAGCCTCTGACCGCGCGCCTCGCCGGCGGCGAGCGCAGGCTGCGACAAACCAAGGTACGTCCCTCGAACGGGTGATGCTCCTCGCGGGGGCCGATCCGATGCTTGCTGGGATGTCGCTGCGCCGCCTCGCCGCCCTGGTCGCGCTCGCCGCGCTCGTGGTCGGGGTCGGCACCGCGTCGGCGCGCGACCCGCGGCTCGAGCAGCAGCGCCTCACGCCGGCGGACATGCGGCTCGCCAGGGGAGCGGTGCTGAAGCGCGGCGACCTGGCGACCGGATGGAGGAGCCTGGCCGTGCCCTCCGCCGACGGCGAGCGCCTCTCCTGCCCCGGCTTCGACCCGGATTTCTCGAGGTTCACGATCACCGGCAGGGCCGTGGCGGCGTTCGCCCACCCCGACGGCGTGTCCGTCACCACCGCCGTCGAGGTCTACCGCAGCCGTGCCGACGCGGCGGGCGACTTCCGCGTGGGCACCCAGCCCGGGGTCGTCCGCTGCCTCCGCAAGGTGCTCGCCGATGCGTTCGCCGCCGGCGGCGCGGTCCCGCTGCGGGTGCGGTCGGCGCGCCAGGTGGCCGCGCCGCGCGTCGGCGACCGGACGGCGGCCTACCGCGTCGTCGCCTCGCTCGACGCGAACGGGACGCCCGTGCCGCTCTACCTCGACGTGCTCGTGTTCGGGCGCGGGCGCTCGCTCGCGACGCTGATGGCCGTGAGCGCCTACCACTCGATGGGCGACCGCACGCTGCTCGCGCGGACGATGGCCGCGCGGATGCGCTAGCGGCCCGGCTTCCGGATCGGCACGCCGAACAGCTCCGGCTCCCGGAGCTTCGCGCCGCACTCCTCGCACTCGACGGCGAAGGTCGAGCTGAACGGCGCCCGGCACGCCGGGCAGCGGTGGAGCAGCTCGCCGCCGCAGGCCTCGCACCGCGGCGGCAGCTCGGCCTCGAACTCCTCGAACCAGCGCCGGGCCGCGCCGCAGCGGAGGCACACCGCCGACCAGTGGCCGAGCACGTTGCGGCGCTCCTCGCGGAGCCAGTCGGACGCCTTGCCCACGCAGCGAATCTAGCGCGGCGACCGTCCCGGGGGGACGGCGCGAGAGTAGTCTGACGCCACGTCCCTCGTCTCGTCACCGAGCCCGTACGACGTCGCCGAGACGGTCGACCGCCTCGCCGCGGCGGCGGAGTCGCGCGGCATGACGGTGTTCGCCCGCATCGACCACGGCGCCGCGGCACGCGCCGTCGGGCTCGAGCTGCCCGAGGAGGAGCTCCTGCTCATGGGCGGGGCGCGGGTCGGCACGCTGCTGATGCAGGAGGACGCCGAGGTCGGCTCCGAGCTGCCGCTGCGCGTGCTCGTCTGGGCCGGGCCGGACGGCGTCCGCGTGGGCTTCCCCGACCCCGAGGTGCTCGCCTCGGCCTTCCGGCTCGACGGCAGGATCGAGGTGCTCGCCCGCATGCGCTCGGGCCTCGACGCGCTCGTCGCCGAGGCGACCGCCTGACCGTCCGGGCTCGCCGCCGCGCTCGTTAGAGTGGGGGCGTTCAGGGCCCACGACGAGGGGTGCGCATGGCTGTGAGGGAAGCCGAGCCGGTCGGCTCGCTGCACGAGGTGAGGGAAGCCGGTCTCGACCGCGAGGACCTCCTCGGCATCTACCGGAACATGCTGACCACCCGCGGCGTCGAGGAACGCGGGCACATCCTCTACCGGCAGGGGAAGATCCCCGGCTCCTTCTACACGGGCCGCGGCAACGAGGGCGCCGCGGTCGGCGTCGCCACGGCGATGGGCCCCGACGACGTCGGCACCCCGCTGCACCGCGACATGGGCGTCCACATCGTCCGCGGCGTCGAGCCGTGGCGGATCTTCGCCCAGTACATGGGCCGCGCCGACGGCCCCACCAAGGGGAAGGACGGCAACGTCCACATGGCGGACCACCGCCTGGGCCTGATCGCGATGGTCAGCCACCTCCCTGCGATGCTCCCCGTCGCGGTCGGCTGCGCGCTCGCCTTCCGCATCCGCGAGGAGCACCGCGTCTCCGTCGGGTGGTTCGGCGAGGGCGCCGCCGCGCGCGGCGACACGCACGAGGCGATGAACCTCGCCGGCGTGCGCCGGCTCCCGGTCGTGTTCGTCTGCGACAACAACCAGTGGGCCTACTCGACGCCGACGCACCTCGGCTACCCCGTCGAGCACATCGCCGACCGCGCCGCCTCGTACGGGTTCGACGGCGTCGTCGTCGACGGCACCGACGTGCTCGCCGTCTACCGCGAGGCCAAGCGCGCGATCGAGAAGGCGCGCGCCGGCGGCGGGCCGACGCTGATCGAGTGCCAGACGCTGCGGATGGAGGGGCACGCCGTCCACGACGACGCCTTCTACGTGCCCAAGGAGCTGTTCGAGCGCTGGGCCGAGCGCGACCCGATCGAGCGCTTCCGGACGTGGCTGCGCGACAACGCCGACTTCTCCGAGGGTGAGGAGGAGGAGCTCACCGCCGGCGTCAAGAAGGTGCTCAACGACGCGATCCAGCGCGCGGAGGAGTCGCCGCTGCCGGATCCGGCGACGCTGACGGAGGGCGTGTTCGCGACGCCCGAGGACCTCGACACGCCCCACCACAAGTAAGGACGCGCCATGGCCGAGATGACCTACCTGCAGGCGATCTCCGACGGGCTCCGCACGGAGATGCGGCGCGACCGGCGCGTGTTCGTGATCGGCGAGGACGTCGGCGTGTACGGCGGCGCGTTCAAGGTGACGCTCGGGTTCCAGGAGGAGTTCGGGCCGTGGCGCGTCATCGACTCGCCGCTCTCGGAGACCGCGATCGTCGGCGGCTGCACCGGCGCGGCGATCATGGGCCTGCGGCCCGTGGCGGAGATGCAGTTCGCGGACTTCGTCTCGTGCGCCTGGGACCAGCTCGTCACCGTCGCGGCGAAGCAGCGCTGGCGCGCGGGGACGCCCGTGCCGATCGTCGTGCGGCTCCCCTCGGGCGGCGGCTTCTCGGGCGGGCCCTTCCACTCCCAGAACCCCGAGTCGTCGTTCGCGCACATCCCCGGCCTCAAGTGCGTCTGCCCGGCGACGCCCGAGGACGCCAAGGGGCTCCTGATCAGCGCGATCGAGGACCCGAACCCGGTGCTCTACTTCGAGCACAAGCACCTGTACCGGCGGATCAAGGCCGACGTGCCCGAAGAGCGCTACACGGTGCCACTCGGCAAGGCACGCATCCACCGGGAGGGCGACGACGTCTCCGTGATCACCTGGGGCGCGATGGTCCACACCGCCGACGAGGCGGCGAAGCAGCTCGAGGGCGACGGCGTCTCCGTCGAGATCGTCGACCTCCGCACGGTGCTCCCGTGGGACCGGCCGGCGGTGCTCGAGTCCGTGCGCAAGACCTCGAAGGTGCTCGTCCTCCACGAGGACACGCGCACCGGCGGCTTCGGCGCCGAGATCGCGGCGACGATCGCCGAGGAGGCGTTCGAGGATCTCGACGCGCCGGTGAAGCGGATCGCGGCGCCCGACACGCCCGTGCCGTTCTCGCCGCAGCTCGAGAAGGCGTACATCCCGCAGGTCGAGGACGTGGCCGGAGGGCTGCGCGAGCTCGCCCAGTACTGAGGACATCGGAGGAAGCGACCGTGGCCACCACGCAGACCGTCGACGTCGTCATGCCCCAGATGGGCGTCTCCGTCTCCGAGGGGACGATCACGAAGTGGCTCAAGCAGCAGGGAGAGGCAGTCCAGGCCGACGAGCCGCTGCTCGAGATCTCGACCGACAAGGTCGACACGGAGGTGCCCTCGCCCGGCACCGGCGTCCTCGCCGAGATCCTGGTCACCGAGGGTCAGACGGTCGAGGTGGGGACGAAGCTCGCGACGATCGCGCCCGAGGGCGCCGAGCCGGCCGAGGCCGCACCCGAGCAGGCGCCCCCCGAGCCGGTGACGCAGGCAGCCGCCGCCGAGGTGAGCCAGGCAGGCCCCGCGGAGACGGTCGCCCCCACGGCGGAGACGCCGGCCGCCGCCGCCGAGGCTGCGGCGCCGCAGCCGGCCGCGGCCCCCGCGCCCCCGCCCGCCCCGGCCCCCGCGACCGCGCCGGCACCGGCGCCGGCAGGCGCCCCGACGCCGCAGGCAGCCGCGGCCGTGAGCGGCAACGGCAAGACCTTCGTCTCGCCGGTCGTGGCACGCATCGCGTCCGAGCACGGGATCGACCCGAGCGCGGTGCCGGGCACCGGCGCCGGCGGCCGCGTGACGAAGAAGGACATCCTCGGGTTCATCGAGTCGGGAGCGGCGGCCCCGGCACCCGAGGCGGCGCCGGCACCCGAGGCAGCCGCTGCGCCGACCGCGCCGGAGGCGGCGGCTCCCGCTCCTGCCGAGCCCGCTCCCGCCCCTGCCGAGGCGGCGCCTCCGGCTGCTGCAGCGCCGGCGGCTCCGGCACCGACCGCCGCGCCCCCGCCGCCGAAGCCCGCACCGGCTCCCGCGCCGGCCGGCGAGGCGCAGCCGGGAGAGTCGCTGGAGCCCGTCACGGCGATGCGCCGCGGGATCGCGGAGCACATGCGCCGCTCGCTCGACACCGGCGCGCACGTCACCTCCGCGATCGAGGTCGACATGTCACGCGTGGTCGCTCTCCGCGCGAAGCTGAAGCCGCAGGTCCAGGAGACGTACGGCGTCAACCTGACCTACCTCGCGTTCGTCGCACGCGCGGTCGTCGAGACGCTGAAGAACTACCCGTGGGTGAACGGCGAGCTGCGGGGCGACTCGATCGTCACGCGCAACTACGTCAACCTCGGCTTCGCGGTCGAGCTCGCCGACGGCAAGGGGCTGATCGTGCCGGTGCTGAAGAACGCCGAGACGCTCAACCTGCTCGGGATCGCGAAGGGCGTCGCCGACCTCGCACGGCGCGCCCGCGAGAAGCAGCTCCTCCCCGACGACGTCCAGGGCGGCACGTTCACGATCACGAACCCGGGGGGCTACGGCACCTTCCACGGGACGCCGGTGATCAGCCAGCCGCAGAGCGGCATCCTCGGCACGTACGCGCTCGTGAAGCGGCCGTGGGTCGTGGAGGACGAGCTGGGCAACGACGTGATCGCGATCCGGCCGATCATGAACCTGACGCTCACGTACGACCACCGGCTCGTGGACGGCGCGCTCGCGGGACGGTTCCTCCGCGACCTGCGCGAGCAGCTCGAGACCTGGGGCGAGTCCGACTACTAGCCCGCTCGCACTCGACTGGAGGCAGGTTCGCGCGCGCCGGCTGACGCGATCCCACCTGGTCGAGCGGGCCCCCGCGGACGCCCTCGTCGACGTCGTCCGCGACGTCGCCGGCATCCACGCGCAGGTCGCCTCCGCAGCCGAGCTCTCCGTCGCCGCCCGGGTCGACGGCGTAGCGCAGGCGGACGTCCGCGCGGCGCTCTGGGAGGAGCGCACCCTCGTGAAGACGTGGACCGTGCGCGGGACGCTCCACCTCCATCCGTCCGACGAGCTGCCGCTCTGGACCGCGGCGCGGCGGGCCGTGCCGTCGCCCTGGTGGGAGGCACACGGGGTGAGCCGCGCCCAGGCGGAGGCCGCCGTCGACGCGGTGGCGGAGGCGCTGGACGGCCGCGAGCTCCTGCGGGCGGAGCTGGCGGACGAGGTCGGCCGCAGGACGGGGGACTGGGCCGGGGAGCTGCTCGCCTCCGGCTGGGGCCACATCGTGGGCCAGGCTGCGGTCGAGGGGACGGTGGTGCACGGGCCGCCGCGAGGCACGAAGGCCACCTTCGTCAGGGCCGACCAGTGGCTGCCGAAGCTGCCTTCGGCCCCCGCCCCGGCGGACGCGCTCAGGGAGGCGTGCCGCCGCTTCCTGCGCGCGTACGGTCCGGGGACGCCGCGCACCTTCGCCGACTGGTTCGCGCCGCACCTGCCGCCGGCACAGGCGCGGGACGTCTTCGACTCGCTCGGGACCGAGCTGGTCGAGGTCGACGTCGCGGGGAGCCGCGCCTGGCTGCTCGCCGGAGACGGGGAGACGGGCCGGAGCGAGCCCGACGGCGTCCGCCTCCTGCCCGAGTACGACTGCTACGTGATGGGCTTCCGTGAGCGGACGGCCCTCGTGCCGGAGCGGGCGGGGGCGGTCGTCGCCGCCCACGGCAAGGGCCGCTTCGAGGGGCCCGGCGCCGTCCCCTGGCTGCTCGTCGACGGCGTGGTCTCGGGGACCTGGCGTCGCGCGCGGCGCGGCAGGCGGATCGCGATCGCCGTCCAGCCGTTCGGACGGATGCCCGCCGCCCGGCGCAGCGCGCTCGACCGCGAGGCCGCCCGCATCGGGGACTTCCTCGGAGCCGATACGGTGCTCGAGATCGGATGACGACGCTGGACGCGGCACGGAGGTGGGCACGGGAGTGGGAGCGCGCGTGGCGGGAGCACGACGTCGCCGCCGTGGCCGCGCTCTACGCTCCGGGCGCGTCGTTTCGCTCGAGCCCGTTTCGCGAGCCCCAGGATCCCGGCTCGTACGCGGAGTGGGCGTTCGCCGACGAGGAGCCGGGCGCCGACGTCCGCCTCGGGGAGCCGGTGGTCGTCGACGGCGACCGCGCCGCCGTCGAGTACTGGGCGAGCGTCCGCGACCGCGAGGGGGTCGAGACGACGATCGCCGGCATCTCGCTGATCCGCTTCGGCGCCGACGGCCGCGTGGTCGAGCAGCGCGACTACTGGCACCAGCTCGGCGAGAGCCGGCGGCCGCACGCCGGCTGGGGCCGCTAGTAGGCTCGGGCCGTGCCCCACTCTGCCCACCTGCTGAACCTCGGCCCGACGCCCTACCGCGAGGCGTGGGACCTCCAGCGCTCGCTCGCCGCGGCGCTGACGGAGGGCTCGATCCCCGAGACCGTGCTGCTGCTCGAGCACCTGCCCGTCGTGACGCTCGGCCGCCGCACGGAGCAGGAGAAGGAGCTGCACGTCCCGGCCGACGCGGAGGTCGAGATCGTCGAGACCGACCGCGGCGGCAAGTCGACCTACCACGGCCCGGGTCAGCTCGTCTGCTACCCGATCCTCGACCTGAGCCGCCACGGCCAGGACGTGAAGCGGTACGTCCGGGATGTCGAGGAGGCGCTGATCCGGACGCTCGCGGCACTCGGGGTCGAGGGCGAGCGCATCGACGGCCTCACCGGCGTCTGGCTCACGTCACCGCCGAGGAAGATCGCGTCGATCGGGATCCACGTGTCCAAGTGGATCACGACCCACGGCTACGCGCTCAACGTCGACCTCGACCCGGCGCCGTTCACGCAGTGGATCACCGCCTGCGGGCTCGAGGACGCGGCGTTCACGACGATCGCGCGCGAGCTCGGCCGCCCGGTGCCGGTCGACGAGGTGCGGCCGCACGCCGCGGCCGCCCTGGAGGAGGTCTTCGACCTCGCGTTCGACGAGCTGCCGCTCGAGGGGACGGCAGCGCTGCTGCCGTCGCGCGAGACCGCCGCCGCGCGCTGACGCGGCGCGGCTCCGTGCCGTCCCTGCGTTCCAAGCCGAGACCTGCGTCCCGAGCCGCGCGACGGGAGGCCGCACGCGAAGGCCGGGCGCCCGGCCCGGCCTTCGCGGCGATCAGCGTGCGTCCCCCGGCTAGCCGGCGTTCGAGCCGCTGCCCGTGTTCCCGACCCGGAGCACGTACGGCGCGTCGAACACCGTCAGCTGCCCCGTCGGCATGTTCGAGACCGTGACGGTGAGCTTGCCCTTGTCGCGGCCCTTCAGGCACTTCGTGTCGAACCCGGCGACCCGGAACGCGTCGCCGGAGAGCCGGTACACGTGCCACGTCCCCTCGGTCGACTCGCCCGCGATCGTGCCGGCGGTGAGATCGCAGGAGGCGACGACCTGCACGACCCAGTTGTTGTCCTGCTCGGGGCCGTTCACGAACGTCCAGTCGTCGCCGGCCGGCGCGACCGTCGCGGCTGCGCCGTTCACGGTGACGTTGGACACGAACCAGCCCGCGTCGAGGTAGCCGGCGTCCGTCGAGTAGCGGAAGCGCACGTCCGTCGTCCCCGCCGGGAGCGTCCCGTGCAGTGACACGTACCTCGGCTCGTCGACGAAGTACGCGCCGCCCGAGGTGCCGGTGAGGCCGTTGCCCTCGGCGTTGTTCTCGTGCGGGTTGTCGTCGGTCGTGACCTCCGTGTTCGACGCGTCGAACAACGGCACGGTGACCCAGTCGTCGCCGACCTTCGCCTCGACGAAGCCGTAGTCCCAGCCCTGCTCGATGAAGTACCACGTGTCGAACGCGATCGTCTGGCCGCCCGACACCGGCGAGCTCACGTCGAGGACGTTGTCCGAGTTGTTCTCGTACCCGCCGTACCAGTGGCCGGTGCCGACGAGCGGCACGACGTCCACCGTGGGCTGGCCGCTGAAGTCGACGGCGAAGGTCGAGCCCGGGTTCCGGAACGTCTCGTACGAGGCGCCGAACGGCAGCGCCACCTGCGCCGGGACGTTGTCCTGCCGCCACCGCGGCTCGGGCATCGCGCCCTTGTAGATCCCACGGCCGTTCCAGAAGAGGTCGTTCGCGATGTCGATCGTGTAGCCCCACGAGTCCTCTTCGGTGCCGAGCGCGAGGTTTCTCAGGTCGTACTTCGTGCCCTCGTCGTCGAGGTACACGGCCAGCACCCAGTCCTGGTAGAGCTCGGTCGC
>DATIDD010000067.1:0-26758 GCA_035456465.1 Gaiellaceae bacterium | reverse complement strand
TGGAACACCTGGTGGTAGGCGACGTGCGAGCCGCCCGCCGGGTAGCCGTTGAGGAAGATCGCCATGTCGGCGAGGCCCTCGTCCACCCAGGAGACCTCGTTCGTGTCCGAGTACTCCATCAGCAGGTGCTCGAGCTCGTGGGCGATCACGCCCTCGTACAGGAACGGCACGCCGTCGGCGTTGCCCGTCTGCGCGCCCACGCGGTTCGCCCAGTCGTACGCGTCGATCACGATCACGTTCATCCCGAGCGAGTCGAGGTAGTCCGGCGCGAAGTAGCCGGCCGTGTACGTCGTCTCGGCGCAGTCGTAGTACGAGTCGTCCTGGACGTTGTAGACGAGCGTGACGAGGGCGTCGCTTCCGCCCATCGGGCCGTAGTGCTCCTCGTCGACGCGGACGATCCGGCCCTCGAGCTCCTGCCCGAGCGCGTCGATCTGCGCCTGCGTGATCGCGAAGTCGCCGTCCGGCGTCGTCGCGCACGGCGTGAACTCGTCGGTCGTGTCCGGGTCGAACTGCGGATCGAGGCTGTCCACCCCGGCGACGCCGGCGAGCGCCCCCTGCGGGACGTAGATGTAGACGGGCGTCCCCTCGTCCGTCTCTCCGGCGAACGCACGCACGAACGTCTGCGTGTACGAGGCGCCCGACGTGCTGTCGTCGATCGGCACCTCGAGCGTCGGATCGCCGGGTGTCGCCGCGCCGGCGTTCGCTGCCCCGAGCAGCATCGCGGCGACGGCCGCGGCGAGGACGACGGCGAGACGCAGCGTGGCGGACCACGTGCTCTGCATGTGACTCCCCCTCAAGTGTCTTGACCCCGCCCGGACCCCTCGTCCGGGCACCTGGACGCGGGAGGGTAGCGCCTTCTCTATCGACCTGTGTCCATGAGCGTCGTGACTAGACTGGCCGGATGCAGTCCTCGCTGCCCGTCGCGGGGCGCCCCCGCCGCCCCGACTGGATGAAGGTCCGCGCGCCGCGCGCGGACTCGCAGTTCTTCGACGTCAGGAAGCTCCTGCACGGCGCGCAGCTCAACACCATCTGCGAGGAGGCGCGCTGCCCGAACATCGCCGAGTGCTGGGGGCGCGGAACGGCCACGTTCCAGATCCTCGGCGACACCTGCACGCGGGCGTGTCGGTACTGCTACGTCCACTCGGGCCGCCCCGAGCACGCGCCGGACCCGCTCGAGCCGCTCCGGCTCGCGCAGGCGGCGGCGCAGATGCGGCTGAAGCACGTGGTCGTCACGTCCGTCGACCGTGACGACGTCGACGACCGCGGGGCCGGCCACTACGCGGCGACGATCCGCGCGCTCAAGGCGAAGCTGCCGGACGCGTCCGTGGAGGTGCTGACGCCCGACTTCCTCGGGGTCGAGGAGGAGGCGCTGCGGACCGTGCTCGCGGCGCGGCCGGAGGTGTTCAACCACAACATCGAGACCGTGCGTCGGCTCCACCGGCGGATGCGGGGCGGCAAGGCATCGTACGACGGCGCGCTGTGGCTGCTCCGCCGCGCGAAGGAGCTCGCCGACTACCCGGTGCTGACGAAGTCCGGCATCATCGTCGGCCTCGGCGAGACGAACGACGAGGTCGTGGAGACGATGCGCGACCTCCGTGCGCAAGGCGTCGACGTCGTCACGATCGGCCAGTACCTGCAGCCGAGCCCGAAGCACGCGCAGATCGACCGCTGGGTGCACCCGGACGAGTTCCGTTGGCTGCGCGAGCGGGGCGAGGCGCTGGGGTTCGGGTCGGTCTTCGCGGGGCCGCTCGTCCGCTCGAGCTACCGCGCAGACGAGCAGCGGCACGCCGCCGAAACCGGCAGCGGCGCCGTCGCGTACTGACTGCCGCAACCCCGCGAGGGCGGCGGCGGGGAGTGCCGCAGGCAGGGGAGATCGGCGGCATACTCCGGACGTGCGCACGGCGCCCGTCACCGCCGCCGTCCTCGCGCTCGTCTGCGGTGCCCCGGCCGCTTCCGGCGCCGGCACCACGGCGCAGAAGGCCACGCTCCGTCTCGTCTCGACCGCGCCGGTGACGGTCGCCGGCGCGGGCTTCCGGACGGGGGAGAAGGTCGTCGTCACGGTGACGATGCGCGGCGGCCCGTCGACGAGGACCGTGAAGTCCGCAACCGGCCGCTTCGTCGTCCGCTTCCGGCGGACGGCGCCGTGCGGGCTCGTCTTCGCCCGCGCCGCCGGATCCTCGGGCAGCCGTGCCGTCGCCCGCTCGCTCGGCGGCCCCTGCATCGAGCCCGGCCCGGACGGCTAGGGCCCAAACAGCTAGAGCCCGGGCGCCACCGCGGGCCGCCACCGCGCGAGCACGCGCCACTGCAGCAGGACGATCGCGGCGGTCAGCGCGAGCATCGCCGCCGACGCCGCGGCTGCGTAGCCGTAGCGGAGGTACTCGAAGCCGGTGCGGTAGACGAACAGCGGCAGGTACGTGGTCGCGTACGGCGGCGGCCCGCCGTCGGTGACGACGAGCGCAGGCACGAAGTTGAACTGGAAGCTCAGGATCGTGTCGCGCAGGAGCAGCAGGAGCAGCACCGGCGCCATCAGCGGGAGCGTCACCCGGCGAAAGACGTCCCACCAGGTCGCGTCCTCGAGCGCGGCGAGCTCGTAGAGCTCCGTCGGGAGCAGCTGGCGCGTGACCAGCAGGAGCACGAAGCCCTCGCCGATCGTGAACAGGCTCATCAGGACGATGGCCGCGCGCGCGTCGTTCGGGTGGGTCAGCCACTGCGGCGGCGCGTTGCCGAACACGGTCGCGCCGTTCGATCCGCCCATCGTCAGCAGCAGGTTCATCGGGCCGTAGAGCGGGTTCAGGAGCCAGAGCCAGAGCAGCCCGTAGGCGATGTCGGGCACGACCGTCGGCAGCGTCACCGCCGTGCGTGCCGTGCCGACGCCGCGGAACCGTGCGTGGAGCAGGAGCGCCAGCCCGAGCGCGCCGAGCAGCCGCAGCGGGACGGCGATCGCCGCGAACACGAGCGAGTTCTGCAGCGCCGTGCGGAACACGTCGTCGCCCGCGAGCTCCCGGACGTTGGCGAGCCCGACGTAGCGCGGCGCCCGGATCAGGTCGTACTCGGTGAGCGCGAGCGCGACCGTGACGGCCATGGGCAGCACCACGAGGCCGGCGAGGCCGACGGCGTACGGCGCGAGCATCAGCCCGAGTCCCCAGCGCTCCGGAAGGCTCCTGCGCTCCGCTACGTCCACTCGACCCGCTCTCCCGTCTCGGCGTCGAAGAGGAGGGCGTCGGCCCGCCGCGCGGCGACGCGGACGCGTGCGCCCTCGGCCGGCCGCGCGCCGGCCGGGACCCGTGCGACGAGCGGCGTGCCGGCGGCCCGCAGGTGCACGAGCGCCTCGCTGCCCACGGGCTCGACGAGCTCCACGACGGCCTCGGCCCCGTCCCCGTCGAGCCGGACGTGCTCCGGGCGCACTCCGAGCTCGACCGGACGCGCCGGGAGGCCGTCGAAGGCGATCGGCCCGTCGGCGGGGAGGACGTTCATCGCCGGGACGCCGACGAACTGCGCGACGAACCGGTTCGTCGGCGCGCGCCAGACCTCGTCGGGCGTGCCGACCTGCTGCAGCTCCCCGCCGCGCAGGACGGCGATGCGGTCGCCGAGCATCAGCGCCTCGACCTGGTCGTGCGTGACGTAGACCGTCGTCGCGCCGACGCGACGGTGCAGCGCCTTGAGCTCCGTGCGCATCCGCGCCCGCAGCTCCGCGTCGAGGTTCGACAGCGGCTCGTCGAGGAGGAACAGGTCGGGCTCCCGCACGAGTGCCCTCGCGAGCGCGACCCGCTGCCGCTCGCCGCCCGACAGCTCCGACGGGCGCCGGTCGAGGAACGAGTCGCAGCCGGCGAGGGCCGCTGCGCGGGCGACCCGCTCCCGCGCCTCGGCCCTGCTGGCGCCGCGGACGACGACGCCGAAGCCCACGTTCGCGGCGACGCTCATGTGCGGGAAGAGCGCGTAGCTCTGGAACACCATCGAGACGTTGCGGCGCCCCGGCGCGAGCCGCGTCACGTCGCGTCCGCGGATCCGCACCGTTCCCGCATCGGCCTGCTCGAGCCCCGCCACCACCCGGAGCAGGGTCGACTTCCCCGAACCGGACGGCCCGAGCACGACGAGCAGCTCGCCGTCGGCGACGTCCAGGTCGAGGCCGCGCAGCGCCCGGACGCCGCCGTAGCGCTTCGCGAGCGCCTCGACGACGAGGCCGTTCAGGACGTCTCTGCCCGCGCGAACAGCGGGCGCGTCGTCCGGTCGAGCTCCGCCACCACCTCGTCGACCGGCCGCGCGAGGTAGAGGCCGTTCTCGAGGATCCCCTCGGAGGCGTCCTCGATCTCGGGCCAGGTCGAGATCGTCGGCACGCGCCGGATGTGGGGGATCCCGTCGAGGAACACGCGGGCGCTGCGCGGCTTCGTCGCGGGGTCGAGGAACGCGTCCGACTCGGCCACCGCCCGGAGCGACGGCACCGTGCGCCCGGTGCGCGCGACGATGCGCTGGCCCTCGGGGCTGTTCGCGAACTCGACGAAGTCCCACGCGGCGTCCTGCTTCCCGGAGCCCTTCGTGATGCAGTACGCGTCGGCGTGGAGGATTCCGGCCGGCCGCCGCAGCGTGGGCAGCGGCGCGACGTCCCAGTCGAAGTCGCGGATCGTCCGGAAGGTCGGCGTGGAGCGGCGGGAGGACAGCAGCATCGCGAGGCGCCCGTTGGCGAAGCGCGCCTCGTCGTCCTCCGCCTCGACCTCGACGTCGCTGGGGACGACGCCGTACGGCGCGCGCAGCTCGAGGAAGGCCCGCAACGCCTCCTTCGCCTCCGGCGTGTCGAGGGTGAAGCGGGTCGGGCGCGCGTCGTCGTCGACGAGTTCGCCGCCGTTCGACCACACGAACGGCGCGATCCGGATCACCGACGGCTCCACGCCGAGGCCGTACACGGCCGCGGTCGCGCCGCCTGCGTCGGGGTCGCCCGCCCTGGTCACGCGCCCCCTCGCGTCGCGCGTCAGGCTGGTGGCCGCGACGAGCATGTCGTTCCACGTCCAGCCGTCCGAGGGCTCCCGCACCCCGTAGCGCCCGAAGAGGTCGCGGTTGAAGTAGACGACGAGGCTGGAGATGTTCTGCGGGAGGCACACGAGCTCGCCCCGCCAGCGGAACGCGTCCAGCGCCTGCGGGTAGAAGTCGGCCTCGGCGAGGACGTCCGAGTCGGCCACGCGGTCGCCGACGGGCGCGAGCGCCCCCTTGGCGGCGAACTGCCCGTAGAAGCGGTAGTTGACGAGGAACACGTCGGGCGGCGCGCCTCCCGCGATCGCGGTCGAGACGCGAGCGATCAGGTCGGAGCGGTCGCTCGCCTCGACGAGCTGCACGTCGACGCGATCCTGACGGCGCTCGTACGCCGCGATCACGTCACGGTAGGCCTTCAGCTCCTCGGGGTCGCCGAAGGCGACGAAGCGGATCGAGCCGGTCGCGTCACCGCGGCCGGCCGAGCCGCCGCCGCACCCGGACCCGAGCGCGAGCACGGCCACCGCGAGGACGGCTAGCGGCCGAGCCATCCCGGACCGCGGTGCTCGCCGAGGAACCAGCGCTGCGCCGAGAGGAACGCGACCACGACCGGCGCCGTCGCGAGCACGGCCCCGGCGAGCAGCAGCGGCGCGTTCGCCGGGTCGAGCTGGCCGAGCGACTTCAACGCCAGCGGGACGGTGTAGCGATCCCGGTCGAACAGGAAGATCAGCGGGTTCAGGAAGTCGCTCCACGTGGCCACGAACGCGAGCACGGCGACGGCGGCCGTCACCGGCCGCACGAGCGGCATCGCCACGCGCCGCCAGGTCGCGAGCGGCGACAGCCCCTCCAGGCGGGCAGCCTCGACGAGCTCGCGCGGAAGCCGGCGAAAGCTCGCGTAGAAGATCAGGACGTAGAACGGGGAGCCGCCGAGGAGCGCCGGCGCGACGAGCGGCGCCCACGTGTCCACGAGGCCCAGCGAGCGGAACAGCACGAACCGGGGCACGAGCAGCGCCGTCAGCGGCACCATCATCGCCGCGAACGAGACGGCGACGAGCGGCCGTGCGACGCGGCCCGGCAGCTGGGCCAGCGCGAAGCCGGCGAGCGACGCGACGAGCACCGCCGGCGGCACCGTGAGCGCGCACACGAGCAGCGAGTTCAGCGTCGCGCGACCGAGGCCGACCAGGTCGACCGCCTCCCCGTAGTTGCTCCCCACGACGGGGTCCGGGACGAGCTCCGGCGTCCGCGGGGGCGGGAGGCCGGGCTTCCGCAGCGAGCCCGAGACGAGGAAGACGAGCGGGAGGAGGAACGTCAGCGCGACGGCGGCCGCCGTGATCAGCCGCGCAGCGCGCGCGAGCGGGTGCGGTGGCATCGCGCGGACCCTACTGCCCGCGCGACGGCGGGAGGAGGGGCCGCCGACGCGCGACGGCCCCTCCGCTCGGTCATCCGCCTACAGGTTCAGCCGCCAGGCGCTGAGCCCGTGCGTCGCGGCGTAGAGGATCCGCTCGCTCGGCACGATCGTCAGCCCCGCGACCTCGACGTTCGGCATCCCGGGCGCCGACGCCGTCCACGTCGTCGTGCCCGCCGCCAGGCGGGAGACGCCGAAGTCGGACGCGGCGTAGAGGTCGCCGGTGATGTCGTCGCGGACGAGGTCGTTGACCGGCAGGTCGCCCCAGTCGTACGAGAGGTCGGTCCACGTGGACGTGCCCGTCCCCGGGTCGTAGACGACCTGCACGACGTGCTGCGGGCTCCCCGGCGTGTTCACGCCGTAGCCGCTGTACGAGATCCACGCCCGGTTCCCGTCGGCCGGGTCGACGTAGATGCTCGAGACGAACCGGCCGGGGTCGATCGTCGTGTCGTCGTCGAGCCGCGTCCACGCGACCGCGGACGCCGGGTCGGCGTCGACGTTCTTCGACACGAACACGCGACCGGTGACCGTCGCCGCCCAAGCGGTGGACGTGTCGGCGGTCGTCCGCTCGACGGCGGAAACGGCCCCGCCGGCACGGTCGCCCCAGAAGCCGGAGGTGAGCCGGTTTGCTCCGGTCTCGGCCCAGTCGCCGCACACGACGGAGAAGTCGCCCGTCCACGTGTTGCAGTGCTGCTGGGCCTCCGCCATCGTCATCGTGCCGAGGCCGTGCGTCTTCGTGCGGTGCACGGTCCGGCCCGTGCCGGCGAACATCGTCCCGCTGACCTTCGGGTCGCTGATCACCGGCGCGTAGAACTGGTTGCCGCCGATCCCGTAGAGCGGGTCGGCGACCCAGATCCAGTCGCCGATCGCGCCGCCGGAGAAGTTCACCTCGGGCGATACGTCGAAGAAGGTGTGGAAGCGGAACTCCGGCGTGGCGACGTCGAACCCCGACGCGCCGCCGTCGCCGATCATCGTGTTCTCCCACTTGACCGGGTTGCCGCCCGACTCCCACGTGCCGTTGTCCTGCGTTCCGCCCTGAAGGTTCGTGACCTTGTGCGGGCTCACGGACAGGCTCCCGAACTGCAGCGTCGAGAGGCCGTGGTTCAGGCTCTCGAGCTCGCCCGGGATCGCGGAGAGCATCTGCTGGCACCGCGCGAGGCCGGCGCCGCTCAGCCCGCGGTTCGGGTCCGAGCACCAGGCCGACCGGTCGACGAGCGTGCCGCTCGACCGCATGACCCCGCCGTCGTTCGTCTCGAAGAACTGCAACGGGTTGTTCGGGTTCACGACGAGGTCGTGCTGGTCGGGATGGAGCCCGTTCGGGTGCAGCATGTCCGTCCCGTCGTAGGTCATGTCCGTGCCGCTCACGCCCGCGTCGGTCGAGAGGACCACGCCGCGCTTGTTCGCGATCGTCTCGCCGTACGAGTACGAGCCGCCCGCGTAGACCATGTCCGGGTGTCCCTTGGGCGTGTGGACGAAGAGGTCGTACCAGCACTGGCCGGTGCAGAGGTTGAACATCGCGAAGCCCGGATCTGCCGGGTTCGAGCTCGTCAGGTCGCTGAAGACCGGCGCGCCCGTGGCGACGCTGTCACTGCGGAAGAGCCGCGCGTACGGCGTCCCGGTGTTGCCCTCGTACACGTACATCCGCGTCGCGCCCGACGGGAGCGTCGTGACGTCGAACGCCGGCCTCGTCTGGATGATCCCGGAGTTGAGCGAGGGCTTGATCTGGGTCCACGTCGCCCCGCCGTCCGGCGACCGCCAGATTCCACGGGCGTACGAGCCCGCGTAGACGATCTCGCTGTTCGACGGGTCGAGCTCGACGTGGCGGACGCCGCGCGGCGAGCACGTGCGCCCGTTGTTCCACTCGGTGAGGTCCCCGACGCAGTCGGCGACGTTGACCGAGCCGTTGTGGATGAAGCTCCACGAGGCGCCGCCGTTCGTCGACTTGTAGAGGCCCCACTTGCCCGCGCCCGGGACCGGCCTCGTGACGCCGGAGCAGCAGACCGACGACATCCCGCGGAGCGCCGTGGTCACGCCCGCGTAGATCGTGTTCGGGCTCCCCGGCTTGATCACGATGTCGCCGACGCCGAGCCCGGCGAACGTGCTCCCGCCGAGCGGGCCCGACCACGTGTCGCCGCCGTCGGTCGACTTGTAGATGCCGGTGCCGGCGACGCAGCCGGAGCCGCAGATGTTGGCCTCGCCGGTGCCGACGTAGATCGTGTTCCCGCTCGGGTCGTTCTCGTCGATCGTGACCGCGCCCGCCGCGTTGATCCCGAGCGGGCCGGCGAGGTACTCCCAGTGCGGCTGGCCGGTCAGCGCGTTCTTCGTGCGCCAGATGCCGCCGCCCGCCGGGGTGACGTAGAGCTTGCAGTCGCCCGGCTTGCAGCTGTCGGCGATCGCGATCGCGGTCGTCCGTCCGCCGGCGACGTAGGCGTTGGGGACGTAGTTGAACGCGTTGCGGAACGGGGTGTCCGGATAGAGCGCCTGGCTCGGGCCGACCGTGACCCAGGTGCCCTTGGCGCCCTTGCCCTTCGGGAACGGCCGTCCCTGCTGTGCCGCGGCGGCCGCGCGTGCCGCAGCAGCCTGCGCGACCGAGATCGTGTCCGCCGGATACGCCCGCTCCGCGAACGCCGCGTCGGCGCTGCTCCACGGGCCCTCCTCGGCCATGCCCTGGTTGCCCGGCACGGCCTCGCGCAGCTGCTCGAGATGACGCCCGAGCGCCGCGCCGGCGAGCTCGCCCTCGCCGACCTCGCCCTCCTCCTCGGTCGACCTCGGAATCGCGATCGCCGCCACCAGCGCGGCGATGGCGAGAACGACGAGCCCGGCGCCCACGAGGGCATGCCTTCGCCGTCTGCTCATGCTGCTCCCCTCTCTCCGTGCGCGCGTCCGCAAGCGCGTCACACGTGACGGTGGCCGGAGGACCTCCTGTGACTCGGCGTCCGCCTCGAGGCTCTGCTCGAGGCGGTGCACGAGCTCACGATTCAGGCTCCGGCCGCTCCGGGTCGCGGCATCGACGAGCCGCGCGCGAAGCTCGACCGGCATCCTGAGCAGGAACCGGTAGGTCCTCCCCTCTCCCAACGGCGCGAACGATGGCACGCCGTGACCGTGATATCAAGCTCGATCCCCGAGCTGATATCGAGCGCCGGGCGGCCGCGCCACACGGAGGGACCGCCTTGCGGCGGCCCCTCCGGCGACGTCGTGCGGCGAGCGTCTACGTCCCGCCGCCCGGCTGGACGACGCCGTTCACCGTCAGCCGGTAGCGCGCGTAGTTCGTGCTCGTCTCGTCCGGATCGTCGTAGAAGACGACGGCCGCGACGAAGCCCGCCTTGCTGTCGACGTACTTCTGCACGTCCGCCTGCCCGTGGACGCTGAAGCCGCTCGTGAGCGGCAGCTCCCGCACGGTGATCTTGTCGCCGTCGATGCTGACGATCCGCACGGTGAAGCCGGCCACCGTGTCGGGCCGCACCTCGCTGGGCGACCGCCAGCCCGTGAGCGTGGAGCCGTCCGAGACGACCGTCCCGCCGACGGCGACGTCGTCGACCCAGAAGCCGGGCGGGACGGTGGCGGACTCGCCGAGCGTGGCCGGGTCGTTGAACGTGCGGAACGCGAGCAGCACGGTCTGGCCGGCGTAGGCCGACAGGCTGCACGTCTCGGCCTTCCACGTTCCGGAGAAGCCCGTGAAGCCGGGGACGTTCTCCTTCGCGGTCGGGAGCGCGTCCGGGTTCGTCGTCGTGGTCGTGTCCGTGCAGGCGACGCTCTGGTAGCTCGCCCCGCCGTCGGTCGAGACCTGGACGAAGCCGAAGTCCCAGCCGACCTCCTGGTTCCAGAGCGCGTTGAACGTCAGCGTCGCGCCGGCGCCGCCCGGCACCGCGACCTCGCGGACGATCGCCTCGTCGCGGTTGTTCCCGAAGCCCGAGTAGAGCGCCGGGTCGCCCGCCTGCAGCGGCGGATCGGCCGCGACGGTCCACCGGATCGGCAACGGCGGGTGCGTCGTCGCGCCCTCGAACGACAGCGAGTCGATCTGGCCGCCGTTCAGGTAGTTGCCGGCCGCGTCGCGGAGCCGGACGTAGTCCGATCCGTTCGACGGCGCACCGGGCGTGCCGTACGCGTGCTCGGTGTCCCAGTTGATCGTGGCGTCGAGCGTCGGCGCCGTGAACAGCTTCTCGGCGTACGGCCCGAGGATCCTGGCGCCGTCGTCGATCAGCCCGTCGAGGGCGACCATGAGGCTCCAGTTGTGGAGCACCTGCTCCGGCGTCAGCTTCGACGACGCCCCGGCGAGCGCCTCGGCGAGGCCGTCGAGGCCGTTCAGGTCGCCGCGGTGGAGCGCCGTCATGAACGACGTCCCGTAGAGGCCGTGGAGGTACTCCATCATCGTGTACGCGGCGCCGTAGTCGCAGAGGATCTCGCCCTGGCCCTGGTCGCCCCAGCGCGTGAGCGAGTTCTCCGGCCCGCTCGTCGGGCGCGGGTTCGGGTTCGCCGGCGTCTGGACGCCGAGCCAGCCGAGGAAGCACTGGACGTGCGAGTCGAAGCCGACGTTCGTGATCGGGATCGACGGGTTCACGTACCCGACCAGCGTCTGGGCCCAGTCGGACAGGCCCTCGTTGACCCAGTTGACCTCGTCCGAGTCCTCGTACTGCTCGAGCAGGTGCTGGTACTCGTGGGCGAACACGCCCTCGTACAGGAACGGCCGCGCGGGCGCGCTCGTGCAGTTGCTCCCCGGGACCGGCTCGTTCGGCGGGTTCGCGGTCGTCCGGTGGATCCAGTCGAACGCGTCGATCGTCATGATCGTGCGGTCGAAGAACGCGTCGAGCTGCGACGAGTAGAACCCGGCGATGTACGAGAACCCGTTCGCGTTGTTCGTGTCGTAGTAGTTGTCGTCGCGCACGTTGTCGACGAGGACCACCGTGCGGTCGCCCGCCCCCTCCGGGTGCATCAGCGCCGCGATGGCGGGCGGCACGAGGCTGCGGATGGTCTCGTTCGAGCCGTCGCGCTCCGGCGGAACGCTGAACGCCGCCGACTCCTTCGGGTACATGTTCGTGTCGAACTCGTTCAGCAGGTACTGCGCCTGCGCGTCGGTGATCGTCACGCGCGAGCCGCTCGGGAGCGGCACGTTCCGGCAGTCCCCCGTCGGGAAGTTGAGGTTGTTCGCGACCCAGACCTCGGCATGCGTGCCGATCGCGCGCAGCGTGAAGAACTTCAGCAGGTACTGCCCCGCGAAGTCGTCGAGGCCGAGCCACACGAACGACTCGCCCACCTGCGGGTTGCCGTGGTTCAGCAGCGCCCGGCTCGAGCTGAGCGCCCGGGCGGACGCGCCGATCGGGGCCGTGTTCACGGCCACCGGCAACGTGCCCCGCTCCACCACGGCGTCGGCGTGGACGGTGTCGCGCGCCGTCGCGATCGCGCCCGCCGTCGGCCGCTCCGCGAAGCCGGACGCCGGGAGCGCCAGCGCGACGCCCGCCACAGCGACGAGGTACCACCAAGCCTTTCGGCTCACGGTCTCTCCCTCCCCTTGTCGTCTGCGCGGCCGGAGGCCGGCCGCGTGCTCGTCAGGAAGCGGCGAATCTATCGCGGATCCTCGTCCTCGGCCAACGGAGGCCCCCTCACGTGCCCCCTCCGGCAGACTCGACCCGTGCGCCCGCTCGTCGCCCTCGCGCTGCTGGCGGCTCTCGCCGTCCCGGCGGCGCACGCGCGGGCGACACGCGCGCCCGCGCTGCGGCTCGTCGACACGGCGCCGGTCGTGCTCCGCGGGACCGGCTTCGCCGGGCTCGAGCGCGTCACGGTGGCGCTGACGCGGAACGGCCGGAGCACGATCCGCCGCGTGCGGGCGACGCGGCGCGGCTCGTTCACGGTCGGCTTCGGCCTGCTCGCGCTCGAGCCCTGCCGCGGCGCGATCGTCGTGCGCGCGACGGGCGGCCGCGGGAGCCACGCCGTCCTCCGGCGGGAGTGCCGCGCCCCGAGCCGCTGACCGGCGTCGGGCCGCGGGCAGCGGCTCAGCCGTGCGGCTTGGCCATCCGGTGGTAGTCGAGCGCCTCGTCGAGGACCGCCTCCTCGACGCCGGCCTCCCGCGCCACCTCGCGCAGCGATCGCCCGGACGAGGCGGCCTCCTTGACGATCTCGCTGGCCTTGTCGTAGCCGATGTGCGGGTTGAGCGCCGTCGCGGCCGACAGCGTCAGCTCGGCGTAACGCTCGTTCTGCTCGCGGTTCGCCTCGATCCCGTCGACGCACTTCTCCGCGAACAGCGACGCCGCGGACGAGAGGAGCTCGACCGAGCCGAGCAGGTTGCGCGCCATCATCGGGATGAACACGTTGAGCTCGAAGTGCCCCTGCAGCCCGCCGACGGTGATCGCCGCGTCGTTGCCGATCACCTGGGCCGCGACCTGCGTCACGACCTCCGGGATCACCGGATTCACCTTGCCGGGCATGATCGAGCTGCCCTTCTGCAGCTCGGGCAGTCGGAGCTCCGCGAGCCCGGCACGCGGGCCCGAGCCCATCCAGCGGATGTCGTTCGCGATCTTCGTCAGCGAGACCGCCACGACCTTCAGCGCCGCCGAGGTCTCGACGAGCGCGTCGCGTGCGGCCTGCGCCTCGAACGGGTCGGCTGGCGCGTTGATCGCCAGCCCCGTCTCGGCCGACAGGCGCCCTCGCACGCGCGCCGCGAACTCCGGGTGCGTGTTGAGGCCGGTGCCCACGGCCGTCCCGCCGAGCGGGATCTGGCCGAGCCGCGGCAGCGCGTCCCGCACGCGGCCGATGCCCTGGCGCACCTGCGCGGCGTAGCCGCCGAACTCCTGACCGAGCGTGACGGGGACGGCGTCCATCAGGTGCGTCCGGCCCGACTTGACGACGTCGTCGAACTCGCGCGCCTTCGCCTCGAGCGAGCCGGCGAGGCGCTCGAGCGCCGGCAGCAGCTGCTCCGTGACCTCGCCCAGCGCCGCGAGGTGCACCGCCGACGGGAAGACGTCGTTCGACGACTGCCCCATGTTGACGTGGTCGTTCGGGTGCACGTCGTCGCCCGCGAGCGCAGCGATCACCTCGTTGGCGTTCATGTTGGACGAGGTTCCCGAGCCCGTCTGGAAGACGTCGATCGGGAACTGGTCGTCGAGCTCGCCGGACGCGACGCGGTCGGCGGCGGCGGCGATGCGCTCGGCCGCGTCGGCGTCGAGCAACCCGAGCTCGGCGTTCACGCGCGCGGCGGCGCCCTTGATCCGCCCGAGCCAGCGGCGCACCGCGACGGGGATCGGCTCGCCGGAGACCGGGAAGTTCTCCACTGCCTTGCGCGTCTCCGCTCCCCAGAGCTCCTCGCGAGCGCCGGGATCGTTCCGCGTGCCGGTCTCGCTCACGCCACGAGTCTAGCCGCCTGCGGCGCGCCGCTACGAGACGAGCCGCAGACGCGCCCGCGGTGCCGCGCGACTGCGCAATGCGCGCCGCGACGACTCCGTGAGCTCGCCGGCATACGCCCAGCCGAGGTAGCCACAACGAGGGCACTCGCAGGCCACGAGCTGCCGGAGCGGCGACCGGTGGATCCGGTGGCGCTCGCCGCAGCGGAGGCACTCGACAATTGTCCTCACCCTCGCTGTATCGACTCCCGCCGCGGCGAACGGCGATCCCTCGGTCGAGGGACGGGCGGGCGCCTCGGCCGCCGCCACAGGCCGTGCGCGAGCAGCGTCGCGGCCGTGATCGCGGCGGCCACGCCGAAGACCGCGACGGCGCCGGCGGGGCGCTCGAGCAGGCCGGGGTCGACGAGCATCACGACGGCGAGCACGCCCATGAGCACGCCGCCTCCCAGCTTCAGCAGGCGTCCGTGCCGCTCCTCGACCCGGCCGATCCGCATCGCGGTGACGGCCACGCCGAAGACGACCAGCTCGTCGACGAGGAAGATCACGAGATAGATCGACAGCAGCAACGCGAACTCCGCGTCCGACGTCCCGCGCGAGGCCAGGAGGTTCGACCACACGACGGGGAAGCCGGCCGTGCAAGGCAGCTCGAGCAGCGAGACGCCGGCGGCCAGGCCGACGGTGAGCGCGAGCACCGCCGGCAGTCGGCGGTCCTCGAACGCGAGCGAGCGGCCGCCTCGAGCGATGCGCGGCTTGTAGCGGTCGGGGATCGTGAGCGAGACGCCCCGGCCGAACCAGAAGTAGTCCTTGACGTTCACCGCCGCGAACGCGAACGCGAAGGCCGCGACGCCGATCCGCAGCCACCAGCTGTAGTCCACGACCGTGAGCGCGCCGAACAGGCCCGCCAGGAACACCCCGTAGACGGCGGCGGCGGTCACGAGGTAGGCGCCGCCGATGAGCGCGACCCGGCCGCGCGACCCGGTCCGGAGGAGCATCGCGAGCAGGATCGTGAGCACCCACAGCGAGCACGGGTTGAAGCCGTCCGCGAGCGCGATCAGCGCCGTCGCCCAGACGAGCGAGTCGCCGGCGAGGTCGTGGCGGCCGACGAGCGGGACGTCGACCACCTCCTCGTCCTCGCCCTCGGGTTGCGCGGCCCGTGCCGGCTCGCCTGCGAGGAGCGCCTCGACCGTGGCCGCGATGGACTCACGGTTCGCGTCGCTGTCACCGATCCAGGCGCGGCCGCCTGCGAACACCGCCGGTACCGCCGACGCCTCGATCCCGTGCGCGGCGGCCGCGCGGACGAAGCGCCCGCGGTTGTCGGCGTCGTACCAGACCTCGAAGGCGACCAGATCGACGCGGGGGCGCGCGTCGAGCTCGTCGAGGAAGGGACGGAGCGCCTCGCAGTGCGGGCAGCCGTCGCCCCAGAAGAAGGTGATCGTGATCCGCGGCTGCTCCGCCGCAGGCGCCGCGGGAGCGGCGGGAGCGGCGGGAGCGGCGGCCGCGACAACGGAGACGAGCGCCGCGAGCGCCGCGACGAGCACGCGCCACCGTCCGACCGGGGCCGCCACCTCAGGAACCTAGTCCCCGGCGCGGCGCCGGGCGTCGCGGAGCCGACGGAGCCCGCGACGGTAGTTCCAACGGATCGCGGGCTGACCCGGTCGAGGGACGGCGGCTCGTCAGCGGCGGGCGGCCGCGAGCAGCTCGTCCCAGCTGCAGAGCTTCACGCGCGGGCGTCCGAGCGGCTCGCCGGCGGCCCGCTCGGCAGCGTCGATCGCCTCCCAGCCCGTGTAGAGCACCGGCGTCGCGCCGCGCGCCGCGAGGAGGTCGACGAGGTCGCCGCCGTCCCCGCCGGGCAGCCGTCCCGCGCGCGCGTCCTCGAGCAACAGCGCGACCGTCTCGGTCGCGTCCTTCTTGTTCGTGCCGATCACGCCGCTCGGCCCCCGCTTGATCCAGCCGGCGCAGTACACGCCCGGGATCGGCTCGCCGTCGGGGCCGAGCACGCGGCCGCCGTCGTTGGGGACGACCCCGCGCGCCTCGTCGAACGGCACGCCGGGCAGCGCGATCCCGTGGTAGCCGACGGAGCGGAAGACGAGCCCGCACGGAATCGTCTCGCGCTCGTCGGTGGGCACGGCGGACACGCGGCCGCGCTCGTCCGCCACGAGCTCGTTCCGGACGATCTCGATCGCCTCGACCCGCTCCTCGCCGAGGATCGCGACGGGCGAGACGGCGAAGCGGAGCCGGATCGTCCGCGGCTTCCCAGCCGGCTGCCGCGCGGCGTAGGCGCGCAGGACCTCGAGGTTCCGCCGCGCGTGCGTGTCCGACTCGGCCTTCGCGGCGCTCGCCGGGTCGAGCTCGAGCTCCGCCGGGTCAACGACGACGTCCGCGCCGGCGAGCTCGCCCAGCTCCTTCAGCTCGGGCGTCGTGAAGGCCGCCTGGGCGGGGCCACGCCGGGCGAGCAGGACGAGCTCGCGGATGCCGGAGCCGGCGATCGTCTCGATCGCGCGGTCGGTGGCGTCCGTCGGTGCCAGCTCCTCGTGCGTGAGCGCCAGCATCCGCACCACGTCGAGGGCGACGTTCCCGGCGCCGACGACCACGGCGCGCTCCGCCGAGAGGTCGAACTCGAGGTGCTGGAAGTCCGGGTGGCCGTTGTACCAGGCGACGAGCTCGGTGGCCGACCACGAGCCGGGCAGGTCCTCGCCGGGGATCCCGAGGCGGCGGTCGGTCTGCGCGCCGACGGCGTAGATCACGGCGTCGTAGCTCCGCGCGAGCTCGTCGTGCGTGACGTCGCGGCCGAGCTCGACGTTGCCGAGGAAGCGGAAGCCGGGCCGCTGCGCGATCCGCTCGAACGCGCGCGAGACCTCCTTCAGCTTCGGGTGGTCCGGCGCGACGCCGAGCCGGACGAGCCCCCAGGGCGTCGGCAGCCGCTCGAGCAGGTCGACCTCCGCGGGCGGGTCGGCGGTGAGCAGCGCCCCCGCCGCGTAGAAGCCGGCCGGGCCGGAACCGACGACGGCGACGCGCATCGAGGCGTTTCTAGCGGCTCGCGGCGCTGAGGGCTAGCAGCCGCAGCCGGAGCCGCACCCGCCGGCGTGCGCCTCCGCGGGTGCCTCCTCGCCCTCCTCGACCGTGAAGGAGTGCCCGCAGCCGCACGACGCGGTCGCGTTCGGGTTGTCGATCTTGAACCCGGACTCCTGGATCGAGTGGACGAAGTCGACCGTGGCGCCGTGCAGGTACGGGGCGCTGAACGGGTCGACGACGAGGCGGACGCCGTGCTGCTCGCTCTCGAGGTCGCCCTCGACCGAGCCGCGGTCGAACCCGAGGCCGTACTGGAAGCCCGAGCAGCCGCCGCCCTGGATCGCGACGCGGAGCACCTCGGCCTCGCCGGCCGGCTCCTGCGCCATCAGCTCGGTCACCTTCGCCGCGGCGGCGGCGGTGAGGGTGACGGGGGCCTCGGTGACCTGCTCCGGACGCTGCTCGACGGTTGCCATGGACTGATCGTAGCAACGGGTCCTCACGGCGAAACCCCCGCGCGACTTCGTGACAGTCGAAACAGGCTCGGTTAGGCCAAAGTCCTCACGGTTCGTTGCACGCTCGCACACTGGTATGTTCCGCCGCGGGAGCCCGGGATTGGCCCAGGCGTGCGGGTGGTAGGAGGCGCTGGACGTGCTCGACAACTGGCTGCCCTTCCTGATCTACGGAAGCCTCGCCCTCGCGATCCCCGCGTCGATGGTGCTGATGTCGTTCCTGTTCGCGACGCGCCCGCGGGCGAAGCGCCGCGCCCGCTACACGCCGTTCGAGTCGGGCGTCTCGACCGGGCCCCCGCCGCAGCAGCGGTTCACCGTCAGCTTCTACCTCACGGCGATGCTGTTCATCGTCTTCGACATCGAGATCGTGTTCCTGTACCCGGTGGCCGTCGTGCTCAACGAGGTCGCCTGGTTCGCCTTCTGGGAGTTCCTGTTCTTCATCGCGATCCTCGTGGTCGCGTACGTGTACGTGTGGCGGAAGGGGGCGCTCGAGTGGCAGTAGCCCGCCGGCGCAAGACGCGGCTGCGCGACCTCGGGCTCCAGTCGGAGCGCCTGCTATGGCCGACGAAGGGGCCTGGCGCGTTCGAGCGGGAGCTCGGCGCGGAGCAGCTCGAGCGCAGCCTCGGCCTGACGACGCTCGACAAGGCCGTCGCCTGGGCGCAGACGCGGTCGATGTGGCCGGACACCTTCGGGCTCGCGTGCTGCGCGATCGAGATGATGTCGATCGTCTCGGCCCGCTACGACATCGCGCGCTTCGGCATGGAGGCGTTCCGGGCCTCGCCGCGGCAGGCCGACCTGCTGATCGTCTCGGGGCGCGTCTCGCACAAGATGGCGGCGCCGCTGCGCCAGATCTACGACCAGATGCTCGAGCCGAAGTGGGTGATCGCGATGGGCGCCTGCGCGAGCTCGGCCGGCATGTTCAACAACTACGCGGTGCTCCAGGGCGTCGACCGCATCGTCTCCGTCGACGTGTACGTCCCCGGCTGTCCGCCGCGCCCGGAGGCGCTGATGGAGGGGATCATGCGCCTCCACGAGGCCGTCCGGGCCGGCGTTCCGCCCGCGTACGAGATCCGGCCGGTGGCGGCGGGATGAGCTGGGAGTCCGTCCCCGGCTACCTGGAGGAGCGCGAGGCGCTCGGCGAGACGACGATCGTCGTCGAGCGCGAGCGGATCGCCGAGGCGTGCACGTACCTGCGCGACGAGCACGGCTTCAACTTCCTCTCGGACCTCACGCCGACGGACTACCTCGGCTGGGGCGAGACGGGCGTCGCCGGCTACGTCGGCACGCCCGACGGCCGCCCGCTGACGCCGACGTCCGCGCAGGGCTACGCGCGGCTGCCGCAGGCGAAGCCGGCCCGCTTCTGCGTCAACTACCACCTGCTCGCGCTGCGCGAGGGAGCGCCGCGGCTCCGGCTCCAGGTCTGGCTCGAGGACGGCGAGACGGTGCCGAGCGTCGTCGGCGTCTGGCCGACGGCCGACTGGCACGAGCGCGAGGCCTGGGACATGATGGGGATCCGCTTCGAGGGCCATCCCAACCTCGTCCGGATCCTGATGGACGACGACTGGGAGGGCCACCCGCTCCGCAAGGACTACCCGATCGGCGGCGAGCCGGTCCGGTTCTCGGGGGAGGAGTAGTGGCCGTCGCGTCCGCCCGCCCGGCGTCGTGGGCCGCGGTCGATCCCTCGGTGCTGGTCGGGCCGCCGATCTACGAGGGCACGCGGATCCCGCACCCGATCCCGTCGATCCTCGAGGTCGACGCGGAGCGCCGCGCGACGGACGACATCCTCACGGTCAACTTCGGGCCCAACCATCCCTCGACGCACGGCGTGCTGCGGCTCGTGATCGACCTCGACGGCGAGACGGTCGTCGGCCTGCGCGCGGTGATCGGCTACCTCCACACCGGCTTCGAGAAGAACATGGAGGCGAAGACGTGGTGGAAGGCGATCACCTACGGCCCGCGCATCGACTACCTCTCGTTCCAGAACAACGAGCTCGTGTTCGTGCTGGCGGTCGAGAAGCTGCTCGGGCTCGAGGTGCCGGAGAAGGCGACGTGGATGCGGATGCTGCTGGCGGAGCTGAACCGACTCCACTCCCACCTCGTATGGCTCGGCACGTCGGGGCTCGAGCTCGGAGCGATCTCGATGTTCTGGTACTGCTTCCGCGAGCGCGACCTGATCCTCGACCTGTTCGAGCTCGTCACGGGGACGCGCATGCACACGCGGTACTTCCAGGTCGGCGGCCTCGCGGAGGACATCCCGAGCGGCTTCTACGCCGACTGCCGGACGTTCTGCGACTGGATGCCGAAGGCGCTCGACGACTACCTCGGCATGCTCGACCGGAATCCGATCTGGCTCGAGCGGACCAAGGGCGTCGGCCTGCTGTCGGCGGAGGACGCCGTCGCCCTCGGCCAGTCCGGCCCGGTGCTCCGCGCCTCCGGCGTCGACTGGGACAACCGCAAGCGGAGCCCCTACCTCGCCTACGACCAGGTCGACTTCGACGTCCCCGTCTACCCGGAGGGCGACACGTACGCGCGCTACCGCGTGCACATGGACGAGATGGCGCAGTCGGTGCGCATCGTCGAGCAGTGCCTCGACCGGCTCGAGGAGATCCAGGGCGCACCGTGGACCGTGGACGACCGGAAGGTGGTGCTGCCGCCGCGTCACGAGCTGCACACGTCAATGGAGTCGCTCATCCACCACTTCAAGCTCGTCACGGAGGGCTACCGCGTGCCCGAGGGCGAGGTCTACGTCGCGATCGAGTCCCCACGCGGCGAGAACGGCTGCTACGTCGTCTCCGACGGCGGCCCGAGGCCCTGGCGGGTGAAGTTCCGCGCGCCCAGCTTCGTCGCGACCCCTGCGGCCGCGACGATGTGCAACGGCGCGCTCGTGGCCGACATGATCGCGATCATCGGCTCGCTCGACACGGTGATGGGCGAGGTCGACCGGTAGATGTCGGCCCGTCCGCTCTACGACGAGATCCAGGAGGTGCGGGCGCTGTATCCGCCGGGCACGCGCTCCGCCGTGCTGCCGGCGCTGCGCCTCGCGCAGGAGCGGTACGGGTGGCTGTCCCCCGAGGCGCTGCAGGAGGTCGCCGACGCGCTCGACGAGACGCCGGCGTACTGCGAGTCGGTCGCCTCCTTCTACGACATGTTCCACCTGGCCCCCGTGGGCGAGCACCTCGTCGAGGTCTGCACGAACGTCTCGTGCGCCCTCGTCGGGGCCCAGCAGGTGCTGGAGGCGTTCGAGTCGGCGCTCGGCGTCCGACCCGGCGAGACGACCGCCGACGGGAAGGTCACGCTGCGCACCGTCGAGTGCGCGGGGGGCTGCGGCTGGGGCACCGTGGTCGCCGTCGACCACCGCTATCGCGAGCCGGTCCGGGCGGAGGACGTGCCGGCGATCGTGGAGGAGCTGCGCGATGGCGGCTGACGAGCGGCCGGGGCAGCCGATCGTCCTGGGGGGCGCCGAGGGCCGTGACCTCACCCGGCTGAAGCAGTTCCGCGAGGTCGGCGGCTACGACCAGCTCGAGCGGGCGCGCGCGATGGAGCCGTCGGCCGTCCTCGACGAGCTGCTCGCCGCCAACGTCCGCGGGCGCGGCGGCGCGGGCTTCCCGATGGGCAAGAAGGCGAGCTTCCTGGCGAAGGGGACGGGCAAGCCGACGTACCTCGTCGTCAACGCGGACGAGTCGGAGCCGGGAACGTTCAAGGACCGCGAGATCATGCTGCGCGTCCCGCACCGGCTGATCGAGGGCTGCCTCGTCACGTGCCACGCGATCGGCGCGACGAACGTCTTCATCTACATCCGCGGCGAGTACCTCGCCGAGTTCGAGGTGCTCCGCGCGGCGCTCGAGGAGACGCGGAAGGCGAAGCTCCTCGGCGGGGTCACGATCGTGCTGCACCGCGGCGCCGGCGCGTACATCTGCGGCGAGGAGACGGCGCTGCTCGAGTCGCTCGAGGGCGAGCGCGGCCAGCCGCGGACGAAGCCGCCGTTCCCCGCGGTCGCCGGCCTGTACGCCGCGCCGACGCTGATCAACAACGTCGAGACGGTGACGACGGTGCCGAAGATCATGGAGCTCGGCGGGGCGGCGTACGCCCGGGTCGGCGTCGAGAACTCCGCGGGCACGCGCGTCTTCTCGCTCTCGGGCAACGTCGTCAACGGCGGGAACTACGAGCTCGAGCTCGGGACGTCGCTGCGGGAACTGATCTACGACCTCGGCGGCGGGATCCCGGACGGCCGGGCGCTCAAGGCGGTGATCCCGGGCGGCTCGTCGGTGCCCGTGCTCACGGCCGACCAGGTCGACACGCCGCTCGACTTCGACGCGGTCGCCGAGGCGGGGTCGATGCTCGGCTCCGGCGCCGTGATCGTGATCGACGACCGGGCGTGCATGGTGCAGCTCGGCCTGCGGGTCGCGCAGTTCTACATGCACGAGTCGTGCGGCAAGTGCACGCCGTGCCGTGAGGGGACGCGCTGGATGGTGCAACTGCTCCGGAGGATCGAGGAGGGCGGCGCGAGCCAGGGCGAGCTCGACCTGCTGCTGGACGTGTGCGACCGCATCCTCGGCAAGTGCCTCTGCCCGCTCGGCGACGCGGCGGCGATGCCGATCGCGAGCTACGTCGACCGTTTCCGCGACGAGTTCCAGGCGCACATCGACCACGGCGGCTGCCCGTTCGGCGGTGCGTCGTCGCTGGAGGGGATCTTCGCGCCGGTCGACCAGCACACGCACGACCCCCTCGCCGAGGTGCCGGCTTGACCGCCCGGGAGGCCAGGCCGTGAGCGCGCCCGCCACGGAGCTCGTCACGCTCACGATCGACGGCAGGGAGGTCGAGGTCGCCAAGGGGACGGGCCTCGTCGAGACCGCGATGGCGGCCGGCATCGAGATCCCCGTCTTCTGCTACGAGCCCCGGCTCGGGCCGCCGGTCGGCGCCTGCCGCATGTGCCTCGTCGAGGTGGAGGGGATGCCGAAGCTCCAGGCCGGCTGCACGATGACGGCACAGGACGGGATGGTGGTGAAGACCGCGGCGACCTCGGCGAAGGCCGCCGAGGGGCAGAACGGCACGCTCGAGTTCATCCTCGTCAACCACCCGCTCGACTGCCCCGTCTGCGACAAGGGCGGCGAGTGCCCGCTGCAGGACCTCACCTTCCGCTACGGCCCCGGCACGACGCGGATGCGCTTCCCGAAGCGGACGTTCGAGAAGCCGATCCCGATCTCGCCGACGATCGCGCTCGACCGCGAGCGCTGCATCCTCTGCTACCGGTGCACGCGGTTCTCGTCCGACGTCTCCGAGGACGGGCAGCTGATCGCGAGGAACCGCGGGGCGCAGTCGATGATCGCGACGTTCGAGGACGAGCCGTACCGCTCGCCGTTCTCCGGCAACGTCACCGAGCTCTGCCCCGTGGGCGCGCTGCTGCCGACGAGCTACCGCTTCCAGGCGCGGCCGTGGGAGATCCAGAACGTCCCGACCGTCTGCGCGCTGTGCCCGGTCGGCTGCAACACGACGGTGACGACGCGCGAGGGCAAGGTGAAGCGCGTGCTGTCGCGGAACCACCCGGAGGTCGACGAGGGCTGGATCTGCGACAAGGGCCGCTTCGCGTTCCCGCACCTCCAGGCGCCCGACCGGATCGTCGACCCGCTGCGCCGGCGGTCCCGGCGCGGGATGGACGCCGTGAGCTGGGACGAGGCGCTCGACGAGGCAGAGCGGCTGCTGCGGGCGGCCGAGGGCAGCATCGTGACGGCGCTGTCCGGCAGCGAGTCGGTCGAGATCGCCTACGGGCTCGGCAAGCTGCTGCGGGAGGGGCTCGGAGCCCACACGGCGGTGCTCCCGGAGGAGGTCGACGACTCGATCGACCGCTACCGGCTGCCGTTGGCGGCGATCCGCGACGCGGAGGTCGTGGTGGTCGTGGGCGACGACCCCGTGGTCGAGCGCGCGCCGGTCGTCGAGCTGTGGATCAAGGCCGCGCGCCGGAACGGGGCGCGGATCGTGACCGTCGGCCCCGCCGGCACCGTGCAGCGGCCGCCCGGGGCGGGGGTCGACGTCTGCCGCGAGCTCGGCGAGGGCGACGACGACCTCTGCACCGCGCTGCGGACGTCCGACCGGGTCGTGCTGATCTGGTCGGGCCCGCACGGCCAGGGCGGCCGCCACGTCGCCGCGCTCGCCGAGCGGCTCGGCTTCCGCGACAAGCCCGAGTCGGGCGTCTTCTACCTGCCGGCCACGCCGAACGGCCGCGGCGTCGCGGATGCCTGGGCGGCCGCCTCCGACGCCGAGGCGGAGGAGTCCGAGCACATCGGGCTGCTGGTCGTCTCGGGCGACGAGGCGGCGGCCGATGCGAGCGTCCGTGCGCTCGCCGAGCGCGCCGACGCCGTGATCGCGATCACGATGTTCCAGGGCCTCGCCGTCGGGTGGGCCGACCTCGTCGTGCCCGCCACGAGCTTCCTCGAGCGCGACGGGACGACGGTGAACCTCGAGGGACGCCTGCAGCGGCTGCGGCGCACCGTGATCCCGCCCTGCCCGGACGAGCTCGCGTGGCTGTCCAGGCTCGCCGAGCGCTTCGGCGTCGAGCTCTCCCCGTACGCGGCGCGCGTGTTCGAGGAGCTGTCCGGCCGGATCTACGGCGGCCTCCCGTTCGGCGAGGTCGGCGAGCACGCGCCGCTGCGCGGCCGGAGCGAGGCGCCGGCGATCGCGCCCGCGACCGACGCGCCGCAGCCGGCGCGCGGCGGCGACGGCCACTTCCTCGACCTCGTCCGCTACCGGACGCTCTTCTCCGGCCCCGCCGTCGAGCGCGTCCCGGAGCTGCAGTTCCAGCGCCCGGCGGCCGAGATCGAGCTCGCGCTCGACGACGCGCAGCGCCGCGGCATCGCCACCGGCGACACGGTCGACGTGCGCTCGAACGGCGCCGCCGTCGCGCTGCGGGCGACGGTCTCGCGGAGGCTGATGCCGGGGGTCGTCCGCATCGCCGAGGAGCACGCACGCGACCTCCACGCCAAGGTCGAGGTCACCAGGGCCCGCACCGAGGTCGTGCCCGAAGGGAGCGATCCGGCGTGAACGAGGAATGGTGGGTGACCGCGATCAAGGCCGTGATCATCGTGAACGTGCCGCTGCTGGCCTTCGCCTACACGACCCTGCTGGAGCGGAAGCTCCTCGGCCGCATGCAGCTCCGCTACGGGCCGAACCAGGCCGGGCCGTACGGGCTCTTCCAGCCGTTCGCCGACCTGGTCAAGCTGATTCGCAAGGAGAGCTTCCTGCCGACGACCGGCGTCGACCCGCTGTTCGTGATCGCGCCGATCATCGCCGCCTTCACCGCGATCGCCGCGTTCGCCGTGATCCCGTTCGGCGCCGGCTGGACGATCGCCGGGCAGGAGGTGACCGGCCAGGTGCTCGACGTCCCGATCGCGCTCATCTTCGTGTTCGCGCTCGGCTCGATCGGCGTCTACGGGTTCATCGTCGGCGGCTGGGCGTCCGACTCGAAGTACTCCCTGCTCGGCTCCATGCGCACGTGCGCGCAGCTCGTCTCGTACGAGGTCTCCCTCGCGCTCTCCGTGCTCGGCGTCGTGATCATGGGCCAGTCGCTCGCGCTGACGGACATCGTGGCGAAGCAGGACGCGACGATCTGGTTCGTCGTCCCGCAGCTCGTCGGCTTCCTCATCTTCCTCACGGCCGGCACGGCCGAGACGGCCCGCGCGCCGTTCGACCTCCCGGAGGCCGATTCGGAGCTCGTCGGCGGCTACCACACCGAGTTCGGCGGGATGCGCTGGGGCCTCTTCTCGATGGCCGAGTACGTGAACCTGATCACGCTCTCCGCGCTGGCGACGACGCTCTTCCTCGGGGGCTGGCACTTCTTCTGGCTCGACTGGCTCGGCCCGCTGTGGTTCGTGCTGAAGGTGTTCCTGCTGCTCTCCGTGTTCATCTGGCTGAAGGCGACCCTGCCGCGGCTGCGCTACGACCAGCTGATGCGCTTCGGCTGGAAGGTGCTGCTCCCGGTGGCGACGGCGAACGCCGTGGTCACGGCGCTCCTCGTGGTGGCGATCGACTGATGGCGGGCGTCGCGGCACCGGTCAAGGGCTTCGCGGTCACCTTCAAGCAGCTGTTCAAGAAGCCGATCACGGAGGAGTACCCGTACTACAAGCGGCCGCTCTACCCGCGCTTCCGGGGCCGCCACCGGCTCAACCGCTTCGAGAACGGGCTCGAGAAGTGCGTGGGGTGCTCGCTGTGCGCGGCCGCGTGCCCGGCCGACTGCATCCGCGTCGTGGCGGCGGAGAACACACCCGACAACCGCGTCTCGGCCGGCGAGCGGTACGCGCGGATCTACGAGATCAACATGAGCCGCTGCATCTTCTGCGGCTACTGCGAGCTGGCGTGCCCGTTCGACGCGATCACGCTCGGCAACGAGTTCGAGCTCTCCGAGTACAACCGCGACGACCTCATCTACACCAAGGACATGCTGCTCGCGGAGCCGGTGAAGCAGGTGCGCGTGGCCGACCCGGCGATCTACGACACGCCCGTCCCCTACTACAAGACGAACGCGTGACGGAGAGCGCCTGATGGGGAACTTCCTCGTCTGGGTCGTCTGGCTCGGCGCCGCGTTCGCCTGCATCGGCTCCGCCGTCGCCGTCGTCAGCTTCCAGAACCCCTTCTACTCGGCGATGGCGCTGATCGGGAACCTCGCCTCGCTGGCGGTGCTGTACCTGCTCCTCTCCGCGGAGTTCGTCGCCGCCGCGCAGGTGCTCGTCTACGCGGGCGCCGTCGTCGTGATGTTCCTGTTCGTGATCGCCTACCTCGGCGGACGGGCCGACGCGCCGTGGGCCGGGCGCTCGACGTGGCAGCTGTTCGCCGCCGTGATCGCCGCGAGCGCGATCCTGCTCGAGGTCGTGATGGCGATCGGGCTCAAGGCCGGCGGCCGGCTGTCGGACGAGGCCGACATCGACGGCGCCTTCGGCAGCCCCGCCGAGATCGGCCGCCTGTTCCTCGCCGACCACCTGCTCGCCTTCGAGATCACGTCGATCGTCCTGCTCGTGGCCGCGGTGGGCGGCGTCGTCCTCGGGGCCCACACGCGGCGCGGACAGGAAGCGAGGATCGAGCCGTCCTAGGGCCCGACGTCACCTGGTACCTGGGAATCGCCGGCACCCTGTTCGCCGTCGGCGCCCTCGGCGTGCTCCTCCGGCGCAGCCCGCTGATCGTGCTCCTCTCGCTCGAGATCATGCTCAATGCCGCGAACCTCGCCTTCGTCGGGTTCTCGCGGCTCTTCGGCGAGATGGACGGCCAGGTCTTCGCCCTCGCCGTCATGGCGGTCGCCGCCTCCGAGGTATGCGTCGGACTCGGACTGATCGTCGCCATGGCGCGCCGCAACCTGGCGCTCGACGTCGACACGCTGACGGAGCTCCGGGGCTAGCGCGGCATGGTCTTCGGCTCCTGGCTCTGCCTGCTCGCCCCGCTCGCCGGCTTCCTCGCGATCCTGCTCCTCGGGACGCGGATCACGCGCCGCCAGGCGGGCTTCCTCTCGACCGCCTCGGTCTTCGTCGGCTTCGCGGGGGCCGTCGTCGCGTTCTTCGACGCGT
>DATIDD010000066.1:0-45268 GCA_035456465.1 Gaiellaceae bacterium | reverse complement strand
AAAGACCAGTATCTCCCAGGAGCGAAGCCCCGTGAGCACCCTTCTGCTGGTGCCCCTCGAAGACGTCGTCGTCTTCCCCAACATGACCGTCACGCTACCTGTAGACGTCGCGGACGAGGAGCGCGTCCTGCTCGTTCCCGTCCACGACGGAAACTACGCCAAGGTCGGGACGGTGGCCGAGGTGGTCGACCGCGTGCGCCTGCCCGGCGGCGGCCGTGCCGTGGCGCTGAACGGCCTCCACCGCGGCATCGCCGGCGCGGCGCATGCCGACGCCAACGGCCGCCTGCGGGTCGAGGTCGAGGGACGCCCCGATCCGGCCGAGATCAAGGACGGCCGCATCCGCGAGCTCGAGCGCGAGTACCGGGCTACCGTCGAGGAGATCCTCGAGCTGCGCGGCGACGACGGCTCGATCTCGCGGTTCATCCGCTCGATCACCGAGCCGGGCAGCCTCGCCGACACGTGCGGCTACTCGCCCGACCTGACGTTCGAGCAGAAGGTCCAGCTGCTCGAGACGGTCGGCGTGGTCGAGCGCCTGCAGCTCGCGACCGAGCTCCAGCGGGAGCGGCTCGCCGAGCTGCAGATCCGCCGCCGCATCCGCGAGGACGTGGAGTCGGGCGCGCAGAAGCAGCAGCGCGAGTACATCCTCCGCCGCCAGCTCGACTCGATTCGCAAGGAGCTCGGCGAGGACGACGCGTCCGTCGTCGAGGAGTACCGGCAGAAGCTGGCCGATGCCGACCTGCCCGAGGCGGTGCGCGACCAGGCCGAGCGCGAGCTGTCGCGGCTCGAGCGGATCGGCGAGCAGGGCGCGGAGTCGTCCGTGATCCGCACGTACCTCGACTGGCTCCTGGCCGTGCCGTGGGGCAAGCGGTCGGAGGAGCGCCTCGACCCCGCGAACGCGCGGGAGGTGCTCGACGCCGACCACCACGGCCTCGAGGACGTGAAGGACCGGATCGTCGAGTACCTCGCCGTCCGCAAGCTCCGCGAGGAGCGCGGGATCGAGGAGGACCGGCGCTCCGGCGCCATCCTCACGCTGATCGGGCCGCCCGGCACGGGCAAGACGTCGATCGGCGAGTCGGTCGCCCGCGCGCTCAACCGCGAGTTCGTGCGGATGTCGCTCGGCGGCGTCCGCGACGAGGCGGAGATCCGCGGTCACCGGCGCACCTACATCGGCGCGCTGCCGGGACGCCTGGTCCGCGCGCTGCGCGACGCCGGGACGATGAACCCGGTGATCCTGCTGGACGAGGTCGACAAGGTCGGCGCGGACTGGCGCGGCGATCCCTCCTCGGCGCTGCTGGAGGTGCTCGACCCGGCGCAGAACCACTCCTTCCGCGACCACTACCTCGACGTCGAGCTCGACCTCTCCGAGGTGGTCTTCATCGCGACCGCGAACCTCGCGGACACGATCCCGGGCCCGCTTCTCGACCGGATGGAGATCATCCGCTTCGACGGCTACACGGTCGACGAGAAGGTCGCGATCGCGCGCCGGTACCTGTGGCCGCGCCAGCGGGAGCGGAACGGGCTGCACGCGGACGAGGTCGAGATCTCGGACGAGCTGCTCGAGCTGACGGTGTCGGAGTACACGCGCGAGGCGGGCGTGCGGCAGCTCGAGCGGGAGCTCGGGAAGCTGCTGCGCAAGACCGCGACGCGGATCGCGGCCGGGCAGTTCGAGGCGCCGGTCGTCCTCGGCCTGGACGAGCTGCGCGACGCGCTCGGCCGCCAGCGCTTCTTCCAGGAGGCGGCGGAGCGGACGGCCGTCCCCGGTGTGGCCACGGGCCTCGCGGTCACGGGCACGGGCGGCGACGTCCTCTTCGTCGAGGCCACCGCGATGAACGGCGACGGCGGGCTGACGCTGACCGGCCAGCTCGGTGACGTGATGAAGGAGTCCGCGCGCATCGCGCTCTCCTACGTCCGCGCCCACTCGGAGGAGCTGGGGCTCGACGAGTCCAGCTTCGAGGGCCGGCAGTTCCACGTCCACGTGCCGGCCGGCGCGATCCCCAAGGACGGGCCGAGCGCCGGGATCACGATGGCGACCGCGCTCGCCTCGTTGCTGACGGGCCGGCCCGTGCGGCACACGGTCGGGATGACCGGCGAGGTGACGCTGCAGGGGCGGGTGTTGCCGATCGGCGGGCTGAAGCAGAAGGTGCTCGCGGCCCACGCGGCCGGGCTGACCGACGTGATCCTCCCCGAGCGGAACCGGCCGGAGCTCGACGACGTCCCGCCGGACGTGCGCGAGGAGCTTCGGTTCCATCCGGTGATGAGCCTCGGCGAGGTGTTCGAGCTGGCGCTCGAGCCGGTGCCCTCGGGGGCCCGCGATGTCGCGCTGTCGTAGCTGCGCGCCGATGCCCGAGGAGGTCCGCCGCGCGGCGGACCTCCTCGAGCGGCGCTGGCTGCTGTCGATCCTGTACGCGGCGCACTCGGGTGCGCTCCGCTTCAACGAGTTCAAGCAGATCCTCGGGTCGGTGCCGCCGCGCACGCTGGCGCAGCGCCTGACCGAGCTGGAGGAGGCGGGGGTGCTGGAGCGGCACGTCATGGCGACGCGTCCGCCGGCCGCCGAGTACCGGCTCACCGAGAAGGGCGAGGCGCTCGGCGAGCTCGTACGCGCGCTCGAGCGCGCGGCGATCTAGCGCGACCGGCCGGCGACGACCGCCGGCGCAGCTAGCGCGGAGTGCGCTCCCGCGTGGCCGCGAGATCCGCCAGATGTCGCAGCAGCTTCCAGGCGACGTCCGGGTTGTCCTTCACGAACCGCTTGAAGTCCCACATCGTCATCTCGAGGCACTGAAGCGGCTCCTCGGCGGTCACCGTGGCCGTTCGCGGGCGCTCGCTGATGAGCGAGAGCTCGCCGAAGTGGTCGCCTCGGCCGAGGGTCCCGACCTGGACGCCGTTCGCCGAGACCGATGCCGTGCCCTCGGCGATGACGAAGAAGCCGACGCCGCTCATCTCGCCTTCCCGGACCGGCGTGACGCCGGCGGCGAACTCGCGTCGCTTGAAGCGGCGCGCGAGCTTCTTCAGCTGCCGCCCGGTCAGGTCTCCGAACAGCGGAACCTGCTTCAGGTCGGCGCTGAGATCCGGCATGCGGCGATCCTACGTCGCCTCGGCCGTCGCGCGCCGCCCGTCCGCTCTGGACGAACACACGTTCGGCGGCTACACTGCCTCCCTGCATGGCTGCCGACGAGCTCGTCGTCCACGGCGCCCGCGAGCACAACCTCAAGGACATCACCGTCCGCCTGCCGCGGAACCGCCTGATCTGCATCACCGGGCTCTCCGGCTCGGGGAAGTCGAGCCTTGCCTTCGACACGATCTACGCCGAGGGCCAGCGCCGCTACGTGGAGTCGCTCTCGGCCTACGCGCGCCAGTTCCTGCAGATGATGGAGAAGCCGGACGTCGACCACATCGACGGCCTCAGCCCGGCGATCTCGATCGACCAGAAGACGACGAGCCGGAACCCGCGCTCGACCGTCGGCACGGTCACGGAGATCTACGACTACCTGCGCCTGCTGTACGCGCGCATCGGCCACCCGCACTGCCCGATCTGCGGCCGTCCGATCGCGGGCCAGAGCCTGGACGCGATCGTCGACCAGATCCTCCAGCTGCCCGAGGGAACGCGGTTCACGGTCAACGCGCCGGTGGTGCGTGACCGCAAGGGCGAGTACCGCGACCTGCTCGAGGAGCTGCGCCGCGAAGGGTTCACGCGCGTGAAGGTGGACGGGGAGCAGCGCCTCCTCGAGGAGGAGATCGAGCTCGACAAGAAGTACAAGCACACGATCGAGGTCGTCGTCGACCGGCTCGTGATGAAGGCGGACCTGCGCACGCGCCTGGCGCAGTCGGTGGAGGCGGCGACGCGGCTGGCCGAGGGGCTCGTGCTCGTCGACGTCGTCGACGGCGAGCAGCTGCTGTTCTCGGAGAACTTCGCCTGCCCCGAGCACGGCCTCGGCCTCCCGGAGCTCCAGCCGCGGATCTTCTCGTTCAACAGCCCGCACGGTGCCTGCCCGCGCTGCACCGGCCTCGGGGCGCAGCAGGAGATCGACCCGGACCTGCTCGTCCCGGACCCGTCCCTGTCGATCGGCGAGGGCGCGCTCGTGCCGTGGTCGGTCGGGAACAGCTCGTTCTACGAGTCGGTGATCCAGGCCGTGGCCGACCGCTACGAGATCGATCTCGACACGCCGTGGCAGGATCTGACCGAGGAGCAGCAGAACCGCTTCCTCAACGGGACCGACGGCGAGCGCGTCTACGTCACCTACCGCAACCGGATGGGCCGCCGGCGCGCCTACATGCTCGCGTTCGAGGGCATCGTGGCGAGCCTCCAGCGGCGGTACCGGGAGACCGACTCGTCGACGCAGCGGGAGCGGATCGAGGAGTACATGAGCTTCCGGCCGTGCCCGGTCTGCAAGGGCGCGCGGCTGAAGCCCGAGGTGCTGGCCGTCACCGTCGGCGGGCTCAACATCCACGAGTTCACGAAGCTGTCCGTCACCCGCGCGCTCGAGTTCGTCGAGGGGCTGGAGCTGACGACGACGGAGCACCTGATCGGCGACCGGATCCTCAAGGAGATCCGCGAGCGGCTCACGTTCCTCGACAACGTCGGCGTCGGCTACCTCAACCTCGACCGCGCGGCGGCGACGCTCTCCGGCGGCGAGGCGCAGCGGCTCCGCCTGGCGACCCAGATCGGCAGCCAGCTCGTCGGCGTGCTCTACATCCTCGACGAGCCGTCGATCGGCCTGCACCAGCGCGACAACGACAAGCTGATCCAGACGCTCGAGCGGCTGCGCGACCTCGGCAACACGGTCGTCGTCGTCGAGCACGACGAGCAGATGATGCGCAGCGCCGACTGGCTCGTGGACATGGGCCCGGGGGCGGGCGAGCACGGCGGCGAGGTCGTCGCCGAGGGCGCGGCAGCCGACGTCGCGCGCGCGAAGGGGTCGATCACCGGCGCGTTCCTGTCGCGCCGGCGCGAGATCGCGATCCCCGAGCGTCGCGAGGAGGACCGCGGCAGCTTCGGCGTCCGCGGCGCGCGGGAGCACAACCTCAAGGCGATCGACGTCGAGTTCCCGGTCGGGAAGTTCGTCTGCGTCACGGGCGTCTCGGGCTCGGGCAAGTCGACCCTCGTGAACGAGATCGTCTACAAGGCGCTCGCGAACCGCCTGCACAAGCTGCGTGCGAAGCCGGGCGCGCACGACCGGGTCGAGGGGATCGAGTGCTTCGACAAGGTGATCGACATCGACCAGAAGCCGATCGGCCGGACTCCGCGCTCGAACCCGGCCACGTACACCGACCTGTTCACGCACATCCGCGACCTCTACTCCCTGACGCCCGAGGCGAAGGTGCGCGGCTACAAGCCGGGCCGGTTCTCGTTCAACGTCAAGGGCGGCCGCTGCGAGACCTGCAAGGGCGACGGGCAGATCAAGATCGAGATGCACTTCCTGCCGGACGTCTACGTCCCCTGCGAGACGTGCAAGGGTGCGCGCTACAACCGCGAGACGCTCGAGGTGCGCTTCAAGGGCAAGACGATCGCGGACGTGCTCGCGATGTCGGTCGAGGAGGCGCTCCAGTTCTTCGCCAAGATCCCGAAGATCCGGCGGCGGCTCCAGACCCTGCACGACGTCGGGCTCGACTACGTCAAGCTCGGCCAGCCGGCGACGACCCTGTCCGGCGGCGAGGCCCAGCGCGTGAAGCTCGCGGCCGAGCTCGGGAAGGTCGCGACGGGCCGGACGCTCTACATCCTGGACGAGCCGACGACGGGGCTGCACTTCGCCGACATCGAGAAGCTGCTCGAGGTGCTCCAGCGCCTCGTCGACAGCGGCAACACGGTGCTCGTGATCGAGCACAACCTCGACGTGATCAAGCAGGCGGACTGGATCGTCGACCTCGGGCCGGAGGGGGGCGAGGCCGGCGGCGCGATCGTGGCGCAGGGGACGCCGGAGGCGATCGCCGACGTCGACGCCTCGTTCACCGGGCAGTTCCTGCGCTCGCTCCTCCCGGCGGCCGAGCCGGCCGCCGCCTGACGTCTAGTTGCCGCCGCCCTTGAGGATGTCCAGGCAGCCCTGCCTGGCCTTCTCCTGATCGGCGCCCTGGTAGTCCTTGCCGACGGCCTCGGCGACCGCCTCGGGCGTCGCCTCGACGCCGTACTGGGCCGCGAGCTGCTCGAGCGGGAGGTTCACGCAGATGTTCCCGCCCTCGATGTAGATCGGGTCGTTCTTCGCGCCGGGCGCCGCGGCGTCCTGGCCCGCCTGCTGCTCGCCGACCGCGGGCGTGTCCGACGTCTCGGCGGAGCCGCCGCCCGACCCCGGCCCGCTCGTGCCGCCGCAGCCCGCGAGCGCGAGCAGGAGGGCGACGAGCACGGCGAGGCGCGGAAGGGTCTGCACGAGGCGGCCACTGTAGCGCCTGATCCGCGGCGTTGCGACCTCCCGGGACGCGGCTAGGCTGCGCGGCGTGGCGGCGACGGACGGGCAGGCGCGCCCCGGCGTGGAGCGGGACTGGTGGCTGCGCACGCTGCTCGTCCTCCAGGCGCCCCGATCGGTGTTCGTGCAGCTTCGCGACGACTCGGACGAGGCCGCCGAGGCACGCCAGGAGCCGGTCACGGCGATCGTGCTGCTGGCCGGGGTCGCGACCGTCCTCGGGACGACGATCGCCGGCCGCCTGCTCGACGATCCCGCGCTCGACCCGCTCGTGGTGGCGGTCTGGGCGATCGTCGGAGGCGGGTTCTACGGGCTGGCCGGCTACTTCGCCATCGGCGCGCTGGTGCTCCTCGGCGTCGGCCTCGCCGGGTCCGCCGGCTCGTACCGGCGTGCCCGGCACACGCTCGCCTTCGCCGGCGTGCCGCTCGCGCTGACGCTGCTGCTCTGGCCGGTGCGGCTCTCGCTGTACGGGACGGACGTGTTCCGGTCGGGCGGAGCGGACGGGCGCGGGGACGCCGTCTTCGACGGGCTGATCGCGCTCGGCGTCGTCTGGTCGACGGTGCTGCTCGTCGTCGGCAACCGGGCGATCCACGCCTGGAGCTGGCCGCGCGCGCTCGCCGCGACCGCGGTGCCGGCGCTCCTGCCGGCGTTCGCGTACGCGCGCTACCTCGGGCTCGCCTAGCTAGCGGCCGCCGCGCGCGGCGACGAGGTACGCCGCCACCTCGGCGATCTCGTCCTCGTCGAGCTGGCCGGCGAACGAGGGCATCCCGCGGCGGCCGTTGGTCACGACCTGCACGATCTGCTGCTCCGTGAGCTGCGACCGGTCGAGGTTCGGACCCACCTGCCCGGCTGCGCCCGCGCCGGAGAGCGTGTGGCACTGGCCACAGCCGGCCGACGCGAAGACGTCCGCGCCCGGCAGCGTCTCGCCGCCGCGGGCGGCCGTCTCCGTCGTCGCCGCGCCGGTGCCGGCACCGCCGCCGTCGCTCGACTCGCGCCCGACGAAGAAGCCGACGAGGAAGGCGAGCGTGAGCAGCGCGAGCACCAGCAGGGTCGCCGCCGCCTCGGCGACCGCGACCGGACGCCGGCGCCTGCGCTCCGCCGCCGTTCGCGTGCCGGCGCCGCGCAGCGTCTGGACGACGTTCCACGCGAACAGCAGCTGCGCGCCGGCGAGCACGGCCACCACCGGCAGCGCCGCCCTGGACAAGTCCTCCCACCACCCGTTCGGGAGCACCGAGAACCGCCTGGGCGCGCCGTCCAGCCCCTGCACGAGCCAGAACACCGTGTTCAGCGTCCCGAACACGAACGTGAGCCACACGTGCCACTTCGCCATCGCGTCGCTGTAGAGCGGCTTCCCGGTCAGCTCCGGCAGGTAGGCGTAGGTCGCCGCGAACACGAGCAGCCCGATGTTCAGCAGTGCCATGTGGTGGAAGTGGCCGACGATCCAGAGCGTGTTGTGGACGACGACGTCCGCCGCGATCGTCGCGTTCACGACGCCCGAGAGCCCGGCGAGGAGCCAGGACACGATCCCGAGGTAGAGCGCGGTCGACGCCCCGGTCCAGGTCCAGCGCGACCGGTAGATCGTCGCCCCGAGCGAGTAGACCGACAGGGCCGACGGGAGCACGAGCGCGAACGTCGTCGGCTGCATCACGGTGTTGACCACCGCCTGCGCGCCGTTGGGGTAGTCGAGGTAGACGTGGTGCGCCCACACGAACACGTTCGCGATCACGGCCACCGTCCAGGCCACCGCGATCACGTTCGCCGCGACGAGCGGCCGCCCGGCGTAGCGCGGCACGAGGTGGTAGTAGACGGCGACCGCGGGGAACAGCAGCAGGTAGACGACCGGGTGCCCGAACCACCAGAGGACGTTCTTCGCGAACAGGGGCGAGACGGTGACGCTGGGGTCGAACACCTGGACGATGTTCTGGACGAGCAGCCCGGCGAGCGGCAACGTCGCCACGATCATGTCGAGCGCGATCACCGTGAGCGGGATCACCACGTACGGGACGGGGACGGGGTTCGTGGCGAACCGCTTCGGCCAGAGGAAGCCGAACCCGAGCGCGACGCCGATCCGGTTGCCGAGCCCGCCTCGGACGGCGTGAAGCGCCGGGCCGAGCACCGTGTGCAGGATCGACAGGCACCACGTCACGATCGAGAGGCCGACGAGCAGCACGCCCGTGAGGAAGGTCGCCGACGCCGCGTCGCCCCACTGCGCGGCGGGGTGGAAGGGGAGCGGGTACAGGAACACCCACGAGGCGGCGAAGCCCATGAACAGCGTCGCCACGACGACCAGCACGACGCCCGCGACCATCAGCCAGTAGGTCGTCCACGCGAGCGCGAGCCCGGCGGGGCGGAGCGGGAAGCCGACGCGCGCGAGCACCCAGATCGCGAAGCCCATGACCGCGAACCCGGCCCACCCGAGGAACGCGCCGAGGCCGTGGACGGTCATCACCGCGTACCAGAAGTTGTCGCCGATCCGCCCTGGCACGTCGGCCTGGCTGAAGCGGATGAGCACGCCGAGCGCGCCCGTGACGAGCAGGATCGCGTTCGCCGTCCAGACGTACGCGTTCGTGACCCTGCGCGAGACCGCGAGCTCCTCGGCCGTCAGCTGCGCGCGCTCGGCCGCGTCTCCCGGCGCCGGGCCGGCGACCGTGGCGTCGCCCGTCATCCGGTCACCCTCAGCTGCCCGATCATCCCGTGGTGGCCGAAGCCGCAGAACTCGAGGCAGAGGATCCGGTAGGTGCCCGGCTCGTCGAACGTGTAGACGAGCGTCTGCGTCTCTCCCGGCAGCACCTGCGCCTGCTTCTTCAGGTTGTCGTGCCGGTCGTAGATCCCGAAGCCGTGGTTGACGTCGAGCGACCGGAGGCGGAACTCGATCGGGACGCCCGCCGGGACGCTTCTCGGCCGGACCTGCCAGGCGAACTGCGCCGCCGTGACCTCCACGACCTGCGCACCCCGGCCCGACGCCTCGTCGTCGTACGGGATGAGGAAGATCGTCGCGAGCAGGAGGACGGCGAGCAGCCCGACGACGATGCCGAGCCACCTGGTCTCGTTGTGCCGGTAGGTCTCGACCCCCTCGTCGCTCGGGCGGCGGCGCGTCGAGAGCGCGACGAGCAGCGCTACGGCCAGGCCGAGCGCCGAGACGACGCCGTAGAGGATCGCGATCACGAACGCCGTCTGCGTCCCCACGGGCGGGGAACCTACGAGACGGCACGCCCGGGTTCAACCCGGGACGTCGACGACGTCGGCCGCTAGGCGCGCTGCGCGACCGCGTGGCGGAAGCGCTCCAGCTCCTCCTCGGGCATCGCGTACGTGTGCCGCTCCTCCGGGAACGCGCCGCTCCGCACCTCGGCGACGTACGCCGAGAGCGCACTGCGGATCTCGGCCGCGAGGTCGGCGTACTGCTTCACGAACCGCGGGGCGTGGCCCTCGTACAGCCCGAGCAGGTCGTGCCAGACGAGCACCTGCCCGTCGGTGCCCGCTCCCGCGCCGATGCCGATCGTCGGCACCTCGAGCAGCTCGGTCACGTGGGCGGCGACGGGCGCCGGGACGGCCTCGAGCACGATCGAGAAGCAGCCCGCGGCCTCGAGCTCCAGCGCGTCCTCCACCAGACGGCGCGCCTTCTCCGCGGTGCGGCCCTGCGCCTTGAAGCCGCCGAGCATGGTCGCCGACTGCGGCGTCAGCCCGATGTGGCCCATGACCGGGATCCCCGCGCCGACGATCGCCCGGACGCGCGAGAGCGTCGGGCCTGCTCCCTCGAGCTTCACCGCGTCGGCCCCCGCGTCCTTGACGAAGCGGATCGCGTTCTCGAGCGCGCTCTCGTCGGAGACCTGGAACGAGCCGAACGGCAGGTCCGCGATCACGAGCGGACGGCGCGCGCCGCGGGTGACGGCGCGGGTGAGGACGAGCATCTCGTCGACCGTCGCCGGGACCGTCGAGTCGTGGCCGAGGACGGTCATCGCGGCGGAGTCGCCGACGAGGATCAGCTCGACGCCGGCGTCGTCGGCGAGGCGGCCGCTCGGCGCGTCGTAGGCGGTGACCATCGTGATCCGGTCGCCGCGCCGCTTCATCTCGAGCAGCTCGGGGAGCGCGAGCTTGCCCGGCGCGGGAGTGCCGGGGGCAGGGGTGCGCGGGCGGGTGGTCATGCGTCGCCTCCTTCCAGGGGGACGTTGTCGATCAGGCGGGTGCCGCCGACGCGGACGGCGGCGGCGAGGACGGGCGGGTCGAAGTCGGCGACCTCGACGTAGTCGACGTCGAGGCCCTCGAGCAGCTCGCGCGCGCGGCGGAGGTCGCGGGTGGCGAGCGCGCGGGGGAGGGCGAGGGCCGCCTCGCGGTCCGCGCGCGACAGCTGGCCGTTGCGGGACGAGAGCGCGAGCCCGTCGGCATCGCGCACGGTGGGGACGACCCGGATCTGGAGCTCGGGCGCGAGGTCGAGGTCGTGGGCCATCCGCCGCACGACGGCGACCTGCTGCGCGTCCTTCTGGCCGAAGTACGCGCGGCGCGGCCGCACCAGGTGGAAGAGCTTGAGGCAGACCGTGGCGACGCCGCGGAAGTGGCCGGGCCGATGCTCGCCCTCGAGCCCGCGTCCCAGCTCCTCGACGTCGACCCACGTCTGGAAGCCGGGCGGGTAGAGCTCGTCGGCGCTCGGTGCGAACAGGACGTCGACCCCGGCCTCCTCGGCGAGCGTGACGTCGCGCGCCTCGTCGCGCGGGTACGTGGCGAGGTCGGCACGATCGTCGAACTGCGCGGGGTTGACGAACAGCGACGCGACGACGACGTCGTTCTCCTCGCGGGCGGCCCGGAAGAGCGCCAGGTGCCCGGCGTGGTAGGCGCCCATCGTCGGCACGAGCCCGACCTCGCCGGCGGCGGCCGCGCGGGCCTCGCGCAGCTCGTCCCGTGTCCGCACTAGACGCACGTCGCGGTGACCTCCGCCAGCGCGTCGTACATCGCCTCCAGCTCGGGCGCCGCGGCGCGGATGGCCTCGCGGTGCCGCTCGACCGTGTCCCAGTCGCCGCGCGCGATCGGGCCGGTGAGCTCGAAGCCGTTCTCGATCGTGCGCGCCATCAGCGGGTCGAGGGCCTCGGGCGGCGCGCCCGCCTCCTCGAACAGGCGCCCGGCGGCGCGGCGGAGCGCGACGAGGTAGTTGGCCGCCATCGCGGCACCCGCGTGGTAGAGCGGCCGCGCCTCGTCCGCGAGCGGGAACCCGCGCAGCCCGAGGGTCTCCGCGAGCCAGAAGCCGACGGCGGCGGCCTCCTGCGTCTCGGCCGTGAGCGTCGCCCACGCGCCGTCGAGCTGCTCCGGGCCTCGCGCGCGCGTGAACGTCTGCAGGGGGTGGAGGGAGAAGCGGCGCGCGTGCGGGTCGAGCGCGGCCAGGGGCGTGGCGCCGCTGACGTGCGCGACCCACGGCCCCGGCTCGAGCGCGCCGGCGACCTCTGCGATCGCGCGGTCGGGGACGCAGAGCAGGACGAGCGCGTCGTCGCGGAGCGGCTCGCCGTCGGCCACGAGGCGGAGCCCGCGCGCCTCCAGGCGGGCGGACACAGCCGACCCGACGCGGCCTGCGCCGATCACGCGGACGTGCTCGATCATGGTCTCTGCTCCAGTTCCGAGGTGGATACCGGGCAGCGCGGAGTGTACCCCTCGCGTGTCGTCGTCACGCGCCCTACACTGGGCGTCGTGCCGATCTACGAGTACGTCTGCATGTCGTGCGAGTCCCATTTCGAGGAGCTCGTCCGGATGGGCGACGACGCCGACTGTCCGGACTGCGGCAGCGCCGACGTCCGCCGCCAGGTGTCCGTGTTCGCCGCGCACGGCGTGTCGGAGTCGCCGAGCTTCGGCGGCGGTGGCGGCTGCTGCGGCGGCAGCTGCGGCTGCGGTCACTGACGCCCCGCCGGCCTCGGCCCGACTCGCTCGGTCGCGTCCGTTCCCGCCCGCTCGGCGCACGCTCGCGGGCGCCGGGGGACGTCCGGCGACGGGCGTAGACTCTCGGCCGTGGACGCCGTGTCCCGTGCCGCCGAACTCCGGGCGCTCGGCGAGGTCGCCTCGGCCTGCGAGCGGTGCCGGCTCGCCGCCGGCCGTACGCAGGTCGTCTTCGGCTCCGGGCATCCCGACGCGGAGCTGATGTTCGTCGGCGAGGCGCCGGGATTCCACGAGGACCAGCAGGGCATCCCCTTCGTCGGCCAGGCGGGGAAGCTGCTGGAGAAGCTCCTGGGCGGGATCGGGCTCGGCCGCGAGGACGTCTACATCGCGAACGTGCTGAAGTGCCGGCCGCCGGGGAACCGCGACCCGCAGCCGGACGAGATCGAGGCCTGCGAGCCACACCTGTTCCGGCAGATCGAGCTGATCCGGCCGACGCTCGTGGCGACGCTCGGGAACTTCGCGACGAAGCTGCTGTCGGGGCGCCCGCACGGGATCACGAGGGTGCACGGGCAGGAGCAGGAGGCCGTGCTCGGCGGCAACCGGGTCACGCTCTACCCGCTCTACCACCCGGCCGCCGCGCTCTACACCCCGGCGATGCTGAAGGTGCTCGAGTCCGACTTCGCGCGCATCCCCGAGTTGCTCGCCCGCACCTCTTCCGCGACCCCGGCGACCCCCCCTTCCCCGGCCGGGCCCTCGACGGCGACGCCGGCCTCCCCGTCGGCGACCACGGCGCCGGCGGTCGAGCGGGAGCCGACCGCAGTGCAGCTCGGCCTGTTCTAGGCGCGCGGGTCGCGCCGTCGGCGCCCGGACCGACTCACGGGCGCGTGAGCGCACCGCCGCTGTGGACGAACCGGCACGAAGTCGCAACGCATCAGCCATGTCCGGGGACAGTCCCAAGGGACTGTCCCCGTCCGTCACGCGCCGAGCCGCCGCTCGAGGTTCGCCCGCACCTGCGGCCACTCGTCGTCGACGATCGCGTACCAGGCCGAGTCGCGCGACTCGCCGTCGCGGACGAGCATGTGCTTGCGGAAGATCCCCTCGAACGACGCCGGCAGCGCCGCCAGCGCCCGCCGCGAGCGCTCGTTCAGCGCGTCCGTCTTCAGCTCCACCCGCCGGCACCCGAGCCGCCCGAACGCGTCGCCGAGCTGCAGCAGCTTCGCCTCGACGTTGGCGCCGCTGCCCCACGCGGCCGGGTGCAGCCACGTCCAGCCGATCTCGAGCCGCCGGTGCTCCGGCGCGAGGGCGAGGTACCGCGTCGACCCGACGACACGGCCGTCGAGCAGCGTCGCGAACGGGATCTCGGCCCCGGACGCCGCGGCCTCCAGCGCCTCCCCGAGGAACGCCCGCAGCTCCGAGCGCGTCGCGGGCTGCCGCACCGACAGCCAGCGCCACGTGGCCTGGTCGCGCGACGCCGCCCACAGGCCCTGCTCGTGCTCCTCGCCGAGCGGCTCGAGCGCAACCCGTCGCCCCTGCAGGCGGATGCCCGTCCAGCCGCTCACTCCCGGGACCCTAGTCTGCGGCGGTGCAGTTCGAGACGACGTCGCCGGAGGAGACCGAAGAGCTCGCCGCCCGCCTCGCGGCCGCGCTCGCGCCGGGCGACGTCATCGCGGTCTCGGGCGAGCTCGGCACGGGCAAGACGACGTTCGTCCGGGGGGCGGCCCGCGCGCTCGGCGTCGAGGCGCGGGTGACCAGCCCGACCTTCACCGTCGGGCACCGGTACGAGGGCCGCGTCCTGGTCTCCCATCTCGACCTCTACCGCTTCACCGGCGTGTCGGCGGCCGAGTGGGGCGACCTCGAGCCGTATTTCGAGGACGCGGTCGTGTTCGTCGAGTGGCCCGAGGCCGCCGGCGACGAGCTGCCGCCGCCGCGCGCGCACGTGCGCATGCGGCACGATGGAGGCAGCCGGAGGATGATCGAGATCGATGCGGAGCAGTCGCTGGTGGACCGGGCGTTCGGCGCGTGCTGATCCTCGCGTTCGACACCGCCACCGACGCGGCCACGAGCGCGCTGGTGCTCGACGGCGAGGTGCTGGGCGAGCGCGTCTCGCGCGCTGCGACCGTGCTCGAGGACTGCGACGCGCTCCTGCGGCAGGGCGGCGCGCACCAGCGCGACCTCGACGCGCTCGCCGTCGGCGTGGGGCCCGGCAGCTTCACCGGGCTGCGGATGGGGCTCGCCGTGGCCCGCGCGCTCGCCTTCGCGCGCGATCTGCCCGTGGCCGGTGTGTCGACGCTCGATGCCCTGGTCGCGAACCGGGCCGGCGCCACGCCCGTGATCGACGCGCGCCGCCGAGAGGTCTTCACCCTCGTCGCCGGCGCGCCCGCCGTGGTCGCGCCCTCGGAGCTCGAGCTCGGCGACGGAGCCGTGTGCGTCGGGAGCGGCGCGATCCGGTACCGGGAGCTGCTCGAGGCGCGCGGCGCCGAGATCCCCCCGGACGACGATGCCGCACACGTCCCCTGGGCGCGCCACCACGCCGGGCTGGCGCGCGACTTCGGGCCCGCGGACCTGGTCGAGCCGCTGTACCTCCGCGTCCCCGACGCCGAGAGGGCGCTGCAGCAGTGAAGGCGCCGTCGCGCGTCGACTTCCGGCGGCTGGGCCTCCGCGACCTCCCGGCGATCGAGACGATCGAGCGCGCGTCGTACCCGACGCCGTGGTCGCGCTCGATGTTCGCCGGCGAGCTGGCGAAGCCGTCGTCGATCTGCCTGGGCGCGTTCGACCCGGAGACGGCCGAGCTGATGGGCTACATGATCATCTCCCGCTACGTCGACGCCTGGCACGTGATGAACATCGCGGTCTCGCCCGAGCACCGCCGGCAGGGCGTGGCGACATCGCTCCTCGAGCGGCTGTTCGAGCTCACGGGCGGCGAGGGGCGCCGCGGCTACACGCTCGAGGTGCGCGTCTCGAACGCCGGCGCGATCCACCTCTACGAGCGGCTGGGCTTCAAGGGGCGCGGGATCCGGCGCGGCTACTACACCGACAACCGTGAAGACGCGCTGATCATGTGGCGTGATCCGGGGCTCGACCCCGGCTCGGCGGTGGAGGAGTGAAGCAGGAGGGGGCTCGTGGGGGCACCAGGGGCTCCCGCACGTTCTCGGGTTCCCCCGCGCCGTGATCCTCGCGATCGAGACGTCGTGCGACGAGACCGCCGCGGCGCTCGTCGACGACGAGGGTCGCATCGCCGCCAACGTGGTGGCCTCGCAGGCGGCGCTCCACGCGCGCTTCGGCGGCGTCGTCCCCGAGATCGCCTCGCGTCACCACCTGGAGAACGTCGTCCCCGTCGTCCGTGCGGCACTCGAGGATGCGGGAACCGGGCTCGAGGACGTCGACCGCGTCGCCGTCACGCGCGGCCCGGGCCTGATCGGCGCGCTGCTTGTCGGCCTCTCGGCGGCGAAGGCGCTCGCCTGGGCGCACGGCCTCCCGCTCGTCCCGGTCGACCACCTCCAGGGCCACGTGGCCTCCCTGTACCTCGAGCCGGACCCCGTCGAGCCCCCGTTCGTATGCCTGCTCGCGAGCGGCGGCCACACGATGCTGCTCGAGGTGCGGTCGCGAGGGACGTCCGAGGTCCTCGGCTCGACGCTCGACGACGCCGCGGGTGAGGCGTTCGACAAGGGCGCCAGGGTGCTCGGGCTCGGCTATCCCGGCGGTGCCGCGATCGACCGGCTCGCGCGCGCGGGCGACCGCGAGGCGTTCTCGTTCCCGGTCGCGCGCGTGCGAGGGCTCGACTTCTCCTTCTCCGGCCTGAAGACCGCGCTGCTCTACGCGGTGCGCGACCTCGGCGAGGACGCGCTGGAGGCACGCCGGGCCGATCTCGCGGCGTCGTACCAGCGCGCGATCGTGGCGGCGCTCGCGGGGCGCCTACGCGAGGCGCAGGCGCGGACGGGCCTCGAGCGCGTGGCCGTCGTCGGCGGCGTCGCCGCCAACTCCGAGCTCCGCGCCGCGCTGCCCGAGGCCGCATTCGCCCCGCTCGCGCTGTGCACGGACAACGCGGCGATGATCGCGTCGGCGGCCCGATACGTCGAGCCCGTCCCCTCTCCGCTCTATCTTGGCCTCGATGCCTCTGCGTGACAGGCCAGCCGCGCGAGTCGCCGTCCTCGGCGTCGTCGCCGTCCTCGCGACCGCGGCGGTCCTCGGCGCCACCCGCGGCGCCGGCGGCGCGACGAGCGCCCCTGCTGGTGCGTGGCGCGGGCTCGTCGGCGAGCCCCGGCCGGAGGTGTCGATCGGGCAACGCTTCCTCGTCGTGCTGGACATCCCCTCGCTCGCCGACCACGTGGCGGCGGCCGGCGGCGTCGCCGGCGACCGCCAGGAGCGGGCGTGGACGCGGCAGGCGCTGAGCGCGCAGAACCTGTTCGTCCAGCGGATGGCCGTCCAGGGCGCCCTCCTCCAGCCCGAGTTCAAGTACGCACGGGTGCTGAACGGCTTCTCGGCGGTGCTCGACCCGCGCACGGTCGCGCTGCTCGAGCGCGCCGAGGAGGTGGAGGGCGTCTACCCGGTGCGGGCGGCGTTCCCCGCGACGATCGCCTCGCGCGTGCTCGAACAGCGGTCGTTCGCGTCGGGAACCGGGAGCAGGCCCGACGACGTCGGGCTCCCTGGGCTCGACGGGCGCGGCGTCACGATCGCGCTGCTCGACACCGGTGTCGACCCGGAGCAGCCGTTTCTCGGGGGACGCATCCTCGACGGCATCGACGTCGTCGGCGGGAGCGACGGCGCGGTCCCCGCGCCCAAGCCGGACGGCACCGGCGAGCTCGAGCGCCACGGCACCGAGCTCGCGGGGATCCTCGCCGGCGCGGGCGGCCCGGCGGGTCTCGCCGGCGTCGCGATCGGCTCCTCGGTGCTCCCCGTGCGCGTCGCGGGCTGGCAGCGGGACGCGACGGGCGAGTGGGCCGTGTTCGGCCGCTCCGACCAGCTGATCGCGGGCCTCGAGCGCGCGGTCGACCCGAACGGCGACGGCGACGCGCACGACGCCGCCCGGATTGCGCTCGTCGGGGTCGCGGAGCCGTACGCTGCCTTCGCCGACGGTCCCGCCGCCCACGCGGCCGCGGGCGCGCTCCGGCTCGACACCCTCGTCGTCGCCCCGAGCGGGAACGACGGGCCCGCCGGCCCCGGGTTCGGGAGCGTCGCCGGCCCGGGCGGGGCCCCGGCCGCGCTGACGGTGGGCGCGGCCGACCTGCGCGCGCGGGAGCAGCGTGTCCGGCTCGTGGTCCACACCGGTCTCGACGTGCTCGTCGACGCGACCGTCCCGCTCGCGGGCGCCGTGCCGCCGGCCGACGCCCTCTCGCTCGCGGTCGGGGTGCCGTCGCTGCTGGAGCCGTCGGCGCCGGCGGTGGAGCAGGCGGCCACGCTCGAGCTGGACGACTTCTTCGACCGGCGCGGGTTCAGCCGAGTCGCCGGACGGGCGGCCCTCGTTCCCGGCGGCGCAGACACGGCCCGCGCCGTGCGGCTCGCGGCGCTGGCCGGCGCGGAGGCAGTGCTCGTCCGCGGAGCGTCGCTGCCCGCGGGCGCCCTCGGCCTCGACGAGCGCGCGCCCGTCCCGGTCGCCGCCGTCTCCGACACCGTCGCGGGAAGGCTGTCGCAGGCCCTCGCTGCCGGGCGCAGCGTCGGGGTCTCGATCGCGCCGGCGTCGTCGGCGGCGTTGCCGCCGGGACGCTCCGTCGCCGCGTTCTCCTCGCGCGGGCTCGCGTTCGACGGCCGCGTCAAGCCGGAGCTGCTGGCGTCCGGCGTCGCCGTGGCGACGAGCGAGCCCGGGACGACCGCCGGCGGGGAGCCGGCGTACGGGACGGTCAACGGCTCGAGCGCCTCCGCCGCGATCGTCGCGGGCGCGGCGGCGCTGCTCGCCCAGGCGCGCCCGGACCTCGACGCCGACGGGCTGAAGCAGGCGCTGGTCGGGAGCGCCCGGTCGATTCCGGGCGCGAGCCTGACGGCGCAGGGCGCGGGCGTCCTCGATCTCGGCGCAGCGGCCGCGGCCGAGCTCGCGGCGAGGCCGGCGACGCTCGCGCTCGGGCGCGCCGACCGGCCCGGTTGGCGCTCGCGCCGCCGCGTGACGATCCGCAACCTCTCGTCGCGCCCGTTGACGCTGCGCGTCGGCGTCGAGCGCCGCGGCTTCCCCGCCGCGGACACGCGGGTGGCCGTGACGCCGCGGCGGCTCAGGATCCGGCCCGGCGGAACCGCCGGGGTGCGTGTCGAGGCGCGGGTCCCCGAGCCGGCCGCCGGGGGCGCCGCGGCCGAGGGCGCGGTCGTCCTGCGCGCGCGGGGGACGCGGACCCTCCGGATCCCGTTCGCGGTCGCGTTCGGCCCGCGGCGGCTGGCGCTGCTCGGCGGCCTCGACCTGTCGCAGCGGCGCTTCGTCCCCTCGGACACCAAGCCGGCCGTGCTCACGCTCCGGGCCGGGCTGGTGCGGACCGTGGGCGGCTCCGTCGAGGTGCACCCGGTCGGCCGCCTCGACCTCGAGCTGTTCACGGAGGACGACTCGCTGATCGGCGTCGTGGGCCGACTGCGGGACGTGCTGCCGGGGCGGTACGCCTTCGCCCTGACCGGCCGCGACCCCGGCGGCCAGGCGCTCGACGCCGGCGTCTACCGGCTGCGTGTGTCGGCCTTCCCGGCGGGCGCGGGGCCCCCGACGCGCCGTTCGCTGCGGTTCGAGATCCGCTAGACGCGGGCGGTCGATGGACTAGGATCGCCACGTCCGCACGAGCGGCACGAAAGGAGCCACGCGGCATGGCCACTGCAGCACCGCCCACCACCCACCTCCGCGAGAACCCGTACGAGATCGCGAAGGACCAGCTCCGCCGGGTCGGCCGCGCGTTCGGGATCGACGAGAACCTCGTCAACGTGCTGTCCGGCTGCAAGAAGGCCGTGACCGTGTCGATCCCGACGCGGATGGACGACGGCGGCGTGACCGTTTTCGAGGGCTACCGCGTCACGCACAACATCGCCCGCGGCCCGTCCAAGGGCGGGATCCGGTACCACCCCGACGTCACGCTGGACGAGGTGCGCTCGCTCGCGATGTGGATGACCTGGAAGTGCGCGCTGATGGGGATCCCGTTCGGCGGCGCCAAGGGCGGCGTGATCGTCGACCCGAAGCGGCTCTCGAAGGGCGAGCTCGAGCGCATGACCCGGCGCTACACGAGCGAGATCATCAACGAGATCGGCCCCGAGCGCGACATCCCCGCACCCGACGTCGGCACGAACCCGCAGGTGATGGCGTGGATCTTCGACACGTACTCGATGAACAAGGGCCACTCCGTGCTCGGCGTCGTCACCGGCAAGCCGCTCGAGATCGGCGGCTCGCTCGGACGCGAGGAGGCGACCGCGCGCGGCGGGCTGTACGCGCTGCGCGGCGCGCTGCGCAAGCGCGGGCTGCGCGAGCAGGGGCTGCGCGTCGCGATCCAGGGCTTCGGCAACGTCGGCTCGCACCTCGCGAGGATCCTGGCCGACGCGGGCGCCACGATCGTCGCCGTCTCCGATTCGTCCGGCGGGCTGTACCGCGCCGAGGGGCTCGACGTCGGCTCCGCGCTCGCGCACAAGCAGGAGACGGGTCACCTGGCCGGCTTCCGCGGCGCGGACGCGATCAGCGACGAGGAGCTGGTCGCGATCGACTGCGACGTCCTCGCGCCGTGCGCGCTCGAGCAGGTGGTCCACGCGGGCAACGCCGACAAGGTGCGCGCGAAGATCGTGCTCGAGGGCGCGAACGGGCCGACGACCCCGGCGGCGGACGAGATCCTCGACGACCGCGGAGTGCTCGTCCTCCCGGACGTGCTCGCCAACGCCGGCGGCGTGGTCGTCTCCTACTTCGAGTGGGTGCAGGGGCTCCAGGAGTACTTCTGGAAGGAGTCAGAGGTGAACGCGAAGCTGAACGACATCGTCACCCGCGCGTTCGAGGAGACCTGGTCGACGCACGAGCGCAAGGGCATCAGCGTGCGGCTCGCCGCGTACGGGCTCGCGGTCGAGCGCGTCGCCGAGGCGACCACGATCCGCGGCCTCTACCCGTAGCCGAACGCGTACCCGTCGCGAGGCGCCCGCGCGCTCGGGCGACCGTGTGACGCGGTGTCACGAAGTAGCCTGCGTCGCCGCCGCTTGTCACTTCCCCACGCGAGGAAGGATGCGGTACTGGCAGACTCGTTCGAGACAGTCACGAACGCGGCCCCGAGGAGCAAGGACGGAACAGTGGCGGAACGGCTGACGGTTGGCGTTGCAGCGCGCCTGTCGCGGTACCTCCAGGTGCTGACGCAGGCGAAGAAGATGGGCAAGGACCGGATCTCCTCGCAGGAGATCGCCGACTACACCAACATCAACGCGACTCAGATCCGGCGCGACCTGTCCGGTTTCGGCAAGTTCGGCAAGCGCGGCGTCGGCTACAACATCGACTCGCTCCTCGCCGAGATCCGCCGGATCCTCCGCACCCAGGGCCAGCACAACATCGCGCTCGTCGGCGCCGGGCGCCTCGGCGAGGCGATCGCGAGCTCGCCGATCTTCGCCGAGCACGGGATCAACATCGCCGCGGTCCTCGACACCGACCCGGAGAAGGTCGGCCGCACGATCGGGCGCGTCGAGGTGAGCGACTACGCGCGGCTGGCGAAGCTCGTGCGCGAGAAGAACATCGTCGTCGGCGTCATCGCCGTGCCCGCCGGCTCCGCGCAGGAGGCGGCGAGCGACCTCGTCGCCGCCGGCGTCCGGATCATCTTCAACTACTCCGAGGCGCTGCTCGACGTGCCGCCCGAGGTCACGGTGCACACGTCCAATCCCGCCGTCGACCTGCTGCACGCGCTCTACTTCCACCTGACGTAGCCGTCTGCGAGGATTCGCTCCTCGCGCCCGCGGGAGGTCCGGGGGCGACGCACAGGGAGGGGAGACTCGTGAAGGGATCGATCACGCGGCTCGCGGTGCTGGCCGTCGTCGCGCTGGCCGCGACGGCGCTCGCCGGGACCGCGTCGGCCGCGACGTACGTCGTGCTGTACAAGCAGGAGGCGACCTCGTCGGATCTCGGCGCCAGGGTCGCGATGGCGGGAGGGACGCTCGTCGCGACCTACGACCGGATCGGTGTCGCGATCGCGGAGTCGGACAGCCCGACGTTCGCGCAGGCGTTCGGGAACGACTCGCGGATCGAGGCGGTCGCCGCGTCGACGCAGCCGGTCGCAAAGGTCGAGCCGCTGGAGGCGGCGGCGGCGGACGACGCGTCACCGGCGCTGCCGAACGCGCCGGCGACGGAGGACTCGCTCGCCCCGCTCCAGTGGGACATGCGCCAGATCCACGCGCCGGAGGCGCATGCGATCACGGGCGGGAGCCCGGCGGTCGTCGTCGGCGACATCGACACCGGCCTGGACAAGGACCACCCGGATCTCGTCCAGAACATCGACTTCTCGCGCAGCGTCTCGTGCGAGAGCGGCGCTCCGGTGACCGACCCGGCCGCGTGGGATGACCACAACGGCCACGGCACGCACACCGCCGGGACGATCGCGGCGGCGAGCAACGGCTTCGGGACGACCGGCGTCGCGCCGAACGTGAAGATCGCCGGGATCAAGTCGTCGAACAACAGCGGCTTCTTCTTCTCGCACATGGTGATCTGCGCGTTCATGTGGGCGGGCTCGCACCAGATCGACGTGACGAACAACAGCTACTTCATGGATCCGTACCTCTACAACTGCCGCAACGACCCCACGCAGCGGGCGCTCTGGAAGGCGGCGAAGCGGGCCGTCGCCTACGCGGTGAAGCAGGGTGTGACGAACGTCGCGGCGCTCGGGAACGAGGCGGACGACCTCGCGCACCCCACCGTCGACGTGATCAGCCCCGACTTCCCGCCGGGTTCAGAGCAGGAGCGTGAGATCACGAACAACTGCGTCGTGATCCCGGTCGAGGTGCCGGGCGTCGTCGGCGTGTCCGCGGTCGGGAACACGATGCAGGTCGACGGCGACGGCGACCCGACCGACTACCTCAAGTCGTACTACTCGTCGTACGGCGCGGGCGTCACCGACGTGACCGCTCCGGGCGGCGACTTCTACTACGGTCGCGGCACGGACGGCGGGCCCTTCGGGCTCGTGCTCTCGACGTGGCCGGCGGAGATCGGCGGCAGCCGCCGGGTGATCGAGAACGGCGTCGTCTACCGGTACCTGCAGGGAACGTCGATGGCGTCGCCGCACGCCGCGGGTGTGGCCGCGCTGATCGTCAGCCGGTTCGGCGACCTCAAGAACGCGCAGAACGGCAAGATGGCGCCGGGGGCCGTGGCGGCGTTGCTGCAGGGGACGGCGGATGCGCAGCCGTGCCCGACGGAGCTGCCGTTGAACGGTGCACCGGGATCGGCGCTGCAGGACACGCCGTACGCGGAGATCACGCGGCCCGACGGCTCGCTCCAGCAGTGCCAGGGCGGGGCCGGCAACAACTCGTGGTACGGCAGCGGGCAGATCGACGCCCTGCGCGCCGTGCTGCACGAGACGGGCGGCTAGTCCACGCGCGGAGGGGCCGGGAGACCGGCCCCTCCGCTTTACTCCGGCCGGTGCGGATTCACGTCTGGCACGGCTACCTGCTCTCGGGCACCGGCTCGAACATCTACACGCGCGCCCTGGTGCGCGAGTGGGCGCGCGCCGGCCACGACGTCACGGTCGTCTGCCAGGAGCGGCGACCGGAGCGGTTCGAGCTCGCGGGCGCGCGGGTCGTCCGGCCCGAGCTCCCCGACGACCTGCTGCCCGTGTTCGTCGTCGACCGCTACGAGGGCCTGCGCCCGAAGCTGCTCCAGGACTGGACCGCCGAGGAGCGACGGCGGTACGTCGAGGCGAATGCGGCCGCGCTCCGCGAGCTCGGCGAGCGCGACCTGCTGTTCGCGAACCACGTGCTCATGGGCGGCCCCGTGGCCGCGGCCGCCGGCGGCCGCGTCGCCGTCAAGGCGCACGGGTCCGAGCTGGAGTACTCGATGCGTGGGCGGCCGGAGCTCGAGGCGCTCGGCCGGGAGTCGCTGCGGACGGCGGAGGCCGTGTTCGTCGGCTCGGCGCACATCCGCCGGGTGCTCGAGGAGGTGGTCGGCCACGTCGAGAACGTCCACGAGGTGCCGCCGGGCGTGGACGTGGACGAGTTCCGCCCGCAGCCGCGCGACGAGGCGCTCGCACAGCTCGTCGAGGAGGCGCGGCGCGACCCGCCGAACCCGGGGAAGGCCGACGAGCGGCATCCCGACGAGGGCAACGCGGAGCGGCTGGCGGCGTTCCTGGCGGGAGCCGAGCCGACGGTCGTGTACTTCGGCAAGCTGCTGCGCAACAAGGGCGTCCACGTGCTCTTCGAGGCGCTCCGCGGTGTCGAGGCCCGCACCGTCGTGGTCGGCTTCGGCGACTACCGCGCCGAGCTCGAGGCGCTCGCTCCGCCGCGGACGCTCTTCACCGGGGCGCTCGAGCACCGGCACCTCGTCCACCTGCTGCCGCTCGCGGACGTCGTCGTCGTCCCGTCGATCTTCCCGGAGGCCTTCGGGATGGTCGCGGCCGAGGCCGCCGCCGCCGGCGTGCCGCCACTCGTCGCCCGGCACTCGGGGCTCGCGGAGATCGCCGACGGCGTGGAGGCCGAGTACCCGCCCGAGCACCGCGACCTGGCGTCGTTCGCGACCGGCGACGCCGCGAACCTCCACGCGAAGCTCCGACGGATCCTCGCGCTCGCGCCGACGGAGCGCGCACGGCTGGGCGAGGGTGCCCGCCGCGCGGTCGTGGCCCGGTGGAGCTGGGCCGGCGTCGCACGCCGGCTGCTACTTCCATTTCAGTAGCATCGGCCCGCCGATGGGGGACGAGCAGCGCCTGCCGACCGACCAGCTCCTGCAGCGCTCGCGCGCGGAGTTCGACGCGGGCACCGACTTCACCGTCTCGGTGGAGGAGGAGTTCCAGCTCCTCGATCCCGCCTCGCTCGACCTCGTCAACCGCTTCGAGGAGCTCCAGGCGGCCTCCCGGCCGACGCCGCTCGGCGAGTACCTCGTCGGCGAGCTGATCGCGTCGGAGGTCGAGGTCAAGACCGGGCGCTGCGAGGACTTCGCCGAGGCGTCGGCCAGGATGGGCGAGCGGCGCGGCCAGCTGAGCCGCCTCGCGGACGAGCTCGGGATCGCGCTCGCCGCCAGCGGCACCCATCCGTGGGCCGACTGGAAGGACCAGCGGATCATCGACACGCCGCACTACCGGCGCAACGACGAGCTCCTCCGCTACGTCGTCTGGCGGAACAACACGTTCGGGATCCACGTCCACGTCGGGATCCGCGGCGCCGACCGAGCGGTCCGCGTCTGCGACGGGCTGCGGGCGTACCTCCCCGACCTGCTGGCGCTGTCGGCCAGCTCGCCCTTCGTCGAGGGCGTCGACACGGGCCTGCACTCGGCCCGCACCCAGATCTTCACCCGCTTCTTCCCGCGCTGCGGCGTGCCCGACGTGTACGGCGGCTGGGACGCGTGGGAGCGCTACGTGCGCTTCCTCTACGCGACCGGCTCCGTCACCGAGCACACGCAGCTCTGGTGGAGCGTGCGCACGCACCTCGCGTTCCCGACCGTCGAGATCCGCATCTGCGACGGCCAGCCCGACCTCGCCGCCGCGCGGTCGCTCGCGGCCCTCGCGTACGCGCTGGCGGCGCGGATCGCCCGCGCGCTCGACGAGGGCGAGGAGCTGCTCGTGCCCCCCCGCCGCCTGATCGAGGAGAACGTCTGGCGCGCGATCCGGTGGGGGCTCTCGGGCGAGCTGATCGACCTTCGCGGCGACCGCGTCCGGCCTGCCCGCGCCGCGATCGAGGAGCTCGTCGAGTGGGTGCTCCCGGTGGCCGAGGAGCTCGGCGCGGCGCCGTACCTCTCCGTCCCCGACGCGAACTCGGCCGAGCGGCAGCTCGCGCGCCGGGCCGAGGGCGCCTCGCTCCGCGACGTGTTCGAGGAGCTCGCGCTCGCGCGCGAGGTCGTCCGGTGAGCGAGCCCGGCCGGCAGCCGAGCCCCGAGGAGGTCGTCGAGGCGCTCCGCGCGATGAAGGTCGCGGACCTCCTGCAGTCGACGATCTTCACGCTGGCCCAGCTCGGGTTCGCGAAGCTCGACGAGTCGACGCGAGACCTCGGCCAGGCGCGGCTGGCGATCGAGGCGCTGCGGGCGCTGCTGCCGGTCGCGGAGGAGTCGCTGGGCGACGACCTCGCGCGCGACCTGCGCTCGACGGTCGCCAACCTCCAGCTCGCCTACGCGGCCGCCGCGGGCGCGGTCGAGCCCGCGCCGGCCTCGGAGCCGGAAGGCGAGCCCGAGCCGGAGGGCGGGCCGGAGCCGGAGCGGGAGCCGGAGCTCGCCGCGGAGGAAGACGCCGAGCCTCCGGCGGCAAGCGACTGAGGGTGCTTGTGACGCGGCCCGACCGGCCGCTGTGGTAGAAGAATGCGCCGCGCCGGGGTGTGTCCCGGCGCTGACTTTGTGACAGGAGCGGGGTATGGACTTCTTCAACGACCACGCGGTGCTGTTCGCGCTCATCTGCGCGGGTGTCGGCATCGCACTCGGGCTCTACTTCACGTGGTGGCTGCTCCAGCAGCCGACGGGGACCGACCGCATGCGCGAGATCTCGCGGGCGGTCCAGGAAGGCGCGGCCGCGTACCTCAAGCGGCAGTACCTGACGATCGCCGCGGTCTCGGTCGTGCCGTTCCTGCTCCTCGGCTTCTACGACCAGCTCGGGTGGGGGACGGCGATCGGGTTCCTCGTCGGCGCGACGCTCTCGGCCGCCGCCGGCTTCATCGGCATGAACGTCGCCGTGCGGTCGAACGTGCGGACGGCCGAGGCGGCGAAGTCGGGGCTGATGCCGGCTTTGAACGTCGCCTTCCGGGCGGGCTCGGTCACCGGCCTGCTCGTCGTCGGCCTCGGGCTGCTCGGCGTCGCGGGCTACTACGGGATCCTCACCGAGTGGTTCGACGTGGCCCAGGAGGACGCGATCGACGACCTGATCGGGCTCGCCTTCGGCGGCTCGCTGATCTCCGTCTTCGCCCGTCTCGGAGGCGGCATCTACACGAAGGCCGCCGACGTCGGCGCCGACCTCGTCGGGAAGATCGAGGCCGGCATCCCCGAGGACGACCCCCGCAACCCCGCGGTGATCGCCGACAACGTGGGCGACAACGTCGGCGACTGCGCCGGCATGGCCGCCGACCTGTTCGAGACGTACGCCGTCACCGCCGTCGCGGTGATGCTGCTCGGCACCGCCTTCCCCGCCGGGGGCCTGCCGCTCTACCCGCTCGCGATCGGCGGCGTCTCGATCCTGGCGTCCGTGATCGGGGTCTGGTTCGCCCGCGTCGGCCGCGGCGGCTCGATCATGAACGCGCTCTACAAGGCGGTGATCGTCGCCACCGTGCTGGCGGCGCTCGGGTTCATCCCCGTGACGATGGCCTTCGACGAGGGGCAGTTCTCCTTCGGCGAGCTGTACGGCGCCGCGCTGATCGGGCTCGCCGTCACCTTCCTGTTGGTGGCGATCACCGAGTACTACACGGGCACGCGCTGGCACCCGGTGAAATCGATCTCGAGGGCGTCGCAGACGGGCCACGCCACGAACATCATCGAGGGCCTCGCCGTCGGGATGCAGGCCACGGCGGCGCCCGTGATCGTGATCGCGATCGGCGTCATCGCCGCCTACGAGATCGCCGACAACAGCCTCTACGGCATCGGCGTCGCCGTGATGGCGCAGTTGTCGATGACCGGGCTGATCGTCGCGCTCGACGCCTACGGGCCCGTCACCGACAACGCCGGCGGGATCGCTGAGATGGCCGACCTGGACGAGTCCGTCCGCCGCATCACCGACCCGCTCGACGCGGTCGGGAACACGACGAAGGCCGTGACGAAGGGCTACGCCATCGGCTCCGCGGGGCTCGCGGCGCTGATCCTGTTCGACGAGTACGCGCGCGGGCTCCGCGACGAGGAGATCGCGAGCGTGTTCCGCCTCGACGACCCGTGGGTGATCGCGGGCCTGTTCATCGGCGGGCTGATGCCGTTCCTCTTCGCCTCGCTGGCGATGCAGGCCGTCGGCCGGGTCGGCGGCCAGGTCGTGACCGAGGTGCGCCGGCAGTTCCGCGAGATGCCCGGGATCATGGAGGGCACGCAGCGGCCCGACTACTCGCGGGCCGTCGGGATCGTGACCACGGCGGCGATCAAGCGCATGCTCGCCCCTGCGCTGATTCCGGTGGCGATCCCGATCATCGTCGGGATCATCAGCCCGGAGGCGCTCGGCGGGCTGCTCATCGGGACGATCGTGACGGGCCTCTTCCTCGCGATCTCGATGACGTCGGGCGGCGGCGCCTGGGACAACGCGAAGAAGCTGATCGAGGACGGCGCCTACGGCGGCAAGGGCTCCGAGGCCCACGCGGCGGCGGTCACCGGCGACACCGTCGGCGACCCCTACAAGGACACGGCCGGCCCGGCGATCAACCCGATGATCAAGATCGCGAACATCGTCGCGATCCTCATCATCCCGCTGATCGCGGCGATCCACGGATAGCAGCACGGGGGAACCCCCATGGTTCCCCCGTGAGCCCCCTCCTTCCGATCGCTTGACCAGCAACCCTTGCTGCCGCAGGTAACACTCCGGTCGGTGAGAGTGGCGTGACGCAGCAGCTCGTCGACCTGCTCGGCACCGGGGCGCTGGCCTACCTCGTCGTGTTCGGCGTCGTCGCGGTCGACGCGTTCTTCCCGGTGGTGCCGGGCGAGACGGTGGTGATCGTCGGCGGGATCCTCGCCGCGTCCGGCGACCTGTCGGTGGCCGGCGTGGCCGGGGCCGCTGCGGCCGGCGCGCTCGTCGGCGACCACGTCTCGTACTGCCTCGGGCGCTTTGCCGGCCGTCCCGCGACCAGGCGGCTGTTCCGCGGCGAGAAGGCGCGGGCGCGGCTCGAGTGGGCAGGACAGCAGCTGCATCGGCGCGGAATCCTGGTGATCGCCGTCGCGCGCTACATCCCGGGCGGGCGGACGTCGGTGACCTTCTCCGCGGGCCTGACCTGCTTCCGGTGGCCGCGGTTCCTCCTCGCCGACCTGATCGCGGCGATCTCCTGGGCGGCGTTCGCCACCGGCCTCGGCTACTTCGGCGGCCAGGCGATGGAGAACAGCTTCTGGAAGCCGCTCGCGCTCGCCCTCACCGCCGCGATCGTCCTCGGGGGCGTGGTCGAGGCCGTCCGCCGCCTCAAGGAGCGCCGCTCGGCCTAGGCGGACGGGCTCACGCGCGCCAGTACGCCTTGGTGAAGAGGACGACGATCGGCACGATCTCGACGCGGCCGAGCCACATCAGCGCCGTCATGATCACGGTCGAGAGGTCGCTGAACGGCGCGTACGAGCCGAAGGGACCGGCGAAGCCGAACCCCGGGCCGACATTGCCCAGCGTGGCCGCGGCCGCCGCCGCCACCTCGAACGGCGTCACGCCCGTCTCCGCCCGGAACGACTCGACCGCGAGCGCGAGCGTCCCGAGCGCGAACAGGCCGACGTAGAGGAGCACGAACGACAGCACCGCACGCAGCGTCTTCTCGTCCACGGTGAAGCTGTTGAGGCGGATCGGGAGCACGATCTCCGGGTGCACCGTCTGGTCGAGCTCACGGCGCAGCAGCCGGCCGATCAGGAGGTGGCGGACGATCTTGATCGAGCCGCCGGTCGAGCCCGCCGAGGCGCCGGCGAACATCAGCGCGACGAGCGTCACCGCGGTGAGGGCGCCCCACGTGGTGTAGTCGGCGGTGGCGAAGCCCGTGGTGGTCATGATCGAGACCGCCTGGAAGACGGCCATGCGCACGACCTCCTCGCCGGCGAACCGGCCGTCCCCGATCAGCTCCGCCAGGAGCACGGCCGACCCCAGGAGGAGCAGGAACAGGTAGAGGCGGAACTCCTCGTCGCGGGCCATCACGCGCGGACGCCGCTGGACGAACACCATGTAGAGCCGGAGGAAGTTGATCCCCGCGAGCACGATGAAGAGCGCGATCGTCCACTGGGCGAGCGGGCCGAACGCGGACACCGAGGTCGCCTGCGTCGAGAACCCGCCGATCGCCACCGTCGTGAATGCGTGGGAGACCGCTTCGAACAGGTCGAGCCGGTCGTCGATCCCCATCCAGCCGTAGGCCGCGAGCAGCAGCGTCAGCGCAGCGGTGAGGCCGACGTAGAGCACCCACAGCTGCCGCGCCGTCTCGCGGATCGAGGTCGTCAGCCGCTCGATCTCGGTCGGCCCGGGCAGCTCGCGCTCGAGCAGCTGGCGGCCGCCGACGCGGAGGCGCGGGAGCACCGCCAGCGCCAGGACGATGATCCCCATGCCGCCGAGCCACTGCGTGAACTGGCGCCAGAACAGCATCGAGCGGGGGAGCGCCTCGATGTCGGTCAAGATCGTCGCGCCCGTCGCCGTGAAGCCGGACATCGACTCGAAGTACGCGTCGAGCGGGCTCGAGAGCTGGTCGACGTCGCCGAGGACGAAGGGCACCGCCCCGAACGCGGGCACGAGCAGCCAGACCAGCGCCACGACGAGGAAGCCCTCCCGCGGCCGCACCTGCTCCTTCTCGCCGGTCGCGAGGCGGTCGAGCGCGAGGCCGAAGCCGCTGACGAGCACGCCGCCGACGAGGAACGGCCAGGCCGGCTCGTCCCATGCCACGGCCAGCGCCGCGGGGGCGAGGAAGGCGAGGCCGAGCCACTTCAGCAGGCCGCCGACGAGGTCGAGCGCCGCGGCGACGTCGACCCCCACCGTCTCGCGCCGGAAGAGGCGGCGCAGCCTCGCAACCGTGACGCGCGGCACCTAGCTCACGGCGGCCGGGGTCACAGGGTCCGCTCGACCTCGGCCGCCCGCTCCGACTCGCTGAACACGATCACGCGGTCGCCAGGCTCGAGCACGTCGTCGCGGTGCGGGAAGATCGCGCGGCCGGAGCGGATCACGGCGCCGATCAGCGCGCCAGTGATCGGCATGTCGCCGAAGCGCCGGTTCGCGAGCTCGCTCTCCGGTCGCACGCGCACGTCGAGCACCTCGTAGCGGTCGCCCTCGAGCATCGCCACCTGCTGCGTCCGGGGGTCGTGCGCGAAGCGGACGAGCTCCTCGGCGGTCACCTGCCGCGGGTTCACGACGACGTCGATTCCCGCCTCCTCGAAGACCTCCTCGGAGATCTTCTCGTGGACGACGGCGATCGTGAAGTCGACGCCGTGCAGCTTCGCGAGCGTCGCCGCGTAGTGGTTCTTGGCGTCGTCGCGCATCGCGAAGATCGCGGCGCGCGCGTTGCCGATCCGCTCCCGCTCGAGGAAGTCCGGGTCGACGCCGGTGGCGTGGAACACCCGCGCGGTCGGGAACTTGGCCGCGACGGCGCGTGCGCGCTCGGCGTCGGACTCGATCAGCCGCACCCGGACCTGCTGTGCGATCAACATCCGGGCCACGGACAGGCCGATCCGGCCGGCGCCGAAGATCACCACGTCGTCGACGCGCTGCTTGCGGTCGGCGGACATGATCCGGCTCCACTCCCGCGCGGCCTGCGGCGAGCCGATCACGATGACGCGGTCACCCACGCGCAGCTGCTCGCCGCCGCGCGGGATCACCATCCGCTGCTCGCGGATGATGCACGCGACCTTCGAGTCGCGCGGGATCGGGGCGTCGCGCAGCGGCTCGTCGATGAGCTCGCCCGCCGCCGGCTCGACGTCGAACTCGACGATCTGCACCTGGCCGTCGGCGAACACGTCGGTCTGTCGCGCCGCGGGGACGCCGATGATCCGCGAGATCGCGTGCGCCGTCTCGCGCTCGGACGAGACGATCAGGTCGACGTCGAGCTGGCGCTCCCGCCACACCTCGAGGTACTCCTCGTCGGTCGTCCGAACGACCACCTTCGTCTCCGGCGCGAGCTTCCTCGCGAACATCGCCGCGATCAGGTTCGACTCGTCCCGCGAGGTGCAGGCGATGAGCAGGTCGGCGCGCTCGACCCCGGCCTCCTGGAGGATGCTGCGGCTGGCCCCGTTCCCCTCGACCGTGGTCACGTCGTAGCGGTAGGAGATCGCGGCGAGCCGGGACGGCTCGAGGTCGATCACCGTCAGGTCGTGCTCGTCGTGGAGCGCCTCCACGACCGTCGACCCCACCTGCCCCGCACCGACGATGACGATCTTCACGGAATTCCGCCGGAGGCTATCGCTAGAGTCCGCCGGTGCCACGGCGGAGGCGCCGGCAGCAGGGCCTGGAGCGAGTCCTCGGGACCCCCGCGCTCTTCTCCACCGCCTACGGCAACGTGGGCTCCTCGATCTACTACGCGCTCGGCGTCACCGCCGTGTTCGCGCTGGGGCTGACCCCGCTCGTGTTCGTGATCGCGGGGCTGTTCTTCGCCGCCACGGCCGCGACCTACGCGGAGGGCACCGTGCGCTTCCCGGAGGCCGGCGGCTCGTCGAGCTTCGCGCGGCACGCCTTCAACGAGCTCGTCTCGTTCGGCGCCGCCTGGGCCCAGATGCTGAACTACGTGATCACGATCGCGATCTCGGCGTTCTTCGTGCCGCACTACCTCTCGATCTTCTGGGAGCCGCTGCGGGAGAACCCGTGGGACATCATCGGCGGCGCGCTCGTGGTCGTCGTCCTCGTGCTCCTGAACGTCGTCGGGATCAAGGAGGCGGCGTCGCTCAACATCTTCCTCGCCGTCGTCGACTTCGCTACGCAGCTCCTGCTCGTGCTGATCGGCTTCGTGCTGATCTTCAGCCCGGACGTGCTCGTCGACAACGTCGACTGGGGCACGACGCCGACGTGGCCGCAGTTCCTGCTCGCGATCCCGGTCGGGATGATCGCCTACACGGGCATCGAGACGGTCTCGAACCTCGCCGAGGAGGCGCGCGATCCCGTGCGCAGCATCCCCGCGTCGATCCGGCTGGTCGCCGTCGCCGTCTTCGCGATCTACTTCACGCTGCCGCTCGTGGCGCTGTCGGCACTGCCCGTCGAGGTGATCGACGGCGAGCGGACGACGCGGCTCGCGTTGCCGCCCGAGGACGGCGGCTACCAGAACGACCCGATCCTCGGCCTCGTCGACAACCTCGGCATCGGCGGGCCGGCGCTCGACACGCTCGAGGTCTACGTCGGCCTGCTCGCCGCGACGATTCTCGTCGTCGCCACGAACGCCGGGATCATCGGGGCGTCGCGGATCACCTACTCGATGGCGAGCTACCGGCAGCTGCCGGAGGCCTTCCGCCGGCTGCACCCCCGCTTCAAGACGCCGTGGCTGTCGCTCGTCGTCTTCGCCGGGCTCGTCTCGATCCTCGTGCTGCTGCCGGGGCAGACGGAATTCCTCGGGACCATGTACTCGTTCGGCGCGATGCTGTCGTTCACCGTCGCGCACGCGGCCGTGGTCGCGCTGCGCGTCCGCCAGCCGTCCGACGAGCTCCAGTTCCGCGCCTGGCCCAACCTGCGCTTCCGCGGCGTCGAGTGGCCCCTGTTCGCGGTCTTCGGCGGGATCGCGACGGCAGCGGCCTGGGTCGTCGTGGTGGTGCAGGACGCGCCGACGAGGTGGGCGGGGCTCGCGTGGCTCGCGATCGGGTTCGCCACGTACGTCACCTACCGGCGTGGAGTCCTCCACGAGCCGCTCGGCCGCACCGTCCGCGCGCCGGTCGTGCTCGAGGTCTCGGGCGCCGTCGAGTACACGCGGCTGCTCGTCCCGGCGGTCGAGGGCGGCCCCTCCGAGGAGGCGATGGAGGTCGCGGCCCGGCTCGCGTCCGACCGCGGCGCGAGGATCGTGGCGATCTCGGTGGTCGAGGTGCCGTTGAACCTTCCGCTCGACGCGGAGCTGCCGGACGAGGAAGCGCGCGCGGATGCCGTTCTCGACGAGGCGCGGGCGATCGGCGACTCGTACGGGGTCGACGTGATCACGCGTCTCGTCCGCGCTCGCAAGGCCGGCCGCGCGATCGTCGACGAGGCGGTGCGGCGGAACGCCGAGATCGTGATCATCGGCGCGCCGCGGGGGGAGCGGCGGCGAGCGATCTTCGGGGACACCGTCGACTTCGTGCTCAAGCACGCGCCCTGCCGGGTGATGGTCGCCACCGCGAGGGCGCAGGCCGCGTGAGGGCCTACGCGATCGCCACGCTCGTGCTCTCGGCGCTGATCGCGCTGCTCGGCGTCGTGATGCTCGTCGTCACGGCCGCGCGCGGCGGCGGCGCGACCGGGTTCCTGCTCGGCGCGCTGTTCGTGCTCGCCGGCGCGGGCCGCCTCTGGGTGCAGACGAGGGCGTAGTCGTGGCGCATCCGGCGACACACCACGCGCTCAGCGCCCTCCGGGTGGGCCACTGATGGCCCGCAAGCTCCCCCGCCTCCGCCGGGTGATCGACGCGCCTGCGCTGTTCGCGATCGGCTACGGGGAGATCGCCTCGTCGCTCTACTTCGCGCTCGGCGTGGTCGCGCTGCACGCGCTCGGGTTCACGCCTGCGGTGCTGCTCGGGGCCGGCGCGTACTTCGGGCTCGTCGCGCTGTCGTACGTGGAGGGCACGGCCGCGTTCCGCGAGACCGGCGGTGCGGCCACGTTCGTGCGCAAGGCATTCAACGACCTCGCCGGGTTCGTCACCGGCTGGGCGCTGTTCCTGGACTACCTGATCGTGATCGCGCTCTCGGCCCTGTTCATCCCGCACTACCTCGGCGTCGCGATCGGCGTGGACGAGCTGTACGACGAGCCGTGGGATACCGTGTTCGGCGTCGGCGTGATCGCCGCGATCACCGTGGTCCGGCTCGTCCGGCACTCGCGCCTCTACCGCGCCGTCGTCGTGATCGCGATCGTCGACCTCTCGACCCAGGTGCTGCTCGTCGGGCTCGGGTTCGCGCTCCTGTTCTCGCCGGACGCGCTCGAGCTCGGCACCGACCTCGGAACGGCGCCCGCCTGGGACGAGATCGCGTTCGCGTTGCCGCTCGCCCTGCTCGCCTACACCGGACTCGAGACAGTCGCGAACCTCGCCGAGGAAACCCGGCGGCCGGGGCGCACGCTGCCGCGGAGCCTGTTCCCGGCGATCGGCCTGGTCGTCGCCGTCTACGTCATGATCGGACTCGTCGGGCTGTCGGCCTTCCCGGCCGGAGGCGGGAGCACCGCGCTCGGCGAGGACTGGCTGCGGGCACCGCTGATGGGGATCGTCGACGAGCTCGGGAAGGAGCTCCCCGCCGGCGCCGGCGACGTGCTCCGCGTCTACGTCGGCCTCACCGGCGTCCTCGTGCTGCTCGCCGCGGCGACGACCTCGATCTCCGGCTTCGCCCGCCTCGCGTACTCGCTCGGGGAGCACGGCCAGCTGCCGCGCGCCTTCGGGCGCCTCCACCGGCGCACGCTCGTCGCGCCGCAGGCGATCGTCGCCGCCGGCGTCGTGGCCGCGGCGCTGCTCGTCGGCGCGACGGTCGTGAACGAGGACACCGTGCTCACGCTGGCGTCCCTCTACAGCTTCGGCGTCCTCGTCGCGTTCGGCGCCGCCCAGCTGGCCGTGATCCGCCTCCGCTTCACGCGGCCGGAGCTGCGGCGTCCGTTCAAGGCGCCGCTCGGCGTCCGCATCGGACGCGGCGTGCTCCCGCTGAGCGCCGTGCTGGGCCTCGTCCTGACGGTCGCGGTCTTCGTCGTCGCCCTGTGGACGCACCCGGGCGCCCGGTACGCGGGCCCCGTCTGGCTCGCCGCGGGCATCGTCCTCTACGTGGTCGTCCGCCGCGCGCACGGCGAGCGGCTCACCGAGCGCGTCGTCTCGACGGACGAGCAGCGCCTCCCCGAGCGCCGGTACCGCCGCATCCTGGTGCCGATGAAGCTCGGGGAGATCGGCGAGGAGATGCTCGCCACGGCGATCAAGATCGCGCAGGAGAGCGGCGCCGCGGTCGAGGTGCTGTACGTGATCCGCGTCCCGCTCGACGCCCCGCTCGAGGCCGACGATCCCGAAGCCGAGGAGCGCGCCGCCGCGTCGCTCGCCGAGGCACGGCTCCTCGGCGCCGACTTCGGCGTCCAGATCGACGGCAGCCTGGTGCGCGCCCGCTCGATCGGAAGCGCGATCGTCGAGGACGCGCGAGCGCGCGGCGCCGACCTGATCGTGCTCGGCTCGGCGCCGCGCTGGCGGCGGCAGTCGCGGTTCTTCTCGCCGACGGTCGACTACGTGCTCCGGCGCGCGCCGGCTGAGGTGCTGGTCGTGGCCTTCCCGCAGGGGGTGCTCGAGGAGGCCTGAGCCGCGCCGGCTCCGCTACGCTCATCGGCATGAAGGCCCTCGTGGTCGGCTGCGGCAGGGTGGGGTCGAGCGTTGCCAAGCGCCTGGCCGCCCTCGGGTGGGCCGTGAGCGTCGTCGACGAGAAGGAGGAGGCGCTCGGCCGCCTCGGCGACGGCTGGGACGGCGCGTTCGTCGTCGGCCACGGCATGGACGCGAACGTGCTCGAGCAGGCGGGGATCGCCGACGCCGACGCCGTCGTCGTGGCCACGAACGGGGACAACACGAACATCGTCGTCGGCCAGGTCGCCCGCAAGCGCTTCGAGGTGCCCCTCGTCGTCGTCCGCATCCTCGATCCCGCACGCGCCCACTTCTACGCGCAGCAGGGGATGAAGACGGTCTGCCCGACGCAGACCGCGATCGACCAGCTCACCGACTCGGTGCTGACGTTCGCGGACGCGGCCGGCGCGCTCGAGGAGGCGCCTCGCTGATGTACGCGCTCGTGTGCGGTGGCGGCAAGGTCGGCACCGGCGTCCTGCGTCGCCTGCTCCGCCACGGTCACGAGGTGACGCTGATCGAGCAGCGCCGCGATCGCTACGAGCGCCTCGAGGAGGAGTTCGAGCACCAGGTCGTCCACGGCGACTCGACCGAGCTGTACGTGCTCGAGCGCGCCGGGATCGAGCGGCCGCCCGACGTCGTGATCGCCGTCACCGGCGACGACGAGGACAACATCGTCATCTGCCAGGTGGCGCGCGAGCGCTACGGCGTCGCCAAGGTCATCGCCCGCGTCAACGACCCTCGCAACCAGAAGCACTTCGACCTGCTGGGGATCGCGCCGACCGTGTCGGCCTCCGCCAGCATCATGGCGCTCGTCGAGCACGAGGTGCCCGAGCACGACCTCGTCCAGCTGCTCGAGCTGCGCAAGGAGAACCTCGAGATCGTCGAGGTGCTGATCGGCTCGGACGACCCGTGCGCGGGGAGGCGGCTCGGCCGGATCCGCCTCCCGGACGGCGCGCGCGTGATCTCGATCGTCCGCAACGGGAAGGCGGAGATCGCCGGCGGCGACAGCGAGCTCAAACCGGGCGACCAGGTGCTGGCCATCCTCCAGCCGGGGCAGGAGGACGAGTTGCGGAAGGCGCTCATCCGGACCTGATGCGCCTCGCGCTCGCCGGGGTCGTCGCGGGAGTCGCAGTCCTGGTGGGTGTCGGCGCCGCCTGCGCGGGCGGGGACGAGGGCTCCCCGGCGGCGACGCAGGCCGTGCCTGCCGCGCCCGGTCCGCAGGCGCTGTCGATCCGCCGGGTCGCGTCCGGCCTCGACTCTCCCACGCACCTGGCCGCCACGCGCAGCGAGCCCGGCCGCCTGTACGTGGTCGAGCAGCCCGGCCGCATCCGCGTGCTCGAGGGTGGGAGGCTCCGCGACGAGCCGTTCCTCGACATCCGCTCCCTCGTCCGCTCCGGCGGCGAGCAGGGGCTGCTCTCGGTCGCCTTCCATCCGCGGTACGCGTCGAACCGGCGCTTCTACGTGGACTACACCGACCTGGACGGGCACACGAACGTCGTCGAGTACCGCTCGAACGGGCGGGTCGCGCTCCCGGGCACCGCGCGGCGCCTGCTGTTCGTCCGGCAGCCGTACGCGAACCACAACGGCGGCCAGCTCGCGTTCGGGCCCGACGGGCGCCTGTACGTGGGCATGGGCGACGGCGGCTCCGGGGGCGACCCCGAGAACCGGGCGCAGAGCATGAGCTCGCTGCTCGGCAAGCTCCTCTCGATCGACGTCGCCACGAAGCGCCTGCGGATCGAGGCGCTGGGGCTGCGGAACCCGTGGCGGTTCTCGTTCGACCGCACGACCGGCGACCTGTGGATCGGCGACGTCGGTCAGAACGCCTGGGAGGAGGTCGACTTCCTGCCGCGCCGGAGCCCCGGCCTGGAGAACTACGGCTGGGACGTGCTCGAGGGGCGCGCGTCGTTCGAGTCGAAACCGTTCGGGCGCGGGCGTCTCGTCCGCCCGATCGCCGTCTACTCGCACGACAGCGGTTGCTCGGTCTCGGGCGGATTCGTCTACCGCGGGAGCGCCGTGCCGGCGGCGAAGGGACGCTACTTCTACGGCGACTACTGCTCCGGGCTCGTCTGGAGCCTGAAGCGCGGCGCGAGGCCGCTCGTCCGGCGGGAGCCGTTCCGCGTCGACGGGCTCGCCTCGTTCGGCGAGGACGCCCGCGGCGAGCTCTACCTCGTCTCGCTCGAGGGCGCCGTGTACCGCCTGGCCCGCTGAGCCGTCGACCCGGGCGCCGGGCGTCAGCCCGTCCGGCGGCGCCGGACCGAGGGGCCGCTCTGCCCGAGCGCGGCGTAGGCGAGCGCCTGCAGCGACTCGTTCAGCGTGCGCAGCTCGGCGGCGATCCGGAGGAAGCCCTCCTCCGCCTCGACCCGACGGTTCAGCCGCGTGAGCTCGGCCGCGATCGTGTCGAGCCGGGCGAGGAGCGCTTCGAACTGCCGGTCCGAGAGATCCTTCTGCTCCATCGCGGCGATGCTAGACGATCGCCGCGGAGGCGCCGCGCGACCAGCAGGCCGACCAGGGCGCCGGCCGCGTCGATCGCCACGTCGAGCGGCTTCGCGGCGCGGCCGGGGACGAAATGCTGGTGCAGCTCGTCCGACAGCGCGAACGCGAGCGCGAGGGCGAACGCGGGCGCGGACGCGACCGCGCGCGTCAGCAGCACGACGAGGACGGCGTACTCGGTCGCGTGCGCCAGCTTGCGCAGCACGAGGTCCCAGGTGCCGAGCCCGGTTCCGAGGCTCGGGATGCCGGAGAAGACGAACATCGCGCACGCCCAGGCGATCGCCGGGAGCCAGCGCGACTGGAAGTCGGCGCGCGGACGGGCGGTGGGCGCCGACACGCGGCCATGGTAGTCTCGCCCGCACATCGGCGAGCGGTGAGGGAACTCCGGTGCAAGTCCGGGACGGTCCCGCCGCTGTAAGGGGAGACGCTCTTCGCCAGACGCCACTGGCCCCGGCTGGGAAGGCGGCGGAGGGGGAGCCCCGAGTCAGAAGACCTGCCGCGTCGCCGCCCGGATCGAACCCCTCGCGGAAGGAGGATTCGTGCTTCGCCGTACGCTCGCAGCCGTCGCCGCGCTGGCGGCGCTCGCCGCGCTCGCCCCTGTCGCCGGGCTTGCCGCCCGGGTCGGCATCCGGGTCGAGGGCAGGACGCAGACGCTGTTCGCGCCCGCTCCGCGCCTCGTCGAGGCCGCCACGCCGCTCGAGGCGCTCGAGCGCGCCTCGCTCGCCGGCGAGTTCTACTACCACGTCGCCGACGCGTCCTTCGGGCGCTACGTCGACCAGATCGGCCGCTACGGCGCCTCCGGCTCGAGCGGCTGGGTGTTCAAGGTGAACGGCGCCTCGCCGCCGGTCGGCGCCGACGCGGTCCAGCTGAAGGACGGCGACTCCGTGCTCTGGTACCACGCCGAGTTCGGCCCTGCCGGCGGACCGCCGACGCTCCGGCTCGCCCGGACCTCGCGCCGCGCGCGCGGCGCCGCCTGCTACGAGGTCACCGCGTTCGACGACGCGGGGAAGCAGACGCCCGCCGCGTTCGCCACGGTGGCCGTGGACGGGCGCCGCACGCGGGCGACGCGGCTCGGCCTCGCCTGCCCGGGCAGGCACCGCGGCCTCGTGCGCGCGACCCTCGCCGGCACCGTCCGCTCGAACGCGCTGCGGTGAGGCGCGCGCTCCCGCTCCTGCTCGTCCTCGCCCTCGTCGCGTGCGGCGGCGGGGGCGCGGGCGACGGGGGCTCCGCGACGCTGTGGGTCACGCGCGACCGGGGAGCGACGGTGCTCTACGACGAGCAGGTCCCGGCGGGGGAGACGGTGCTGCAGGCGCTCGACCGCGTCGCCGACGTGGAGACCCGGTACGGCGGCCGCTTCGTCCAGGCCGTCGACGGGATCGAGGGGTCGCTCGATCAGGGCCGAGACTGGTTCTTCTTCGTCAACGGGATCGCCGGCGACCGCAGCGCCGCCGAGTACCGCCTCCGCGCCGGCGAGATCGCCTGGTGGGACTACCGGGCGTGGGCGGACGAGCCCGAGCTGCAGGTGGTCGTGGGCGCGTTCCCCGAGCCGTTCCTCCACGGGTTCGACGGGCGGGTGCGCGAGGCGGTGGTGGTCTTCGGGAACGGCGGCGAGGCGGCGCTCGCGCGACGGCTCGCGCGCGTGATCGGCGGCCGGGCCGTCCGCGAACGGGCGCCCGAGGGAGCGAACGTGCTGCGCCTCCGCGGCACCGGCGAGACGCTGCGCGCGACCGTCGGTGGCGGATCGACCGGTCCGGTGCGCTTCGACGCCGGCGCCGCGGCGGCGCGGGCGCTCGTGCAGGATCCGTCGCGGTACGCGCGGAGGTTCAGCGTGCCGTGAGGCTCCAGCCCGTCCCCGCGGCGATCCTCCTCGCCGGGCTCGGCGCGGCGGCGCTCCTCGCGCGCCACCTCTGGCCGGTCGTCGGGATCGCCGTCGCGCTCCTCGTCGTCTGCCTGCGGTCCCCGGCGCCCGCGAGACGGCTGTACCTGTTCGGCGCCGTCACGGCGGGTCTCGGCATCGTCGTCCTCTCGCCGTTCCTGCAGGCGACGGGATACGACGTGCTGTGGTCGGGGCCGACCGTGCCGGTGCTCGGCACGCTCGACGTGACGTCGGAGGAGCTGCACGCGGCCGCGCTCAGCGGCGTCCGGCTCGTCGCGGTGGGGCTGGCGTTCGCGGCGTACGCGCTGCTCCTCGACCACGACAGCCTCGTCGCCTCGGTGCCGGCGGCGCGGCGGTCGGCATTGGCAGTCGCGCTCGCGACCCGCCTCGTCCCGACGCTCGAGCGGGATGCCGCCGGCCTCGCCGAGGCGGTGCGCGGGCGCGGCGTGACCGTGGAGGGCGTGCGCGGGCACGCGCGGCTGCTCTCGCCGGTGGTCGCCGGCTCGCTCGAGCGAGCCCAGAACCTTGCGGAGGCGATGGAGGCGCGCGGCTTCGGCCGGCCGGGCGCGACTCGCACGCCGCGCCCGCCGTGGGGGACGGTCGACCGGGTCGCGGTGGCGGCGGCCGTCGTGCTCGTGCTGCTGGGGGCGACGTGGCTCTAGCGCGGATCGAGCGGCTGACCTTCCACTACCCGGCCGCTTCGGCGCCGGCGCTCGAGGACGTGTCGCTGACGATCGATCCCGGCGAGGTCGTGGCCGTGCTCGGCCCTTCGGGCTCCGGCAAGTCGACGCTGCTGCGGGCGCTCGCGGGGCTCGTGCCGCACTTCCACGGCGGTCGGTTCGAGGGGCGCGTGACGGTCGGCGCGCTCGACACGCGCGCTGCGCGCCCGGCCGACCTCGCGGGGACGGTGGCGTCGGTGTTCCAGGATCCCGAGGACCAGGTGGTGATGACGCGCGTCGCGAACGAGGTCGCGTTCGGGCTCGAGAACCTCGCGGTCCCGCCGACCGAGATCCTGCCGCGTGCGGAGGCCGGCCTCGCCGCGGTCGGCGCCCTCCACCTCGCCGGCCGACGGACGCACGAGCTCTCCGGCGGCGAGCTCCAGCGCGTCTGCCTCGCGAGCGCGCTGGCGCTGCGGCCGCGGCTGCTGCTCGTCGACGAGCCGACGTCCCAGCTCGACCCGGAGGGGGCCGACGCGTTCCTCTCGCTGCTCGAAGGCGGCCTCGGAGACGCTGCCGTCGTGATCTCCGAGCACCGGACGGCGAGGGCGCTGGCCGTCGCCGACCGCGTGCTGTACGTCGAAGGCGGACGGATCCTGCTCGACGCGCCGCGCGCCGAGGCCCTCCGCTGGCTCGAGGCGGAGCGTCCGGCCTTCGCGCCGGCTTCGGCCGTGTCCCTCTCGGCCGGCTCGACGGCGTCCGACCCGGTTGTCATCATGGACAACACATGGTTCTCGTACGCGGACCTCCCCGCCGTCAGCGGCGCCTCGCTCGTCGTCCGCCGCGGCGAGGTCGTCGCGCTCGAAGGGCCCAACGGGTCCGGAAAATCGACACTGGCGAAGCTGGCCGTCGGGCTGCTCGCGCCCGACCGCGGATCGGTCGTGCGGAGCGGCCGAGCCGGATACCTGTCCCAGGATCCGGGGAGGTACCTCGTCTGCGAGCACGCGCTCGACGAGGTGGCCCTCGCCGTCGGCGGCGACACCGGGCGCGCCCGTGCCGCGCTCGAGCTCGTCGGGCTGGAGTGGGCCGCGCGACGCCACCCGCGCGACCTCTCGAGCGGTGAGCGGGAGCGGCTCGGCCTCGCCGCGGTGGCGGTCGCCGAGCCCGACCTGCTCGTGCTCGACGAGCCCACCCGCGGCGTGGATCCGGCACGAAAGGCGGCGATCGCGGCGTGGCTGGAGCGGTACGCCGCCGCGGGCCGCGGCGTGCTCGTCGCCACGCACGATCGCAACTTCCCGGCGCACCGCCGGATCTCGCTTCGTCGCGAGGAGGCTCGCGTTGCCGCGTAGGGTCGCGGCCGCCGCGTCGCTCGTCGCGCTCGCCGCCTCGGCCTGGGCCGCGCTCGATCCTGCGCGCGGCGCGATCGCCCTGCTCCTGGCCGCCGTCGCCGTGCTCGTCGCCGGGGCGGCGTGGCTCGAGGGGAGCCCCGGCTCCGTCCGCGACCTCACGCTCGTGGCCACGCTCGGCGGGATCGCCGCCGCGGGGCGGGTGCTGTTCGCGCCGGTCCCGAACGTGCAGCCGGTCACGGTGATCGTGGCGGCTGCCGGCGTGGCGCTCGGCCCGAAGCGTGGGTTCGCCGTCGGCGCGCTCGCCGCCGTCGCCTCGAACTTCTTCCTCGGGCAGGGGCCGCACACCCCGTGGCAGATGCTCGCGTGGGGCGGCTGCGGGCTCGCGGCGGGCGCCGGGCGGCGGCTGCTCGAGGGACGGGTCGCGTTTGCGGCGTTCTGCTTCGTGCTCGGGTACGCGTTCGGCCTGCTGATGGACGTCTGGCACTGGTACGGCTACCTGCCGCACACCTGGCAGGCGCTGACCGTGGTCGTCTCGGCCGGCGTGGCGTTCAACACCGCGCATGCCGTCGGCAACCTGGCGCTCGCGCTCGCAGCCGGGCCGGAGCTTCGGCGTGTGCTCGAACGCTACGGCCGGCGACTGCGGACGGTGGTGGTGTGGGCGTGAGAGCGCTCTGCCTCGTGCTGACGACGCTCGCGGCGGCGGGCACCGCGATCGCGGCGACGCCCGCGCAGGACGCGGCGCGCTACCTCGAGTCGCGGCAGGATCCGGGCGGCGGCTTCGCCGAGCCGCACGGCGCTCCGACGCCCGGTCTCACGGCCTGGGCGGTTCTCGGGCTGCGCGCCTCCGGGCGAACCCCGGCGTCGCTCGTGTCCGCGCGTGCGTACCTCGAGCGGACCGAGGGCTCGCTCGAGTCGGCGACGGACGTGGAGCTCGTCGTGACCGCCCGGGCCGCGCTCGGCGACCGGTCACCCGCGCTGCTCGGCCGGCTCGACGGGCTCGTCCGCGGCGACGGGCGCATCGGCTCCACCGTCAACTCGACCATCTGGGGGGTGATCGCGCTCCGTGCCGCCGGCCGCGTGGTACCACCGGCGACCGTGCGCTGGCTCCTGCGCCGGCAGCGTCCCTCGGGCGGCTGGACGTGGGGCGTGCGCGGCGCCCCGGACTCGAACGACACCGCCGCCGCGATCCAGGCGCTCCGCGCGACCGGCGTCCGAGGCCGCGCGATCGCGCGTGGGCTCGCCTTCGTCGCCCGCCACCGGAACCGCGACGGCGGCTACGAGCTCGTCGAGGGGCGCGGCTCCGACGTCCAGTCGACCGCGTGGGCGATCCAGGCCCACGTCGCAGCCGGGCGGCCGGTGCCCCGGGCCGCGCTCCGGTACCTGGCGCGGATGCGACGACCGGACGGGAGCTACCGGTACTCGGCGCGCTACGTCACGACGCCGGTCTGGGTGACCGCGCAGGCTGCGGCGGCGCTGGCCCGGAGGCCGCTTCCGGTGCCGGGCTAGACTCGCGCACGTGTCCGGCGAGGCGACCGCCGCGATCCTCACGATCGGCAACGAGATCGTCAGGGGCGACACCGTGAACACGAACGCCTCGTGGCTTGCCCGGCGCCTCGAGTCGCTGGGGCTCGACGTCCGCCTCGTGGCGGCGCTCCCGGACGAGATCGACGTGGTCGCGACGTTCGTGCGCCGGGAAGCGCCCGCGGTGGATTACCTGCTCGTCACCGGCGGGCTCGGGGGCACGCCCGACGATCTCACGCGCGAGGCGCTCGCGGCCGCGTTCGAGGTCGAGCAGGAGGAAGTGCCGGAGGTCGCCGCCGACCTGCGGGCGCGATTCAGGCGCGACCCGGAGTACGCGGCGCGCTGGGCGCAGCTCCCGCGAGGCAGTAGGCCGCTCGAGAACCCGCTCGGTGGCGCGCCCGGCTTCGCGATCGAGAACACCTACGTGCTCCCGGGGCTTCCGGCGGAGATGGAGGCGATGTTCGACGCGATCGCGGACGAGCTGCGCCGGCCGGCGCCGATCGGCTCCTGGCGGCGCGAGTTGCGCGCGCGAGAGAGCGAGATCGCCGGGCTGCTGGCGGAGGCGGGAGCGCGCTGGCCCGGCGTCCGCGTCGGCTCGTACCCGAGCTTCGAGCCGCCGCACCCGACGGTCGAGGTGGTGTTGAAGTCGGGCGACGAGCGGGCGCTCGCGGAGGCCTCGTCGTGGTTCGAGGCGGCGCTGGCGCGCGTCGTCCGCTAGCCAGGACGGCCAGCGTCCGCAGCGTGGGCTCGACGGGAAGCCCCACGGAGCGCTGGCTGACTCGCGGGGTCGCCGGGATCGGCTCGGCGAGCCTGCTGGCGGATCTCGGGCACGAGGTGCCGACGGCGCTCCTTCCGGGCTTCCTCGCGTCGACGCTCGGCGCACCCGCGGCGGCGCTCGGCGTCATCGAGGGAGTCGCGGACGGCGCCGCCGGCGTCGCGCGGCTGACGGGCGGCGCGCTCGCGGAGGATCCGGCTCGGCGGCGCCGCACGGCCGTCGGCGGCTACGCCGCCACCGCCGTCCTGTCGTCGCTGATCGGCGTCGCGACCTCGGCGTGGCAGGTCGGCGTGCTCCGTGCCGGCGCGTGGACGGCGAGAGGACTGCGCGTGCCCGCCCGGAACGCGCTGCTCGCCGACGTCGTCCCGGCGCACGCGTACGGCCGCGCCTACGGGTTCGAGCGGGCGATGGACAACGTCGGCGCCATCGGCGGCCCGCTCCTCGCGCTCGGGCTCGTCGCGCTCCTCGGCGTCCGCACGGCCATTCTCGTGAGCATCGTCCCCGGCCTGCTCGCCGCGGGCGCGATCGTCTACGCGATCCGCGCGACCCGGCTCCCGGCGGCGCAGGAGCGACGGCCGCTCCGCCTCCACCTGCGCCCCGTGCTGCGCGGCCGGCTCGGCCGCATCCTGCTCGCCGTCGGCGCGTTCGAGCTCGGAAACGTTGCCGCGACGCTGCTGATCCTGCGGGCGACGGAGCTGCTGACGCCGTCGCACGGCCACGACGACGCCGTCGCGATCGCACTGGCCCTCTACATCGCGTACAACGCCGCGGCCGCCGTCGCGAGCGTCCCCGGCGGGCGGCTCGGCGACCGCCGGGGCAGCGTCCTCATGCTCGCGCTGGGGATCGCCGTCTTCGCCGCCGCCTACGGCGGCCTCGCGCTCGTCGGGGCCTCGACCGCCGCGCTCGCGGTGTGCTTCGTGGCCGCCGGCGTCGCGATCGGCTTCGTCGAGACGGCGGAGCACGCCGCGGTCGCCTCGCACGCGCCCGAAGCGGTTCGCGGCTCCGCCTTCGGCGCGCTGGCGGCGATCCAGTCGCTCGGCAACTTGGCGGCGAGCGCGATCGCCGGGCTGCTGTGGACCGCCGTCTCGCCACGCGTCGCGTTCCTCTACCTCGCAGGCTGGATGGTCGTGGCGCTCGTCGTCCTCTCGGCGTCACGACGCCGCTGAGGCGCCTTCGTCCCCCGGCTATGGTGAGCC
>DATIDD010000065.1:0-10720 GCA_035456465.1 Gaiellaceae bacterium | reverse complement strand
CGCCGCCTTGCGCCCTGTCCGGCGATATCGTGGCGGCAGGAAGAGGGAGGAGTCATGGCGTACACGATCAGACCGGTCGAGTACTACTACGTGAACGTCCGCGACGAGCTGGGCGCGGCCTACCGTGTCCTCTCGGCGCTGGCCGCGCGGGGCGTCGATCTCCTGGCGTTCACCGCGGTTCCCTCCGGCCCCACACTGGCGCAGTTCGCGCTCTTCCCCGAGGACCCGAACAAGCTCGTCGCCGAGGCACGGGCAGCGCAGATCGAGCTCGACGGCCCGCATCACGCGCTGCTCGTGCAGGGCGACGACGAGCTCGGGGCGTTCGCGAGCGTGCACGAGCGGCTCGCCGACGCCGGGGTCGACATCTACGCGTCGTCGGGAGTCACCGCGGGCGGCGGCTCGTTCGGCTACGTCGTCTACGTGCGCGAGGAGCAGTTCGAGAAGGCGAGGAGCGCCCTCGAGCTCTGACCGGGCGCGCCGCCGCGGCGGCGCCACAGGAGCCTCGGAACGACGCGGTACGCGAAATCCCCGTTGGGGCGGAGGTCGTCTCGCGCGAGGATCGCCGCGAAGCCGCTGCGGCGTCTCGGCTCGCCGGGCGGTGCGCCGCACCGCTCCGCACGGCGAGTCAGCCCGGGGGTGGTCGGACGAGGAGGTCGGTCCAAGGTCTGCGGGCGCCCGTGAGCCGCGGGTGAGCGCGGCGTGAGCGGCGCGCGGCACCCTCTCCTCGTCTGCGAGGAAGGAGAGGCGATGGTGGGTGTGTTCCTCAAGACGAACGGGAGCCGGGCGGCACGGCTCGTGATCGCGGCGGCAGCAGCTGCTGCCGTCGTCGGCGGCACGCAGGCGTCGGCTCGCGCACAGGAGCGCTCGTGCCCCAGCTCGACCGACGCGCCGTACTCCATGCAGCTGCGGGCGCTGACGGGGCCGCAGGGCGCGGACCTGACGCTGGCCGTGGCGGCCTCCGCAGGCTGCGCCGACGTCGCCGCGCTGAAGAAGGTGCAGCTGAAGACGTTCGCCGCGGACGGATCGCTCGACGACGTCAGGAACCTCGACGACGTTCCCGCACCGGGCGGCGTCGCCGGCCTCGAGCTCGGGCAGCTCGAGCGGTCCCGGCGGATCGAGGCGGACGTGCTCGTCCAGACGGGCACGCCCCCGAGGACGTACGTCCTGCGGGGCGAGGCGACGACGCGACTCCGGCCCGACCTCGTCGTCGCGGCCGTGCGCGCGCCGCTGCAGACGCTGACGACGCGGCCCGTCGACGTGCAGGCGGAGATCGCCGAGCTGAACGGCGACACCGGCGCCACCGCCACGGTCACGCTGCTCTGGGGGCCGTCGGTGCTCGGCACCGCCGCGGTGACCGTGGCCGCCGGGGGACGCGCGTCTGCGTCCTTCGCCGGCGTCGCGCTCACCACTGCGGCGCCCGTCGAGCTCTCGGTGCTGGTGAGCGACGTCTCGCCGGCCGAGACCGATGTCACCAACAACGGCCGCGGCGCGACGGTCGACGTCACCGCGCACGAGCTCGCCCGCTCCCGCGTGCTCGTCCCGAGCCTCGGCGGCTACGGCGCGCAGCTCGACCAGCACGTCTACGCCGCGGTCACGCCCGCGCCGCCGGGCAGCCTGCCGGGCCTGGAGGAGAAGGTGAAGGAGCTCGAGCCCCAGCTCGTGCGGATCTTCTTCAACGAGGACCAGGAGCGCGACGCGGGACAGCTGGCGTCCTTCGTCGAGACGGTCGAGCTCGCCCACGAGGCCGGGGCGACGATCAACATCACCTACCAGACGGCCGCCAGGGCGAAGCTCCAGCCGGACAGGTACATGGGCGAGTTCGCGGCGCTGCTCGACGACCTCGTGCGGACACGCGGGCTCACCGGCGTCCGGTGGGTCACGGTGCAGAACGAGGTGAACGCGACCGCCGTGACCTTCGACCAATACGACGCCCTCTACCGCGCGCTCGACGCGCACCTCTCCGCGCGCGGCCTTCGCGACCACGTCAGGCTCATGGGCGGCGACCTCGTCCGGGACAAGCAGCGGATCTGGTTCCAGTTCATGGCCGAGGACATGAACGACGTCCTCGACGCGTACTCCGTGCACATCTACTGGAACTACTGGGACACCGCGTTCATGGAGAGCCGCCTGCGGGACGTGCGGCAGATCGTCAGCCAGGAGCTGCCGCCCGCCGCGCAGAAGCCGGTGTACGTGACGGAGTCCGGTGTCCGCGGGATCCAGAGCCTCCCCGGGAAGCCGGCGATCCAGCCCGGCTACTGGGCCGACGGCACACAGCTCAACCGCACGAACATCGCAGCGTTCCAGCAGCTGTGGTTCGACCTCGCGTCGGCCCAGCTCGGCTTCACCGGAGCGGTCAAGTGGGACGCGTACTGGGGGAAGTACAACCCCGGCTACAACGCCTTCTACTACATGATCGGCGCCCCGGAGGAGGGCTGGCCGCTGTTCCCGACCTACCACGCGACGCGCCTGCTCCTGCAGACCACGCAGCGCGGTTGGCAGGTCCTCGGCCTCGATCCGTGGACGAGCGACGACTGGGCGCTCGGCGAGGCGGACGGGCCGGAGCAGGAGCTCACGGCGTACGCCGGCCCCGACGGCGAGCTCACCCTGATGGGCCTCGACACCCGCGGGGCCTCGCTGAACGCCGCCTCGCCGGAGACCTCCTCCTACAGCATCGGCGGCCTGCCACCGTCCACGGCGTTCACGCTCGCGGTCTGGAACGCATCCGCGAGCGGCGAGAACGCCGTCGGCGGGACGGTCGCGACCAACGCGGCGGGCGTCGCGCGCTTCGAGGTGCCGCTCCACGCGGCCTTCGCGCTCACGACCGTGCCGGTGTCCTGACCAACGCGACGAGCCGCGCCGCCGTGAGGGCGGCGCGGCTCGTCGTGGCTCGGGGATCAGCGGATCAGACGGCGTCGTCCCGGGGCATCTCGCCCGGTGGCGGCGCTGCGGGCGCTGACGGGGGCGCGGACGGCGTGGTCGGCGCAGCAGGCGGCTCGGGGGCCGTCGTCGAGGGAGAGGTTGCGGGCGTCGATCCCGTCGTCGACACGCTCGGGAACGACTCGCCGCTCTCCTGGAAGACGAGCCACGCGCCGTAGGCGACCACCGCGGCCAGCACCACGCCGACGTAGCTCGCCCAGGCGGAGTAGTCGTCCGTCAGGTTCTTGAGCAGCGCGCACACGAACACGAGCACGCCGAGCACGAGCGTCGTGAGCCCGTCCGGGATGCCGGCCGGAAGCTCGACGCCGAACGCGCGCGCGGCGACCCCGACGAGCAGCACGATCGTCAGCAGGCCGAGCACCACGCCCCAGAAGCCGTGCCACGCGTTCGACGACGCCGAGACGTCGCCGACGGGGCCGAGGTCGACCGTCACCTTCTGCCAGGCGAAGAAGGTGAAGACGAGCAGCAGCGCCCCGGCGCCGAGGATCAGCTTGCGACCCGTCGAGAGCGCGTTCAGGTTGTCCATGCGTGTCCTTTCGCGGGAAGGTCGAGACCACGTTCCGCGGAGCGAAAGCGATCCCTGCTAGGCGGCGCGCTCGGCGCCCTCGCGCTTCCCGTGCGCCCGCGGCGCGTCGACGCTCGGCAGCTCGAAGTAGAAGCTCGAGCCGCGCTCCTCGCGGGACTCGACCCAGATCCGGCCGCCCATCCGCTCGATGAGCTCGCTGCAGATGTAGAGGCCGAGCCCGGTGCCGCCGATCCCGCGGGTCATGTCGGGATCGAGGCGGTAGAACTTCTCGAACACGCGCGGCTGCTCCTCCGGCGGGATCCCGAGCCCCTCGTCGCGCACCTGGAACAGCACCGCGCCGTCGGCGGTCGTGACGCCGAGCTCGATCGTCCCGCCGTCGGGCGAGTACTTGATCGCGTTGTCGACGAGGTTGACCAGGATCTGCCGCACCCGGTCGCGGTCCGCGGCGACCGCGGGCACCGGCTCCGGCGCGTCGACGTCGATCGAGATGTGGGGCGGCATGTGCGTGCGCGCGGCCTCCGCGACCCGCTCCACGAGCTCGACCGCGTCGAACGGCTCGGTGAGGAGGTCGAGGCGGCCGACGTCGAGCTGGTTCGCGAGCAGGATCTGGTTGACGATCCGGCCGAGGCGGTCCGACTCGTCCACGATCAGCGAGATGAAGCGCTCGCGCCCGGCCTCGTCGAGCGCGAAGTCGTGGCGGCGCAGCGTCTGCGCGGCGCCGTAGACGGCCGCGAGCGGCGTCCGGAGCTCGTGGGAGGCCGTCGCGATGAAGTCGGCCTGGAGCTCGTCGAGCCGGTGCGCGTCGGTGATGTCGCGGAACGCGTAGACGGTGCCGCCGAAGAACTCGACGCCCGAGATCGAGATCCAGCGCTCGCCCCGCTCGGTCTCGATCGGCAGCGCCTCCGCTCGGGCCGGCGCCGGTGCCGCGGCGGGCGGTGCGCGCTCCGCGAGCTCCGCCCAGCCCGGGATCGCCTCGGCGGCGGCGCGGCCGAGGACGCTCGCCGAGGGGAGCCCGGTGATCGCCTCCGCCGCCGGGTTCCACAGGCGGACGACGCCGGCGCGGTCGAGCAGGAACACGCCGTCGCCGACGTAGGTCAGGACGCGCGTCGCCTCCGCCCGCGTCTCGGCCTCCTCGTAGAGCCGGGCGTTGTCGATCGCGATCGCGGCCATGCCGGCGAGCGCCTGGGCCCAGGAGAGGTCGTCGGAGGTGAAGCGGCGGCCGTGCTCGCCCGCGAGGAACGTGAGCGCCCCCACGGCCCGGCGGCCCCGCGACACGAGCGGGACGCACATGCGCGAGTCCGACAGGGCCGGGGCCTGCGCGTCGACGACCTCCGCCACCTCGGGCTCGGGCTCCGGACCGGGCGCGGGGAGCGCCTCCGCCGGCTCGGCGCGCTCGGCCGCGACCCGGACGAGGTCCCCGTCCTCCTCCAGCACGTCGGCGATGCACCAGTCGCACAGCTCCCGCACGGCGAGCCCGGCCACGGCCCGGATCGTCACCCGGTAGTCGAGCGACGAGGCGAGCACGACTGCGGCCTCGCCGACGACGTCGACCCGGCGCTGGCGGTCGAGGGCGTCGGCGGTCGCCGCGGCCTCGGCGGCCCGGAGGCGGCGGCGCTCGTCGTCCGCGGTGCGTCGCTCGGTGACGTCGAGGAGGTGGCCCTGGACGCAGAGCGGCTCGCCGGCGCCGTCGAGCACGACGACGGCCTCGTCGCGGACCCAGACGATGCGGCCGTCGCGCGCGAGCATGCGGTACTCCGTCCGGAGCGGCGAGCTCCCGTCGGGGCCCGAGCCGACCTCCGCGAGCGCCCGATCGCGGTCGTCGGGATGGACGAGCCGGGCATGGAGGCCCGGATCCGCGAGCCACTCGTCGGCGGTGTAGCCGAGCAGGCGGTCGATCTGCGGGGCCACGAGGACGGGCTCGTCCCGCCTGCCCGGAGGATGGACGTAGGTCACGAGCGGCACATGCTCGACCAGCGACCGCAGCCGGGCGTCCGTGTCACCGAGCCGCTTCCGCAGGGGCGTCACCTCGGCGGCGTCGGCGCGCAGGTCGTCGAGCTCGCTCAGCGCCGACTCGCGCTCGGCCGAGCGGCGTCCGAGGCTGTCGGCGACCCAGCCGGCGGCGCCGGCCGCGGCGAGCCACGCCGGCAGCGCCAGCAGCGCCTCCGTCCCGTCGTCGGCGACGAGGACGAGCTGGAGCGCCCACCCGGCCGCGGCGACGACGAGGCCGGCCCAGATGCCGCCGAACGCGCCGGCGAGGACGGCGACGAGGATCCCCGCGGCGACGACGACGCTCGGCACCTCGTCCTGCCAGTCGCCGACCGGCGCGGCGAGCGCGGCCTGCACCGCGACCCCGGCGAGGGCGACGGCGACGTGACGGAGGCCTGGGCGATCGAAGCGCACGGGTACCGGGGAGTGCTTCGTGGCGGGGGGCGGCCAGGGGAGAGTCAAGCACGCGGACCGGTCGGCCGCCACCCGGAGCCGGCCGCTGCGGGCAGAATCGCCGCGTTCCGGCGCTGTCCCTCACCCTGGTCCGCAACGCGACGCTGCTGCTCGAGCTCGACGGCCGGCGGGTGCTCGTCGACCCGATGCTGGACGACGTCGGGGCACGGCCGCCCGTCGAGGACACGCCGGACCCGCGCCGGAACCCGCTCGTTCCGCTCCCGCGGCCGGCGGCGGAGCTCGTCCGCGGGCTCGACGCCGTCGTCGTCACCCATCTCCACCGCGACCACTTCGACGGCGCCGCCGAGCGGCTGCTGCCCCGGGACGTGGCGCTCTTCTGCCAGCCGGGCGACGCGACGCGGCTCGAGGAGCTCGGCTTCGCCCCGCGGCCGGTGGCGGACGTCCTCGACTGGCGGGGGCTGCGGATCGCGCGCACCGACGGGCGGCACGGCCACGGCGCGCTGGCCGACGCCCTCGGCCCCGTCAGCGGCTTCGTCCTGGGCGAGCTCTACGTCGCCGGCGACACGGTCTGGTGCACCGAGGTCGAGGGCGCGATCGCCCGGCACCGTCCCCGGGTGGCGGTCGTGAACGGCAGCGCCGCGCGCTTCCACGAGGGCGGGCCGCTCGTGATGACGACGGACGACGTGCGCGAGGTCGCGGCGCGCGTGCCGACGGTCGTGGTCGTCCACCTCGAGGCGATGAACCACTGCGTCGACACGCGCGCCGACGTGCGTGCCCGCGTCCCCGGGGCGCTCGTCCCGGAGGACGGCGAGACGCTCGTCCTCTAGCGGCGCTTGCGCGCGGTCGCGCGGCCGCCCTTGCGACCGGCGGCCTTCTTCTGCGCGGTCGTGCCGCCCTGGCTCGAGCCGCTCCCGGACGAGCCGGAGTGGGACGCCTTGCCCCCGCGGCTGGAGGCGCCCGGCGAGTTCGCGATCCTCGCCGCCCGCTCCTTCGACATCCCCTTCTCCTTCAGGGCCTCGTACTGGCGCTCGTTCTTGACGTTCGCACGCTTGCTCGGCATGCGTCCTCCTTGCCGTCGCACGGTCTCTCCCGGTGCAACGGGACGGGCGCGCCGAGGGGTGCGGGCGCCGCGTGCGCGCGCACGGCCGCCTCGTCCTCGACCGGTACCGCCGAGCCGTGGTCGCCGCGCCCGTTAGCGTTCGGGACGCGTCAGCGCCTACACGCGAACAGGGGAGGCTCACGATGGGACGCAGAACGATCGCGACGCTGCTCGCGACGCTCGTGGCGGCGTGCGCGGGCGGAACGGCCGCGGCGGCGACGGGCCCGACGCCCGAGCTCGAGTTCCTCGGGCAGGCGATCGTGCCGACGGGGACGACGTTCGCCGGCACGACCGTGGGAGGGCTCTCGAGCATCGCGTACGACCCCGCCGAGAACGTGTTCCTCAGCATCTCCGACGACCAGGGCGTGCTGAGCCCGGTCCGCTTCTACACGCTGCGCGTGGACGTCTCCGACGGCCGGCTCCAGGACGGCGACGTGCAGTTCCTGGACGTGACGCCGCTCGAGGACGCGAACGGGCAGCCCTTCGCCCCGACGAGCGTCGACCCCGAGGGGATCGCGCTCGCGAAGGACGGGACGCTCGTCGTCACCTCGGAGGGCTTCAGCAGCCGGCTGATCGACCCGTTCGTCCGGCGCTACGCGCGCGACGGCTCGTTCCTCGGCGCGCTGCCGCTGCCGACGACGTTCCTGCCGAACGCGACGGGAACCCGCGGCGTCCGCCTCAACCTCGGCTTCGAGAGCGCGGGCGTCGCACCGAACGGCCGCTTCCTCTTCACCGGCACCGAGAACGCGGCCGTCCAGGACGGGCCGCCTGCGACCCTGGCGGGCGGGAGTCCCGCACGCCTGCTCCGCTACAACCTCCAGACGGGGCGCCTCGACCGACAGTACGTCTACTGGACCGACCCGATCGCCGAGACGCCGGTCCCGGCGACGGCGTTCGCCGTCAACGGCCTCGTGGAGCTGCTGCCGCTGAACAACGAGTTCCTGCTCTCGATGGAGCGGTCGTTCTCGGTCGGCGCCCCGGGCACGGGCAACAAGATCAAGCTCTACCGCGTCGCGCTGCCGGGGGCGGACGACGTCGACGGCTTCGACAGCCTCGCAGCCCTGCTCGGCACGCTCCGGCCCGCCGAGAAGACGCTGCTGCTCGACCTCGACACGCTCGGGCTCCCGCTCGACAACGTCGAGGGGATGGCGTTCGGCCCGGACCTGCCCGACGGCCGCCGCTCGCTCCTGCTCGTCAGCGACAACAACTTCAGCCCGATCCAGTTCACGCAGTTCCTGCTGTTCGGCGTCTCGCCGAGCTAGCGTCCGCGTGCCTGCCCGGCGGCTCGCCCCGCCGGGCAGGCTCACGACTCACCGCGGCAGCTCGACGACCATCCGGCAGCCTCCCTCGCCCGGTGCCTCGGCGCGGATCGAGCCGCCGTGCAGGTCGACGATCCACCGGGCGATCGAGAGCCCGAGACCCACGCCTCCGTCCGCGGCCGACCGTGCCGCGTCGGCGCGGTAGAAGCGCTCGAACACGCGCTCCGCCTCCTCGGGCGCGATCCCCGAGCCCTGGTCGGCGACCTCGAGCCGCACCCGCCCGTCGACCCGCCGGGCGCCCAGCACCACCCGGCCGCCGGGCGGCGAGTGCCGGACGGCGTTCGAGGCGAGGTTCTCGACCACCTGCCGGATCCGGCCGCGGTCGGCGCTCAGCGCGAGCGGCGACGCCGCGTCGACCTCGACGCGGATCCCGCGCTCGGCGGCGCGCGGCCGCCATTCCTCGGCGACCTCCCGGAGCAGCTCGCCGACCTCGACCGGCGACCGCTCGAGCGGGATCGCGCCCGACTCGAGCCTCGACAGCTCGAGCAGCTGCTCCACGAGCGCCCCGAGCCGCTCCACCTGCACGAGCATCCGCGCCGCCGCCGCCTCGTCGAGCGGCTGGACTCCGTCGACGGCGTTCTCGAGCATCGCCCGGAGCGCGCCGATCGGCGTCCGCAGCTCGTGGGACGCGTTCGCGACGAGGTCGCGCCGCATGCGGTCGACCTCGGCGAGCTCCGCCGCCATCGCGTTGAACGCCCGCGCCAGCTCCCCCACCTCGTCGCGCGACGTCGCGGTCACGCGGAGGCCGTACTCGCCCCGCGCCATCGCGCGCGCCGCAGCGACCATCTCGCGGAGCGGGGCCGTCATCCCGTGTGCCAGCACCTGCACCACCACGAGCGCGACCGCGACCGCGACGAGGCCGGTGACCCAGGCGGAGGTGCCGTCGCGGTCGCCGAGCGAGAGGACGAGCGCGGTCAGCCCGACGGCGGCCACGATCACGACGCCGAGCTTCAGCTTCAGCGAGCGCAGGAAGTCGAGGGGCCTCACAGGAGCGGATGCGTGTCGAGCGCGTAGCCGATCCCGTGGACGGTCCTGATCAGCCCGTGCCCGAGCTTGCGCCGGATCGCGCGCACGTGCGAGTCCACGGTGCGCTCGCCGGCGCCCACGCGGTAGCCCCAGACCTGCTCGAGCAGGCCGCGGCGGCCGTAGACGACGTGCGGCGTCCGGGCGAGGTGGTGGAGCAGGTCGAACTCGGTCGGGGTCAGGTGGACGTCGCTGCCCGCCAGCGTCACGCGACGCGTCGCGGGATCGATGAGGAGCGAGCCGAGGCGGATCGGCTCGGCCCCCGAGGCGGCGGAGCGGTCGGCGCGCCGCAGCAGCGCCCGCACGCGGGCCACGAGCTCCCGTGGGCTGAACGGCTTGGTCAGGTAGTCGTCCGCGCCGACGGCGAGCCCCACCTCGAGATCCGTCTCCGAGTCGCGGGCAGTCAGCATCAGCACCGGCACGGCGCGATCGCGCTGGACTCGGCGGCAGACCTCGAGCCCGTCGAGCCCCGGTAGCATCAGGTCGAGGACGACCAGGTCCGGGCGGAAGACGCGACACAGCTCGACGCCGGAGGGCCCGTCCGCGGCGACCTCGACCGCGAACCCCTCCGAGCGCAGCCGCGCGGCCACGGCGTCGGCGATCGCGTCCTCGTCCTCGATCACGACGATCCGTCGCGCGTCCACGCGCCCAGCGTAGGCCAGCGGCGTCTGCACGGGTTGCGCGTCTCGTGGAGATTCCGTGCACACCGCCGTCGCGGCCCGTTGCGGCGATCCCGCAGCGGGATCGCGGACGGCCGCCGATTCGGCCGCGTGCGCGGCCCGGCACCCTCGGAGGATGGATCCCGACCTGATGATCTTCCTCGCGCTCATCGGCTACGCCGTGCTCGTGACGGCGATCGCCGCCGCACTCGTTCGCCGCGGCGGCCGCCACACCGGCTGAGGACGGGGCGCCCCGGAGCGGGACGCCCCGTCGCAGCGCTCAGGCGGTGCGGTGCGGCATCGCCCCGCGCGGCGCGTGGGCCGTGCGGAGGAACGGCGCGAGCGTCGCCGCCACGAGGGCGAGTGCCAGCAGGATGCCCACGTAGGCGGGCCAGCGCGTCGACTGCACCTCGACGCCGACCGTCGCGACGCTGACGCTGACGTCGCCCGTCAGCGCCTGCACGGTCGTGGCGAGGAACACGCCGAGGGCGAGCGCGACGGCACCGATCGTCCGGCGCCCGAGCTCCTCGACGCCGAGCCGGAGGTTGTCCAGCTCGAGCAGGATGAGCGCGATCGCGAGGGCCCCGGCGATCAGCCCGAACCCGCCCCAGCCGGAGGCCATGTCGTTCACCCGCACCACGCCCGCGACGTCCACGGTGACCTCCTGCCACGCGAGGAACAGGTCGACGAGCAGCAACACGGCCAGCCCGATCGCGGCGAAAGCCGCCCCGCGGTGGAGCGTGCGTTCGTCCATCAG
>DATIDD010000064.1:0-27776 GCA_035456465.1 Gaiellaceae bacterium | reverse complement strand
GGACGCATACGGGCACCTGATCCTCGACTTCCTCGAGGGCAACCCGCGTGCGCGGGAGATCGTCGAGCGGGACGACGGGTTCATCGAGGCGACGGACGGCCCGGAGCCCTACTTCGCGCCGCCGCGGCGCTGGCCGTCGGCCGAGCGACGGGCGTTGCGGTGGATGCGCGGCCGCGTGCTGGACGTCGGCTGCGGCGCCGGCCGCGTCGCGCTCGAGCTCCAGCGACGCGGGCACGAGGTCGTCGGGATCGACGTCTCGCCGCTCGCCGTCGAGGTGTCGCGGCGCCGCGGCGTACGGCGGGCCGAGGTGTGCGGCTTCGACGACGTCGACGCGTCGCTCGGCCGCGTCGACACGGTCGTGCTGTTCGGGAACAACTTCGGCCTGTTCGGCAGCCGCACGGGCGCGAGGCGGCGCTTCCGCCGCCTCGAGGAGCTCGGCGTCACCCGGATCGTCGCCTCGAGCCGCGATCCGTACGGGACGACCGATCCCGCGCACCTCGACTACCAGCGGCGCAACCGCGAGCGCGGCCGGCTGAGCGGTCACCTGCGCCTGCGCGTGCGCTACCGGCAGTACGCCTCCCCGTGGTTCGACTACCTGATCGTCTCGCCCGACGAGATGACCGAGCTGGCGGACGCCGCCGGCTGGTCGCTCGTCCGCGTGCTCGAGGGCGAGCCGCTCTACGTGGGCGTGCTCGAGCCGCGCTGAGGCCGCTCCACGCGCCCTTCCGGGGGTGGGTAGCTCGCCGCAACCCGCCCGCCAGCAACTCCGGATGCGGCGTCGCGGGCGGGCAGGCACGCTGGTGTCGACGATGTCCTCCACCCTGATCGAGCGCGTCGTCGGCAGGAGGATGCGCCGCGGTGCGCGTCCACCGAGGCCGCCGGCCGCCCCGCCCGCGGCGCCGGCGCCCGAGGTCGCCGCGGCGCCGTCGCAGCCGTTCGAGCTGGACACGATCAGCGCCCGGTGGCAGCTCGCGCTCGACGCCGCCGAGCGGGCCGTGCGCGTGGCGGGGCTCCCCGACGCGGAGCGCCAGCGGCAGCGACGCGAGCTCGACCGGGAGCGGGCCGAGACGGCCGCGCTGCTCCGACGCCTCGCCACCGTCGCCGGCGTCCGGCCGGCCCCGTGGCTGTCCCCCGTGCCGGTGACGACGAGAATGCTCGGCCTGCCGCCGACCGTGAAGGCGTGCCTGTTCGACCTCGACGGCGTCCTCACCGACAGCGGCGTCCTGCACGCGTGGGCGTGGGGCGAGGTCTTCGACGGGCTGCTGCTGCGCATGGGCGAGCGCACCGGCTGGCACTTCATCCCGTTCGACCGCGACGACGACTACCGGACGTTCGTCGACGGGCGCTCGCGGCTCGAGGGCGTCCACGCGTTCCTCGGCAGCCGCGGGATCCGCCTGCCCGAGGGGAGGCCGGACGACCCCGCCGACGCCGACACCGCGTGCGGGCTCGCGACGCGGAAGGGCGAGGCAGTGGCGCGCGGGCTCCAGCGGCGCGGCGTCGCGGCCATGCCGGGAGCGCGCCGCTACCTGGAGGCGGCGGGCCATGTCGGGCTCGCGCGCGCCGTCGTGTCGGCGAGCACCAGCACGCTGCCGATGCTCAGGCTCGCGGCGCTGGACACGCTCGTCGAGGCGCGGGTCGACGCCGACGTGATCCACGCGGAGGGACTGCGCTCGCGTCCCGCGCCGGACCTGCCGCTCGCTGCGTGTGCGCGCCTCGGCGTCCGCCCGTCCGAAGCGGTCGCGTTCACGAAGAGCGCCGCGGGCGTCGCCGCCGGCCGGGTCGCGGGCATCCCCGTGATCGGCGTCGCCGACGACGACGAGCACCGCGAGCTGCTCGAGGGCTACGGTGCCGAGCGCGTCGTCCCGTCGCTGGGCGCGCTGCTCGACCCGGTGCTGGCCGACCACCGGGACGAGCCGGCGCTGCTCGGCCGTTCGCGCTAGCCCGGCGGCTCGAGCGGGCGGCCGACCGGCTCCGGGTAGCGGCGCACGAACCACGCCGTCAGCCCGGCGGCGACGAGGAAGGCGAGCCCGATCACGGGATGCCCGACCGCCGAGAGCGCGCCCGCGCCCGCCACCCACACCAGGCTCTCGACCAGGAACCGGCCGGGGTCCGGCAGGCGCGACCGGGACGCCGGCGCGACCCAGGCGGCCCAGACGCCCGCCGCGGCGAGCGGCGCGGCGATCCCTGCGACGATCCGAACGGCGAGCCCGGCGTCGAGCGTGAAGCCCCACCACGCGAGCACGGCGAGCGCGGCGAGCTCGAGCGCGAAGCGGAGCGCGAAGACGGCGGCCGTCACGACGGCGGCTGCCCGAACGCCGGCACGCCGCCGCTCGGGTCGAGGACGAGCCGCTCCCGCAGGCCGTGCCGCCGGCCGACGGGGCCCGGCCCGGCCGTCACTGCAGGACGGCGGCCTCGCCGAGCAGGTGCTTCACCTCGGCGAAGAAGTCCGGGTGCGGCGCGACGCGGAACCCCGGCCCGAGCTCGAGCCGGCGACGTCCCTGGTTCGTGTCCATGTCGACGAACACGGGCGCCTCGCCGGGGAAGTCGCGCAGCAGCGCGGCGAGCTCGCGCACGACCCCGGCCGGCGCCTTCCGCGCGTCGACGAGCAGCCGCACCTCCCTGCGCTCCGGCACGGCGTCGAACGGCGTCAGCTCCTGCGCGATCAGCTTCGTCTCGCCCTCCTGCTTGTGGTCGACGCGGCCCTTGATCACGAGGATCTGGTCGGTCGTGCAGAGGTGGCGAGCGGCCGCGTAGACGGAGTTGAAGACGACGACCTCGGCGCCCCCGGTGACGTCGTCGACCCGGAGGAACACCATCGGCTCGCCCTTCTTCGTCGTCAGCTGCTTCACCGCCGAGACGATCCCGGCGACGGTCACCCACTCGCCGTCGCGCCGACGCTCGAGCTCCGTCATCGACGCGTCGGTCTTGCGCCGGAGCTGGTCGCGGATCGCGTGCAGCGGGTGCTCCGACACGTAGAGGCCGAGCACCTCCTTCTCCATCCGCAGCAGCTCGGCCTTGTCGAACTCGCCGCCCGGCACGGGCGGGTGGTGCCGCTCCGTCACCGGCTCGGCCGAGTCGAACGCGCCGTCGAAGATCGACCCCTGGCCGACGAGCCGGTCGGCCTGCTGCTTCTGCCCGTACGCGAGCGCCTGCTCGAGCACGCTCAGCATGCCCTGGCGGGACGCGCCGGTGGAGTCGAGCGCGCCGCACTTGACGAGCGCCTCGAGCACGCGCTTGTTGCAGACCTGCGGGTCGACCCGCTCGGTGAAGTCCCAGATCGAGGTGAACGGGCCGTCCTCGCGGGCGCGGATGATCGCGCGGGCGGCGCCCTCCCCCACGCCCTTCACCGCGTTGAGCCCGAAGCGGATCTTCCCCTCGACGACGGCGAAGTCGATCTGCGACGAGCTCACGTCCGGCGGCAGCACCTCGATCCCGATCTCGTCGCACGCGTTGACGTAGTAGGGGACCTTGTCCTTCGTGTTCATCACCGAGCTGATCAGCGCGGCCATGTACTCGCACGGGTAGTTGGCCTTCAGCCAGGCCGTGCGGTAGGCGATCAGGGCGTAGCAGGCGGCGTGGGACTTGTTGAAGGAGTAGTCCTGCGCCTGCTCCATGTCCTTCCACAGCTGGTTCGCGACCTGCGTCGTGACGCCGTTCGCGGCGCAGCCCTCCAGGAACTTGTCCTTGAGGGACGCCATCAGCGCGTGGATCTTCTTCCCGATCGCCTTGCGGAGGTCGTCCGCCTCGGCGGGGCTGAAGCCGGCGATCTCCTTGGCGATCTGCATGTACTGCTCCTGGTAGATGCAGATCCCGTACGAGTCGCTCGTGAGCGGCTGCAGGCGGGGGTCGAGGAACGTGACCGGCTCCCGGCCGTGCTTGCGGCGCGCGTAGACCGGGATGTACGCCATCGGGCCCGGCCGGTAGAGCGCGACGAGGGCGATCAGGTCCTCGAACTCCGTCGGGCGCACCTGCCGCAGCGCCTCGCGCATCCCCGACGACTCGAACTGGAACACGCCGGTGGCCTCGCCCCTGGCGAGCATCGCGTACGTCTTCGGGTCGTCGAGCGGGATCTGCTCGATGTCGACGCCGTTGCCGACGAGGCGCACGGCGGTGTCGATCACGTCGAGGTTGCGCAGCCCGAGGAAGTCCATCTTCAAGAGGCCGAGCGCCTCGACGTCGTTCATCCCGAACTGCGTCACGACCTCCTGGTCGCCGCCCTTCTGCTGGAGCGGGATCATCTCCATCAGCGGCTGCGCGCCGATGACGACCCCGGCCGCGTGGATCGAGTCCTGCCGGACGAGCCCCTCCAGCGGCCTCGCGAGGTCGACGATCTCGCGCGCCACGGCGTCGGCGTCGTAGGCCGCCTTCAGCTCGGAGCCGGGCTTGAGGCAGTCGTCGAGCGACTGGCCCGGCCCCTCCGGGATCAGCTTCGCGATCTTGTCGACGACGCCGTACGGGACCTCGAGCACGCGGCCGGCGTCGCGCACCGCCGCGCGGGCGGCCATCGTCCCGAAGGTGATGATCTGCGCGACGCGGTCGCGGCCGTACTTGTCGGCGACGTAGTTGATCACGCGCTCGCGGCCCTCCACGGCGAAGTCGATGTCGATGTCCGGCATCGACTTGCGGCCCGGGTTGAGGAACCGCTCGAACAGGAGCCCGTAGCGGATCGGGTCGATGTCGGTGATCCCGAGCGCGTAGGCGGCGATCGAGCCGGCGGCCGAGCCGCGGCCGGGGCCGACGCCGATCCCGTTCCGCTTCGCGAACCCGACGAAGTCCTGGACGATCAGGAAGTAGTCGGCGAAGCCCATCTCCCGGATCGTCTTCAGCTCGAACCGGAGGCGCTCCTGGAGCTCGGGCGTGATCGTCTCGTAGCGGCGCGCGAGGCCCTGCTCGCACAGCTCGACGAGGTACTCGAACGCGTCGCGGCCGCCCGGGGTCGGGAACGCCGGCAGCAGGATCCGGCCGAGCTCGATCTCGACGTTGCAGCGCTCCGCGACCTCGAGCGTGCGGCGCATCGCCGCCTCCTGGCCGGGGAAGTCGAGCGCCATCTCCTCGGGGGTCTTGAAGTAGAACTCGTTCGTCTCGAAGCGCCAGTGGCTCGGGTTCTTCAGCGAGTCGCCCGACTGGATGCAGAGCAGCGCCTCGTGGCTCGCCGCGTCGCCGGCGTCGAGGTAGTGGACGTCGCCGGTCGCGACCACCGGCAGCTTCGCCTGCTCGGCCAGCGCGAGCAGGAGCGGGTTGATCCGCTGCTGTACGTCGAGGTGCGCATTCTGGAGCTCGACGTAGACCTGGTCGCGACCGAAGACCTGGACGAGCCGGTCGAGGTCGGCCTCGGCGTCCCGCGGCCGGTTCTCCTCGAGCGCCTTGCAGACGCGGCCGGAGAGGCAGCCCGAGAGCGCGACGAGGCCCGTGCCGTGGCGCTCCAGCAGCTCCCAGTCGACGCGCGGCTTGTAGTAGTAGCCCTCGAGGTAGCCGAGCGAGGAGAGCCGGATCAGGTTCGCGTAGCCCTCGTTCGACTCCGCCAGCAAGGTCAGGTGCGCGTAGCCCTTCTGCTGCGCCCGGCGGTCGTCGGCGACGTACACCTCGCAGCCGACGACCGGCTTCACGCCCTGCTTACCGGCCTGGCGGACGAGCTCGACGGCGCCGGCGAGGCTGCCGTGGTCGGTGAGCGCGACCGCCGGCATCTCCAGCTCCGCGGCCCTCCGGGCGAGCGCCGGGATGCGGCACGCGCCGTCGAGGATCGAGAACTCGGAGTGGACGTGGAGGTGGACGAACTGGGCGTGACCCACGGGGAGGCCATTGTAGGCGGCGGTCCCGACGGCTCCCGATCGCCGGCCCGGCACGGACGGCGCGCTCGCGGGCGAGCGGGCGAGGGCCATCCTGGAAGCGACCTGCGACGCTCCCGGGACGGCCCCAGGGGAGAGAGGAAGCACCACCCTGGAACCGGCCGAAAGGAGTCATCGTCGTCCTCGGGGGTGCTCCGCTACCGATATAGACGAACGAGCGGCCCCGAAACTTCCCGGCTCGGGCGCCGGGCGCCGGCTCAGACGATCAGCACGCTCCGGTCGGAGGCGTCGGCGAGGCGGCTGTCGGCGGTGAGAAGCGGCGCCTCGAGCGCCTCGGCGACCACCACGTAGCACGCGTCGTACACGGATAGCCCGCGCTCCACGGCCACTGCGAGGGCCGCCGTCGTCAGGACGCGAAGCGGCATCCGCTGCACCGGAAGCGCGCGCACGGCGTGGAGGACGCCGGCCGCATCGTCGAGCGAGAGCCGGTCACTCCGGCGGTATCCGAGCAGGGCGTTCGCGACCTCGACGTTCAGGAGCGCCGGCACGTACGCGGCGAGCTCGCCAGCTGTCCCGACCGGGCTACAGCCCGATCCCGGCCTGCTCGAAGAACCAGCGCGCGCTCGTCCACCAGACCCCGATCAGCGCGGCGAAGAGGAGCCCGCCGGCGAGGGGCAGGACCGGCCTCGGGAAGCGGTGCAGCCGGACGATCGTGACCTTGGCGGCGAAGGCCCCGTAGACCGCGCAGCCGAGCAGCGAGTGCCACATCGTGCGCGCCGTCGCGTCCTGGTAGCCGAGCTTGAAGATGCAGTGGTAGGCGACCGGCAGGGTCAGCAGGAACGCGAGCCGGCCCGACCATCGGTGCGCCGGGTTCACCCAGGAGGGCTTCTCCCACGGCAGCCGGCGGAAGATCCACGCGGCGGTGAAGAGCTGGAAGAGCGCGAGCGCGGCGACCGCCGAGGCGAGCCACGCCTTCAGGTGGATCGGGTCCGAGAAGAACAGGTCGAAGTAGCCGCCGGTGCGCGCGTCGTGGGCCGAGAGGAGGCCGGCGGTCAGCGCGACGAGCGCGAACGCGACGACCGGCGCGAGCAGCCAGCGGGCAGGGCGCTGCGCCGCTGCGGCCGACGAGCTCACGACGCGCTCGCCCGCCGCTGCCAGCGCTCCCCCCAGCTCTCGCGCGTGAGCGCCGAGACGACGGCGCGGCGGAGCAACCGCCCGTCGCGTCCGCGGCCGAGCAGGTGGAGGCGGAGCGGCCGCTCGCCGAGCGGCACCTCGGTCGCGGTGGCCGTGCCGGGCAGCATCCGCGTCTCCCGCACGACGTAGTCGCCGCGGCCGGACGGCCGCTCGCTGACGCGCACCTCCCAGCTCGCCACCCCCGGCGCCGGGTCCCACGCCAGCACCGGCGAGCGCTCGTCGCCCTCGCGCCGGACCTCCATGTTCGCGCTGATCGTCGGCCGCGGCCGCAGCAGCGGGCCGCGCGGCCGCGGCGCGGGCCTCGCCGGCGGCGCCGGCTCCCTCCCGAGCGCCGTCCGAGCCCGGTGGACGGCGGCGATCCGCTCGAGCTGCTGCAGCGCCCGCCGCTCCGCGGCCTCGGGCCCGCCGACCGCCCGGATCCGCCCGGCGAGCGCCGCCTCGTCGGGCACGCGTCCGGCCGCGACCGAGGCGCGCGCCTCGGCGACGATCGCGGCATAGGCATCGGTCAACGCGTCGGCCATGCGGGACAGGATCGCATCAGCCGTCCTCCTCCACCTCGACGGCGTAGAGCTCGTAGGGGAGCGCCTCGAGCACCCGCTGCCGCGGATCGGGAACGTCGAAGAAGCGGTCGAGCGCACGCTCGCGCAGCCACCCCAGCTCGGCCCGCGCGGCCAGCGTGTCGGCGACGACGCCGCGGTCGCCGCCGAGCGCCGCGAACTCGACCCGCTCCCGCCAGGGCCCCAGCACGCGCGCGGCGACCTCCGCCGCCTCGCGGACGAGGGCGGCCGCCTGCTCCTCGCGCCGGCGCCGGAAGCGGTTGGACGACGAGCCGCCCTTCTTGTTCCGGTTCTTGACGAAGCGCGAGCCGACCTTCGAGGCGGCCAGGCGCTCGCCCTCGAACACGCCGACGGCGTAGCCGCCGAGCCGCACGAGCAGCGCGGCGACGACGTGGTCCTCGGCGACCTCGTCGAGCAGCGGCGCGACCCGCACGCGGTCGTACTCGCCCCGGTGCGCGAGCCCGAACGGCGGCCGCACGGCCAGCGTCTGCCCCTCGGCCTCGATCAGGACCCGCCCGTCCTCGTAGACCGTCCGTCCGGGGGCGCCCTCGAGCGGGGCGAGCCGCTTGCGGAGGTTCTCGCGGCCGATGTGCCGGCGCATCAGTCGAGCGAGGCGACGGTGGCTCCGTCGGCCGAGTCGCTCTCGGTCGGCCCGACGAGCGGGTGGCGCGCGAGCTCGTCCCGCACGGCCTTGCGCACGACGCCCGTGCCGCGCCCGTGGACGATCCGCACGCTCCGTAGGCCGGCGAGCGCCGCGTCGTCGACGAACGCGCGAACCGCCTCGCGCGCCTCCTGCGCCGAGCGCCCGCGCACGTCGAGCTCGTCCGACACGTCGCCGCGCGCAACCGCGAGCACGCGGACGACCGACGGCTCCTCGGCGGGCGCATGCCGCTGCGCGTCGGGCCGCAGCCTCGAGAGCGCGATGCGGACGCGCTGCCCGGTGACGCCGACGACCTCCGCCTCGTCGCCGTCGATCGCCGCGATCGTGCCGCGGACGCCGACGCCGGGCGCCTCGACCGGGTCGCCGACCGCCAGCGGCGCGAGCACGGGCAGCGGCTCCTCGAGCGCCCGCAGCTCCCGCTCCGCCCGCGCCGCCCGCGTCGACGCGGCCCCGAGCCGCCGGTCGCGCTCGCGCTCCGCGCGGGAGGCCGCTGCCGGCTCGGCGCGCGCGGCCTGCTTCCGGGCGAGCCTCTGCGCCTCTCTGTCGCGGCGGCGGGCGACGCGGATCTCCTCCCGCAACGCGGAGAGCTCCGCCCTCGCCGCGGCGAGGTCCCGCTGCGCCTCGACCGCCGCGAGCTCGCGCTCCCGCGCCGCCGAGGCCCGCACCCGCTCGATCTCCGACTGGAGCGCCGCCTCCCGCTCGTGCGCCCGCTCGACCGCGTCCCGCGCCTCGGCGCGGGCCCGCTCCGCCGCCTCGCGCTCCTCGGCGGTCGCGCGCTCGGCCGCCTCCGCCTCCGCGAGCAGCTCCGAGACGCGGAGCCGCTCGGGCGCGATGCGGCCACGGGCGTCCTCGAGCACCGCCGCGTCGAGGCCGAGCCGCCCGGCGATCTGCAGCGCGTGCGACGTCCCGGGACGGTCGAGCGCGATCCGGTACAGCGGCTCGTGCGTGTCGGGGTCGATCGCCGTCGCCGCGTTCGCCGCGCCGTCCGTGGCGCTGGCCCACTCCTTCAGCTCGGGGTAGTGCGTGGTCACGACCGCCAGCCGCGCCTGCCCTGCGAGCCGGTGGAGCAGCGCCTGCGCGAGCGCCGAGCCCTCGACCGGGTCGGTGCCCGACGCCAGCTCGTCGACGAGCACGAGCGACCGTTCCGTCGCCGACTCGAGGATCGCGACGAGATTCCGTACGTGGGCGGAGAAGGTCGAGAGGCTCATCTCGATCGACTGCTGGTCGCCGATGTCGGCGAGGACACGGTCGAACACCGGGAGCGCGGCGGTCTCCGCGGCCGGGCGCAGGCCCGACTGGTGGAGCAGCGCGGCGAGGCCGAGCGTCTTCAGCGCCACGGTCTTGCCGCCGGCATTGGGACCGCTGATCACGAGCGCCCGGAGCGCGCCGAGGTCGAGGTCGATCGGCACCGCGACGGCGGGGTCGAGCAGCGGGTGCCGGCCGGCGAGGAGCCGGATCTCCTCGGACGGCTCGACCGGCGCGCCGCGCCAGCCCCGGGACAGCGCGCCGCACGCGAGCGCGAGGTCGATCGCGCCGGTGGCCTCGACCAGCGCCTCGAGCACGGCGGCCCGGCCGCCGACCGCGGCGGACAGCTCGCGCAGGATGCGCTCGACCTCCTCCCGCTCCTCCGCGGCGGCCTCGGACTGCCGGTTGTTCAGCTCCACGACCTCGAACGGCTCGACGAACAGCGTCTGGCCCGAGCCGGAGGCGTCGTGGACGATGCCGCGCACGCTGCTGCGCGAGCTCGCCTTCACCGCGAGCACCGGGCGGCCGCCGCGCTCGGTGACGAAGTCCTCCTGCAGGTGCTCGCGCAACCCGGGGGCGCGGGCGAGCCGGCGCAGCTCGTCGGCGACGCGCGCCCGGCCCGCGCGCAGCTCCTTGCGGAGGCGGCGCAGGAGCGGCGAGGCGGTGTCGCGCAGGTCGGATCCGTCGTCCTCGACGCAGCGGCGGATCTCGTCGGCGAGGGCGGCGAGGCCGCGGTCGATCTCGGCCGCCCGTTCGCCGAGGAGCGGCGCCGCCTCACGCTGCTCCTCGAGCGCCGCGCGGGCGCGGAGGCCGCCGGCGACGGTCGACGCGACCCGCGCCAGCGCCTCGGCCGTGAGGACGCCGCCGCGCGCGGCGTGGGCGGCGGCCGTCCGGACGTCGTGGATCCCGTGCAGCGGCGGCTCGGCGGCCTCGTCCAGGAGCGCGACCGCCTCGGCGGTGAGCGCCTGCCGCCGCGCGACCTCGTCGGGGTCGGAGGACGGCTCGAGCGCGAGGGCCAGCTCGGCGCCACGCTCGCTGCCGGCGGCACCCGCGAGCCGCTCGGCGATCGCAGGGAACTCGAGCACGGTGAGTGCATTGGCGTCCACGACGCGAGTGTAGGGCGCTCGAGCGCGTTATCCCGGGGGCGCGAACGGGCAAGGCGGACGGCATGACCCGCGCTGGGAAGACGGCGGCCGCGCTGGCGGCGATCCTCGCGCTCGGCGTGGCCGGGTGCGGCGGCGACGGCGACGGCGCGGAGGAGACGGTGCAATCGGCGGCGACGCAGGTCGAGGAGACGGCGACCGGGGCGTGCGAGGCCCCGTCGTCGGAGACGACCGAGGCCGCGTGCGACGCCCTCGGCGAGGTCGGCGCCGGGGCTTCGCAGGCGCTCGAGGATGCCACCTCGGCGCTCCGGGGCGCGGACGGAGACGCGGCGCTCGAGCGGGCACGCGACGGGCTCGAGGAGGCACGCACGAAGCTCGAGGACGAGCTCGAGGGCGCGAGCGGCGCCGAGCGGACGGCGATCGAGCGCGTGATCGCGTCGATCGACCGCGCGATCGAGCGGATCGACGCCCGGCTCGACTCGTAGCGACCCGGGCCACGCCGGGGACGATCGGGGTTCTTCCGGATAGCCGCCCGTCTCGAGCGCGGCGAGGATCGACGTGACTCGAAGGGAGCACGGATGCGCTTCGCTGCGGCTCTGCTGGTCGTGTTGCTCACGTTGCCGCCTGCGGCGTTCGCGTCCGATCGCTTCGTCGATCCTCGCGGTGACGCCGGCGACGGCCCCGACATCACCGCGGTGACGCTCTCGCACACTGACGCGGTCGTCCGCATCGCGGTCGAGTTCGCCTCGGCGCCGCCGCTCGGCTTCAGCGAGGACGAGCAGTCCACGGACATGCTGCTCGTCGGCATCCACACCGACGAGGACGACCGGCTGCAGGACGTCGAGTACGCCACCGGCGTCCACGGCGTCGACCTCACGCGCGGCACGGTCGTCCAGGCGACCGGCTCGAGCTGGCGGAAGGTCGGGGACGCGGACGCGACGGTCGAGGGCGCGACGGTGACGCTCGAGGTGGCGCGCGCGCTGCTCGCGGATCCGGACGTGATCGCGGTGACGGTCGCGGCTGGGCGCGAGTCGGCCGACGAGAGCGCCGGCGGCGGTGGCGACGAGGCGCCGGCGTCGGGTCCGCACCGCTACGTGTTGGCGGACGAGGGCGCGCCGACGTGGCTCGCGCCGCTGGTCGTGTCCGGGCTGGCCGTGCTCACGCTCGTCGCGCTCGCGGTGCTGACGCGGCGACAGCGGGCCTGGCCGCGCGGGCTCGGACCGGCGCACTGACGCAGGTGCTGGCAGCAACGCCCGCGGCGGTTGGCCGAGCCGCGCCGGTCAGTCGAACGTCACGACGACCTTGCCCGCGACGTCGCCCTCCTCGAGCAGCCGGTGCGCCGCGCCGATCTCCTCCAGCGCGAGGCGAGCACCGACGAGCGGACGGAACCGTCCGAGACTGAGCTGCTTCGCGGCGGCGTACGCGTCGTCCATCTCGCCGAGGCGCGACCCGAGCACCCGCACCTGCTTCACGAACTGGTAGGTGACGTCGAAGCGGCCCTCGTCGCCACTCGTCGCGCCCGCGGTGACGATCGTTCCCCCGGCGGCGACGAGCGCGAGCGACCGCTCCCACGTCGCCTGTCCGATGTGCTCGAAGACGATCGTCGCGCCCTGCCCGTCCGTGTGCTCGAGCGTGCGCGCGACGACGTCGTCGGCGTGATGGTCGAACGCGACGTCGGGCCCGAGCGACCGGAGCGCCTCCTGCTTCTCGGCTCGCGCGGTGGCGAGCACCGTCGCGCCAACGAGCTTCGCGATGTCGATCCCCGCGTTGCCGAGCCCGCTCGTCCCCGCCCAGACGAACACGGTGTCGTCGGGGGTGATCCCCGCCTTGTCGACGAGCATCTCCCAGGCGGTGATGTACGCGTTGGGGAAACAGGCGACTTCCTCGACGGGCACGGCCGGGTCGACCGGGATCGCCCAGCGGGCCGGCACCGCGACCAGCTCGGCGTGCGCCCCGTTGAAGACGGAGAAGTCGCTGCAGTACTGCGCGCGGCCGCGACGGCACTCGCGGCAGCGCCCGCACTCCATGTAGGGGTTCGCCGTCACGCGGTCGCCCTCGGCGAAGCCCTCGACGCCCGCGCCGACCCCGACGACGTCCCCGCAGACGTCGATCCCGAGCACCGCCGGCAGGTCGACGTGGTACGCCGGGTGCGGGTGGCCGCGCCGGATCCACGCGTCGCGGTGGTTGACCGAGCTCGCCCGCTGCCGGACGAGCAGCTCTCCCGGGCCGGGCTCCGGCGCGGGAACGTCGTCGACCGTCAGGACGTCGGGGCCGCCGTGGCGGTGGATCCGCGCTGCGCGCATCGGCCTAGACCGAAGCGGTGCACTCGATCTCGATCAGCAGCCCCGGGAGGGCCAGGCCGGTGACCCCGACGATGGTCTGCGCGGGCTCCTCCGTCTCGCCGGTCACCTCGGAGATCGCACGCGAGATCGTCTCGAACTCGGTCGGCCGGAGCGTGTAGACGGTGCGCCGGACGATGTCGCCCCAGTCGACGCCGGCCGCCCGGATCGCGACCTCGAGGTTCCGCATCGCGGCCTTCGTCTGCTCGTAGAGGTCGTCCCCGCCGAGGATGCCGAACTCGCGGTCGAGCGCGACCTGGCCGGCGAAGTAGACGAGCCGCGTGCCGCCTGCCTCCGCGATGTGGCTGAAGCCGGGGGCCGGGTGCAGCTCCGGCGGGTTCGTGACCTGACGAGGCACGGGGTGCTCCTTTCTCCGGGCGCGTGACCGAGCGTCCAGCTTAATCGCGACGTGTCGGCCGCTTGCCGTCCCGCCGCGGCCGCGGCTGCTTGAGAATGCGCGCGTGGCGGTCGAGGCCCGCATCGTCGGCACCGGCGAGACGCCGTACCTCCGCCACCCGGGGGGCGACGTGACGACGACGCGCCTGCTCGCGGCGGCGGCGCGTGAGGCGCTCGACGACGCCGGGTTGGCGCCGGGCGAGATCGACGGCCTCGGCGTCGCGTCCTTCTCGCTCGCGCCCGACCGGGGGGTCGACCTCGCCTTCCGGCTCGGCCTCTCGCTCCGCTGGCTGATGGACGCCGCGACCGGCGGCGCGTCGGCGCTCGACCTGCTTCAGCATGCGCGCCGCGCGGTCGAGGCGGGCGACGCGCGCGCGGTCCTGCTCGTCGCCGGCGACCGGCTCGACCCCCCGGCGTTCGCGCGGCTCGTGGACGACTACAACTCCGCCACGCGCGACCACCTCACGCCCATCCCCACCGGTGGGCCGAACGCCCTCTTCGCGACCCTGACGCGGCGGCACATGGCCGCCCGCGGGCTCGATCGGGACGCGTACGGGCGGCTCGTGGTCGCGCAGCGCGCATGGGCGGGCGGGAACCCGAACGCGGCCTACCGTGAGCCGCTCACGCTCGACCGGTACCGGGCCGGCCCGCTCGTCGCCGACCCGCTCACGATCTACGACTGCGTCCCCGTCGTCGCCGGAGCCGACGCCGTGGTCGTCGCCGCGGCGGGCTCGCGCGGCGTGCGGGTCCGCGGCCTGGTCAGCTCGTACAACGCCGACCACCAGGACGGAGACGGGTTCCCGACCGCGCTCGCGGAGCTCCGTGCCGACCTGTGGGACGCGGCCGGGCTCGGGCCCGAAGACGTCGACGTCGTCTCGGTCTACGACGACTACCCGGCGGTCGCACTCGTCCAGCTCGAGGACCTCGGCTTCGCGTCCGACGGCGACCTGGCCGGCCTCGTCGAGCGGATCGCCGCACGCGCGCTGCCCGTCAACACCGCGGGCGGCCAGCTCTCCGCCGGGCAGGCCGGCGCCGCGGGCGGCATGCACGGGCTGGTCGAGGTGGTGCGCCAGCTCCGCGGAGCGGCGGGCGACCGGCAGGTGGAGGGCGCGCGCGCCGCGCTCGTCACCGGCTACGGGATGGTCGCGTACCGGTACGGCGCGTGCGCGAACGCCGCCGTGCTCGAGGCGGCCGAGTGAGCGGGATTCCCGTCTCGGTCTGCCGGGCGTGCGGGTGGCGCGGGTTCCCGGCGCGGCTCTGGTGCCCGCGCTGCGGCGCCGACCACGTCGGGTCCGACGAGGTCGAGAGCGGCGTCGTCGAGGCCCGCACGACGCTTCGCCGCGCCGCCGGCCGCGTCCTCGACGCCCCGGTCGAGATCGCGACGGTCGCGCTGGCCGGCGGCGGTCGCGCGGTCGTCCGGGTCGACGGCGCAGGCGGGGCGCGCGTCGCGACGACGGTCGAGGACGGCGCGCCGGTCGCACGTCCCCTGCACGACGAGGACGACGACGAGGAGGCGTGATGCGGATCTGGTGGCAGAGCTTCGTCGACCCCCACGAGAGCCCGGCGTACTTCGAGCAGCTGGCCGCGCACCTCCGGGAGCTCGCGCACGAGACGACGACGGTCGACGTCGTCGGCCTGACGCCGCCCGACCGGTCGTTCGGCCGCCTGACCGAGCTGCGCTGTGCCGTGCTCGCGGTCGACAACGCGCTCGAGGCGGCCGAGCGCGGCTACGACGCGTTCGCGTTCGGCCACTTCCAGGACCCCGGGCTCTACGAGGCGCGATCGGCCGTCGACATCCCCGTGACCGGGCTGGGCGAGGCGACGCTCCACTGGGCGGCGCAGCTCGGTCGGCGGCTCGCGCTCGTCTCGATCGACCCCGTCTTCGACGTCTGGCACCGCGAGCAGGCCGACCTCTACGGGCTCGGCGGGCGGATCTCGCACGTCGTCGGGCTGGGCGCGCTCGTCGAGGACTTCGCGCCGGCCTTCGCCGGCGACGACGCCGCCCGCTCGCGGCTGCTGGCGCGCTTCCGCGAGCTTGCCGAGCCGCTCGTGGCGGACGGCGCCGACGTGATCGTCCCCGCCGGGGCGCTCCCGGCGCTGCTGCTCGCGGGCGAGCACGGCGCCGCCGTCGGGCGCGCCCCGGTCGTCAACTCGGTCGCCGTGCTCCTGAAGTGCACGGAGGCGGCCGTCGAGCTGCGCCGGCTGACCGGGCTCGGTCCAGGCCGCGGCCCGAGCTTCGCGCCCGCGCCGCCGCAGGCCGTGGCGGACTTCCGGTCGCTGCTCGCGGACGGCCGGAGCCCCGCGCGGCCCGGCGACGGCGAGAGCTAGCGGGGCAGGGCGGCGAGGAAGGACTCCACCGCGGCGGCGAACTCCTCGGGGCGGCCGTCCGGGAGCGGCACCATGCCGCCCGCGAGCTCGACGACCGCCGCTCGCGGGAGCGCCTTCCGGAGCGCCGGGAGCGACGGGTACGCGTGCGGGTCGGCGGTCGCGGCGACGAGGAGCACCGGGCAGCGGACGAGCGGCAGGCGCTCCTCGACCGCGTAGCGCGCGACGACGCGGTGGCCCTCGGCGGCGAGCGGCCCGGCGCGGAGGGCGTCGACGAGGAAGCGCTCGAGCAGGTCCGGGCGGTGGTCGGGGTAGAACGGCGCCCGCAGCCGCCACAGCTCGAGGACGTGCGATCCGTCGTCGGCGCGGTCGACCTCGTCGACGGGCGCGCGCCCGGCTGCGTGCAGCCGCCGCTCCTCCGGAGCGACGAGGCCGAGCGACGACAGCACCACCGCGCGGACACGCTCCGGAAGGGCCGCCGCCAGCTCGACCGCGACGAACGCCCCGGTGTGGTGCCCGACGGCGTCGACACGATCGAGCGAGAGCGCGTCGAGCAGCGCGGCCGCGGCGCCGGCCCAGCGCTCGATCGTGTGGGGCCCCTCGCCGACGGGGCGCGAGTCGCCGAAGCCGAGCGTGTCCATCGCGATCGCCCGGCGGCTCCGTCCGAGGAGCGGAAGCACGTCGCGGTACTCGTCCCACGACCGGGGCGTCTGGTGCAGCAGGAGCACCGGCTCGCCGGCTCCGCACGCGGCGTAGTGGAGCACCCCGTCGGCGACCTCGACGAAGCCGCGCTCGACCCGCAGCTGCACGACGCGCGACCGTACCAGTAGATTCAGGCGGATGCCGCGGCCGACCGAGAGGGAGAGCCGACGTACGGCCCACGAGCGCACGATGGGGCATCTCCGCCCGCCGACCGGCGCCGACCTCGAGCGACTCGCGGCGCCCGACCACCTGACGTTCGCCCCGGGCGAGGCCGACGTGTACGCGTCCTTCGCGTCGGCCTGGCTGGAGGCGCTCGACGCGGTCGAGGAGCTCCCCGAGCTCGAGGTCCCGCTCCGCCACCACGTCCGCGACCCGGGCCGCCGCCCGACGCCGGAAGAGGACCCGCACAACGCGTTCGTGCGGCTCTGTCGCGTCGAGGGGGCCGCGGAGGGGCCGCTCGCCGGGCGCCGGGTCGGGGTCAAGGACAACCTCGCGGTCGCCGGCGTCCCGGTGACGAACGCCTCCCGCACGTTCTCGTACACGCCGACCGTCGACGCCGTCGTCGTGGAGCGGGTCCTCGACGCGGGCGGCACGATCGTCGGCAAGCTCAACCTCGACGACTTCTCGGCGTCGGGCTACGGGGACACGAGCGCGTTCGGCGCGACGCGGAACCCGCTGAACGCGGCTCACTCGGCCGGGGGGTCGTCCTCGGGCGCGGCGGCGGCGGTCGCGTCCGGGCACGTCGACCTCGCGCTCGGCGTCGACAACGGCGGCAGCGTGCGCATGCCCGCCGCCGCCTGCGGCGTCGTGGGGCTGAAGGCGACGACGGGCCTCGTGCCCTCGTTCGGGCTGAGCTACATCGACCACTGCTTCGACTGCGTCGGCCCGATCGCGCGCTCGGTCGCCGAGACGGCCGAGCTGCTCGCGGTGATCGCCGGCGAGGACTGGCGGGACCCGCAGTGGGTGCGGGACGTGACGGTCGACGACTACGTCGCGGGACTCTCCGACGGGGTTGCCGGCCTGCGGGTCGGGGTGATCGAGGAAGCGGTCGGCGACGCGTCGTGCGAGCCGGCGGTGGCCGCCGGGATCGACAGGGCCGCCGAGGCGCTCGGCGAGGCGGGCGCGACCGTGGAGCGCGTGTCGGTGCCGCTCTGGACGGCCGGCTTCCCGATCTGGCTCGGGCTGCTCGTCAACGGCTGGCCGCAGATGCTGCGCTCGCACGGGATCTCGGCGGGCCACTTCGGCTACGTCGAGGTCGGGCGCGTCCACGCGGCCGGGCTCGTGCGGCGCGCCGAGCCGCACCTGCTGCCGTCGACCGCGAAGCTCGCCCTGCTCGTCGGCTCCTGGCTGCACGAGCGCTACCAGGGCGTGCCGCTCGCGCGCGCGCAGAACCAGCGGATCGCGCTGCGCCGCGCGCTCGACGACGTGCTCGGCCGCTTCGACCTGCTCCTGACGCCGACGACGCCGAGAACCGCGGTCCGGCTCCCCGAGGGCCGGATGAGCGAGGAGCAGGCGATGGCGCGCGCGGTCGCCGAGAACGTCCTCGCCTGCCCGCTCAACGTGACCGGCCACCCCGCGCTCGCGCTCCCGAGCGGCGTCGACGCCGACGGCCTGCCGACCTCCGCGCAGCTGATCGGCCCTCGCTGGGGCGAGCGGCGGCTGCTCGCGGCGGGCGCGGCGGTCGAGGAGCGGCTCGACCTGCGGTTGCACGCGGCGTGACTGCGGCCCGGGAATGCGAGGTGTGACCGTCGGCGCGGCCGGCTCGCGGCCGCGTCTCGACGAGCTCCCCGAGCCCGTCGCGGCGGCAGGCGAGACGCTCGTCGAGCTCGACGCAGCCGCGGCCGGCCACCTGGACCTCACGATCGCCGCGGGCGAGTTCCCGTTCCGTCCGCCGGAGCCGTACGTCCCGGGGACCGACGGGAGCGGACGCGTGCTCTCGTCGGCGGCGCACCCGTCCGGCACACGCGTCTGGATCCGCGGCGGCGGCGTCGGGATCGCGCGCGACGGCTGCTGGGCGGAGCGGGCCGCCGTGCCCGACGAGGCGGTGCACGTGCTCGCCGAGGAGGTCGCCCCGGAGCTCGCCGCGACGTTCTTCGTGCCGAGCTCGACCGCGCACCTCGCCGTCCACGCCATCGGCGCCCTCGCGGCCGGCGAGCGCGTCGCGGTGCGGGGCGGCGCGGGCGCGGTCGGCGCCCTCGCGGTCCAGCTCGCGCTCGCCGGCGGCGCGGGTGACGTGCTCGCGATCGTCCGCACCGACGAGCAGATGGCGCGCGTGCCGCCCGGTGCCCGCGCCGTCGTCGCGCCGGACGCCGCGGCGCTGAGCGAGCTGGCCGGCGCGGACGTCGACCTGCTCGTCGACACGGTCGGCGGCCCGGACCTCGCGGCGGTGGTGCCCGCGATCCGCCCGGGCGGCCGGATCGCGCTCGTCGGCTACGTCGCCGGCGTGACGGCGGAGCTCCCCATCACCGGCCTGATCGGCCAGGACGTCCGGCTGCTGCCGGTGAACGGCCTGCGCAACGAGGTGCGCGCCTTCGACACCGTCGCGCCGGAGCTGCTCCGCGAGCTCGCGGCCGGCCGGCTGCGGCTGCCCGTCCGCACGCATCCGCTCGAACGGGTCGACGACGCCATCGCCGACGTGCGGAGCGGCGGGGGCGGCCGCGTCGCGCTGCTGCTCTAGGGACGGGGCGGCAGCGGCAGCGCGCCGGCGAGCGCCTGCTCGAGCGCCGTGGCGGCCGCGAGCGCGAGGTCCTCGCGGGCGTACGGCGCCACGACCTGCACGCCGATCGGGAGCCCGCGCTCGGCGCCCGCGGGGGCGACGACGACCGGCAGCCCCGCGATCGAGTACGTCTGCACGTAGCTGAACGCCGTGTAGTCCGCGAGCTCGCCGTCGTCGCCGGGGCGGCGGCCGTGGAGCGGCGCCGGCCCCGCGACGGTCGGACCGAGCACGACGTCGTAGCCGGCCACGAACCGGCGGAGCGCGCTGCGGAGCTCCGACCAGCGGCGCATCAGCTCGAAGAACCCGGCCGCCGAGAGCTCGAACGAGGCGAGATGCTCGAGCAACCGGGTCACCTGCGGGACGTGCCGCCCGCCCGCCGGCCCGAGGTCGGCGCGCGCCTGCGCGCCGCCGTCGGCGGCCATCATCCGGAAGGCGACGTCGGTGACGTCCGCGAGCGGCGGCGGCTGCGCCTCCTCGACCGCGGCGCCCGCGGCCTCGAGCGCCGCCGCCGCCCGCGAGACGGCCTCGCGCGTCCCGACGGTCGCGCCGCCCACGCCGTCGTCGGTGTAGAAGCCGACCCGGAACGACGGGACGTCCGCGACGCGGTGGTCGCGGCGCGGCGCGTCGTGCGCGAACGGGTCGATCCCGTCTGCTCCCGCGAGCACCTCCAGCAGCAGCGCGAGGTCCTCCACCGCCCGCGCCATCGGCCCGGGCGTGCTCATGTCGAGCATCCCCGTGTCCCGCGTCGTCGGCCAGACGCCCGTCTCCGGCAGCCGCCCCGCCGTCGGCCGCAGCCCGAAGGTGCCGCAGTAGTGGCTCGGCACGCGGATCGAGCCGAGGCCGTCCGTCCCGAGCCCGGCGGGGGTCGCGTCGACGGCCAGCAGCGCCGCCTCCCCGCCGCTCGAGCCGCCGCACGTCCGCTCGCCGTCGTAGGGGTTCAGCGTCCGCCCGGTGGCCGCGCAGTCGGTCTCGTACGACCAGGTGTACTCGGGCGTGGCCGTCTTCGCGACGACCACTGCGCCCGCCGCGCGCAGGCGGGCGACGAGCGTGGCGTCGTCGGCGGCGACGACCCCGCCGCGCGCGAGCGAGCCGGAGCTCCACGGCAGGCCCGCCACGGCGATCGAGTCCTTGACCGTCACCGGCAGGCCGAGCAGCGCGCCCGGCGCGCCGGCCGCGAGCGCGCGGTCGGCGGCGTCGGCGGCGGCCAGCGCCTCGTCGGCGGCGAGGTACGTCACGGCGTTGAGCACCGCGTCGGCGCGCTCGAGGCGCTCGAGGTAGTGCTCGGCGAGCTCCCGGGCGCCGACCTCCCGCGCCCGCAGGCGGGCCACGAGCTCGGAGGCGGTCGGCTCACCGGTCCTCGCCGGCATCAGCGGCGCAGCTCGACGCCGGCGCGCTCACGATCCCACGTCGCGCCCGTCACGCCCCGCTCGCGCAGCACGAACTTGCGCACCTTGCCGTTCTGGGTGAGCGGCAGCTCCGGGACGACGTCGACGTAGCGCGGGATCGCGAAGTAGGCGAGCAGCGGCTCGCAGAACCGGACCAGGTCGACCGGGTCGAGCGACGCCCCGCGCCGGGGGACGACGCAGGCCATGACCTCGTCCTCGCCGAGCTCCGACGGCACGGGGATGACGGCCGCGGCCTCGACGTCGGGGTGCCGGACGAGCACCTGCTCGACCTCCCACGCCGAGACGTTCTCGCCGCGCCGGCGGATCGCGTCGTGCAGCCGGTCGAGGAAGCGGAAGAATCCGTCCTCGTCGCGGACGACCCGGTCGCCCGAGTGGAACCAGAGGTTCCGCCACGCGCGCACGGTCGCCTCCGGCAGCCGCCAGTACCCGGTGGCGAACGCGAACGGCGCTTCGGCGCGGAGCACGAGCTCGCCCGGGACCCCCGGCGGCACCTCCTCGTCGTCGTCGTCCACGACCCGCGCATCGAAGCCCGGCATCGTCCGGCCCATCCAGCCGGGCCGCTGGACGCCGTCGCGCGGCCCGATCGCGGCGTTCGTCTCGGTCATCCCGTGGCCCTCGACGATCCCGACGCCGAACCGCTCCTCGAAGACCGGCCACAGCCGGGCCGGCGTGGCAGGAGCGAGCGCGACGCGGACGCGGTGGGCGCGGTCGAGCGGCGACGGCCCGCGCGCGGTCAGCATCGAGACCATCGCGCCGAGCAGGTAGGTCACGGTCGCGTCGGCCTCCGTGACGCGCTCCCAGAACCGCGAGGCCGAGAACCGCGGTCCGACGACGAGGTGCGCCCCGTGCGTGAGCGCCTGCGCGAAGGCGTTCAGCGCGTTCGTGTGGAAGAGCGGCAGGCACGTGTAGAGCGTGTCGGCGGCGGTGATCCCGAGCATCCCGCCGACGACCTCGCCCCACCACGTGAACTGCGCGTGGGGGCACATCACGCCCTTCGACGGCCCCGTCGTCCCGGACGTGTACAGGATCGCGAGCGTGTCCCCGGGTCGCACCGGAGCCGGCTCGAGCGCGTCGCCCCCGGGCTCGAACGCGGCGACGGGGACGCCGCGCCACGCGCCGCGGTCGGGAGGCCCGAGGACGAGGATCCGTTCCAGCTCCTCGGGAGCCGTCGAGACGCCGTCGAGCCGCTCGACGAGCCCGGGCTCGAGCACGAGCACGCGCGGGCCGGCGTTGACGAGCATGTGCTCGAGCTGGGCGCCGCGCGCGGCCGTGTTCAGCGGCACGAGCACCGCGCCCCGCCAGGCGCACCCGAGCCAGAGCCCGAGCAGCTCGAAGCGGTTCTCGGCGACGATCGCGACGCGGTCGCCCGCCTCGACGCCGAGCGCAGCCAGCAGCCCTGCGTAGCCGGCGGCCGCGTTGGAGACGCCCGCGTAGTCGAGGCGGACATCGCCGACCGACAGGCAGGCGCGCTCGCCGTGGCGGTCGGCGGCGGCGCGCAGGAGTGCGGGGATCGTCCGCTCGCTGCCGCCGCCCGGGCTCACGCGCGCTGCACGGCGCCGCCGCGGTGGAAGTTCCGGATCGCGAAGTCGATCCACTCCGGGTTGTCCCAGCTCGCGTACCGCTCCCTGATCTGCGGCTCGAGCGCGGCCGCGACGCTGTCCACGTCCTCGCCGCTCCGCTCGGCGACCAGGTCGCGGACGTGGACGAGGTAGTCGCGCTGATCCGTGATCAGCTCCGGCCCGCCGACCTCGCCGTGGCCGGGGACGACCGCCGTGGCGCCGAGCCGGGCGAGACGCTCCAGCGTGTCGATCCAGCGCGGGCCGTCGGCGACGTCCCCGAAGACGATCGGGAAGAAGCGGTTCTCGACGAGGTCCCCGGCGAACAGCACGCCGGCGTCGGGCAGCAGCACGACCTGGTCGCCCTTCGTGTGCGCGCCGCCGAAGTCGACGAGCTGCGCGACCCGTCCGCCCAGGTCGAGCTCCGTCCGCTCCTCGTAGGTCTCGTGCGGCTGCACGAGCTCGACGCCCTCGAGCAGCTCGGCGACCTCGGGCCCGAAGCCCTTGAACAGCTCGATGAACTCCTGCCCGCTCTCGGCGAGCTCCTCGGCCTGCGCGCGGTTGTAGACGATGGTGGCGTCGTCGGTGAAGCACTGGGCGCCGAAGCCGTGCTCCGGGTGGAAGTGCGTGATGGTCAGATACGTGCGGCGGCTGCCGCCGAGCCGGCGCGCCTCCTCTCGGACGAACGTGCCGTTCCTCGGCCCCATCGCGGTGTCGACCACCAGGACCGCGTCGTCCCCCAGGACGATCCCGATGTTCGGGACGAGGTTGACCCGACGATCGGCAATCACGTACACCCCCGGCGCGATCTCCTGCGCCGGCCCCTTCGCGAGCAGCGGGTTCGATTCCGCCGCGGCGCCTGCGTCCTGCGTCATGTGCGTGCCCCCTCTTCGTCGATTCGTGCGAGCTCCTCGCGGATGACCTCCATGCCGACGGACGCGCGCGGGTAGCCGGCGTAGACCGCGAGCAAGCTCGCCAGCGCCTCCAGCTCGTCGCGCGTCGCACCGTGCTCGAGCGCCCAGCGGACGTGCGGGCGCAGCCGCTCCTCCGCGCCGCCCTGCGTGATGAGCGCGGCGACGACGACGAGGCTGCGGTCGCGCAGCGAGAGCGCGTCGTCCTCCCAGGCGCTGCCGCCCTGCGCCTCGAACGCCTCCTCGGCCATCCGCGCGCCGAAGCGCTCGACGAAGAGCCGCTCGGCCTCGGCCTCGGAGACGCCGAACTGGCTCGCGTAGACGGCGATCCCGCGGCGGCGGCGGCTCACGGCTCGCTCCCCTCGGAGAGCTGCGCCTCGGTCGCCCGCGCGCCCGTGGCGCGCCGCCAGCCGGTGCGGCGGAGGAGCGCGCCGGCGCCCTCTCGCTGGACACGGTCGAGCAGGACGGCGACGAGCAGGATCGCGCCCGTGAGGATCTGCTGCCAGAACGACGCGATGCCCGCCACCGAGAGGCCGTTCTGCAGCGTCGCCAGGAAGAGCACGCCGACCGCCGTCCCCCCGACCCCGCCGATCCCGCCGGCGAAGCTCGTCCCGCCGAGCAGGACCGCCGCCGCGGCGTCGAAGAGGACCGCCTCGCCCACCTGCGGGCTCGCGGCGCCGATCCGCGCCGCCTGCAGGACGCCCGCGACGCCGGCGAGCAGGCCCGAGATCGCGTAGACGGCGACGATCGTGCGGTTGACCTTGATGCCCGAGAGCCGCGCCGCGTCAGCGTTCCCGCCGACGGCGTAGACGTCCCGCCCGAAGTACGTCGAGCGCTGCACGTACAGGGCGACGGCGAACGTCCCCGCCATCAGCCAGACCGGATAGGGCAGGCCGAGGAACGAGTCGAAGGCGAGCGAGTCGAGGAACGACGAGAGCACCTGCTCGGTCTTCCTGTCGGACCACAGGTTCACCACGCCCCGGTAGAGGATCAGCGTGCCGAGCGTGACGACGAGGAAGGACAGCCCGAGCTGGCCCACGAGGATCCCGTTGAACGCGCCGAGCGCGGCGCCGAGCACGATCGCGGCGAGCACCGCGACGCCGGCGGGCATCCCGAAGTCGTTGATGAACGCGCCGAGCCCGATCGTCGTCAGCGCCAGCATCGACCCGACCGAGAGGTCGAAGCCGCCGGCGAGCATGACGAACGTCAGCCCGATCGCGACCACCCAGAGGATCGCCGCGCTCGAGAGCAGCGCCTTGATGTTGGCGGAGGTCGCGAACCGCTCCTGGGTGACGGCGAACAGCACGAACAGCCCGATGAAGAGCACGAGCACGGCGAAGAACCGCTGGCCGGTCACCCCGCGCGCCACGGAGAGGCCCCGCGCGCGTGTGCTCACGAGCCGTGCCCCATCGCGAACCTCGCGATCGTCGCCTCGTCGGCCTCCTCGCGGCGCAGCCGGGCGACGATGCGGCCGCGATACATGACGAGGATGCGGTCGCAGAGGAGCAGCAGCTCCGACGTCTCCGACGAGCTGACGAGCATGCCGACGCCGCGCCGCTTGACCGCGTCGAGCAGCGTGTAGATCTCGGCCTTCGCGCCGACGTCGACGCCGCGCGTCGGCTCGTCGAGCACGAGCACGCTCGGGTCGGTCTCGAGCCACTTGGCGAGCACGACCTTCTGCTGGTTGCCGCCGCTCAGCCGCGAGACCGGCTGGGCCGAGGAGGGCGCCGCGATCCGGAAGTCGCGGGTCGCGGCGGCCACGCGTGTCTGCTCGCGTGCGCGGCGCGGCCGCCGGTAGCGGCGCACCCGCGAGGTGCTCGCCATGACGACGTTCTCGCGGACGCTCATGTCGAGCACGAGTCCCAGGCGCTTGCGGTCGGCCGGCACGTAGGCGAGCCCGGCGCGCATCGAGTCGTGCGGGTCGCGCGGGCGCAGCGCGCGGCCGCCCACCTCGATCGTCCCGGACGACTCGCGTGCCAGGCCGAAGAGCGCGTCGAAGAGGTCCGAGCGGCCGGCGCCGACCAGCCCGGCGAGGCCGACCACCTCGCCGGCGCCGACGTTGAGGCTCACGTCGTGCACGCGCCCCGGGACGCTGAGCCCGCGGACGCGCAGCACGGCGTCCTCGACCTCGTGGAGGCCGTGGTCGAGCTCGAGCTGCTCGAGCTCGCGCCCGATCATCAGGTGGATCAGCGACCGCTGGTCGAACTCGCCGATCGGGCCGGTGCCGACGACCGCGCCGTCGCGGAGCACGGTGACGCGGTCGGCGAGCGCGAACACCTCGTGCAGCCGGTGTGAGACGAAGACGGTGGCGACGCCGCTCTCCTTCAGCGCGCGGACGGCCGAGAACAGGGACTCGACCTCGTCGTCGGCGAGCGAGCTGGTCGGCTCGTCGAGGATCAGGACGCGGGCGTCCATCGAGAGCGCCCGCGCGATCTCGACGAGCTGCTGGCGGTTCGGCCGCAGGCGCCCGGCCGCGACGTTGAGGTCGACGTCGCAGTCGAGCTGCGCGAGCAGCGCCGCGGCACGGCGGCGGGTGGCGCGCCAGTCCACCCCGCGCCACGTCCGCGGCTTGCGCGGGCCGAGGAAGATGTTCTCCGCCACCGACAGGTCGGGCACGAGCGTCGTCTCCTGCGTGACCGTGGCGATCCCGGCGGCGAGTGCCTCGGACGGGTCGCCGAAGGCGGTCGGGCGACCGTCGAGCAGCAGCCGGCCCTCGTCGGCCCGGAGCTGCGCGGAGACGATGCGGAGCAGGGTCGACTTGCCCGACCCGTTCTCGCCGCAGAGCCCGTGCACCTCGCCGGCACGCACCTCCAGCGTCGCGCCGGCGAGCGCCTGGACCCCGCCGAAGCGCTTGTACACGCTCTGGGCGCGCAGCACGGGAGCAGAGCGGTCGGTCAACGGAGCGAGGCTACACCGGCTGAGGGCTCCTGCCGGCCGCCCGCGCGCGGCGGCCGGCAGGATCGCCGCTGGTCACTCGGTCTTCCCGTACTCCTCCTGGAGCTGGTCGTCCCACGACTTGACGCTGTCGATGTTGTCCGAGTTCACGATCTCCGGCGCCTCCGCCTTGATCGTCTTCGGGATCGTCTTGCCCTGGAGCAGGTTGTAGAGGCCCCAGGCGGCGAACTTGCCCATGCTCGGCGGGTCGAGCTTCGCCGTGTAGCTCAGCCGGCCGGCCTTGATCGCCTCGAGGGCGTCGCTGCCGCCGTTCTGGCCGCCGAAGACGAGCCCCTCCTTGCCTTGCGAGCGGGCCGCGGCGGCCGCGCCGATCGCCGAGGGGTCGTTGTAGCCGATCACGCCCTTGATGTCGGGGTAGTTGCCGAGCAGCTCGGTCATCGCCTGCTCGCCGCCTGCGATGTCGTCGCTCTGGTTGGACGCCTTGCCGACGACGGTCAGACCGAACTTCTCCGCCCAGTACGTGCCGCGCTCGATCGAGTAGACGATCGAGGGCACCTGGACGGCGAAGTCGATCGTCGCGATGTCGGCCTCGCCGCCGATCTGCCTCGCCATCTCCTGGGCGCCGAGGAACGCCGCCTCGTCACGGCGCTGCCAGATCTGGCTGTCGAAGTCGCCGATGTCCTCGGCGCTCTCGAAGTTGAGGTCGATCGTGACGACGGGGATCTTCGCCTGCTTGGCACGCGCCAGCGCGGGCTGCACGGCCCCCGGGTCGAGGGCGAAGACGAAGATGCCGTCGACGTCCTGCGCGACCACCTGCTCGAACTCGCTGACCTGCGTGTCGACGTCGCCCTTCGCGTCGAGCTCGACGTACGAGCCGCCGAGCCGCTCGGTCTCGAGCTTCATCGCGCGCCCGAGCGTGTTCAGGAACTCGTTGCCCCCGAGCGGGTTGAGGTAGGCGAGCCGGAAGTTGCCCTTCTCGGGCTCGTCGTACCCGATCGGCACGTCCTCCTCGACGCTGCCGGTGAACTCGACGTCCGAGGCGGCGCCGCCCTCCTCGGTGGTCGCCGCCGCCGCCGTCGTCGCGGAGGCCGACTCGTCGTCGTCCCCGCCGCAGGCGGCGGCGCCGAAGCCGAGCGCGAGCACGAGCACGACAAGCGTGGGGACGGCAAAGCTGCGTCTCATTCGCCACTCCTCTGTGGCGCGCCCGGCCGGTCCTCCGAGGCGCGCGCGTACGGGGGGGTCGTTGACCGAGGCCTACGTATAGCCCGCTGACAGGCCGGAATGCAACCGCGCGCTCACACACCGTTCCCGCGGGTCGGAACCGCTCGGGACGCGCGCAGCCGACCACGAGCTCGAGCGGCATCCCCGCCCCGTGGCCCCAGCCCTAGGTTTCCGGCATGCGCGTCGCCGGCGTCGACGGGACGAAGGGCGGGTGGGTCGCGATGGTCGTCGAGGACGGCGCCTTCGCCGGCGACGCCGTGCTCCGGCCGGTGGAGACCGACTTCGCCGAGCTCGGGCAGGTCGACGTGATCGGGATCGACGTCCCGATCGGGTTCGGGCCGCGCGTCGCCGACTCCGCAGCGCGCGCCTACCTGAAGGGAGCGGCGAGCGTGGTCTTTCCGACACCGCCCCGCGCCGTCCTCGAGCGCCCGTTCGGGCCGGGCCTCGGCGTGTCGGCGCAGGCACACGCGCTCGGCGACCGGATCCGCTGGATCACCGACCTCGCGGAGGGCGACGACCGCCTGCGCGAGGTGCACCCGGAGGTCTCGTTCCGCGCGATGAACGGTGCGCAGCCGCTCCGCCATCGGAAGCAGAGCTCAGGCGGCGCGCTCGAGCGGATGCAGCTCCTGCGCGACGAGGGCATCGTCCTGCGTCGCCTCGACGCCGCGGGCGCAGCGCCGCTGGACGACGTGCTCGACGCCGCGGCCGCCGCCTGGAGCGCGCACAAGATCGCAACCGGGACGGCGCGGTCGCTCCCTGATCC
>DATIDD010000063.1:0-68336 GCA_035456465.1 Gaiellaceae bacterium | reverse complement strand
CCGTATACCAGGCGTGAGGCCGCGACGCGACCCACTGCCTCGCCAGCGTCGTCTTCCCGTACCCCGCGGGAGCGACGAGCAGGATCACGCGCGCGTTCGACTCGTCGAGGAGCTTCGTCAGCCGCGGCCGCTCGATGATGTGCCGTTGGCCTTGCGTGATCTCCAGTTCCGGCGCTTCCGTGCTCACGAGCCTCTCCCTCGCCCGTCGCGCGGGCGCCGCATCCCGCGGGCGGACCGTATCGCCGTCTACCGCCGCAGTCGAGGCGGCCGACCCGCTGCGCCCGCCCGGCCGGAGCGGGGCGGGCGCTGCGGCTCGTCAGGTCGCTCGAGCCGGGAGCTGCGCGAGATCCTGGGCGAGCGGATCGCGGCCGGTGAGCATTCGGTACGCGATCGGTATCTGACGCCTCCTCGCCACCCCCAGCTTCTGGCGGAGGGCGTCGGCGTGCGCCTTGGCGGTGCGGGGGGAGATGCCGAGGCGGGCGCCGACCTCCTCGTTCGAGCAGCCGGCGGCGATGAGCTCGACGACCTGCCGCTGGCGCTCGGTGAAGGTCGGGAGGCTGCCGTTGGCGGTCTGCGTCATGGCGCGACGCTACTGCGCCCGCGTGGCCCGAACCATTGACCGAAAGGCGTATTCGCCGCGGGTTACGCGCGAACGGCGCGGGCCGCGCCGCGAACGAAGCTCGCCTCGTGTCCCTGCCGGTGCGCCTCGCGCAGCTCGTCCTCGTCCAGCGCGCCGATGCGCAGCAGCAGCTCGAGCTCGTCGCGGAGATGCGTCCGCATCATCTCGGGCCCGTCCGTCGAGATCGTGAACCGGACGCCGCCTTCGACGAAGATCCGGAACGTCTCGCGCACGGCGTCCTCGTCCGCCAGCGCCTTCGTCAAGAGGTTCGACGTCGGACAGATCTCGAGCACGATCCCCGTCTCGCGCAGCGCCGCGACGAGATCCGGGTCGCCGGCGGCGAGAATCCCGTGCCCGATCCGATCCGGCCGCAGCGCCTCGATCACCTCGGCGAGCTCCTCGCGCCCGTGGCGGCCTCCCTCCTCGCCGACGTGGATGGTCACGCCGAGGCCCGCCTCCCGCGCCGCCTCGACCATCGGCAGTGCCTGCACGTAGTCGTAGCGCCCGCCGCCCGGGCGCGGCCCGGCGATGTCGATCCCGACGATGCCGCGCGGCGCCCAGCGGATCGCCTTCTCGACGATGATCGCGTTGAGGTCGGCGTCGAACGTCCGGTCCATCATCAGGATCAGCCCGGCGCGCACCTGCGGGTACTCGAGCGACGCGAGGTCGAGGCCGCGGATCGCGGCGAGGATGATGTGGTCGAGGTCGCGCTCGCCGCCGCGGTTCCGCTTCATCGGGTTGAACCGCAGCTCGAGCGTCGTGATCCGCTGCGACCGGTACGCCCCGCCGATCGCGGCGTGCACCGAGCGCTCGACGGCGAGCGGCGACGACTGGATGAGCTCCGTCCAGTGGTAGATCGCGTCGAGCGCGTCCAGGTCGGGGACGCCGCGGGGATCCGAGACGGTCACGAGCCGGTCGAAGTCCCAGTAATCCTTCACCGGCAGGGCGATGCCCTGCTCGTGGGCGAGGCTCCAGAGGATGTCCGATGCGACGGAGCCGCCGAGATGGGTGTGCAGCTCCGCGAGGCCGTCCCGGTCCACGCGGCGATCGTAACCGCCGCTCCGGCCGGGGCCGGGATGCGAGGCGCGTATCCTCCCCCGGCGTGAAGGTCTGGATCGCCCACGGCCGGGTCGCCGCGTGAAGGTCATGCTCGGAGGCGCGAGGTGAAGGTCGGGATCGTCGTCCCGTACTCCTGGTCGTTCTGGGGCGCCGTCGTGGAGCACGCGGAGCTCCAGGCGCAGGCGCTCGAGCGGCTCGGCTGCGACGTCCGGATCGTGATGGGGAACGACCCGCCCGGGAGCTTCACACGGGCGCTCCACCCGAGGCTCGGCCGCCACGGCCATCCGCCGCCGAACGTGATCCCGGTCGGCCGGTCGGTGATCGTGCCGGCGAACGGGTCGCTGCCGAACATCATCCTCAGCCCGCGCACGTTCTTCCGCATCCGGCGGACGCTCGAGCGCGAGCGCTTCGACCTCGTCCACCTCCACGAGCCGCTCACGCCGGTGCCCTGCATCGCGACGCTCGCGCTCGCGCGGTGCCCGGTCGTCGCGACCTTCCACGCCTCCGGAGAGCTCGGCTGGACGAAGATCGCGATGCCGGTCTGGGGGTTCCTGCTCGACCGGATCGACCGCCGGATCGCGGTCTCCGAGCAGGCGCGCACGTCGGCCGAGGCCTACGCCCCGGCGGACTACGAGATCGTCCCGAACGGCGTGCTCGTGCCCGGGCACGCCGACCCCGCCGGCCGTGAGCACCGGATCGCGTTCGTCGGTCGCCAGGAGCCGCGGAAGGGGCTGCAGGTGCTGCTGCGCGCGTGGCCGGCGATCAGACGCGCGACCGGCGCGAGACTGCGCGTGATCGGCTCCGACCCGTTGGCCGTGTCGCTGCTGCAGGCGCGGCTGGGCTGCGACCCCGACGGCATCGACGTGCTCGGCTTCCTCCCGCAGGAGGCGCTGACGCAGGAGCTGCTCGCGGCGAAGGCGCTCGTGGCTCCGTCCCTCGGCGGGGAGAGCTTCGGGATGGTGCTGACGCGCGCCTTCGCGTGCGCGACGCCGGCGATCGCCTCGGACATCCCCGGGTACCGCGAGGTGATGACGCCGGAGACCGGCGTCTACGTCCCGCCCGGGGACATCGACGCGCTCGTCGAGGCGACGATCGCGCTGCTCGGGGAGGAGCCGAGGCGCTGCTCGCTCGGCGCCGCCGCGAGGGAGCTGGCCGTCGAGCGCTACGCGTGGGACCGCGTCGCATCGCGGCTCCTCGAGATCTACCGCGAGCTCGTGGGCGCGACGCTCGAGCGGGCGGCGGCATGACGTTCGTTCCGCGGTCACCGTGGCTGCGCGGCGGGCTCGTGCTCGCCTCGCTCGCCGTGGCCGCGCTCGTCGTGTGGTGGCGGGGGCCGAGCTGGGGGCTCGTCGCCGAGGCGTTCACCGCGGTCGCGTGGCGCTGGGTCGTCGTCGCGCTGCTCCTGAACCTGCTCTCCGTCGTCGTGCGCGCGCTGGCCTGGCGCACCGTGATCGACCAGGCGATGCCGGAGCCGCACCCGACCGCCGTCCAGGTCTTCTCCTCGTTCTCGATCGGCCTGCTGGCGAACGCCGCGCTGCCGGCACGGGCGGGCGAGCTCGTGCGGATCGGCGTGCTGCGCCGGCACCTCCCGCCGCGGCGGGGGCTGTGGGCGACGCTCGCCGGGACCGTCTTCGCGCACCGCGTGTTCGACCTCGTCGCGGTGACGGTCCTCGTCCTCTACGTGCTCGTCGAGGCGAGGATCCCGGCCTGGGCGGTGACGAGCCTCGTCGTGGTCGTCGCCCTCGGAGCGGTGCTGCTCGGCATCGCCGTCGCGGCCGCGCAACGGCACACGGTCGACGTCGGCCGCGAGCTCGGACGCATCCGCGGGCTCGTGACGATGGCGCGTCAGGGGCTCGGGGTGATGCGCTCGCCCCTCGGCGCCACGGCGGCGCTCGTCGCGCAGTGCGTGGGCTGGGCGCTGCAGCTCCTCGCCGTGTGGGCGGCGATGGAGGCGTTCCGCATCGACGAGCCGCTGGCGGCGGCCGGGCTCGTGCTGCTGCTGATGAACGTGGCCTCGATCTTCCCGCTCTGGCCCGGGAACGTCGGGCTCGTGCAGGCGGCCGTCGCGTTGCCGCTCGTCTCGTACGGGATCACCTACGCGCACGGCTTCGCGTTCGGGATCGGCCTCCAGGCGATCGAGGCGTCGGTCGGGATCGGCGCCGGGCTCGTGTTCCTCGCGCACGAGGGGATCTCGTTCGCGGCGATGCGGCTGCTCCCCGGCGGCGAGGACGAAGGCCCGCCCGAGGTGCCGGTGGAGGCCCGTGCCCGTGCCGAGCGCGCTGGCGTGCCCGGCTAGCCTCAAGGGAGTCCTGCGCGCGTCGGCGGCCGCGGCGGCGCTCGTCGAAGGGTTCGCCCTCGCGGGCGTCGAGGCGGTCGCGCTGCCCGTCGCCGACGGGGGCGAGGGGACGCTGGACGCGCTGTCCACCGGCCGCGGCGGCGAGTGGCACGAGGCCGACGTCGAGGACGCCTTCGGGCGGCCGCGTCGGGCGCGCTGGCTCGTCCGTGCGGACGGGACGGCGATCGTGGAGGCGGCCGAGGCGATCCCGCTCGACCCGGAGCGCCGGGACGTGCACGCGGCGTCCAGCCGCGGGCTCGGCCTGCTCCTCCGCGCCGTCGGCCGGCCGGTGCGGGTCTTGGTCGCGCTCGGCGGGACGGCGACGATGGATGCCGGCGCGGGGCTGCTGGACGTCCTCGACGCGCTGCCCGCGCCGACCGTGGTCGCGTGCGACGTCGACGCGACCCTGCTCGACGCGCCGCGCCTGTTCGGCCCGCAGAAGGGCGCCTCGACGAAGGACGTCCTCGCGCTCGAGTCGCGCTTCCGCGGGGCCGGCCTCGAACGCGTCGCCGACCTTCCCGGCTCGGGAGCCGCCGGCGGGCTCGGGGCCGCGCTCGCCTCGCTCGGCGCGGCGCTCGTGCCGGGCGCGTCACTCGTCCTCGACGAGCTCGGGTTCGAGCCGGCCGGCTACGACGTCGTCGTCACCGGCGAGGGAACGGTGGACGCGACGACGGCGCGCGGCAAGGCGCCGGGCGAGGTCGCGCGCCGCTGTGCCGCCGCCGCCGTTCGCTGCGTCGTCTTCGGGGGACGCGTGGTCGAGCCGCTGCCGAACGCGGAGACGGTGGCGCTCTCGGGCGATCCCGCGCGGGCGCGGGACGACCTCCGCGCGCTAGGCGCGCGCCTGGCCCGAGACCTCGGTTGAGTGGAGCTTCTTCGCGAGCGCCTGCAGCAGGCGCCACGCGAGCGTCCCGTTCGCCTCGACGAGCGGCCGGAACTGCCAGAACGTCATCCCGAGGCACCGCAGCTCCGACTCGGCACGCACCGTCGCCGTCCGGTCGGTCTCCGCGATCAGCGCGATCTCGCCGAAGTAGTCGCCACGCCGCAGCGTCCCGCGGGGCTCGCCGCGCACGCTCACCGACGCCTCGCCGTCCTCGATCACGAAGAAGCCGACGCCGTGCTCGCCCTCCTCGGTGATCTCCTGGCCCGCCGCGAACGTCCGCTCCTTCATCGAGGCGGCGATGTGCTCGAGCTCGCGGCGCTCGAGGTCGGCGAACAGCGGCACCTGCCGCAGGAGCTCGATCCGCTGGTCCGCCACGGGGCGTGATCCTACAAGAGCCCGGGCGGGTCGGAACCCGCGCTCAGCGGTCGGGCTCGGCCGCCGTCCGGCGCGCGAGCTCCTCGATCTTCCCGTGCGCCGCGTCGAGCCGCTCGCGGCAGAGCCGGTACAGCTCCTCGCCCCGCTCCCAGAGCCGGATCGTCTCGTCGAGCCCGACCCGGCCGCGCTCGAGCCGCTCGACGATCTGCTCCAGCTCCGCCTGCGCCTGCTCGAAGCTCACCTCGGTCTCCGGTGCCGACGGCCCGGGGCGCTCCGGCTCAGCCATCGCGCGACTCCCCGTCCGGCGGCGCCGTCACGTCGACCACCTCCGCGCCGAAGGCGCCGGCGGCGACGCGCACGTCGACGCGGTCGCCCGGCGCGAGGACGGACGCGTCGCGCACCACCGAGTCGCCGGCCCGGACGATCGCGTAGCCGCGGTCGAGCGTCGCGAGCGGCGACAGGGCCCGCAGCCTGCCGTGGCTCGCCTCGAGCGCGGTGCGCCTGCGCTCGACGACGAGCGCCGGCGCCCGGCGCAGCCGCTCGTGCGCGCGGTCGAGCCGCTCCGCCGCGCGCGAGACGGCGTCGCCGGGCGCGCGCCGCAGGCGCTGCCGGTCTCGCTCGAGCTGCTCGCGCTCGCGTTCGACCGCCCGCCGCGCGGCGCGCGCCAGCGAGGTACGGGCGCGGTCGAGCCTCGCCACGAGCTCGGCGCGATCCGGGACGACGAGCCTGCCGGCCGCCGTCGGCGTCGAGGCCCGCACGTCGGCCGCGAGGTCGCAGAGCGGCGTGTCCTGCTCGTGGCCCACCGCGCTCACGACGGGAACGGGGCACGCGGCGATCGCGCGCACCAGGCGCTCGTCGCTGAACGGGAGCAGGTCCTCGAAGCTGCCGCCGCCCCGGGCGACGACGACGACCTCGACCTCGGGCTCCGCGCTCACGCGCGCCAGCGCCTCGACGATCGCCGGCGCGGCGCGCGGCCCCTGGACGTAGGCCTCGGCGACGACGACGCGGGCGGCCGGGTAGCGGACGGTGATCGTCGCCAGCACGTCGCGCTTCGCGGCCGCGTCGTTGCCGGTGACGAGGCCGATGCGGCGGGGCAGCAGCGGCAGCGGGCGCTTGCGTGCCGGGTCGAAGAGGCCCTCCGCCGCGAGCGCCTGCTTCAGTCGCTCGAGCCGAGCCAGGTGGTCGCCGAGCCCGAAGCGCTCGATCGAGAGCGCCCGCAGGCGGAAGTCCCCCCGCTGCTCGAACAGCTCGGGCCGGCCGAACACGTGGACGCGCTCGCCGCTCGCCAGGTCGAGGCGAAGCGCGTCGAAGCGGGCGCGCCCCATCGTGACCGGGAGGCAGGAGCCGTCGTCCGGATCCTTGAGCGTGAAGAAGACGCTCGCCCACGCCTGCTGCCGTCGCAGCTCCGTCACCTCCCCCTCCACCCACACCGTCGGGAGGCGCGCCAGCCAGTCCGCCACGCCGCGGTTGAAGGAGGCGACGGAGTAGACGCGGCGGTCGCCGTAGTCGATCGCCTCGACCTTCATGCACCTCAGCCTAGAGGCTGCGCGTCAGAGCAGGATCTCGGCGGCGGTGGCCGGCTCGCAGCCGGATCCGAGCAGCTCGACCGCGCGATGGAGGTCGACCTCGCTCGCCGCCAGGCGCTCGGCCAGGTGGAGCGGGTATCCCGCCTCGATCAGCACGTGGAGCCGCCAGCCCTCGACCTTCGAGCGCTCGCTCTCCGCCTCGATGACCTCGCTCATGGCGCGAGCGTTCGGCGGGCGGGAGCGGAACCCTTCACCTGATGCGGAGCTCCTCCAGGCGTGCGAGCCGGTCCCGCGACGACGCGATCGCCTCATCGATCCGGTGCGACAGCTCCTGGAGGCGGGTGTCGAGGATGACGCGCTCGGACTCGGCGTCCTGCACGAGCGTCTGCAGGCGCTGGCGGATCTCCGCCTCGGCCTGGGCCAGCCGCTCCTCGAGTGCGGCCACCAGCTCGTCCCGCTGCCGCCCGAGCGTTGCGGCGACCTCGCCGACGCGGCGGTCGAGGCGCTGGACGCCCGCGTCGCCGACCTGCGACAGCCGCTCGGCGAGGACGGTCTGCGCCTGACGCGCGAACGTCTCGACGGCCCGGTCGAGCTCGCGCGCGAGCCGCCGCGCGGCGTCCTCCCGGGCGCTTCGGATCGCGTCGGTGAACTGCTGGGACGCGGCGTCGCCGAAGCTCGACACCGCACGCTCGTTGGTGCGGCTGAGCTGTTCCACGGCCCGGCGCTCGGCGTCCGCGAGGCCGGACGTGATCCGCGCGGCGGCTTCCGCCTCCTCGCGCTCGATCCGCTCCCCGAGCTCGCGCTCCCGGCGGCGGAGGCGCTCCGCGAGCTCGTGCAGCGCGCGCCGCCGCTCGGCCGCGTGCTGCTCCAGCTCGGCGGCGGACTGGGCGACGACCTGCTCCGCCGCGCGACCCAGCTCCTCGCGCAGCCGCCCGAGCGCCGCGCGCTCCTCCTCGGTCCCGACCGAGAGACGCGCGACGTCGGCGGAGATCCGCGCCTCGGCGGCGGCGACGACCTGCTTCTGTCGCTCCGCGAGCCGCTCGACCTGGGTGGCGAGCGTCTGCTGCGCGCGGTCGAGGTCCTCGGTCCAGGCCGCGAGGCGGCTTTCCACGCGGCGCTGCACCGCCGCCAGCGCCTCGGCGAGCTCGCCGCTCGCGCGCCGCTCCTGCTCCGCGATCAGTCGGCGCCGTTCCTCCCCGATCCGCCGCTCCTCCTCGCCCAGGAGCGAGACCGTGTCGGCCCGGGTGCGTGCGACGAGGCGCTCGAGCTCGGCCGCGTTCTCCTCGGACAGCTCCTCGAGCCGGCGGCGGAGGCGCAGCTCGAACGCCGCCACGTCGGCGTCGGCGCGGCGGTTCCGCTGCAACGCGCCGTGGAGCAGGAGCGCCGCCGCCCCGACGAGGAGGGCCGCCGTCGCCCCGGTCGCCGACAACACGAGCTCCTCCCGCGGGTCGAATGCGACCACGACCCATGCGAGCGCGGCGAGCAGGCCGAGGACGGCGACCCCGCCGGCGAGGAGGCCGCGCGACGCCCGTCCCGTGGCGCTCAGCGCGAGGAGGAGGGCGGCGCCGACCACGCCGGCGGCGAAGAGGAGCTCGAGCCAGGCCACCGCGTCCACGCGGGTCATCGTAGGCGGCGGGCCGTCCTCGGGTCACTATCCTGCCGCGGTGTCGCTGCGGGAGGAGCTGGAGCGGATCGCGGCCGCGGCCTCGGAGCACGCCGCGCCGGGCGAGGACGTGGCGGCGGTGCTCGCGACCGAGCCTGCCGGCGGCCGCCGCCTCTACCTCTGCGCGTTCGCGCGCGACGGCGGCGAGGAGCGGGCCTGGCTGGCGCTCGACGAGGCGGGCCGCCCGGTGCAGGACGGCGGCGTCGTCCGTGAGGCGGCGTCGATCGCCGCGCTCTGCGAGGTCGCGGTCGAGGCAGCAGGCGGCGGCGACCTGGAGGAGCTGCGGGCGCAGCTCGTAGCGCTGCGGCTGCGCGAGGCGCCGCCGGGGATCGAGGCAGCGGAGGAGGCCGCGCTCGCGCTCGAGCGGGCCGTCGGCGGGCCGCCGCGGGTGGCCTCGCCCGCGTTCCTCGACGCGGTCGGCGCGGCGACGCTCAGGCTCGAGCGCGCGCTCGGCCAGGACGGGCCGTCTCCCTTCGCGGAGGCGATGCGGCAGGCCGTCGGCGTCGTGGAGGCGCTGACGGCGGAGGTCGAGCGCGGCTACAAGCGGCCGCTTCCCGCGGCCTGACCCGGCCGCCGGTCGGGGCGACCTGGCACACTGCGTGTCGTGGAGGGCGGCTTCGGATTCCCGTTCGGCGGCGACCCCGAGGAGCTCATGCGCGGGCTCCGGGAGTTCGCCGAGCAGCAGGCCGCGTCGGTGGCCGAGACGCAGCGCGAGCAGTTCGCGACGCTGACGCTGAACACGGCCGTCGAGCTCACGGCGGCCGCGCTCCGGCGAGTCGACGTCTCCGGTGCTCCGGGCGAGCAGGCGGAGGCGCTGCGGAAGGCCATGCAGGTGCTGTTCCCGGAGGCCGTCGCGCTCGTCAGCGCCGCCCGCCAGGGCTTCATGCGCGAGTAGGCCTGTACGATCGCGGCCGCGAGTGGCCTTCTACGACCGCGCGATCGTGAGGATGCTCCCGGCCGTGCCGCGGCCGGTGGTGAAGCGCCTCTCCGCCCGCTACATCGCCGGGGTGACGCTGGCCGACGCGGAGCGCGTCGTGCGGGAGCTCAACCTCCAGGGCCGGAGCGCGACGATCGACGTCCTCGGCGAGGAGATCCGCCGTCCGGACGAGGCCCGCGCGATCGTCCGCGCCTACCTCGACGTCCTCGACGAGATCGAGCGCGGCGGCCTCGACGCGAACGTCAGCGTGAAGCTCACGGCGCTCGGGCTGAAGCTCTCGTACGACCGCTGCCGCGAGAATCTGGAGGCCGTCGTCCGCGTCGCCGACGAGCGCGGCCGCTTCGTCCGGATCGACATGGAGGACTCCTCGACGACCGACGAGAACCTTCGCCTCTACCGGGAGCTCCGCGAGGCCGGCTACGAGCGGGTCGGGATCGTGCTCCAGTCGGCTCTCCGGCGGACGGTGGACGACGTCCTGGCGCTCGCCGACCTCCGCCCCAGCGTGCGCATCTGCAAGGGGATCTACCTCGAGCCCGGCTCGATCGCGTTCCACGACTTCGACGCCATCCGCGCGAACTTCGTCCGCGCGCTCGACGCCCTCCTCGACGCGGGCTGCCGGGTCGCGATCGCGACCCACGACGACTGGCTCGTCGACCAGAGCCGCGCCGCCGTCGAGCGCCACGGGCTCGGGCCCGACGACTACGAGTTCCAGATGCTCCTCGGCGTGCGCGGCGATCTCGCCGACGAGCTCGTGCGAGAGGGGCGGAAGCTCCGGATCTACGTCCCCTTCGGGAGCCACTGGTACGAGTACTCGCTGCGCCGGCTGCAGGAGAACCCGAAGGTCGCCGGCTACATCGCGGCCGACACGCTCGGCCGGCTCGTCCCGCGCCGGCGCGTCACCGGCTGACCCCGGCTACGGCGGCGGCGGGGCGCCCGGCGGCACGTCGACGTCCTCCTCGACGACGGTCTCGCGCCGCTCGACGGTCCGCGGCGGGGCCGCGCGCTCGACGTACCGCTCGCGGCGCACGGGGGCGGCGCCTCCGCGCCAGCGGTCCCAGAGCAGGAGCGAGAGCAGGAACGAGATCACGCCGACGACCATCAGGATCACGCCGACAGCGTCGACGTCGATCCCCTCCGCGTCGGCCGAGACGCCCCAGACGAGGATCGCGCCGACCGCGACGAGGATCAGGCCGACGACGACTCCGAAGGGCGTGACCATGCGCGGGTCGCGCCCCGTCCCGGAGAACTCGAATCACCGTCGCGCCGGAGTTGCGCGAGCGCAGCGGCGTGGCGCCGAGCGAGCGCGGCCCCGGCTCACTTGCGCGCCACGAGCACCAGCTCCCCCGGAACGCGCTCGCGCGGCCGCGCGGCCGGGAGCTCCTCCACCCGGCGGACGACGAGCCCGGCGCGCGCGACGGCGCTCACGACAGCGCCGACCGTGGTCCCCTCGCGGTAGTCGTCCCGCCAGTGGAGCAGCGGGTCGACGCAGCGGAGCACCGGGTGCTCGTCGTGGAGGAGCAGGTAGCCGCCGTCGCGCAGCGCCGCCTCGATCCCGTGCGCCCAGGCGGCGAGGTCGGCGACGCGCCGGAGGTTGCCGTCGGCGAGGACGAGGTGGAAGCGGCCGCGCTGCAGCTCGAGCGGGAGCGCGTCGAGCGGCGACTCGAGCCAGGCCGCGGCCGCCGACGGCTCGCGGTTCCGGGCGACCTCGAGCAGCCGCACGTCCGGCTCGACGGCGGTCACCAGCCCGCCGAGGGCGGCGAGCTCCAGCGTCCCCTCGCCCGTGCCGCAGCCGAGGTGGAGGACGTGCCGGCCACGGAGGTCCGGCAGCCGGTCGCGAAGCGGCGCAGGCAGTCCCCGGGCGCCCTCGTCCGCCCGGTGCCGGGCGTCGAACGCGCGGACGTTCTCCTCGGTCGGCTCCATCACGCGAGCAGCGAGTAGCCGCCATCGACGACGAGCACCTGGCCGCGCAGCATCTCGGCCTCGGCGGAGCAGAGGAAGGCGACGGCGTCCGCGACGTCGTCCGGCTCGACCATGCGGCCGGCGGGCGTGCGCTCGCGGGCCGCGCGCAGCATCGCCTCCCGATTGGGGAAGTGGTCGAGCGCGCCGGTCTCGACGACGCCCCCCGAGACGGCGTTCACCCGGATCCCGCGCGGCGCGAGCTCCACCGCGAGGTAACGGACGACCGACTCGAGCGCCGCCTTCGAGGTCCCGACGAGCACGTAGTTCTCGAGCACGCGCTGGGCGCCGAGGCTCGAGATCGCGACGATCGACGAGCCGGGCCGCATCGAGGGCGCGGCGACGCGCGTGAGCGAGAGGAGCGCCCGCGCGTTGGCGTTGAGCGTCCAGTCCCAGTGCTTGTCCTCGGTCTCGAGCGCCGGCCGGATCACCCCGGTCGCGGCGTTGTGGACGAGCGCGTCGAGCGGCCCGAGCGCCTCCACCTCCGCGAGCACGCGCTCGGAGGTGACGTTGCCGCGGACCAGTACCGGCTCGGCGCCGAGCGCCCGCACGGCGTCGGCGGCCTCATCCGCGGCCCGGTCGTTGCGGAGGTAGCCGAGGGCGACGCGAGCGGCGCCGTCCCGGGCGAACCGCGTGGCGATCGCGAGCCCGATCCCGCGCGTTCCCCCGGTCACGAGGACCGAGGCGCCTGCTCGGATCACGGCCGGCCTGGCAGCGGGCGATCCGCCGGCGCGGAGCTCGGCAGCCGGTCCCACCCCGGGCGCGTCCGCGGCTCGCGGCCGCCCTCGTCGGCCTTCGACGAGGCGTACGCCAGGCGCTCGAGCAGCTCCATCCGCTCCTCGCCGCGGCGGCGCACCGGGTGCCCCTCGGGGAGGTCGGCGATCAGCTCGCGGACGCGCGCCCGCAGCTGGAGCGCGAAGTGAGGCGTCGCGGGCCCGACGAGGGCGTCGATGTCGTCGATCGTCGGCTCGGCCATCGGCTCCGGAAGCGTAGTCGACCCCGCGGGTAGGGTCGCCGCCGTGCGTCTTCGGGCCGTCGACCTGATGCTGCTCGCGACCGTCGTGCTCTGGGCGCTCAACCTCACCGTGTCCCGCTACATCCTCCTGCACGGGTTCCGGCCGCTCGCCTACTCGACCGCGCGCTACGGGGCGGCGGCTGCCGTCTTCGCGGCGCTGACGGTCGTCACCGAGCGCTCGTTGCGGGTCGCCCCGCGCGACGTCGCGAGGATCGTCGCGGCCGCGGCGCTGCTCCTTCTGAACCAGCTCGCGTTCGTCTACGCGCTCGACCGGACGACGGCGTCCACGGTCGGGCTGATCCTCGGGTCGACGCCGATCTGGGCCGGGCTGCTCGGGGTCGTCCTGCGGGTGGAGCGGCTCGGGCGGCGATTCTGGGTCGCGGCCGTCGTCTCGGCCTCCGGCGTCGCCCTCGTCGCCGCCGGTGCCGGCGGGACGGTCGACGCGGACGCGGTCGGCGTGCTGCTGGCGCTCGCGACGGCGGCGACCTGGGCGGCGTACTCCGTCGCGATCGCGCCGCTGATGCGGCGGTACTCGCCCGCCAGGATCAGCACCGTGGTGCTCGCGCTGACCTGGCTCGGCCTGCTCGTCTCCGGCCTGCCGCAGACCGCCGCGCAGGACTACGACCTCGGCTGGCGCGTGTGGACGCTGTTCGCGTTCGCCGTCGTCGGGCCGCTCGTGCTCACGAACGTGTTCTGGTACACGGCGCTCCACCGCGTCGGCCCCGGCCGCGCGACGCTGGCGGGGAACCTCCAGCCGTTCGTCGCCGCGGTGTTCGGCGTCGTCCTCCTCGACGAGACGCTGACGGTGCTCCAGGTCGCGGGCGGGATCCTCATCGCCGCGGGAATCTTCCTCGCCTTGCGACGGGTCGCTGCCCGTCCGCGCCGGGAGTAAGATCCGGCCGTGACGACGGACTTCATGCCGCTCGACGGGTGGGACCACGTCGAGCTCTGGGTCGGGAACGCGAAGCAGGCCGCGTACTACTACGAGCACGCGTTCGGCTTCCGCCGGACGGCGTACGCGGGCCCCGAGACGGGCGTCCGCGACCGTGCGAGCTACGTGCTCGAGCAGAACGACATCCGTCTCGTGCTCTCCAGCGGCCTCCGCCGCGACTCCCCGATCGGCGAGTTCGCCTGCCTCCACGGGGACGGCGTGAAGGACATCGCGCTGCGCGTCCCGGACGCGCGCGTGGCCTACCGGGAGGCGGTGCAGCGCGGCGCTCGCGGCATCGCCGAGCCGCACTGGGTCGAGGACGAGTGGGGCAAGGTCGAGCTGGCGTCGATTGCGACCTACGGCGACGTCGTCCACACCTTCGTCAACCGCTCCGAGTACGAGGGCGCGTACCTCCCCGGGTATGCGGCGCAGGAGGCGCCCGACGCGGGCGGGGACGTCGGGTTGCTGGCGATCGACCACATCGTCGGCAACGTCGAGCTTGGCCGGATGGAGCACTGGGTCGAGTTCTACGAGCGCGTCTTCGGCATGACCGAGATGATCCACTTCAGCGACGAGGACATCTCGACGGAGTACTCGGCGCTGATGTCCAAGGTGATGACGGACGGCCAGGGCAAGATCAAGTTCCCGATCAATGAGCCGGCCGAGGGCAAGCGGAAGAGCCAGATCGAGGAGTACCTCGAGTTCAACCACGGCCCGGGCTCGCAGCACGTCGCGATGACGACGTCGAACATCGTCGAGACGGTCGAGGCACTGCAGCGGCGCGGCGTCGTCTTCCTCTCGACGCCCGAGGCGTACTACGACGAGACGCCGGACCGCGTGGGCGAGATCGACGAGAGCTGGGACGACCTCCGCCGGCTGCGGATCCTCGCCGACCGCGACGACGACGGGTACCTGCTGCAGATCTTCACGAAGACGGCGCAGGACCGGCCGACGCTGTTCTTCGAGGTAATCGAGCGCCACGGCGCGCGCGGCTTCGGCGACGGGAACTTCAAGGCGCTGTTCGAGGCGATCGAGCGCGAGCAGGCCCTGCGCGGCAACCTCTAGCACCGAGCCTCCGACAATGCTGGGCGGACCCGTCTCGGCGGGTCACAATGGCCTCGTGCACCCCTGGCTCGAGACGCCCCGGCGACAGGCGTCCGCGACCGCGGAGACCGCGCACCGCCCGTGGCCGCTGCCCGAGCGATCGTGGGTGATGGCGCAGACGTGGGAGGAGCTCCTCTTCCTCCACTGGCCGGTCGACGAGACGCAGGTGCGGGCGCTCGTGCCGGCCGGGCTGGAGGTCGAGACGCACGACGGCAGCGCGTGGCTCGGCGTGACCCCGTTCCGGGTCACCGGCCTGCGGCTCCGCGGGACGTTGCCGCTGCCGTACGTGTCGAGCTTCCTCGAGGTCAACGTGCGCACCTACGTGACCCGCGACGGCAGGCCGGGGATCTGGTTCTTCTCGCTCGACGCGTCGAGCCGCGCCGCGGTCGAGGCTGCGCGGCGGACGTACCGGCTCCCGTACCACCAGGCGCGGGCGAGCTACGAGCGTCGCGGCCTGTTCCTCCACTGGCGCTCGTCTCGCATCGGTGCCGAGCGGCCGTATGTGCTCGAGGCGAGCTTTCGCGGCGAGGGCGATCCGGCCCCGCCCCGCGCCGGCTCGCTCGAGCACTTCCTCACGGAGCGGTACTGCCTCTACACCGAGGACCGCGGCACGCTGTACCGCGCGGACATCCACCACCGCCCCTGGCCGCTGGAGCGAGCCGGGCTGGAGCTCGACCTGACGACGATGACGCCCGACGGGATCGAGCTCCCCGCCGAGCAGCCGATGGCGCATTTCGCAACCAGGCAGGACGTGGTGCTCTGGCCGCTCGAGCCGCTGGCCGGCCGGGCGGAGCCGGCCTCCGGGCGCGCCTGACGCTTAGCCTTCCCGCGTGCATCCGCAGCGCCGCACCGCGCTCGTCTCCGTGCTCGCGGCGGCGACCCTCGTCGTGCTCAAGCTCGCGACCGGCGTCGCGAGCGGCTCGCTCGGGCTCGTGTCCGAGGCGCTCCACTCCGGGACCGATCTCGTCGCGGCGCTGCTGACGTTCTTCGCGATCGGCGTGGCCGTCCGTCCGGCCGACCCGGGCCACCAGTACGGCCACGGCAAGGCCGAGCATCTCGCCGCGCTCGGCGAGGGGGCGTTCCTCGTGGCGGCGAGCGTCACGATCGCGGCGGTGGCGGTGGCGCGACTCTCCGGAGTGGTCGAGGCGGAGGTGGACGCGGCCTGGTGGACGTTCGTCGTCGTCGTCCTCGTGATGGCGATCGACGCGGCCCGGACGACGGTGTCGCTGCGCACGGCGCGCCGGTTCCACAGCGCCGCGCTGCAGTCGAACGCGCTCCACTTCGGAGGCGACCTCGCAGGCACGACCGCCGTGCTCGTCGGCCTCGTCGCGGCGGCCTCCGGCTACCCGGAGGGCGACTCGCTCGCCGCCCTCTTCGTCGCCGTCCTCGTCCTGGCCGCCGCCTTGCGCCTGATGCGGCGGAACGTCGACGTCCTCATGGACCGGGCGCCGGCCGGCGCGCACGAGGCGGCGGTCGCCGCGATCGAGGCGCTGTCGCCGTCGGTCGAGCTTCGCCGGCTGCGCCTGCGCCACGCGGCCGGACGGCACTTCGCGGACGTCGTGATCGGCATCTCCCCGGGAGCGGCCGTCGGACAGGGCCACGCTGCCGCCGACGCCGTCGAGGATGCGGTGCAGCGCGCGCTGCCCGAGAGCGACGTCGTCGTCCACGTCGAGCCGGCCGCGGCCGAGGAGGCGATCCGCGACCGGGCGCACGCCGCCGCTCTCGGCGTCGCGGGCGTCCGCGAGGTCCACAACGTGAGCGTGCTCCACGTCGGTGGCCGCACCGCGGTCTCGCTCCACCTGAAGCTCCCCGCCGAGCTGCCCCTGGAGGACGCACACCGGACCGCGACCGAGGTGGAGCGGGCGATCGCCGCGGCGGTGCCCGGTGTCGACGCGGTGCAGACGCACCTCGAGCCGCTTGCGGAGGCCGGCGAGGGACGCGTCGCGCTCGACGACCAGCCCGAGCGGGAGGCCGTCGCGCGGATCGTCCGCGAGACGACGGGGACGCCGCCGCGCTCGCTCCGCTTCCTGCACACCCACGAGGGCCTCGTCGCCCACCTGACGCTGGCCGTCGAGCCGACCGCCACCCTCTCCGAGGCCCACGCGCGCGCGAGCGAGGTCGAGCACGCGATCCGGACGGCGTGCCCGCGGATCGCGGACGCGATCGTCCACACCGAGCCGTAGCGGGTTAGGAGAACGCCTTCTTCAACGACTCCGCGCCGGCGGCGGCGCGGGCCTCGAACCGCTGCAGGAAGAGGTCGGCCACACTGTCGATGCCGTAGCCGGCGAGGAACGCCGTCAGCCAGGTGAGCTGGTCTGCGACGGCGAGGCCGACGACGGCGATCCAGAGCCACACGACCGAGAGCGAGACGGAGGCCCAGCGCACGTGCAGCCACCACAGGAGCCCGGCCGCGACGATCGGCTCGCCGCCGCTCTCGCGCGTCCGCTTGAGGAAGCTCACCGCCACGTGCGCGAGCGCGCCGGCCGTGACGAAGACGTAGGCCGCGAGCACCGTCCGGAAGTCCTTCAGGCCGTCGGGCCAGTCGCCGCCGACCCAGCCCCAGTCATCCAGCGAGGTCAGGAGCCAGGCGAGGCCGGCGCCCGCCAGCAAGACGGCCGGCGGCACGAGCAGGGTCGCGATGCGTACCTGCCGCGACGACGCCTTGCGGTAGACCTTGCCCTTCCCCACGTCGACGAGCCCCTCGATCCCGATCGGGTGCGTGGCGAGATACTCGAGCACGCGGCGCTGCTGCTCCGCCTTCGGTAGCTCGTCGCCGAAGGCGCCGGCGAAGTCGAGCGCCTGGCCCACGGGGAGGTGCCGCAGGTGCTCGTTCAGACGCACCGGCGTGGTCACGAGCGCGATGTGGTAGATCGCCTCGTCGAGCAGGCCCTCGAGCGTCGCGACGGCCTGGGCGAGCTCCTCGGCCGGAACGCCGGCTCGGGGCCACCCGAGCGTGATCCGGTCGAAGCCGTTCGCCAGGTGCCCGACCGCGTCGCCGACCCGCGCGTACTCGCCGGGGGACGCGTCGAACACCGCGCGGGCCCGGGCCAGCAGCTCCACCACCTGGGGCCGGTCGACGTCGAAGACCTGCGCGGCGCGATCGACCGCCGCTCCGAGCGACGCCTTCGTGGCGAGGGGATTCTCGACCGCCGCGCGGAGCTCGCCGACGGAGCGCTGCAGGTCCTGGAGCTCCGCCCTGAGCTCCTCCAGGACGCCGACGAGCACGAGCCTCGCCCCGCTCTCGCCGAGATCGGGCGCGAGCGGGGGCGGCGGCGGCACGGACACGCCGCGACGATCGCACCGGCACGGCACGAACGCAAGCCGGCCCCGCCGTCCCGATATCCTCCGCCACGATGCCGTTCTACGTCCGCCTCGGCGACGTGCCCCGCAAGCGGCACGTGCAGTTCCGCGAGAACGGGGCCCTCCTCACCGAGGAGGTGATGGGCCTCGAGGGCTTCTCCGGGAACGAGTCGATCCTCTACCACCTGCACTCGCCGTGCCGCATCAAGGAGCTGGGCGAGTTCGAGCCGATCGTCCGCGACGAGTGGGTGCCCGAGGCGCACGCCCACCGGCACTTCGCGACGGCGCCCGTCCCGTCCGAGGGCGACGAGGTGACGGGCCGGCGGCTGCTGATGTGGAACAACGACGTCGAGATCTCGCTCTGCCGGCCGGCGCAGCACATGGACTACTTCTTCCGTAACGGCGAGGGCGACGAGGTGATCTTCGTCCACCACGGCACGGGGACGCTCGAGACGATCTTCGGCGACCTGCCCTACCGCGACGGCGACTACGTCGTGATCCCGCGCGGCACGATCTACCGCTTCCGGCCCGACGAGGGCGAGCAGCGGTACGTCGTGTTCGAGACGCCGGGCCTGATCGAGATCCCGAGGCGCTACCGCAACGAGCACGGCCAGCTGATGGAGCACGCGCCGTTCTACCACCGCGACATCCACGCGCCGACCGAGCTCAGGACGGTGCGCGAGCGGGGGGAGTTCCTGCTCAAGGTGCGCGTCCGCGACGGCTACCAGGACTACGTGCTCGACTACCACCCCTTCGACGTCGTCGGCTGGGACGGCTACCTGTTCCCGTGGACGTTCTCGATCCACGACTTCGAGCCGATCACGGGGCGCATCCACATGCCGCCGCCGTCGCACCAGACCTTCGCCGGCCCGAACTTCGTGATCTGCTCGTTCTGCCCCCGGAAGCTCGACTTCGACCCGCTGGCGGTCCCGATCCCGTACCACCACTCGAATCTCCAGTCGGAGGAGATGATCTACTACGTCGACGGGAACTTCTCGTCGCGGAAGGGGATCGAGGTCGGCTCGATCACGCTGCACCCGTCGGGGCTCCCGCACGGGCCGCAGCCGGGGCTCGCGGAGCGCTCGCTCGGGATGGCGGAGACACACGAGCTCGCGGTCATGTGCGACACCTTCCACCCGCTCCGGCTGACGACGTTCGCGCGGGACCTCGACGACGGCCGCTACGCCTACTCCTGGTTCGAGGATCCGTCGGAGTCGCACACCGTGGACGAGGACCCGGCGGGAATCACGTCACACCTCTGAGCCGGCGGCGCGAGCGGGGAAGCCCACGTTGCGCTCAACGGGCTTTGGTGGTACGCCTATTGACCGTCTGCGGCACTCAAGAGCCAGACGAAAGGGGTTGAGAGTAGTGCTCATCAAAGGGCTTCGCGTCGCGGTTGCCGCGACGGCGGGCGCTGCCGTGCTGGTGCTCGGCACAGCCTCCGCCGCCGCCCGGCCCGACGGCGCCGCCGCGCCGTCGGCGTCCTCGGCGGTCAGCGGCAACATCGTGCTCGCCCACTGGGCCTCGTCACCGGTCGAGACGGCCCTGCTCAAGCAGGTGATCCAGTCGTTCGAGCGCAAGTACCCGCGCATCCACGTGACGCGCCGGGCGCTCGACCCGTACCCGGACGCGATGCTCGCGCAGTTCGCGGCGAGGAAGCCGCCGGACGTCTTCTACATCGACTCGAACGTGGCGCCCGACTGGGTCAAGCAGCGCGTGATCTGGCCGCTGAACAGCTACATCAAGCGCTACAAGTTCAACATCAAGCCGTTCTACCCCCGCCTGCTCTCGGCCTTCCAGTCCGGCGGGCTCATCTACGGCTTCCCGAAGGACTGGTCGCCGCTCGCGATGCAGACGAACACGGCGATGTTCCAGCGTGCCGGCGTCCAGCCGCCGCAGACCTGGGCGCAGCTCGAGAGCGTGTCGCGGCGGCTGCTGCCGACGCTCCCGTCCGGGGCGAAGCCGATCTGCCTCGCCGCCGACTGGGCGCGGCTGCTCGCGTTCGTGTACCAGAACAACGGCTCGTTCCTGAACGCCACGAAGACGAGGGCGACCGTCGCCACGCCCGCGGTGCGGCAGGCGGTCGACTTCTACGTCGGCCTCCGCACGAGGGGTCTCGCCGCGACGCCGGCGGAGCTCGGCGTCGGCTGGTGCGGCGAGGCGCTCGGCAAGGAGAAGGCGGCGATCGTCTTCGAGGGCAACTGGGTCGTGCCCTTCATGGCCGAGTCGTTCCCGACCGTCCGCTTCCAGAACAACCGGATGGTCCGCGGGAAGGCGAACGGCAACCTCGCGTTCACGGTCTCGTACTCGATCGCGAGGGACTCGAAGAACAAGCCCGCCGCCTGGACGCTGCTCACCTACCTCACCGGCAAGGAGGGCATGCGGATCTGGACGTCCAAGGGCCTGGCGCTGCCGGCGCGGAGCGACGTCAAGCCCGTCGCCGGCCGCGCTTCGTTCCTCGCGCAGGCGCCGTACTCGCGGCCGTGGCAGTTCGCCCCCGGCTTCTCGAAGGTGATGACGGTCGCCGGCAACGAGCTGTCGGCGGTCTTCGAGGGCAAGCAGTCGGTGCAGGCGATGCTCGTGAAGGTGCAAGCCGAGGCGACGGCGGCGCTGCGTCGCGGAGGACGCTAGCCGGTCCGACCGGGGCCCCCGCGACACGCGGGGGCCCCTCGTCCGCATGGCGACGCCGACGACGACCACCGCGCGGCTCGAGAGCGTCCGCAGCGCGAAGCTGAAGGAGGCGCTCGTCGGCTACGGGTTCGTGCTCGTGCCGATGGGGTTCTTCCTCACCTTCTTCATCTTCCCGATCGTCTACGCGGTCTACATCTCGTTCTTCGACTGGGGCATTCTCGGCAAGATCGACTCGGTCGGCCTCGCCAACTACCGGCTGATGCTCGAGGACGAGGTGTTCAGGCGCTCGCTGCGGAACGTCGCCTACTACACCGCGGTGGTCGTCCCGTCCCAGATGGCGCTCGGCCTCTTCCTCGCGGTGATCGTGAACAACGCGCTCCGGTTCCGGGCGTTCTTCCGCGCCGCCTACTACTTCCCGGCGCTCGCGTCGTCCGCCGCGATCACGGCGATCGCGATCTACATCCTCAGCGCCGACGGCCTGCTCAACTCCATCCTCGGCACCGACCAGCCGTGGTTCAACGACTCCGACACCGCGCTCGAGTCGATCATGGCGCTGAACGTCTGGACGACGTCCGGGACGATGATGCTGTTCTATTTGGCGGCGCTCCAGTCGATCCCGACCGACGTCTACGAGGCGGCCGCGATCGACGGCGCGGGGGCCTGGCGGACGTTCCGGAAGATCACGTTCCCGCTGCTCAAGCCCGCGCACTTCTTCGTCGCGGTGCTGTCGGTGATCGGCTGCCTCAAGGTGTTCGACCAGGCGTTCATCGTCTCCGGCGGCGCCGGGGGCCCGAACTACTCGACGCTCACGCCCGTGCTCTACCTCTACCAGGTGGCGATCCAGGACGTGAACTTCGGCTACGCGGCGGCGCTCGGCGTCGCGCTGTTCCTGCTGATCTTCACCGCCACGCTCGTCCAGCGGCTGCTCTTCGGGAAGCCGGAGGTGATCGGGTGACGACACTGGAGCAGGCCGCCCCGGCCGCGGCGGTCCCGCCCCGGACGGTCGCGGAGCGGATCCGGACGGTCGTCGTCTACACGTTGCTCGTCGCCCTGGCGCTGCTCTTCTTCGTGCCGTTCTTCTGGAGCGTGTCGACCTCGCTCAAGAGCCTGCCCGAGAGCGTCGCGGGCTTCGACCTGATCCCGGACAACCCCAGCCTCCGTGCCTACCGCGAGGCGCTCACGCAGTTCAGCTTCGCCCGCTACGCCGCGAACAGCGCCTTCCTCGCCGTCACGATCACGATCACCAACGTCCTGCTCGCCTCGGTCGGCGGCTACGCGTTCGCGCGGCTGCGGTTCCCGGGCCGCGAGGCCCTGTTCATGCTCGTGCTGGCGACGCTGATGCTGCCCGACCAGCTGCGCCTCGTGCCCGTGTTCCAGATGCTCACCAACTGGCACCTGATCGGCACCTACCAGGGCTACATCGTCGTGAAGCTCGTGCTCGCCGAGAGCCTGTTCCTGATGCGCCAGTACTTCCTCACGATCCCGAGGGACTTCGAAGAGGCGGCGAAGCTCGACGGCGCCGGCTACTTCAAGACGTACTGGAGGGTCATGCTGCCGCTCGCCTCGCCGGCGATCGCGGCGGTCACGATCCTCACCTTCCAGGGCATCTGGAACGAGCTGTTCTGGCCGCTGATCATCCTCCAGGACGAGTCGAAGTACACGCTCACGATCGGGATCTCGCAGTTCGTCGGCATCTACAACACGCAGTGGCCGGAGCTGATGGCGGCGAGCGTGATCGCGATCCTGCCCGTGGCGATCATCTTCGTCGTCTTCCAGCGCTACTTCGTCAGCGGGATCGTCGCCGCCGGGGTCAAGGGATGACGCACGGCGAGGGACGCACGCGACGCCGCGCGATCACGCCGGGGCATGCGCTGGGCGCCGCGCTGCGCGGCATGTGGGCGCAGTCCTGGCGCCTCTTCCTCGCCAACACGGCGCTGTCGCTCGGCGTGCTCCCGTTCCTCGTCGCGGCGCTGTGGGCGCCGCTCGCGCTCGTCGGCGCCGCCCTCGTGGCGGGGCCGCTCGCGATGGCCCTGATGCACTGCGCCGTCGAGCTCGTGCGGGAGGATGACCTCTCGCTCCGCTGCTGGCCGGCGGGCCTGCGGCTGCACTGGCGGCGCGGGCTGGCGCTCGGGGCGGGCTGCGCGCTGGTGGTCGCGGCGGGCGTGCTCGCGGTCGCGACGTACGCGGGCGCCGGCCGGATCGTGCTGGCCGCGGTCGTCCTCTACCTGCTGCTCGCGTTCGGCGTCTACCAGCTCGCGCTCTGGCCGCTGGCGGTCGCGGAGCGCGCCGCGCCGCTGCGCACGGTCGCGCGCGCCGCCGTCGACGTGGTGCTCCGCGCGCCGCTGCCGGCGACGCTCCTCGCGCTCGCGCTGCTGCTCGTCAACGCCCTCGGCGCGGCGGCGGCGCTGCTCCCGCTGCTCACGCTCACGCTCGCGTTCTCGTCGCTCGCGGCCGCGCACTTCACGCTGCCGCGCGACCCGCTCCAGGAGGCAGGAAGCTGATGGCCAAGGTCGGCTACGACCACGTGACGAAGCGCTTCGACGGCATGGCGGCGGTCGACGATCTCTCCCTGGAGATCGGCGAGGGGGAGCTGCTCGTGCTCGTCGGCCCGTCCGGATGCGGCAAGTCGACCGCGTTGCGGATGCTCGCCGGCCTCGAGGACGTGACGGAGGGCCGGATCCTGATCGGGGAGCGGGTCGTGAACAACGTCTCGCCCGCGTCGCGCGACGTGGCGATGGTGTTCCAGAGCTACGCGCTCTACCCACACATGACGGTCTACGACAACCTCGCGTTCGGCCTCCGGAACTTCAAGGTCCCGAAGGCCGAGATCGATGCGCGCGTGCGCAACGCCGCCGAGATCCTCGAGATGGCGGACCTGCTGAAGCGCAAGCCGAAGCAGCTCTCCGGCGGCCAGCGCCAGCGCGTGGCCCTCGGCCGCGCGATCGTGCGCGAGCCGGCTGCGTTCCTGATGGACGAGCCGCTGTCGAACCTCGACGCGGCATTGCGCGTCCAGACCCGCGCCGAGATCATGAAGCTCCAGCGGCGCCTCGGAACGACGACGATCTACGTCACCCACGATCAGGTCGAGGCGATGACGATGGGCGAGCGGATCGCGGTGATGCGCAGCGGCCTGCTCCAGCAGGTGGGGACGCCGGAGGAGCTCTACACCAGGCCGGTGAACGTGTTCGTGGCGCAGTTCATCGGCTCGCCGGCGATGAACATCGTCGGCGCCGGGCTCGTCGGCGCGGGGACGACCGGGCAGCTCCTCGGCTTCCGGCCCGAGCACGTCGAGCTCGCCTCGTCGCCGGGCGGCCACGGTGTGAGCTTCGAGGCGGCGGTCGAGGTCGTCGAGTACCTCGGCGACGAGCAGCTCGTCCACCTGCGCCTCAAGGACGAGCCGGTGCTGGCCAAGCTGCCGGTGGACGACCGCGTCGCCGCCGGCGAGCACGCCTCCTTCCGCGTGCCCCAGGAGAAGCTGCACCGCTTCGACGCCGAGAGCGAGCGCGCCCTCCCGTGATCGCCCGGGCGGCCTAGCCCGGCGCCGGGCCGGTCGACTCGCCCCGCCGCAGCTTCGGGGGGAACACGAAGTGCGGCAACGGGCGGCTCGGGTCGTCGATCAGGCGGCGCAGCGCGTCGACCGCCGTGTCGGCGATCTCGGCGATCGGCTGCTCGATCGTCGTCAGGCGCGGCTCGGTCCAGTCGGCGGCGATCCCGTCGAAGCCGACGACCGAGAGGTCCTCGGGGACGCGCAGCCCGCGCCGTGCCGCCTCCTGGAGCACGCCGATCGCCATCACGTCCGACGAGCAGATGACCGCGCTCGGCGGGGCCGCCTTCGCGAGCAGCTGCGCGAGCGCGGCGCGCCCGCCCGCGACGCTGAACTGCGTGTTGGCCACGAGGCCGTTCGGGCTCAGCCCGGAGGCGAGGAGCGCGGCCTCCCGCCCGCTGTTCTTCAGCTGCGTCGGCAGGTAGTGCTCGGGGCCCGCGACGAAGCCGATCTGCTCGTGGCCGAGCTCGATCAGGTGGCGCGTCGCGAGCTCGCCGGCGGTGCGCTCGTCGACGCCGACCGACGGCACCGCGAGCCCCGTCAGGGTGCCGTTGACGAACACGATCCGGGCGCCCTCGGCGATCAGCCGCTCGTAGTGGCCGTGGTCGCCGCTCAGGTTCGTCATCTCGCACGAGATGAAGATCATCCCGTCGACGCCGCGGTCGAGGAGCATGTGGACGTAGTCCACCTCCCGGTAGGCGGCGCTCTGCGTGTTGCAGAGGATCGAGGCGAGGCCCGACGGCGCCGCGCGCGTCTCGATCGCCTCGGCGAGCGCCGGGAAGATTGGGTTCGCGAGCTCGGGGACGAGCAGGCCGATGACGCCGGTGGCGGTCCGTCGTCCCGGCGGGACGTACAGCAGCTCGCGCATCGCGCGCTCCACGCGAGCCCGCGTCTCGGGGCGCACGTTCGAGCCCCCGCTCGCCACGCGCGACGCGGTCGCCAGGCTGACGCCCGCGTGGCCCGCCACTTCGCGCAACGTCGTCATCCATGGCTATGTAACAGGTTTCAGCGGATTCTCCAAACCGGAACCGTCGGCCTTGTGGGCTTTCCGAAAGCGATGTGCGGGCTTCTACCGAGAAGCCTGCGCCGGTCTTGACTTTCCCTCTTTCAGAACTTAGGGTCACGCCGCGTTTCATGCCGGTTACGACGTGTTTCATCGAGGTTCCCCCGGCCGAGCCGGTGGTGGGCCGTCAGGTGGGTCTGGCGGCGGGTCCGGGTGGACCCGAGCCGCAGGCCGGCGACTACACGGAACGGAGGAGCACACCATGAATCTCACGAGACGCATGATCGGTCTCGCCGCGCTCGTCGCGGTCGCCGCGCTCGCGGCAACCGTGGCCGGGTCGACGAGCGGGCCGGCTGCGGCCGCACCGAGCGCCACCGACGCCGCGGCCCGCACGGTCACGATCTGGGCCGACGCCGACCGCAAGGCCGCGGTCGACCGCGTCGCGTCCGCCTGGGGCGCCGCACGCGGCGTCAACGTCTCCGTCGTCCAGAAGGACTTCGGGCGGATCCGCGACGACCTGAAGACGGTGCAGGCCGAGACGGCGCCCGACGTGATCGTCGGTGCGCACGACTGGACGGGCGAGCTCGCCGCGAGCGGGCTCGTGCTGCCGCTCTTCCCCTCGCGGGCGACCAAGGCACAGTTCCCCGCCTACACGCTCGACGCGTTCTCGTACGGCACCGCGGTGAAGCGGCTCTACGGCGCGCCCGTCGCGGTCGAGAACATCGGCCTCGTCGTCAACACGAGGCTCGCGAAGGTGCCGAAGAACTTCGCCGACCTGCAGAAGCAGGCACTTGCGTTCAAGCGGAAGAAGTCGGGCAACCTGGCGATCGCCGTCCAGCAGGGCGCGGCCGGGGACGCCTACCACATGTATCCGTTCTTCTCCGGCCTGTGCGGCTACGTCTTCGGGAAGAACAGCGCGGGCAACCTCGACGCGTCCAATATCGGCGTCGCGAATCCTCGCTTCCTCAGGAACGCACCGTTGATCGACGCGTGGAACAAGACCGGCCTCGTGAACGCGAAGGTCGACGACGCGGCGGCCCGCGACGCCTTCCTCAAGGGGCGCGCGGCGTTCTGGATCACCGGCCCGTGGTTCGCCGACACGATCAAGAAGGCCGGCATCCGCTTCCGCGTCGTGCAGATGCCGCGGATCAGGTGCAACTCGGTGCCGTTCCTCGGCGTCCAGGGCTTCATGGTCACGAAGTTCGCGGCGACGCACGGCGTCGAGAGCCTGGCCAAGGACCTCGTGGGCACCTACATGATGTCGCCGGCGTCCCAGGCGGCGCTCGCAGCGGCGAACGGCCGCTACCCGGCGAACACCGCGGCGGGCCGGCGGGTGTCCGACACGGTGCTGAAGCAGTTCGGCGCCGCGAGCAAGGGCGGCGTGCCGATGCCGAACATCCCGCAGATGTCGAGCGTCTGGTCTGACCTCGGCGCCGCGTGGGTGAAGTCGACCAAGGGCGCAGGCGCCACGAAGGCGCGGGTGTCGTTCACGGTCGCGGCACTGAACATCGCGAACAAGATCGGCTAGCGAACAAGCCGGCGGGTGGGGCGCGGCACGGCGCCCCACCCGCCTCTTCGACCCTCGAGCCAGTGGCCACCACCGCACCGCCGCCATCCACACCCGCCCCGACGGCCGGCTCGACGGCGTGGTCGATCCCCTCGCGGGCCGTCGCGGCGCTCTCCGGCACGGTCGGGCTCGCGCTGAAGCTGGCCTTCCTCGCGATCGTGAACGCGATCGCGGTGTGGGCCGCCTTCGTGCTCGTGACCGACGAGCGGTGGGTGGCGCTCGTCGTGCTGCTCGCCGCCACGGCGGCGATCGACGCCGTCTACCTCATCCCGGGGAAGCTCTTCCCGCTCAAGTTCCTGATCCCCGGCACGGTCTTCCTGCTCGGGTTCCAGATCGCGCCGATCCTCTACAACGTCAACGTCGCGTTCACGAACTGGTCGACGGGCCACATCCTGACGAAGGAGGAGGCGGTCGTCGGGATCCAGCGCGCGTCGCTCGGCCAGAGCCCCGAGGGCGCCGTGTACGTGATGGCGCCGGCCCGCGACGAGAACGGCGATCTCGTCCTGCTGCTCGTCGACGACCGGACCGGCAAGGGCGCCGTCGGGACGAGCGAGGGCCTCGAGCCGAACGCCGGCGTCACGCTCACGCCCGAGGGGAAGATCGCCGAGGCCCCCGAGGGCTACACGCTCGTGCCCCAGGACGACCTGCCGGCGCTCGACGAGGAGCTCGCCGCCTACACCGTCCCCGTGGGGGAGATCGCCGCCATCCGCCCCGAGGGCCTCGAGGTCGCGCTCACGCTCCAGCCGACGCTGCGCTACGACGCCGAGGCCGACACGTTCACACGGATCAGCGACGGCGTCGTGTTCCGCGACAACGACCACGGGTCGTACGTCGCCGCGAACGGCGAGGAGCTGGAGCCCGGCTGGCGCACGCACGTCGGCACGGAGAACTTCAGGCGGCTCTGGAACGACCCGCTCGTCCGCGAGCCGTTCGTGCGCGTCTTCGTCTGGACGATCACGTTCGCCACGCTGACCGTGTTCGCGTCGTTCGCGGTGGGGCTCTTCCTGGCGATCGCGCTCAACACGCCCGCGATGCGCTTCCAGCGCGCGTACCGCTCGCTGCTGATCATCCCGTACGCGATCCCCGGGTTCCTCTCGCTGCTCGTCTGGGCGGGGCTGCTGAACGACGACTTCGGCGTCGTCAACAACCTGCTGCACACGAACATCCCATGGCTGTTCGACCCGTACTGGGCGAAGGTCTCCTGCATCCTCGTCAGCGTCTGGCTGACGGTTCCCTACTTCTTCCTCGTCTCGCTCGGCGCGCTCCAGTCGATCCCGGCCGAGCTGGTCGAGGCGGCGAAGGTCGACGGCGGCGGGGTCCTGCAGATCTTCCGCCGCGTGACCCTGCCGTTGCTGCTCGTCGCCGTCGCGCCGCTCCTGATCGCGTCGTTCGCGTTCAACTTCAACAACTTCAACAACGTCTACCTGCTCACCGGCGGCGGCCCGCCCGCCGAGGACCAGTCGGTCGCGGGCGCGACGGACATCCTCATCTCGTACACGTACAAGATCGCCTTCGAGAGCGGGAAGGGGCAGGACTACGCGCTGGCGAGCGCCGTCTCGATCGCGATCTTCTTCATCGTCGCGGGGATCTCGGCCTTCTCGTTCTGGCGGACGAAGTCCCTGGAGAACCTCGCGTGAGCGAACGCCGGACATGAGGGAGGAGCGGCCATGAGCACGGCTGAACAGGCGGAACGCAGTGCCGCGATCGCCGGCGCCCGCGCGCGGCGGCTGCGCGCGCCCAGGCCGTCGCTGGCGGGCACGTGGTGGCGTCACCTCATCGCCGTGTTCGCGGTCGCGCTCTCGCTCTTCCCCGTCGCCTACATGGCCTCGGCGGCGTTCAGCGCCGACGGCACCCTCAGCGGCGCGTCGCTGATCCCGCGGGACCTCACGCTCGACAACTTCCGCACGATCCTGTCCGGGACGGTGACGGTCGCCGGCGAGCCGAGCGACATCCCCTACCCACGGTGGTACGCGAACTCGATGTTCATCTGCTTCGCCACGGCGATCCTCACCGTGATGCTCGGCGCGCTCGCCGCGTACGCGTTCAGCCGCTTCCGGTTCCGCGGGCGGCGGATCGGGATGCTGACGCTGCTGCTGATCCAGATGTTCCCGCAGCTGCTCGCGGTCGTCGCGATCTACCTGATCGTGCTCGAGACCGGGGACGTCTTCCCGATCCTCGGGCTCAACTCGTACACCGCGCTGATCGTCGTCTACCTCGGCGGCGCGATGGGCGTCAACGCGTGGCTCCTGAAGGGCTTCTTCGACACGATCCCCGCCGAGCTCGACGAGTCCGCGCGCGTGGACGGCGCGACGCCGTCGCAGGTGTTCTGGGGCGTCGTCCTCCCGCTGGCGGCGCCGGTGCTCGCCGTCGTCGGCCTGTTCTCGTTCGTGGCGACGCTGAACGAGTACGTGATCGTGTCGACGCTGATGCAGACGCGCGACCACTTCACGCTGCCGGTCGGGATGCGGCAGTTCATCGACAAGCAGTACGCCGAGCAGTGGGGCGTGTTCTGCGCGGGCGTGCTGCTGGCCGCGATCCCGGTCGTGGTCATCTTCCAGTTCCTGCAGCGCCTGATCGTCGCCGGACTGACGCAGGGATCGGTCAAGGGATGACGGCGAGCCTCGCCGACCCCGCGGCGCCGGCGCGGACCGCGCTCGCTGAGCCGCACCACGACGGCTCGGAGGCCTACGTGCTCGATGCGCCGGACGAGCTCGGCGGCGAGGCCTCCGTCCGCCTGCGCGTGCCGCGTGGGACGGCGGTCGACCAGGTCGCGCTCCGCTACGTGCACGACGGGGAGGCGCGCGTCGTCTCGGCCCAGCTCGACGAGGAGGACGAGCACGACGAGTGGTGGCTGGCACGGCTCCCGGTCCGGAACCCCGTGACGCCGTACCGCTGGCTGCTCGCCGGCGGCGAGGTCGGGTACGGGTGGGTGAACGGCAACGGCCTCGTCCTCCACGACGTCCCCGACGCCGACGACTTCGTCTTCTCCGTGCGCGCCGGCGGCCCCGACTGGCACCTCGGCTCCGTCGTCTACGAGATCTTCCCGGACCGGTTCGCGCGCGGCGGCGTGCACGCGTCGGCGCCTGCGTGGGCCGTGCCACGCGCCTGGGACGAGCCCGTCACCGGACGCGGCCCGGAGGCCTCGACGCAGTGGTACGGCGGCGACCTGCGCGGGATCGCGGAGCGGCTCGGACACGTTGAGGCGCTCGGCGCGAACGTGATCTACCTGACTCCGCTCTTCCCGGCCAGGAGCACGCACCGCTACGACGCGACCAGCTTCGACCGCATCGACCCGCTGCTCGGCGGCGACGAGGCGCTCGACGCGCTGGTTCGGGCTGCCCGCGCGCGCGGCATCCGCGTCGTCGCCGACCTGACCACGAACCACGTCGGCGCGGGCCACGAGTGGTTCCGCGCCGCACGGGAGACCCCCGGCGCGCTCGAGCGGGAGTTCTTCCTGTTCGACGAGGCGCTGCCGCACGGCTACGAGTCGTGGCTCGGCGTCGAGGCGCTGCCGAAGCTCGACTGGCGCTCGGGCGAGCTCCGCGAGCGGATGCTCGGCGTCGTCCGGCGCTGGCTCGACGCGGGCCTCGACGGCTGGCGCATCGACGTGGCGAACATGACCGCGCGCCACGGCTCCATCGACCTGAACGTCGAGGTCGCGCGGGCGGTGCGGGCCGCGGCCGGCGACGCGCTCGTGGTCGCCGAGCACGCGCACGACTTCCGCGCCGACCTGGCCGCGGGCGGCTGGCAGGGAGTGATGAACTACGCGGGCTTCATGCGTCCCACCTGGGCGTGGCTGCGCGGCGAGACGCTCCCGGACGGGCTGCGGCGCGGCTTCTGGGCGATGCCGGTCGGCCTCCCGGAGCTTCCGGCCGGCGCCGCAGTCGCGGCGATGCGCGGCTTCCGCGCGGGCGTCCCGTGGCCGTCGGTGCTCCATTCGTGGACGCTGCTCGACAGCCACGACACGGCACGCTTCCGCAGCGTCGCCGGCTCCCGCGAGCGGCAGCTCGTCGGCGTCGGCCTGCAGCTGACGACGCCCGGCGTCCCGATGCTGTTCGCGGGCGACGAGCTGGGCCTCGAGGGCGAGTGGGCAGAGGATGCGCGCCGGACGATGCCGTGGGACCGTCCCGACGCCTGGGACCGCGTCCTCCACGGGCACTACCGGCGGCTGATCGCGCTTCGGCGCTCGAGCGAGGCCCTGGCGCGCGGCGGGATCCGCTACGCGCACGTCGGCGACGACGCGATCGCCTACCTGCGCGAGACGCCGCGCGAGCGCCTGCTCTGCCTCGCGAGCCGCGGCGCGGCGCCGGCGGTGCGGCTCCCGCTCGCCGCGCTCGGCGCGACCGCGCTGGAGACGGTCGAGGGCGCCGACGCCACGGTCGACGACGGGGTCGCAGTCCTGCCGGCGGAGGGGCCGGCGTTCCACGTCTGGAGACTGGTGTGAAGGAGGTGCCTCGTGGCTGAGGTCGCATTCGACGAGGTCAACAAGATCTATCCGAACGGGTTCCGCGCCGTCGACGACCTGACCCTGGAGGTCCACGACGGCGAGTTCCTCGTGCTCGTCGGTCCGTCCGGGTGCGGCAAGACGACGGCCCTGCGCATGGTCGCCGGGCTGGAGGACATCTCCGACGGGACGGTGACGATCGGCGGCAGGGTCGTGAACGACGTCTCGCCCAAGGAGCGCGACGTCGCGATGGTGTTCCAGAACTACGCGCTCTACCCGCACCTCTCGGTGGGGGAGAACATCGCGTTCGGCCTGCGACTGCGGAAGACGCCGAAGGCCGAGATCAACGAGCGGGTCACCTGGGCGGCGAAGCTGCTCGACCTGACGCCGTACCTCGACCGGCGGCCGAAGCAGCTCTCCGGCGGCCAGCGACAGCGGGTGGCGATGGGCCGCGCGATCGTCCGGCAGCCGCAGGCGTTCCTGATGGACGAGCCGCTGTCGAACCTCGACGCGAAGCTCCGCGTGCAGATGCGCGCCGACATCGCCAAGCTGCAGCGCGAGCTGCAGACGACGACGATCTACGTCACGCACGACCAGGTCGAGGCGATGACGATGGGCGACCGGGTCGCCGTCATGTCCGGCGGCGTCCTCCAGCAGGTCGACGCCCCGCAACGACTCTACGACGTCCCCGAGAACATGTTCGTCGCGGGCTTCATCGGCACGCCGCCGATGAACCTCCTCGAGGGGACGGTCGCGTGGCGGAACGGCGAGGTCGAGCTGGAGCTGGGGTCGCAGCGGCTCCCCGTTCCCGCGAAGGCGCTCGAGCGCTACCCGGGCTGCCGCGCGAAGGACGGTGAGGCGATCGTGATCGGGATCCGCGCGAGCTGGCTCCATCCCGCCTCCGCGCGGCCCGACCTGCCGACGCTGACGGCGCGGCTCGACCTGATCGAGGCGCTCGGGGACGAGTCCGTCGCCTACTTCAGGATCGACGCGGCTCGCATCCACGCCGCCGGGTTCGAGGGCGTGCTCGCCGACGAGGAGGAGGAGACGGCCGGCGAGGGCGTGACGGCCTCGCGGCCGAACCTCGTGGCCGCGTTTCCGCCGCACGTGCGGCTCGAGCTCGACAAGGAGATGACCGTGGCCGTCGACGTGGGGGAGGCCCACTTCTTCGACCGCGACACGGGTGCGCCGCTCCGCTAACGGCGCGGTCGCCGCTGCCGCGGCGATCGCGCTCGGGGCCGTGTCGGGGGCGACCGCCGCGTCCGAGGCGCTGCCGAGGCCTCCGTCCGGGGCGGCGCTGGCCGCCGTCTCGCAGCCGCCGGCCTACGGGTCGCTCGCCTCGCAGCGGATCTACTTCGTCATGCCCGACCGGTATGCGAACGGAGACCCGGCGAACGACCGCGGCGGCCTCGAGGGCATTCGCGGCGTCACCGGCTACGACCCGGCCGACACGGGCTACTACCACGGCGGCGACCTGAAGGGGCTCGTCGGCGGCTGCACCACGGGCGACGGGCTCGCGCGCATCCGCGACCTCGGGTTCACGGCGCTGTGGGTGACGCCGCCCGTGAAGCAGAAGCCGGTGATCGCGGGCACCGCCGGCTACCACGGCTACTGGGGCCTCGACTTCACCACCGTCGACCCGCACCTCGGCACGGAGGCCGACTTCGCCGCGCTCGTCGATTGCGCGCACCGGCTCGGGATGAAGGTGTTCCTCGACGTCGTCGTCAACCACACCGCCGACGTGATCCTCCCGACCGGCGGCAGCAGCTGGGCGGGGGACGTCCCGTACCGGGACTGCAAGGGGAAGGTCTTCGACCCGGCCCGCTACGCCGGCGGCCGGACGTTCCCCTGCCTGAACGCGAAGAGCTTCCCGCGGCCGCCGCTCGTCCTCGCCCCCGAGCGCGACCTGAAGCGCCCGGCCTGGCTGAACGACCCGAGGCGCTACCACAACCGCGGCGACGTCGACTGGACGTCCTGCTCCGAGCTCTGCTACGAGCAGGGCGACTTCTTCGGGCTCGACGACCTGTTCACGGAGCAGCCGGTCGTCGTCGACGGCCTGGCCGCGCTCTGGGGCTCGTGGATCGCCGAGTACAAGGTCGACGGGTTCCGGATCGACACGGCGCGCCACGTCGACCGCGCCTTCTTCCGCGTCTGGGTGCCGAAGATCATGGCGGCCGCACGTGCCGCCGGCGTGCGCGACTTCCAGCTCTTCGGCGAGGTCTTCCTCGGCAGCGCGCTCGACCTCGTCCCGTACGTGCGGGACCGCGGCCTGCCGAACCTGCTCGACTTCCCGCTCCAGGGCGCGCTGACGGGGTTCGCCGGCGGCGACGTCGGCGCCCGGGCCGTCGCCTCGCGGCTGGACGACGACGACTACTTCCGGCTGGCGGACGGGCGCGCGCCGGTGCCGCCGACGTTCCTCGGGAACCACGACATGGGCCGCGCCGCGTTCCAGGTCCAGGAGCGCTCGCAGGCGACCGGCGGCGCGCTGCTGCGACGCGACCTGCTCGCGCACGACCTGCTGTACCTGCTGCGCGGCGCGCCGACGGTGCTGTACGGCGACGAGATCGGGATGCTCGGGCGCGGCGGTGACCAGCAGGCGCGGCAGGACCTGTTCCCGACGCAGGTGGACGAGTGGCGCACCCAGCCCCGCGTGGGCTCGTCGCCGATCGGGACCGGGTCGGGGCTCGACGTGCGCACGCACCCGGTCGCCGAGCGGCTGCGGCAGCTCGCCGCGCTGCGCGACGCGCACCCGGCGCTCTCGACCGGCGCGACGGTCGTGCGGCGCGCGCAGGGCCCGGTGCTCGCCGTGAGTCGCATCGACGGCGCCGCCCGCAGGGAGTACGTGGCCGCCTTCAACAGCGGAACGTCGCCGGCGCGCGTCTCGGTCACGACCGCGACGCCGGGCGCCTCGTGGGGGCCGCTGCTCGGCGACGCTGCCGCGACGAGCGCCGCGAACGGGTCGCTGACCCTGACCGTGCCCGCGCTGGGGACGGTGCTGCTGCGCGCGGAGGCCGACCTTCCGTCGCGGGCGCCCGCGCGGCCGACCCTGCGCGTGCGCGGCGACGACCTCACCGAGATGTGGGAGGTCGGCGCCACGGTGGCCGGCGCGGCGCCGGTGTCGGTCGCGTTCGCCGTTCGGCGGAAGACGGGCGGATGGCGCCGGCTGGCGGTCGACGACTCGCCGCGCTACCGCGCGCTGCTCGACCCGGTGCGGTTCCGGCGCGGCGAGAAGGTGCACCTCGTGGCGGTCGCCCGCTCCGTCGACGGCCGCACGGCGGTGTCGAGGGTCGTGCCATTCACGGTGCGGCGGCGGTAGAGCACGCACAACCCGAGAGAGGGAGAGGGAGAGATGAAGGGGAGAGTCCTGGGGATCGCGGCGGCAGCCGCGCTGCTCCTCACCGTGCCGTCCGCGCTGGGGTCGCACACGCCCCCGCCGAGCGGCGTCACGATCGCGGGCAGCCTCCAGTCGGAGCTGGGCTGCTCGGGCGACTGGGACCCGGCCTGCGCCGCGACCGCGCTCGCCTACGACGCCTCCGACGAGGCGTGGCAGGCGACGTTCTCGCTCCCGGCCGGCAGCTTCGAGTACAAGGCCGCGCTGAACGGGAGCTGGGACGAGAACTACGGGCTCCACGCGACGCAGAACGGCGCGAACGTCGCGCTGTCCCTGCCGGCTGCGCGGAGCGTCACCTTCCTCTACGACCACCGGACGCACTGGGTGACCGACTCGGTGACGTCCACGATCGCGACGGCGCCGGGCAGCTACCAGTCCGAGCTCGGCTGCCCGGGCGACTGGCAGCCGGACTGCCTGCGCTCGTGGCTCCAGGACCCGGACGGCGACGGCCGCTACTCGTTCTCGACGACGGCGCTGCCGCCGGGGGCGTACGAGGTCAAGGCCACGATCGACCAGAGCTGGAGCGAGAACTACGGCCAGGGCGGGGTCCGCGACGGCGCCAACATCGCGTTCACCGTTCCGGCGGCGGGCTCGACCGTGGCGTTCTCGTACCTCGCGTCCACCCACGTGCTGACGGTCAGCGTCACTCCGCCCGAGGGCACGGGTCACGACAACGACGTCGAATGGGACGGGCTGCGCCACGACTCGCGCAGCCTGCTGTACCGGACGCCGGGCGGCGCCGTGCCGGCCGGGACGCCCGTGAAGCTGCGGCTCCGCACCTTCCACGGCGACGTGACCGCAGTGCGGGTCCGGCTCTTCGACGTGAACGCGAACGAGCAGCGGCTGCTCCCGCTGGCGATCGCCGCCGACGACGTCTCGTGCTACCAGGCCGGGCTCGGCTCGAAGACGTGCGACTTCTGGGAGGTCGAGCTGCCGAACGGGCAGGCGAACAACCTCTGGTACCGGTTCGTCGTCTCGGACGGGACCGACACCGACTACTACGCCGACGACACCGCCGCGCTCGACGGCGGCCTCGGCGCCACGACCGACGACGCCGTCGACCGCAGCTGGGCGCTGAGCGTGTTCGAGCCCGGGTTCCGCGCGCCGGCGTGGGTGCGGGACGCGGTGATCTACCAGATCTTTCCCGACCGGTTCAAGAACGCCGACCGCACGAACGATCCGCCGGTCGGCACGATCCGCTACGGCGACCTCGCCTCGACACAGAAGGCGTGGGGCGACCTGCCGGAGGGCTACTGCCGCAACTACGCGGCCCCGGCGTGCGGCGAGGGCCCGATGGGCCGCGACTACTTCGGCGGCGACCTCAAGGGCGTCCGGCAGAAGCTCGACTACCTCCAGGAGCTGGGGGTCACGGCGATCTACCTCAACCCGGTGTTCGAGGCGAACTCGAACCACCGCTACGACACCGCCGACTACACGCGGATCGATCCCGCGCTCGGCGACCTGAAGGAGTTCGAGCAGCTCGTGAAGCAGGCCCGCGAGCGCGGGATCCGGGTGATCCTCGACGGCGTCTTCAACCACATGTCGTCGGACAGCCGCTTCTTCGACCGGTACCACCGGTTCGAGAGCGACGGCGCGTGCGAGTCGCTCGCCTCGCCGTGGCGCAGCTGGTTCGAGTTCACGACCGCGAACGTGCCGTGCGGGAGCGGCGACTACAGCGGCTGGTTCGGCTTCGACACGATCCCGACGCTCGCCAAGTCGAACCCGGCCGTGCAGAGCTGGTTCGTCACCGGCGGCGACTCGATCACCCGGCTCTGGCTCCGGCGCGGCGCCGGCGGCTGGCGGATGGACGTCTCCGGCGACCCCTCGTTCCCGAGCGGGTACTGGGAGGCCTTCCGCGGCGTCGTGAAGGCCGAGTGGCCCGACGCGCTCACGGTCAGCGAGACGTGGCAGAAGGACACGGCGCTGCTGCGGATGCTCCGCGGCGACCGGCTCGACACGACGATGAACTACCGGCTGCGCGACGCCGTGGTCGGGCTGCTCGCGGTCGGGCCGTTCGACTCGAAGGGCTTCGCCGACAGCGGCCGCGTGCTGAGGCCGTCGGAGTTCGCCTCACGCCTCGAGTCGATCCGGGAGGACTACGCCGACGCGGCGTACTTCTCGGCGATGAACCTCCTCGACAGCCACGACACCGAGCGGCTGCGGTGGACGCTCACGCCCGGCGTGGAGACGCGGGCGGACAAGGAGCAGGATCCCGGGAACGTCGCCGCCGGCAAGCGGCGGCAGCGGCTCGCCTCGCTCGTGCAGTTCACGGTCGCGGGCGCGCCGACGGTGTACTACGGCGACGAGGTCGGCGTCACGGGCGACGACGACCCGGACGACCGCCGCACGATGCCCTGGCCCGAGACGGGCGGGGCCCGCGACCTCTCGCTGCTCGGCCACTACCGGGCGCTGACTGGGCTGCGGCGGGAGACGGCGGCGCTGCGGGACGGCTCCTTCGCCGTGCTGCTCGCCGACGACGACGCGGGCACGGTCGCGTTCGGCCGCAAGACCGGGACGCAGGCCGCGATCGTGGTGCTCAACCGCGGCGGCGCGGCCCGCACCGTGCAGGTGCCGCTCGCCGGGTTCGTTCCGGCGGGGACGCCGTTCGAGCTCGCGTATGCCGTGGGCACCGCCTCCTCGTCGGGAGCGACGGTCGAGCTCGGCCCGCTGTCGGGTGCGGTGCTCGTCGCCAAGGGCGTCGACCTGCAGGGGCCGGCGGCGCCGGAGCGCCTGCGGGTCACCGCCGAGGGCAACGCCACCGTCTCGCTCGCGTGGGACGCCGTCGAGGGCGCCGCCGGCTACGACGTCTACCGCAGCCCGCTCTCGGGCGGCGGCTGGGTGCAGGCGAACGACGCGCCCGTGACCGGCACGTCCTTCACCGACACGGGCCTGCGGAACGCGCGCGAGTACCACTACGTCGTCCGCGCCCGCGACGCGGCGGGCAACGAGAGCGCCCCGTCGAACGAGGTGACGGCACTGCCGCACCTCACGATCGGCTGGGCGAACCTCCAGTGGCCGCCGACGCTCACGCACGTGGTCTCGGCGACCGACCGGACCGCGTCCGTCTACGGCCAGGTCTGGATCGACGGCGTCACGAGCCAGCCGGGGCCGACGCCGTCCCTCCGGGCCCAGCTGGGCTTCGGGCCGGACGGGAGCGACCCCGCCGGCGGCGGCTGGACGTGGGTCGACGCCGCCTTCAACGTCGACGCGGGCAACAACGACGAGTTCGTCGCCTCGCTGCTCCCGGAGGCGGTCGGCAGCTTCGACTACGCCTACCGCTACTCCACCACCGGCGGCCGCAGCTGGGCGTACGCGGACCTCGACGGGATCGGGAACGGGTACAGCCCGGCGCAGGCCGGCGCGCTGACGGTGCTCCCCGCCGCCGACACGACGCCACCGGCCACGCCGGCCGGGCTGCACGTCGTCTCGGCCTCGCCGGCCGGGATCGACCTCGCGTGGACGGCCGTCGGCGGCGACCCGACGCTGTACGGGTACGAGGTGCTCCGCGGCGCCCAGGTGATCGCGCTCGTCACGGGCACGACCTACACCGACACGGACGTCGTGCAGGGCGGCACCTACACCTACACGGTCCGCTCGGTCGACAGCGCCTTCAACCGCTCGCCGGAGTCGTCTCCGGTGACGGCGGTCGCGGAGCTGCGCACCGTCGCGGTGACGTTCACCGTCCAGGTGCCGGCGACGACCGACGGCACGGGCCGCGCCGTTCACGTCGCCGGGACGCTGAACCGGCTCGACGGCGGCCTGCCGGAGTGGGATCCGGCCGGCGTGGCGCTCACGCGCGTGGACGCCACGCACTGGCGGATCACCCTCACGGGCCGTGAGGCGACGCAGCTCGAGTACAAGTACGCGCTCGGCGCCTGGGAGTACGTCGAGAAGGACGGCAGCTGCGGCGAGATCGCGAACCGGCAGCTGACGCTGACGTACGGCCCCGGCGGCACGCAGGCGGTGAACGACGTGGTGCCGAACTGGCGCAACGTCGCGCCCTGCGGCAACTGAGGTGCGAGGCCACGGCGGCGGCCCGGGTAGGGTCGCTGCCGTGGCGCTCCTCCCGATCCCGGAGCCGTACGACTTCGCGCTGTCGACCGAGCGCTTCCGCGCGTTCGGGCCCGACCTCGCCAACGTCTGGCACGAGAACGGCCTGCACCGAGTCGTCGCCGGCGAGGAGGTGCGGATCGCGCCCGCGCCCGGCGGCGTCGACGTCGAGCCGCTCGACGAGACGACCGACCCGGTCGTGCGCGTCCTGCTCGGGCTCCCGTTCGACCTCGACGCCTTCCGCGCCTTCGCCGCGACCGACGACGTGCTCGCGCCGCTGGAAGGAAGGCTGCGCGGCTTCCGGCCGCCGCTCCAGCCGGACCCGTGGGAGGCGCTCGTCACCTCGATCACCGCGCAGCAGGTGTCGCTCCACGCCGCGTTCGCGATCCGCAGCCGGCTGATCGAGCGCTTCGGCGAGCGCGTCGGCGAGGTCTGGGCGTTCCCCACGCGCGAGCGGCTCGCCGCGGCGACCGAGGAGGAGGTCGTCGCCGTCGGCTTCTCCCGGCGCAAGGCCGAGTACCTCGCCACGCTCGCGCGCGGCGACCTCGACCTGGACACGCTCGCCTCGCTGCCGGACGAGCAGGTGCAGGCGGCGATCACGGCGCAGCGCGGGCTCGGCGAGTGGACGGCCGACTGGTTCCTCGCCCGTCACCTCGGCCGGCCGCGGGCGTGGCCGGCCGGCGACCTCGGCCTGCGCAAGGCCGTCGAGCAGTTCCTCGGCCCGACCGGCGACGTCCGCGCCGCCGGCGAGCGGTTCGACCCGTTCCAGAACCTCGCCGCCCACTACCTGCTGGTAGGACTTCGCGTGCCATGACCGTGTCGATCCGCCGTGCCTCCGAGTCCGACCTGCCGACGCTCAACGAGCTCTGGCTCGCGTTCTGCCACGAGGCGCCGATCCCGCCGCACGTCGACCTCGACCTCGACCAGGAGCTGCGCGAGGTCGCGCAGATCGTGCGCGACGAGGTGGCGCTGCTGGCGGAGGAGGACGGCCGGCCCGTCGGTTTCGCGCTCGCGCGGCCGAAGACCCCGCGCCTCGCCAGGCTCAGCGACGTCTACGTCGTCCCCGACGCCCGCCGCCGCGGCATCGCGTCAGCGTTGATGCGGGAGGTCGTCGCCGCGTTCCCGGACGCCGAGTACCTGACGCTGGAGGTCGGCGCCGACAACACCCCCGCGCGGGCGACCTACGCCCGCTGGGGCTTCACCGACGACCAGCTGCTGCTCGTCGCGTCGCGCGCGGAGCTCGAGCGGCGCCTCGCCGGGCAGCCCGCCGGCGAGACCTTCGGCTCGATCCACGTGCAGTCGGACGACGAGCCCGCGGTCGAGCGCGCCGTGCGGCAGTTCGTCCCCCGGCTCCCGGGCCGCTCGCGCGGCAGCCTCGTCGTCCCTCCCCGCAACGGCTGGATCGCGGTCTACGACGACGCCTGCGACCGCGACCCGCGGCAGCTCCAGCGGCTCGCGCGTGAGCTCTCCGACCGCATGGGCTGCGTCGTGCTCGCGATCGGCGTCGAGGACGGCGCCGTCGTCCGCTTCGCCCTGTTCGAGCGGGGCAGCGTGATGGACGAGTACCTCTCGGTGCAGGAGTACTACGGGCCGATGCCGCCCGGCGACGTCGTCGCGCTGGCCGCGAACCCGACCGTCGTCGCGCGCCTCACCGGCGCCGACCCCGCCGCCGTCCGCGCCGCCGCCCGGCACGCCGCCACCGCTGCCGAGCTGCCCCCGCCGCGCGAGCTCGCCGCCGCGATCGCCGCGACGATGGGCATCCAGGGCGCCGACCACGGCTACGCCGACGCGCCCGACCTCTCCGGCGCGGTCCGTCTCGACCGGCCGTGAAGGTCGTCCTGCTCCACGCACTGCCGCTCGACGAGCGGATGTGGGAGCGTCAGCTCGAGACGCTGCGGGGCCGCGACGCCGTCGCGCCCCGCCTCTACGGCCGCGGCCGGACGATGGACGACTGGGCAGCCTCGGTGCTCGCGGACGTGGACGGCGACGAGCTCGTCCTCGTCGGCGCGTCGATGGGCGGCTACTGCGCGCTGCGGATGGTCGCCCAGGCTCCCGACCGCGTGCGCGCGCTCCTGCTCGCCGGCTCGCGCGCCGACGCCGACTCGGAGGAGCGGCGCGCCGCCCGCGTCGACACGCTCGCGACGATCGCGCGCGACGGTGCCGCTGGGCTGTGGGAGACGATGCGGCCGAAGCTTTTCTCTGAGGCCGCGTCCGCCGACGTCGTCGAGCATGCCCACTCGCTCGCCCTCGGGCAGCGGCCGGACGAGCTCGCCGCTGCCGTCGAGGCGATCCGCGACCGGCCCGACTCGACCGAGGCGGCCCGATCGCTCCCGCTCGGGCTCGTCCTGGGCGACCGCGACCCGTACGTCGACGAGGCGTACGCGCGGGAGCTCGTGGCCGGCTCGCCGCACGCGTGGCGGCTGACGGTGCCGGACTGCGGGCACCTGCCCCCGCTCGAGCAGCCGTTCGTCTTCAACGCCGTGCTCGTCGGGGCGCTCGCCCAATGGACGTGACCGGGCGGACGTGACGCAGTGGACGTGACCGCCGACGAGCTGGCGCAGCGGCTCGAGGACCCGCGCCTCGTCGTCCTCGACGTGCGCACGCCGCAGGAGTACGCGGGCGCAGCCGGGTACCCGTGCGACCCGCGGCACGGGCACGTGCCTGGCGCGCGGAACCTCGAGGTCAACGAGCTGCTCGAGCTGGACGACGCGGCGCTGCGGGATCGCGTCGGCGACCCCGCCGACGTCGAGGTCGTCGCCTACTGCCACTCCGGCAGCCGCTCGGCGATGGCCGTCGTGCGTCTCCGCGCCGCCGGCTACGACGCCCGCAACTACGCCGGCTCGTGGCACGAGTGGAGCGCCGACCCGGCGCGCCCGCTCGAGGCCTAGAACAAGGTCGCCGGGGCGACGTCCTGCGCGCCCGTCGCGGCCAGGCCTGCCTCGTCCAGGAGACCGCGGAGGAGCGACGCGCTCCGCGGCGCCTGGTCGCCGCGGTTGACGTTCAAGAGGGCGTACACCTCCTCCGCCTCGCCGGCCAGGCCCCGCAGCGGCTCGACCCACTCCGCCAGCTCCTCGCGCCGGTAACGCCAGTCGAACCGCTCCCACGACGCCCGGGCGCCTCGGACGTTCCAGGTGCCGGCGTTGCGGCCGTGGAAGCGCACGTAGGCGACGGGATGCGTCGCGGCGGCGAGCCGGGGGACGACGTTCGCGGCGGCGACGTCGGGCGTGTCGACCGAGACGAACGCGAGCCCGTGGCGGCGGAGGAACGCGAGCGTCGACGTCGCCTCGCCCGGCTCGAGCCAGGAGCGGTGGCGGAACTCGACGAGCGGGACGAGCGGCGTGAGCAGCTCCGGCATCGCCGCGAGCGCCCGCAGCGCCGCCGCCGTCTTCGTCACGCGTGGGTGGTACTGGAGCAGGACGCCGCGCAGCTTGCCCGAGGCCTCGAGCGGCGCGAGCGACTCCCGCAGCCGGCCCGCCTCGACCTCGACCCCCGCGCCGTCCCGGTGCCCGGTCAGCTCGCCGCTCGCCTTCACGTGGAAGGTGAACCCGGGCGGCGTCCGCTCCGCCCAACGCGCCGTCGTCTCGGGCGCCGGCAGCCGGTAGAACGTCGAGTCCACCTCGACGACGTCGAACCGCTCCGCGTAGTACCGCAGCCGCGCCTCGCCGGAGGAGACGTCCCGCGGGTACCACTCGCGCAGGAGCCCCTCGTCGGCCCAGCTGCACGTGCCGATCCGGATCGTCGCGGCCACCGCGCCACGATACGCCGAGGGGCCGCCGGAGCGGCCCCTCGGGTCGAGCGTCCGGCGTCGCCGCCGCCTAGCGGACGCGGACGCGGACCGGCGAGTTGTTCAGGAGGCGGTAGCCGCTCGCGGTGGCGCGGATGCACGGCACCGGCGCGAACTGTTGCTGGCAGTCGTCGACGTTCCGCACCCCGACGATCGCGCGCGCGCGGAACACGTACCGGCCGGGCCGCAGCCTCACCGTCGTCGCGAAGGTGCCGCGCGCGTTCGTGCGCACCGTCCGGATCACACGCGCGCCGCGCAGGATCTGCACGGCCGCTCCGGCGACGGCGACGCGGTTCTCGCTCACCCTCCCGCGGAACGTGACGGTGTTGCGCCGGTGGTTCGGCGTCGCCGTCAGCGTCGTCTGGGCCGGGAGCCGGTCGATCGACTGCACCTCGACCGTGCCGGCGGCGTTGGGGACGCCCGAGTTCGGCGTCCACGGGGTCATCAGCGCGCTCCAGCGGTACGCGCCCCCGGCGGTCGGGTTCGTGAACACGTTCCGGATCGTGAGCGAGGCGCTGAGCAGCTTCGCCCCGAGCTGCGCGCGGGCCGGGCCGGCCTCCGGATACGGCGACGGCAGGCACGCCGTCAACCGGCCGGAGAAGCGGTCGGCGAGCGGCCCCGTCGTGATGGTCTCGACGTACATCGGCACCGTCAGCGTCTGCCCGGCGGCGGTCAACTGGAGCAGCCACACCCCGGCGATCTGCGGGCTCCCGGTGCAGGCAGCGCCCGTCGGGTAACGGTCGGCCGCGAAGGTGTCGCCGACGATGTTCCCCGTCACCGGGATCTGCGCCTCCGCCGCGATCTGCGTCGCGTTGATGACGGCGGCGGCCGTGCCGATGGTCTGGCCGGCCTGCGGCACGAGCGACGTGGAGTACCCCTGCGGCACGTAGATCTGGACGCGGAAGGTGGCGTCGTCCTCGATCGCCGCGCGGAAGTTGATGCGGAGCGGCGCGCCGGTGCTCTGTCGCTCCGTCGGCATGTCGATCCAGAACCGGGGCGACGAGTACGCGGCCGAGGCCGGGCTCGCCACCCCGAGGGCGCCGATCACCAGCCCCGCTGCCAGGAGCGCGCGAACGAGTTGCTTCATCGAGTGTTCCTTTCCGGGATGACGAATCACAGACCCCTCGCGATGCGATGCGGGGAGTCGATTCTGGCCCCGCGGATGCTACGGAAAACGCCGCCCTCGCAAGCTTTACAAGGAGGACGCATTTAGCCCTTGGCGCCGAGGAGCCCGCTGAACGGCTGCCAGCGCCCCTTGCGGTAGCGGTACAGCTGCGCCTTCGCGATCGGGAAGTAGCTCGCCGGCGAGGTGCGCACGGCGACGCCCGGGAGCAGGAACGGGTTGTCCGTCTCGTTCAGGTGCGTGGCGGCGCGGAGGAGCGAGGCCCGCGTCAGGTTGCGCCCGGCTTTCCGGAGCGCGTCGACCATCGTGTACGCGAACGCCATCCCGGCGTAGTGGTAGACGTCGCCCACGCGGCACCCGGAGCAGTAGCGCGCCATCAGCTGACGGTAGAGGCGGACGCCGCGGTCCTTCGCCCAGCGCGGGTTCGTCGGGTCCTTCAGCCAGACCATCGAGATCGCGTCGCGGACGACCCGCGGCGCGCTCGCGGCCGCGGTCGCCATCACCGACGGCTCGATCGAGATCGAGTTGACGTACAGCTGCGGCTTCCAGCCGAGCTTGTTCACCGCGATCGCGCCGCGGATGAAGAACAGCGGCGTCGTGAACAGCAGCAGCGTGTCCGCCTTCGACGCGCGGAGGGACGCGACCTGCGAGGCGACGTCCACGGCCGTCGGGTCGTGTCGCTGCACCGCGACGATCTTCGCCTTGCTCCCGACGAGGCCGCGGCGGAGGCCCGCGAGCAGGTCGAGGCCGAGCGGGCTGTCCTCGGCGAGCACCGCGATGCGCGCCCGCGGGCGGGTGCGGGCGATGTTCCGCCCGTACATCGCGCCCTCGCCGACGTAGCTCGGCAGGTACCCCATCGTCCACGGATACCGCTTCGGCGTCCCGGAGAGCGCGGAGGAGCCGTCGCCGACGAACAGCTGCGGGACCTTCATCGCGTTCAGCAGCGGGCGCACGGCGAGGTTGTTGGCCGTCCCGACGGAGGCGAAGATCGCGAACACGCCGTCCTCCTGGACGAGCCGGCGCGTCTCGGTGATCGTCCGGGCCGGCTCGTAGCCGTCGTCGCGGTAGGTGAACGCGATCTGGCGGCCGTTGACGCCGCCGCGCGAGTTGACGTAGTCGAAGTAGGCCTTCGCGCCCGGAGCCAGCGCCCCGAAGAGCACCGCCGGGCCGGACAGCGGCACCGTCGCTCCGAGCGTCACGGTCGTGGCGGTGACGCCCGGGTCGGCGGCGGGCGCGTCGGAACGGGCGCCGGCGGCGGGGACGGCGGCCAGCGCGACGAGCACGAGCGTCGCGAGCAGGCGGGTCATCGCAGCACCGGCACGTCGAGGGAGACCTTCGTCACGGTCAGTCGTCCCGCCGGCTTCGCGAGCAGGTACACCGGCGTGCCCGGGTCCTGCGCGGTCGACGTCTGGGCGAGCGTCAGCGTGAGGCGCGTGCCCTTCGCGACCGGCGCGGCCCACGCGGAGAGCCGGATCGTCAGCTTCCGTGGACGCGTGCCGAGCTGCGGCGTCGGGATGCCCCCGGTGGCGAGCACGGTCTGGCCCGACGACAGCACCGCGACGAGCTGCGGCCAGCGCCCTCGTGCCCTCGCCGTCACGTTCACGCTCGCGGAGCCGAAGAGCTCGACCCCCCGCGGCAGCGCGGGCGCGGCGGCGACGACCTTGCCCTGCGCGCCGATCGTGCGCGCCCGGAAGCGCGGGCGGAGCAGGAGCGACGCCGTCGGCGGCAGCCCCGCGTACCTGCGGACGCCGGCCTCGCGGTACGGCGTCGGCGCGACCTCGACGTTCCCGCCGGCGTCGATCCCGTTCGGCGTGCCCTTGAGGAAGCGGTCGTACCAGTCGGCGCCCCGGGCCGAGAAGGCGGCGAAGTCGTCGGAGGCGAAGGCCGACGGCGCGTGCCCGAGGTTCCCGAGCCAGAGCCGCTTCGGCCCGCGTAGCAGCCGGAAGGCGCTCGTCGCCTGCTCCAGGTCGAAGGCGTAGTCGCGCTTGCCCTGCGCCCAGAACGTCGGCACCGAGACGCTCCCGAGCAGCGACCGGGAGGAGCGCACGGCCGACGCCTCGCGCAGCACGGCGAGGTTCGTCCCGCCGACGGCCGCGTCCCGGACCGAGGCGATCAGCGGCGAGGGGCGCGTGATCGACGAGAGGAAGCCGAGGATCACGCCCGACTTCGGCAGGTTCTGCGGGAAGAGCGCGGCGTAGAGGTCGCTCCACGTCTCGAACAGGTTCAGCGCCCCGAAGGCCGTGCCCTCGCCGGCCGCGCGCAGCATCGCGCCGCCGCCGTACGAGATCCCCCAGCCGCCGACCCGGCCGTCGCTCACGTCCGCGCGCTCGACGAGCTCGCGGAAGAGCGCCTTCACGTCGCCGACCTCTGCCGGCCCGTCCACGTCGACGACCCCGCCGGAGGCGCCGTGGCCGCGCGCGTCGTACGTCAGCACGACGTAGTCGCGGGAGACGTACAGCCGCTCGGCGAGGGCGTTCGTGGTCGCGCGCGTGTCGCCGAGCCCGTGCGCCATCAGGATCGCGGGCCAGCCCCCGGCCGGCGGCGGGCCCGACGGCAGGTAGAGCGTCGTCGCGATCGTGACGCCGTCGGCCATCGTCGTCGTGCCGTCCTGCTTCGTCCAGGCGGACGCGGTCGCCGGGTAGGCGAGCGCGAGCACCGCAACGAGGACGAGCAGGCGACCCACGAGCGGCACAACAGTAGCCGCGTCGGCCCTCCCCCTACAATCGCCGCCATGGATCCGCGCCCCGTCGGCGTGTTCGACTCGGGCATGGGCGGCCTCACCGTCCTGCACGAGTGCCTCGTGACGCTGCCGCACGAGGACTTCGTCTACCTCGGCGACGCCGCCCGGCTCCCGTACGGGCCGCGGCCGCTCGAGGAGATCCGGCGGTTCGCGGGGGAGATCGGCGCGTTCCTCGAGGCGCAGGGGGTGAAGCTCGTGGTCGTCGCGTGCAACTCGGCCACCTCGGCCGCCCTGCCCGAGCTGCAGACCGCGCTCGGCGTGCCCGTCGTCGGCGTGATCACCCCCGAGGCGCACGCGGCCGTGCAGGCGACCCGGAACCGCCGCGTCGGGCTGCTGGCGACGCAGGCGACGGTCGCCGGCCGGCGCTACGAGGAGCTGATCCGCGCGCTCGACGCCGGCGTCGAGGTCGTGCCCGTTGCGTGCCCGCGGCTCGTCCCGCTGATCGAGGGGGAGGACCCCTTCGGCGAGGAGACGGCCGCCGCGGTGCGCGAGTACGCAGCGCCGCTGAAGCAGGCGGGCTGCGACACGGTCGTCCTCGGCTGCACCCACTATCCGCTGATCCGCCCGATCTTCCAGCGCGTCTTCGGGCGCGACGTGACGCTCGTCTTCTCCGCGGAGGAGACGGCGCGCGAGGTTGCCGAAACGCTGGCGCGGAAGGGGATCGAGCACGCGCCCGACCGTGAGGGCCGCTACCGCTTCCTCACCACCGGCGACCCCGAGCAGTTCCGTGCGATGGGCGCCCGCTTCCTCCAGCTGCCGATCGCCGGGGTCGAGCAGGTCGCGCTGGCCGAGCTCGAGCGGGTGGCCGCGTGACCGCACGCCGCGACGGGCGCCGGCCGGACCACCTGCGGCCGACGACGTTCGACGTCACCTTCGTCGAGCAGGCGGCCGGGCACGCGCTCGTCCGCCAGGGGAAGACGATGGTGCTCTGCACGGCGTCGGTGCAGGAGTCGGTGCCGCGGTGGATGTACGGCAAGGGCCGCGGCTGGCTGACCGCCGAGTACTCGCTGCTGCCGGCGTCGACGGGAGACCGCACCGAGCGCGAGGCCGCGCGCGGGAAGCAGGGTGGGCGCACCGTCGAGATCCAGCGCCTCATCGGGCGCGCGCTGCGGGCGGTCGTCGACTACGAGGCCCTCGGCGAGCGGACGGTGTGGGTCGACTGCGACGTGCTCCAGGCCGACGGCGGCACCCGCTGCGCGGCGATCACGGGGGCCTACGTCGCCGTCCGGCGCGCGCTCGACCGCTTCGGGCTCTCCCGTGCGCTCACCGACTCCGTCGCCGCCGTCTCCGTCGGGGTCGTCGACGGCGTGCCGCTCCTCGACCTCGACTACTCCGAGGACTCGACGGCCGAGGTCGACATGAACGTCGTCATGACCGGGGACGGGAGGCTCGTCGAGGTGCAGGCCACGGCCGAGGGGGAGCCGTTCACGCGGGCGGCGCTCGACGAGATGCTGGCGCTCGCGGAGCGCGGCATCCGGCTGCTGACGGCCAAGCAGGAGGAGGCCGCCGCGGTCGAGGTCGTCGGTGCTGCCTGAGCTGCCGCTCTGGGAGGGCGTCGTGCGGATGCTCGTCGCGGGCACGCTCGCGGGGCTCATCGGCCTCGAGCGCGAGCGCAGCGACCAGGAGGCCGGCCTCCGCACGCACATCCTCGTCGCCGGCGGAGCGTGCCTGTTCATGATCGTCGGCGTCTACGGCTGGTCCGACTTCACCTTCAACCAGCGCATCGGCGCGATCGTCGACCCGTCCCGCGTCGCGTCGTACGTCGTCGCCGGGATCGGCTTCCTCGGCGGCGGCGCGATCATCAAGTACGGCCCGAACATCAAGGGCCTGACGACGGCGGCGTCGGTCTGGGTCACCGCGGCGATCGGCGTCGCCGTCGGCGTCGGGATGTACGCGCTCGCGCTCGCGACGACGCTGCTCGTGCTCTTCAGCCTCTGGCCGCTCCGCACGATCGCCCGGCGACTCGGGCTGCGCGGCGCCGACCTGCGCCGGCTCGTCGTCGAGGTCGACGGTGGGGGCGCCGTCGGCACCGTCGTCGCCGCGGTCGAGGACACAGGAGCGACCGTGGAGCTGATCCGCGTCGCCGACGAGGCCGAGACGCGGACCGTCGAGCTCGTCCTCGGCGAGGTCGTGGACGCCCGCACCGGCGCGTTGCTCGAGGCGGTCGCCTCGCTGGCTTCCGTCAAGGCGGTCGAGTGGGCGCGCTGACCGCGCGCCTGGCCTCCGCGAACCCGCACAAGCTCGAGGAGCTGCGGGCCGCGCTCCCCGGGTGGGAGCTGTCGCCCGTGGGCGAGGTCGAGTACCCCGAGGAGACGGGGACGTCGTACGAGGAGAACGCGCGTGCGAAGGCGCGGTTCGGGCTCGTGCTCGACGGCTCGCGCACGTGGGTGCTGGGCGAGGACTCGGGAATCGAGGTGGAGGCGCTCGGCGGCGAGCCCGGGATCCACTCGGCCCGCTGGGCCGGCAACCGCGACCCCGTGGAGGCGCTGCTCGAGCGGGTCGGCGACGCCGGCGACCGCCGTGCGCGCTACGTGTGCGCGCTGGTCGCCGTGTCGCCGGACGGAGAGGAACGGGTCGGCATCGGCACGCTCGAGGGCACGGTGGCGCGCGAGCCGCGCGGCGACGAGGGGTTCGGCTACGACCCGATCTTCGTCCCCGACGGCGAGGAGCGGACGGTCGCGGAGCTCGGCGACGCGTGGAAGGGGCGTCATTCCCACCGCGCCCGGGCCGCGGCGGCGCTGCGCGAGCAGTTCGACCCGTGAGAGCCGCAGCCCTGTGGAAGGACTGACACGGCCTCGACACGTTGTGGCCGTGTCCGGGGACAGTCCTAGGGACTGTCCCCGTCGGTCCGGCGCGCTGCTGCTACCGCTCGCGGAGGCGGACGCGTGGCGCCGAGGCCGGTCGCGCCGCCGTCAGAAGAGCCCGACGATCCTGCCGTCCCCGTCGAGGTCGACGCGAAGCGCCGCGGGCTCCTTGCCCAGCCCGGGCATCGTCTGCATCGCGCCGCAGAGCGCGACCACCCAGCCCGCGCCCGTGTACGCCTGCACGTCGCGAACGGGGAGGACGAAGTCGCTCGGCGACGCTCCCAGCAGCGGGTCGTGCGAGAGCGAGAGGTGCGTCTTGGCCATCACCACGGGAAGCCCGCCCAGGCCCTCCGCCGCGAGCTGCTCGATCCCCGTGCGTGCGGCCTGCTCGAGGTGCACGTCGGCGGCGCCGTAGACGCGTGTCGCGATCGCGGTGATCTTCGCCTCGAGCGGCGCGTCCGGCTCGTACAGCGCCCGGGGCGCCTGTGGCCGCTCGGAGGCCTCGACGACCGCGGCGGCGAGCTCCTCGGCACCCGCCCCGCCGCGCTCGAAGGCGTCGCACTCGGCGATCCAGATCGCGCCCGCGTCGCGCGCTGCGTCGACGACGAGCGCGACGTCCGCGTCCGAGTCGCCGGGGAAGCGGTTGACGGCGACGACCGGCTCGAGCCCGAAACCGCGGACGATCTCGACGTGCCGGGCGAGGTTGTCGTCGGCGTGCGCGCGCATCGTCTTCGCGGTCGCGACCAGCACGGCGGCGTCGGGGCGGAGCCCGCCGAGCGGCGCGACGATGTCCATCAGCTTCTCGAACCCCATGTCGGAGCCGAAGCCGCTCTCCGTGACGACGTAGTCGGCGAGCTTGAGCCCGACGCGGTCGGCGACGAGCGAGTTGTTGCCGGAGGCGATGTTCCCGAACGGGCCGATGTGGACGAGCGCCGGCTGTCCCTCGAGCGTCTGCACGAGGTTCGGGTTCAGCGCGTCGCGCAGGAGCACCGCCATCGCGCCTGCCGCGCCGAGGTCCTCGGCCGTGACGCGCTCGCCGGTCCGGCTGCGTCCGACGGTGATCGCGCCGACCCGCGCCCGGAGGTCCGGGAGGTCGCGGGCGACGGCCATGATCCCCATCACCTCGCTCGCCGCGGTGATGTCGAAGCCCGCCTCGCGCGGGACGCCGTGCGTCCGGCCGCCGAGCCCGAGCACGATGTGGCGCAGCGCGCGGTCGTTGATGTCGAGGCACCGGCGGAAGGAGATCGAGGCGGCGTCCAGCTGGGGCTCGCGCCCGTGCAGCAGGTGCGCGTCGACCATCGCGGCGAGCAGGTTGTTCGCGGCCGTGATCGCGTGGATGTCGCCGGTGAAGTGGAGGTTGAGGTCCTCCATCGGGACGACCTGCGCGTGGCCGCCGCCGGCGGCGCCGCCCTTGATCCCGAAGACGGGGCCGAGCGACGGCTCGCGGAGCGCCACGAGGGGGCGCCGGCCGAGCCGCGCGAGCCCCTCGACGAGGCCGACCGCGGTGGTCGTCTTCCCCTCGCCCGACGTCGTCGGCGTGATCGCGGTGACCGCGACGAGCTTGCCGTCGGGCCGGTCGCGCAGCCGGTCGAGCACGGACAGGGAGATCTTCGCCTTGAAGCGGCCGTACGGCTCGAGCTCGTCGTCCTCGAGCCCGAGCTCGGCCGCGAGCTCGGCGATGGGCCGGAGCTGCGCTGCCTGTGCGATCTCGAGGCTCGACGGAAGGGCGCTGACGGCCATCGGGCGCATGGTGGTGCGCCGCCGGCGCCGCGTCATCCCGGCCGCCCCGGATCGCGGATGCGGAAAAGCCGCGCGGGCGGCGCGGCTACGCGAGCCCGGCGGCCTCGTTCTCCTCGATGCCCTGCTGCTTCGCCGCCCACCAGTTCACCTCCGCGCCGAGCACGATCACGTTCGACGCCACGTAGAGCCAGATCAGTAGCAGCACCGGGGTCCCGAGCGCCCGCAGCGACAGGATCGCATCCCCCGAGAAACGGAAGAAGGCGGGCAGCACCTGGAACGTCGCCTGCAGCAGGACGGCGGCGAGGGCGGAGCCCGGCAGCACGTCCCGCGTCCCGAGCGGCGCGTTCGTCAGCCGCGAGTAGACGGCGACGAGGAAGAGCAGGATCGCAGAGGTCGAGACGAGCAGCGACAGCAGGTAGGCGACGACGCCGTTGGAGACGAACCCGGGGGCGAAGTCCCGCAGCAGCGCGTACCCGAACGTCGCCATCACGAGGCCGGCGAAGAGCACGATCAGGGACGCCACGAGCAGCACGAACGCGAGCGCCTTCCCACGCAGGAACGGCCGGTTGGGGCGCTCGTAGACGATGTTGAAGGCCGACTCGAGCGCGCTGAACAGCGACAGCGAGCTCCACAGCAGGAAGATCGCCCCGAGGATCCCCAGCGTCGCGGCGTTGCCCTGGATCGCGCGGACGACGCCGACGATGTCCGAGATGGACTGCGACGGGAACAGTGCCTGCAGCTCCGTGACGAGGTAGCTCGACTCGTCGGCGCGCCCGAAGATGCCGAGCACGGCGAGAGCCAGGAAGATCAGCGGCACGAGGGACAGGAGCGCGAAGTAGGCGATCATCGCGGCCAGGTGGGTGCCCCGGTCGCGGAAGAACTTCTCGATCGGCTCGTGGAGGGTGCTCATCTCGGTCGGGTGGGCGCGACGTTGCAGCCTGACGCGCCGGAGTATCGCCGTGCGGTTGGCCGGAGGCGCCGCCGCCGTCAGGTGGTAGCGTCGGGCGCCGTGGACGCGGAGCACGCGATCGCCGACCTGATGGAGGTCTCGTCGCAGGTCGACGGCGCCGTGCTCGTCGGCCCCGGCGGCGACGTGGAGGCCTCGTCGCTCCCGTCGGAGCGGGCCGAGCGCCTCGCGCGCACGGCGCGACAGCTGCTCGAGGCCGCGGCGGCGGGCAGCGACCGCGAGCTCTCGCAGCTCGAGGTGGCGACGCGCGACGGGAGCGTCTTCGTCGTCCGGGACGGCGAGCGGACCCTCGCCGCCACGACCGGGCCGAGTGCCACCGTCGGGCTCGTCTTCTACGACCTGCGCACGTGCCTGCGGTCGCTGGCCGAGGCCGACGCCGCCCCGGCCAAGCCGAAGCGCCGGCGCCGCAAGCAGGAGCCGGCCGAGGCGCCTGCGGAGGCAGCGACGCCTGCCGAGGGAGAGGCGGCGGCGGAGGAAGGGGACGGCGGTGCGGCTGCGTAGCACGGCCGTCGCGCTCGTCGCAGGGCTCGCCGGCCTGACGCTGCTCCGACGGCGTCGCGGCGCGCGGCGCGAGCACGTGGACCTCTACTACGGCGACGGCTCGATGGTCTCGCTCGAGGCCGGCGCCCCCGAGGCCGACCGGCTGCTCGCGATCGCGCGCGACGGCCTCGCTGCCGGCCGCGGATGACCGACGACGAGCTCCGCGCGGCGCTGCGGGAGCACGCGCTGCTCGAGGGCGACTTCGTGCTGCGCTCGGGACGGCGGTCGCGCTACTACCTCGACAAGTACCGCTTCGAGACGCGTCCGGACGTGCTCGGCCCGCTCGGCGAGCGGATCGCCGCCAAGGCCCACGAGGCCGATCCGGCCGTCCAGCTCCTGGCCGGGCCCGAGCTCGGGGCGGTCGCGCTCGCGGCCTCGGCGTCGCTCGCGTCCGGGTTGCCGTTCCTGATCGTCCGCGGCGAGGCGAAGGCCTACGGCACCGGCAACCGGATCGAGGGCGCCTTCGAGCCCGGGCTGCGGGTGGTGCTCGTCGAGGACGTCGTGACCTCGGGAGGCGCCGCCTGCGAGGCGGTCGACGCGCTGCGCGAGGCCGGTTTGGAGGTGCGGGCTGCGGTCTGTGTCGTCGACCGCGAGGAGGGCGGAACCGACGGTCTCGCACGGCGGGCCGTGCGCCTGTGGCCGCTCTTCCGCGCAAGTGAGCTGGTCAGCGCCGAGAAAACGCCAGCAGAACCGCATGGTTGAGCCACATCCGATCACCGTGCTAGGGTCCGGCGCCGATCGTTTGTAACAACGTCAGGAGGAGCTGATGACCAAGCAGGAGTTCGTCGGCCGCGTGGCCCAGAAGAGCGGCCTCTCGGCGCGTGACGCCGCGAAGGCGGTCGACGCCTTCCTCGACTCGATCACCGAGACCCTGAAGAGCGGCGACGCGGTGACGTTCACGGGGTTCGGCAAGTTCTCGACCTCGCAGCGCGCGGCGCGCGAGGGCGTCAACCCGCGCAACCCGTCGCAGAAGGTCCACATTCCCGCAGCGCGCGTTCCCAAATTCTCGGCGGGCAGCGGGCTGAAGAGCGCGGTCAAGCAGTAGGAGGCCCCTCCTCGAGGCTCACGGGGGCCGTCCACCGGGGCGGCCCTCTTTCCGCCTTGTCATACGAACACATGTTCGCATACGCTTCGGCCTGTGCAGCTCGCGTTCGACTCGGCCGACCGTCTCGTCGAGCTCGTCGAGGAGCGTCGCGCGCCCGTCGCGGCCGAGGAGGCCGCGCGCCGGCTGTTCGCGCTCGCCTCGGCGCCTGCAGGCCTTGCCCGGGAGCTCCTCGACGACGTCGTCTCGGGCGACGCCCGCCTGGCATGGCGGGGCGGCGCGGTCGCGCTCGCATCGCCGCCGGGGTCGGACCTGCTGCTGGAGGACGCCGTGTTCGCCGTCGTCGACCTCGAGACGACCGGCCTCTCGCCCGAGCGCTCCCGGATCTGCGAGCTCGGTGCCGTCCGCGTCCGGGCGCTCGAGCTCGACGGCGACCTCCAGACGTTCGTGAACCCCGGCGGGCGGCTCCCCGTCGCCGTCTCGAGCCTCACCGGGATCCGCGACGCCGAGCTGCGGGCCGCGCCGAGCGCCGAGTGGGCGGTCCGTCGGTTCCTCGACTTCGCCGGCGACGCGGTGCTCGTCGCACACAACGCGCGCTTCGACCTCGCGTTCCTCGACCGCGAAGTGGGTCGGCTGACGGGGCGGCGGCTCGCCGGGCCGGTCGTGGACACGGTGTCGCTCGCTCGGCGGCTGCTCGAGGGCCGCGTGTCGCGCTTCGGGCTCGCCTCGCTCGCATGGTTCTTCGGGACGTCGGTGCAGCCGTGCCACCGGGCGCTCCCGGACGCGCAGGCGACGGCGGAGGTGCTGCTCGGCCTCATCGGGCTGGCGCAGGAGCGCGGGGCGCGGACGGTCGCCGAGCTCGCCGATCTGTCGGCGCCGCGTGCACGTCGCGTGTACGCGAAGCGCTCGCTCGTGCACGGTGCACCGCCGCGCCCCGGCGTCTACCTCTTCCGCGACGCGAACGAGGTCGTCCTCTACGTGGGGAGGGCGCGCGACCTCCGGGCGCGCCTGCGCTCGTACTTCCGCAGCGACCGTCAGCGGCCGGCGGTCGAGGCCGCGCTCGCGGCGGTGGAGCGGATCGAGTGGCGCGTGCTCGGGTCCGAGCTCGAGGCCGCGCTCGAGGAGTTGCGGCTGATCCGTGAGCTGCGCCCGCCGGCGAACGCGCGGGGGAAGCGCGGCGGCGTCTACCTGCGGCGCCGCGGCCGCTCCTGGGTCGTCAGCGAGGATCTCGCGCGCCTGAAGCTCCCGGCCGACACGCCCGTGCTCGGCCCGGTCCACGCGAGAACGCAGGCGCGGCTGGCCGCGCGCGCGCTCGGCGAGCACGACTCCCCCGAGGAGGCGCTGGCCTCGGCGCGGGCGCGCGTGGCCCGGCTCTCGCACGACCTTCGCTTCGAGGACGCCGCGCGCCACCGCGACCGGCTGGCTGCGCTCGAGGCGGTGCTTCGCCGCGTGCGGACGCTCGAGCGGCTGCGGCGGACGAGCGCCGTCCTCCTCGTCCCCGCCGCGCAGGACGGCTTCACGCGTGCCTTCTTCGTGCGCGAGGGCCGCGTCGCGGCCGTGCGGACGCTGCCGCCGGGCGCCGGCGCGCGGCTGGAGCTCGAGGCGGGGGTCAACGAGGCCACCCGGGCGGAGCTGCCGCCCGAGGATGGCGCCGAGCTGCTCCTCGTCGCGCAGTTCCTCCGCCGCCCGCCTCCGGAGCTCCGCGTGCTCCCGTTCGCGCAGGTCGCACGGGTGGCAGCCTGACGTCGCGTTAGATTGGGGCCGAGATGGCGCAGCACGTCGAGGCCCAGTCGACCTCCGCCACCGTCGCCTTCGCCGACCGCCTCGCGGCCGCCGTCGAGCGCAAGCGGTCGCAGCTCGTCGTCGGGCTCGACCCGCGCGCAGAGCTCCTCCCCGTCGAGCTCCGCGGGGATCCCGACGTGGCGGGCTCGTACGCGCGCTTCTGCTGCGGGCTCGTCGACGCCGTCGCGCCCCACGTCGTCGCGGTCAAGCCGCAACTCGCATTCTTCGAGGCGCTCGGCGCCGAGGGCATGCGCGCCTTCGAGGACGTGTGCGGCTACGCGCGCCGCGCCGGCCTGCTCGTCGTCGCGGACGGCAAGCGCGGCGACATCGGCTCCACGGCGCGCGCGTACGCGGCCGCCTACCTCGAGTCGGGCCTCGCCGACGCGCTCACCGTGAACCCGTACCTGGGGTCGGACGCGGTCGAGCCGTTCCTCCAGGCGTGCCGGCGGAGCGGGGGTGGGATCTTCTGCCTGGTCAAGACGTCGAACGCCGGCGGCGCCGACGTGCAGGACTTGACCCTCTCCGACGGTCGGCCGCTCTGGCACCAGGTGGCGGCGCTCGTGAAGGACTGGGGCGAGGACCTCGTCGGCGAGCGGGGCCTCTCGAGCGTCGGCGCCGTCGTCGGCGCGACCCACCCGCGGGCGGTCGGGGAGGCCCGACGGCTGATGCCGCAGGCGATCCTCCTCCTGCCCGGCGTCGGCGCCCAGGGGGCCACGCCGGCCGACGTCGCCCGCGCGTTCACGAGCGGCCCGGCCAGCGCGCTCGTGACCGTGTCGCGCTCGGTGATGTACGCCGCGCGCGCGACCGGCGACGAGGACTGGCGGCACGCCGCCGGTGTCGAGGCCGCGCGGCTCGCGCGCGAGGTGTGGGCCGTCGCCGGCTGGTGAGCGACCGCCGGCAGCTCGCGCGGCTCGCGGCGCCGGCGGCCTTCCTGCTCGCGGCGACCGTCCTCGTGCTGCTCGTCCGCTCGGCGATCTCCGCCGACCAGGAGCCGGCGGCGACGACGCCGGCGGCCGCGACGACGGCGCAGGCCGAGACGACGGCACCGGCGACGACGACCGCGCCGGCGACGACGACCGCCCCGGCGGCGTCGACCTACGTGATCCAGTCCGGCGACACCCTCGAGACGATCGCCGAGCAGTTCGGGACGTCGGTGGAGGAGCTCCTGACGCTCAACCCGGACGTCGACCCGACGAATCTCCAGATCGGCCAGGCGCTGCGGGTTCCCTGACGCCTCGGCCGGCGCCGGCTCCCGCCGAGCAGGGCTCGGCTCCGCCGCCGCCTCGCGCCGCCGGCCGCCATCGCGTGGGCGCCTCCCGGGCTCGGCCCGCGGTGGAGTACCCTCTGCCCACGTGAGGCTCAGCCTCGTCGCCCTGCTCGCGGCCCTGCTCCTCGCCGCCCCTGCATCCGCCGCCGGCCCCGACGTCGACGCGCGCGCGTGGTTCGTCCAGAACGGGACGACCGGCGAGGTGCTGCTCGCGCACGAGCCCGACGACCGCGTCCCGATCGCGTCGATCACGAAGCTCATGACCGTGCTCGTCGCGCTCGAGCGGGCCGACCTCGACGACGTCGTCACCGTCGACCGGCGTTCCGCGGCGATCGGCGAGTCGACGATCGACCTGCGCGCCGGCGAGCGCGTGACCGTTCGCGACCTCGTGGAGGCGGCCCTGATCCAGAGCGCGAACGACGCGGCGACCGCGCTGGCGATCCACGTCGCGGGCAGCGTCCCGGCGTTCGCGGCGCTGATGAACCGGAAGGCGGCCCGGCTCGAGCTTCGCGACACGCACTTCGTCCGGCCCGACGGGCTCGACGTCGCCGGTCACGTCTCGAGCGCCCGTGACGTGACGAAGCTCGCACGTGTGGCGATGCGCGATCCCACCATCCGCGAGACGGTCGGCCGGCGCAGCGCCCGGGCGGCGGGGCGAACGCTCTCCACCTGGAACGATCTGCTCGGGCGCTTTCCCGGCCTGCTGGGCGTGAAGACGGGCCACACCGCCGCTGCCGGCTGGTCGGAGGTCGCCGCCGCCCGCGGTCGCGGCCTGACCGTCTACGCGACGATCCTCGGCGCGCCGACGCGCTCGTCGCGGAACGACGACCTCGCCGAGCTGCTCTCGTGGGGGCTCGCTCAGTACCGCGTCGTCCCGCTCGTCCAAGAGGGGAAGGTCTACGCGCGCGCGGCGCTCCCCTACGGGAAAGCTGCGGTGCCGCTGGTCGCCGCCGCGGGCGCGACGCGCGTCGTCCGCGTCGGCAGGCCGCTGGTCGAGCGCGTCGTCGCGCCGAGCGCGCTCGAGCTCCCCGTCCAACGTGGGCGGCCCGTCGGCGAGGTGCGCGTCTACCGCGGCCGCGAGCTGCTCGCGACCCGGCCGCTCGTCGCCGCCGTGACCGTCCAGAAGCCGGGCGTGGCCGGACGCGTGCGCTGGTACGCCACCCGGACGCTCGAGAACGTGGCGGGGCTCTTCTCGTGATCGTCACGGTCACGCTGAACGCCGCCGTCGACCGCACGCTGACGGTGCCGAACGCGCAGCTCGGGCATCGCCATCGCGCGAGCCAGGGGATGACCCTCGCCGGCGGCAAGGGGATCAACGTCGCGCGGGCGCTGAAGCAGCTCGAGGTCCCGGTCGTCGCGACCGGCCTCGCCGGCGGCCGCACCGGCACGCGCATCGTCGAGGAGCTGACCGCCGAGGCGATCCTCAACGACTTCGTCCGCATCGCCGACGAGTCCCGGACCTCCACCGCGGTCGTCGACCCGACCACCGGCACCTACACCGAGATCAACGAGTGGGGCCCTCACGTCTCGCCCGAGGAGCTGGAGATGCTCCTCGCGAAGCTTCGGTATCTGTCGCGCGGCGCCGACGCCGTCGTCTTCGCAGGCTCGCTGCCGCGGGGCGTCGACGACGGGTTCTACGGCGAGGCGATCCGCGAGCTCAACCGCCGAGGGGTGCAGACGGTCCTCGACTCGGAGGGGATGCCGCTGCGACTCGGGGCCGAGGCGGAGCCGCATCTGGTCTCGCCGAACGTCGTCGAGGCGGAGGCGCTCGTCGGCCAGGAGTTCAGCGATGACGAGGACTTCGCGATGGCCCTCGACGCGGTCGCCGAGCTCGGCCCGCGCAACGTCCTGATCACGCGCGACGACGGCTGCTTCGCGCTGCTGCGGGAGGACCGGACCGTGCGCCGCTTGCACGCGCACGCGGCGCGGCTCGAGCCGGTGTCCGCGGTCGGCGCCGGCGACGTGCTCCTCGCCGGCTTCCTCGCCGCGCGGCTCGACGGCCGTCCGCTCGAGGACGCCCTGCGGACCGCGGTCGCCGCCGGGGCGGCCTCGACGCTCGAGGTCGGCGCGGGGCGCTTCGACCCGCGCGAGGTGGGGCGCCAGGCAATGAGCGTCCGGGTCGAGGAGCTCGCCTCCGTCAACGCGTAGCACCGTCCGGGGACAGTCCCTGGGACTGTCCCCGGACATGGCCGCACCGTGTCGAGAGCGTGCCGGTCCCTCCACAGGCCTCCGCGGCGCCCGCCGGACACGCTGTTACCCTGCGCTCCTTGACGGAGCTGCAGGTCGGACGCGCAGAGCTCGAGCGCCTTCTCCTCCTCGAGCGGAAGTTCGCGAAGGAGGGCCTCACCTTCGACGACGTGCTGCTCGTGCCGGCCGACTCGCACGTGCTCCCCAACGACGTCTCGACGCGGACCCGCGTCACGCGCGACGTGGAGCTCGCGATCCCGATCGTGTCGGCCGCGATGGACACCGTCACCGAGGCCCGGCTCGCGATCGCGCTCGCCCGGGAGGGAGGGCTCGGGATCGTCCACCGGAACCTGTCGATCGCCGACCAGGTCGCCGAGGTCGACAAGGTGAAGCGCTCCGAGGCCGGGATGATCGTCGAGCCGCTGACGCTCCCGCCCGACGCCGCCGTCGCCGACGCGCTCGCGCTCATGCGCGAGTACCGCGTCTCGGGCGTCCCGATCACGGACGAGGGCGGCGTGCTCGTCGGGATCCTCACCAACCGCGACCTGCGCTTCGAGACCGACACGGCGCAGCCCGTGTCCGCGCTGATGACCTCGCGGAACCTGATCACTGCGCCCGTCGGCACCACGATCGAGCAGGCCGAGGAGATCCTCCACCGGCACAAGGTCGAGAAGCTGCCGGTGGTCGACGCCGACGGCCGCCTGCGCGGGCTGATCACCGTCAAGGACATCCAGAAGCGGATCGACTACCCGCGCGCCGCGAAGGACGAGCAGGGACGCCTCCGCGTCGGCGCTGCGGTCGGCGTCGGCTCCGACGCGGTCGAGCGTGCCGAGGCGCTCGCGGAGGCGGAGGTCGACGTGCTCGTCGTCGACACGGCGCACGGCCACTCGGCGGGTGTCGTCGAGATGGTGCGGCGGCTCGCGTCGAGCCTCGAGGTCGAGGTCGTGGCGGGGAACATCGCCACGGCCGAGGCGGCCGAGGCGCTGATCGACGCGGGCGCGGACGGGCTCAAGGTCGGGATCGGCCCCGGCTCGATCTGCACGACCCGTGTCGTCGCCGGCGTCGGCGTGCCGCAGATCACGGCGGTGCACGACGTCGCCCGCGCGGCGGCGCCGCACGGCGTGCCGGTGATCGCGGACGGCGGGATCACCTCCTCCGGCGACGTGGCCAAGGCACTGGCGGCCGGGGCGGACGCGGTCATGCTCGGCTCGATGCTCGCCGGCACCGACGAGTCCCCCGGGGACGTGATCGTGCTGCAGGGCGAGCGCTTCAAGGAGTACCGCGGGATGGGCTCGCTCGGCGCGATGCGCGCGCGGTCGTTCTCGAAGGACCGGTACTTCCAGGGTGACGTGGAGGACGTGGACAAGCTCGTGCCGGAGGGGATCGAGGGCCGCGTCGCCTACAAGGGCCCCGTCGCGCCGATCCTCTACCAGCTCGTCGGCGGCGTCCGCCAGGCGATGGGCTACTGCGGCGCCGCGCACCTGGCGGCGCTGAAGGAGGCCCAGTTCGTCCGCATCACCGGCGCGGGCCTCCGCGAGAGCCACCCGCACGACGTCACGATCACGAAGGAGGCGCCCAATTACCGGGGCGGCAGCTGAGGTCGTCAGCCTGCCCGGGCCGTCGCCGGAGGAGCGCCCCGTCCTCGTCGTCGACCTCGGCGGCCAGTACTCGCAGCTGATCGCCCGCCGTGTCCGCGAGGCGCGCGTCTACTCCGAGCTCGTCCCGCACACGCTGAGCGCCGAGCAGATCGCGCGCCGCAACCCGCACGCGCTCGTCCTCTCCGGCGGCCCGGCCTCCGTCTACGCGCAGGGCGCCCCGCGGATCGACCCGGCGATCCTCGACCTCGGGATCCCGACGCTCGGGATCTGCTACGGGATGCAGCTGATCGCCCTGGAGGGCGGGGGCCGCGTCGACCGCACCGGCGTGTCCGAGTTCGGCAAGACCGAGCTGCACGCCGAGGAGAGCGAGCTGTTCGCCGGCCTCCCCGACGACCAGACCGTGTGGATGAGCCACCGCGACTCCGTCGTCGCCGCGCCGGAGGGAGCGCGGGTCACGGCGGGCTCCCCCTCGACGCCGGTCGCCGCGTTCGAGCACGGCGAGCGACGCCTCTACGGCGTCCAGTTCCACCCCGAGGTCGTGCACACGCCGCACGGGCAGGACCTGCTGAAGAACTTCCTCTACGAGGTCGCGGGCGCGCCGCCGGCGTGGACGCCCGCCGCGGTGATCGAGGAGCAGGTCGAGCGGATCCGCGCGCAGGTCGGCTCGGAGCGCGTGCTCTGCGCGCTCTCTGGCGGCGTCGACTCCGCGGTCGCCGCCCTGCTCGTCCACAAGGCCGTCGGCGACCAGCTCACCTGCGTGTTCGTCGACCACGGCTTCCTTCGGCAGGGCGAGGCGGAGCAGGTGGTGGAGACGTTCGACGGCCACTTCCACGTGCCCCTCGTGCATGTCCAGGCGCAGGAGCGCTTCCTCGCCCGCCTCGCGGGGGTCGACGACCCCGAGGAGAAGCGGCGGCGCATCGGCGAGGAGTTCATCCGCGTGTTCGAGGAGGAGGCACGGAGGCTCGGCGACGTCCGCTACCTCGTGCAGGGGACGCTGTACTCGGACGTGATCGAGTCGGGCGGGACGGAGGGCGTCGCGGCCAAGATCAAGAGCCACCACAACGTCGGCGGCCTCCCCGCCGACATGCGGATGCAGCTGGTCGAGCCGCTGCGGCTCCTGTTCAAGGACGAGGTTCGCCGCGTCGGCGAGGAGCTGGGGATGCCGGAGCGGATGGTGTGGCGCCAGCCGTTCCCGGGGCCAGGCCTCGCGATCCGGATCATCGGAGAGGTCACGGAGGACCGGCTCGCCGTGCTCCGGCAGGCCGACGCGATCCTCCAGGAGGAGATCCGGCGCGCCGGCTGGTACCGGAAGCTCTGGCAGTCGTTCGCGGTCCTGCCGGCGATCCGCTCGGTCGGCGTCCAGGGGGACGAGCGGACGTACGCGTACCCGATCGTGATCCGCGCCGTCACGAGCGAGGACGCGATGACCGCCGACTGGGCGCGCCTGCCCTACGACGTGCTCGAGACGATCTCGAGCCGGATCATCAACGAGATCCCCGAGGTCAACCGCGTCGCGCTCGACATCAGCAGCAAGCCGCCGAGCACGATCGAGTGGGAATGAGGCGTGGGGAACCGATGGTTCCCCCGCGAGCCCGCCGTTCCCGTTCGCACTGGCCTCCGCCTGTGCTGTGGTCGCCGCCGCGGGAGCGGATCACACATCCGGGTGAACAGGCTTGTCCGTGACCTGCCGAGGGTTCTCTCGTGCGGGTCGCGGTCGTCCTCCTGCTCTCCGTCGCCGCGCTCGCGGCTGCCGGTGTCGCGCGGGCGAGCGAGGCACTGCCGGACGTCGACGTCCGCCTCCGCTCGTTGCAGGTCGACGCGAAGGGCCAGGCGCTCGTCACGTACACCCGCCCGGACGGGCGCGTCCGGCACGCGCTCCTGTGGGGCGCCGTCGACGCGAGGACGCCGGACCCGAGCAGGCCGCAGGTCCGCTTCCGGCGAGACCTGTCGGGCGGGTTGGCCAGGTACGGGCGCCTCGTGTGGAAGCGCTTCCGCAACGTGTGCCGCGCCTACGACGGCCCCGCGCTCGCCTACCTCGCCGCCGCTTGCAGGGCGCCCGACGGCTCGTACTGGGCGGTGCAGGCGTGGGTGCGCCGCCAGCCGCTGCTCGGCTTCGACCCGTGGCGGCCCGAGCACACCGCCGTCGAGCTCCACGTCTCGCACTGGCGCGGGCCGCTCGCGCAGCTCGAGGTGTTCACGAACTGGACGTACGGGTTCGCGGCGCAGGGGCTCTTCGGCCGCCTCACCTACGCGGGCGCGCCCGTGTACGGCTTCGGGACGACGAAGGACGGGAACCCGCGCGACCGCTACGTCCGGAACGTCTACATCGACACGTACAACTCCGCCTACGGTGCGGGGTGGCGTCGCGAGTCGGGCATCGTCACGCACCGCGACACCGGCACGTTCTGCCACAGCTTCGTCCCGCAGCGGCCGTTCCCCGGCTACCCGAACCAGGACGTCCGTCCGGCCGCGACCGGCGAGCGGTACCGCGTCACGGTGATGGGTCCCGGCGTCACGCCGATCGTCCAGTGGGAGGGCGCCGGGCTCACCGCGGCCGACCGCGGGCGCGACGGCGAGTTCGACGCGACGTTCGACCGCGTGATGGCCGGAGACCGCATCTGCGCGCGCGAGCGCTAGCCTCGCCTCGTGGACTTCCGTGACGTGCTCGCGCGCCGGCGGATGGTCCGGTCGTACCGGCCGGACCCGGTGCCGCGCGACGTGCTCGAGCGGGTCGCCGGCGTGGTCCGGCGGGTCCCGAGCGCAGGGTTCACACAGGGCCAGCGGCTGGTCGTCGTCACCGACGAGGCGCGGCGACGCGCCGTCGGCGAGGCGTGCGGAGAGGCGGAGTACGAGCGGCCGTGGATCTCGTCGGCGCCCGCGCACCTCGTCGCCGGCGTGGAGGAGGACGCCTACCATCGCCGCTACCGGGAGGCGGACAAGCTCGACCGCGAAGGGCGCGAGATCGAGTGGCCGGTGCCGTACTGGTACGTGGACGGCGGCGCACTGATGATGCTCGCCCTGCTGGCCGCGCTGGACGACGGGCTCGCGGCGGCCTTCGCAGGCGCGCCGGACCCGGACTTGCTCCGTGCGGCCGTCGGGTTCCCCGCCGCGGTGCGGCCGATCGGTGTCGTCACGCTCGGCTATCCGGCCGACGAGGATCCGGTCAGGACGAGCCGGTCGGCGTCACGGCGGCGGCCGCTCGACGAGCTCGTCCGCTGGGAGCGCTGGAGCTAGCGGACGCGGAAGTCGCGAAGGCCCTCCGGCACCTCGTCCGTCGCCTCCACGGCGTCCACGCGCGCCCCCCGCGGGCCCTCCGCGCAGAACGAGGTCACCAGCTCGACAGCGTCCTGCCTCCCCTCGAGCACCACCTCGACGCCGCCGTCGGGAAGGTTCCGCACCGACCCGGCGAGTCCCGCCGACTCCGCCCGTCGGGCGACGGCGAAGCGGAAGCCGACGCCCTGGACGAAGCCGCGGACGAGCAGACGGCGGCGGATCATGCGCCGATCGTAGAGACTCGAATCGTGAGCACAGACACGCTCGTCGACGAGCTCGCCCGCGCGCACATCGGGCGCACGCACAACCAGTACGCCGCCTCGGCGCTCCGCCGCGAGCGGCTCCGGCGGTACCTGGCCCGACGTGCGGCGGCGCCGGTGCTGCTGGTCGGTGAGGCCGCGGGGTACCGCGGCGCGCGCGTCTCCGGGATCCCGTTCACCTCGGAGCGCCAGCTCACGGGCATCGGGCCGGCCGAGGCCACGGCGACGATCGTCCACCGCGTGCTGGCGGAGCTCGGCGTCGCCGACGAGGTGCTGCTCTGGAACCTCGTGCCGACGCATCCCGGAACGGCGTGCTCGAACCGCGCGCCGACGCGGGCGGAGATCGCGCGGTCGAGGCCGTTCCTGGACGCGCTCGCGGCCGGGCGGCGGGCGATCCCGGTCGGGCGGCTCGCCCGGCGGGAGCTCGACGGCCCGTACGTGCGCCACCCGTCCCACGGCGGTGCCGCCGCGTTCCGCGAGCAGCTGGCTCGCGCCCTCGGCTGACCTACCCGCTCGGCCAGCGGCGACTGCCCGTCGGTGGGAGGCGCGGCGGTCCGACCGCCGTCAGCATCGGAGCAGCCCGTCGTCTCGCCCAGGGAGTGTCATGAGCCTGATTCGCAGGAGCCGTCGCCGAATGCGCTACGCGTGGGGGCTCGCCGTGGTCCTGGTCGCCGCGGCGGCGTCGCTGCCCGCAGCCGCGCCGTTGAACGGTGCGACCACCTGTCCCTGCTCGCTGTTCGACGCGAGCGCGACGCCCGCGGAGACGGGGATCACGGTCAGTGCCGGCCAGCCGGGCCCGCCGCCGCACAGTTACGAGCTGGGGGTCGAGCTCGGCGTCACGGCCCCCGTCCGGCTCACGGCCGTGCGGTTCTGGAAGGACGCGGGCGAGAGCGGCTCGCACGTCGGACGCATCTGGACGGGCGACGGCACGGAGCTCGCGCAGGCGTCCTTCGGCTCCGAGACCGCCTCGGGCTGGCAGGAGGCGGCGCTCGCGACGCCCGTCGTGCTCCGGCCCGGATCGACCTACGTCGCGTCGGTCAACTTCAACGTCGTCTACTCGGTGACGCTCGACGGCCTCGCCTCCGAGCTCTCGAGCGGGCCGCTCCGCACGATCGCCGACGGCTCGAACGGCGTCTACCACTACGGCGCGGGCGCCTTCCCGAGCGACTCGTACCGGAACAGCAACTACTTCGTCGACGTCGTCGTCGAGGAGCTCGAGCCGCCGACGGCGACCCCCTCGCCGGCCGACGGCGCGACGGGCGTCGCCGTGGACGTGCACCCGACGTCCGCGTTCTCGCGCGGCATGGACGCCGCGACGCTGACCGGCTCGACGTTCACGCTCGAGGGTCCCGGCGGCGCGGCCGTGGCGGCGACGGTCGCCTACGACTCCGCCTCCAGGACGGCGACGCTGACGCCGGCCGCCGACCTCGCCCCGGGCACCGCCTACACCGCGCGGCTCGACGCGTCGGTGTCGGCCGAGGACGGCGTCGCCCTCGACGCCGACGTCGTCTGGACGTTCACGACGGCCGCGCCTCCGCCTCCGCCCCCGCCCGCGGCGGCACCTGCACCGGCACCCGCGCCCGCTCCGGCTCCCGATCCCCACGCCGACGTAGCGCTGGCGATGACGGCCGAGCCGGGCTCGCCGCAGGTCGGCGCGGATCTCACCTACACGCTGACGGCGTCGAACCTCGGCCCCGCTGCCGCGACGGGCGTCACGGTCGAGGACGCCCTGCCCGCGGGCATCGCGCTCCGGTCCGCGACGAGCACGCGCGGGAGCTGCGCCGCCGCGGCCGTCGTCCGCTGCGCCATCGGCACGCTTGCCGCCGGCGAGTCGGCGCGGATCACGGTGGCCGCGTCGGCCATCGCGAGTGGCGCTGCGGAGAACCGCGCCGTCGCATCGGCCGACCAGCCGGACCCGAACGTCGTGAACAACCGCGCCTCGGTCGGCGTGGTCGTCGCGACGAGGACCCTCCCCGTCGCCGACGCGCGGATCCGGATCTCGCTCGTGCGCACGCGCCTCGGCTCGCTCCACTCGCGGCGGGCGATCCGGACCTGGATCGCCGTCGACACGTCGGAGACGCCGCTGCGTCCGCTCCGGCTCCAGCTCGCGACCGATCCGGCGGCGCCGTGGGCCTGGCGCGGGTACCTCCGCGCCTTCAGCTTCCGCTCGCAGCGACCGGAGATCTGGGTCAGGCTCGCCGACGGTAGCGGCGTCGTCACCGAGTGGCAGCCCTTCCGCTTCGCGGCGGCCGTCGCGGCCGCGCGCGCTCGGCGCTAGGACGGGCGGACGGCAGGCAGCACCGCGGCGCCGCACCGGCGCCGCGGTGCTCGAACGGCCCGCGGTGCTTGAATGGCTCGGTGCCCGACCTCCCGATCCGCCGGAACACGGCGCTGCTGTCGGCGTCGATGGCGCTCAACTCTGCGGTGTTCCAGCTCGTCGCGGCCGTCTCCTCGATCACGTTCGTCCTCGTCACCGGGATCGAGGGGCTGCTCGGGCTCGGGCCTGCGATCTTCCTCGTCTCGTCCGCGTGCGGGTCGCTCGTCTCCGGGCGGGCGATGGACCGGTTCGGGCGCGTCCCGGTGATCGCGACCGGCTTCGCCGTCACCTCCGTCGGCAGCGCGCTCACCGCGCTCGGTGCCGCCACCGCGTCGTGGGCGGGCGTCGTGCCCGGGTTCGCGCTGCTCGGGGCCGGCGCGGGCACGGCGGCGCTGGCGCGCACGGCCGCGGGAGACATGTACCCGGCGGCGAGACGCGCCCGGGGGATCGCCTGGGTGCTGTTCGGCTCGGTGTTCGGCGCGATCCTCGGCCCGGCCGTCTTCAGCCCGATCTTCGCCGGGAAGGACGTCGAGACCGCCGCGCTCGTCGTCCCGTGGCTGGCGGCGTCCGGGATCGCGCTGCTCGGGATCGTCGTCGTGCTGCTCGTGCGGCCGGACCCGATGCGCATCGCGCAGCTGATCGCGCCCGCCCCCGCCGCCGACGAGCCGACCCACGCGGCGCCGCTCCGCGAGATCCTCCGGCGGCCCGGCGTCGTCCCCGCGCTCGTCGCGAGCCTCGCCAGCATCGCCGTGATGGTCTCGGTGATGAACCTGACCGGGTACGTCGTCGTCGAGCACCGGCACCACGCGCAGCACGTCGTGTTCCCGATCATCGCCGCGCACGTGCTCGGCATGTTCGGCCTCGTGCCGGTGGTGGGAACGCTCGTCGACCGCATCGGGCGCGCGCCGGCGCTCGTCGGCGGGCTCGCGGTGATCGCCGTCTCCTGCGCCGGGCTCCAGTGGGGCGAGGGCGTCTGGGCGACCGGCGTCCTCCTGTTCGGCCTCGGCCTCGGCTGGAACGTCTCCTACGTCGCCGCCTCGGCGCAGCTCGTCGACCTCTCGCGGCCGACGGAGCGCGGGAAGCTCCTCGGCTTCGGCGACTTCTCCGGGAGCATGCTCGGCGCCGCGTTCGTGCTCCTCGGCGGCTACGCGCTGGACGAGCTCGGCGTCTACGCGCTCGCGTTCGGCGCGGCTGCGGCGGCGCTCCTTCCGGTGGGGGTCCTGCTCACCCGCACGGCCCCTCCGCCCGTCCGCACCGAGCCTGCCTAGCTGCTACCATCGGCCGCCGGCGGACACGTGTCCGCCGTCCTTCTGCATGACCATCAAGACCTGGAACGCCAAGCCGGGCGACGTCACGCGCGAGTGGTACGTCGTCGACGCCGAGGGCCAGACGCTCGGGCGTCTCGCCACGCGCATCGCGGACACGCTTCGCGGCAAGACGAAGCCCGAGTACACGCCGCACGTCGACACGGGCGACTTCGTCGTCGTCGTCAACGCCGAGAAGATCCGGGTCACCGGCAAGAAGCTCGACCAGAAGCACTACTACCGGCATTCCGGCTACCCCGGCGGCCTGCGCAGCCGCACTCTGCGCGAGCAGCTCGAGCGGCGGCCGACGGAGGTGCTCCGCAAGGCCGTGAAGGGGATGCTGCCCCGCAACCGGCTCGCGAGCGCGCAGCTGACGAAGCTGAAGATCTACGCGGGGCCCGAGCACCCGCACGCGGCGCAGGCGCCCAAGCCGCTGCCGCTCGAGGACTAGGAGGAGAGCGTGGCGGAGCAGGTCGAGTCGCAGCAGCCCGGGACCCCGGAGCCCGAGGGCGCGGAGCCCGAGACCGCTGGACCGGCGACCGCGGAGCCCGAGGCCCCGGCGGCCGAGGCGCAGGAGCCCGCGGCCGAGCCGGCCCAGCCGCAGCCGCAGGCCCGGTCGCTGCGGGCCCCGTCCCAGCAGGCGCAGTACCGCGGGACGGGCAAGCGCAAGACCTCCGTGGCGCGCGTGATCCTCCGCCCGGGCGACGGCGCGACGTGGTTCAACGGCCGCACGATCGCGGAGTACTTCCCGCGCGCGACGCACCAGGCGATGGTGCTCGCGCCGCTGAAGGTCGCGGGCCTGGAGGGGCAATACGACCTGCGCGTTCGCGTCCACGGCGGCGGGCCGTCCGGCCAGGCCGGGGCGGTGCGCCACGGCGTGGCGCGCGCGCTCGTCGAGGCGAACCCCGAGCTCCGCGTGCCGCTGAAACGGGAGGGCTTCCTCACGCGCGACGCACGCATCGTCGAGCGCAAGAAGGCCGGGCTCCACAAGGCCCGCAAGGCCCCGCAGTTCAGCAAGCGCTGACCCGCGCTTCCCCGGCCGGCGTCGGCTCCCGCCCGGCGAAGCCGGGCTCCCGCCGCCGCCTCGCGCCGCCGAGCGCACGGAGCTTTCCGGGGCCGTATGTCGATACTGTCCCCTCCCGCCCCGCACGCTCGGCGACGCGCCGGGAAACCGCGGCGGCCGTGCTGCCCCGGCCGGCGTCGGCTCCCGCCCGGCGAAGCCGGGCTCCCGCCGCCGCCTCGCGCCGCCGAGCGCACGGAGCTTTCCGGGGCCGTATG
>DATIDD010000062.1:0-45514 GCA_035456465.1 Gaiellaceae bacterium | reverse complement strand
CGAGGCCCGTGCCGACGGCCGCGCGCGAGAGCGCCTCCGCGACGCGCGCGGCGGGCTGACGGCGCCGCCGGTCGTCCCGCCCGCGGCGCCGCGGCGGCGCGGCGGCCTGCGCGTGGTGCAGGTCCTCCTCCAGGGCCGCGTCGACGCGGAGCTCTCCTCGGCGGGTGCCGGCGACGGCGGCGGGCTCGCGACCCTCCTCGTCCAGCTCTCGCGCGAGCTCGCGCGCCTCGACGAGGTGGACGAGGTCGTCACCGTGACCCGGGCGTTCGCGGGCGCCGACGCCGACGCCGCGTACGCCGAGCTGACCGAGCCGGTGGCCGCGGGAGCGCGCATCGAGCGGATCCCGTTCGGGCCGCCCGGGTACGTCGCGACGTCGGAGCTGTGGGAGCACCGCGCCGAGATCGAGCGCGAGCTGGCGGCCCTGCTCGCGCGCCTCGGTCCCGTCGACGCCGTGCACCTCCGCTTCGCGGACGCCGGAACGCTGGCCGCGGCGCGCGTCAGCGCGCGGGCGGGGATCCCGATCGTCTTCACGCTCGCCCCGGACCCGCACGTGGTGATCGAGGAGGCGGAGCGCGCCGGCGAGCTCGACCGCGACGGCCTCGCGGAGGCGGACGCGACGCAGCACTACGTCTTCCGCGCGCGGCTCGTCGAGTGGATGCTCGACCACGCGCACCGGCTCGCGCTGCTGCCGCGCGCCGGCGCACGTCCCGAGCTCCGGCGCCTGCTCGGGCTCCCGCTGCTGGGGGCGCGCGCGGGTCGTGTGCGGACGGTTCCGGAAGGGATCTCCCTCGACCCGTTGGAAGCCGCCCGCGCCGAGCGCGCGGCGGGCGTCGAGCCATCCGTCGTCGCCGACCTGCGCCGCGCCGTCCACGCGCTGCCGCCTGCCCGCCGCGGGCTTCCGATCCTGCTCTCCGTGGGGCGCCTCCACCCCGTCAAGGGCTTCCCCTCGCTCGTGGAGGCGTGGGCGGGCGATCCCGAGCTGTGGGCGGCGCTCAACCTCGTCGTGGTCGGCGGCGAGCTCGAGCGGCCGACGCCCACCGAGGAAGCCGTCCTGGCCGAGCTCGCGCTCGTCGCCGGACGCGCTCCCGGCGCAACGGACGGCCTCGTCCTGCTCGGGCACCGCCCGCACGCCGACGTCGCGCGGCTCCTCGTCGCCGCGCGCGAGGGAGTGGCCGGCGCCGTCGCCCCGGGCGGGGTCTACGCCTGCGCCAGCCTGAAGGAGGAGTTCGGGCTCGCGCTGCTGGAGGCGCTCGCTGCCGGCCTGCCCGTCGTCGGCCCGGACGCCGGCGGCCCGCCCACCTTCGTCGAGGACGGCGTGACGGGGTTCCTGACCGAGACCGCCTCGGTGCCTGCGTTGCAGCAGGCGCTCCGCCGCGCCGCCGCGGTCCGGCACGACGCCGAGCGGGCGGCGCTCGCCGCCACGGCGGTGCGACGCCGGCACACGATCGGCGCGATGGCGCGCGGGCTCGCGTCGCTCTACGAGGGCGAGGCCTCCGAGCGGGTCGCGGCGTGAAGCTCCTCGTCGTCAGCCCCGACTACGCGTCGCACTACTACCCGCTGTCGGCGCTGGCACGGGAGTGGCAGGCGCGCGGCGGCGAGGCGGTCGTCGCGGCCGGACCGGGACTGGCGGCGCGGATCGAGCGCGACGGCCTGCGCCGCCTCGACCTCCCGCTCGGCCCGGGCCGCAACCCCGGCCTCGCCCGGCCGGAAGAGCAGCCCGGCGACGAGGGCGCGAACCTCCGCGCCTTCCTGGCGGCGACCGAGCAGGGGATGACGGCGACGCTCCGCTACCAGGCGCTGCGGCGCCGGCACGACCTGCTCTGGGAGCCCGAGCAGGTCGCTGCGAGGCTCGCCGAGCTGCTCCGGGATGAGAAGCCCGAGCTCGTCGTCGCGGACCAGCTCGCGTACGGGGCGACGCTCGCATTGCGCGCGCTCCGGCAGCCGTACGTCGGCGTGCTCCCGGGCCACCCGAGCGCCCTCCCCGAGGGCGAGGGGCTCTTCGGCTACCCGCCGACCCACCCGCCGCGCGTGCGCGCCGACGCCCTCGCGCTCGCGACGCTCCGCGACCTCAGCGCCGCCGTCGACGCCGCCTTCACCCGGCGGTGGAACGCGACCCTGCTCGCGCTCCGCCCCGATGCGGCGCCGGTGGCGAGCGCCTTCGCCGCGCGCTCGCAGCTGCTGACGCTGGTGGCGTACCCGGACGAGCTTCGGGCGGGCCGGCACCTGCGCGGCCCGCGGGTCGAGTACGTCGGGCCCCTCGTCCGCGAGGAGCCCCTCGACGCGCGGCTCCGGCGTCGCCTGGCAGGCGGGCGACGGCCGACGGTGTACGTCGCGCTCGGGAGCTTCCTGTCCGCGCGCGCGGACGTGCTCGCACGTCTCGTCGCGGGCGTTCGGCTGCTCGGCGCGCGGGGCGTCGTCGCCCACGGCACGGCGCCGCGGAGCGCCCTCGGCACGCTCCCCCGGGACTGGGTCGTCGAGGAGACGCTGCCGCAGCCGGGCGTCCTCCGCCACTGCGATCTCGTCCTCTGCCACGGCGGCAACAACACCGTGATGGAGGCGCTCGAGGCGGGCGTCCCGGTGCTCGCGGCACCGTTCGCGTCGGACCAGTTCGCGGGCGCCGAGAACGTCCGCCGGGCCGGCATCGGCGACGCCGTCGACCCGAACCGGATGCTCCCCGAGGAGATCGCGTGGCGCTCGCGGCTCCTGCTCGAGGGAACCGCCGCCGCGCGCGCGGCGGAGCTGGGCCGGCGCCTCCGCGCTCGACCGGGCGCGGCCGCGGCCTGCGACCTCCTCGAGGGCGCGCTGCAGACGGGCGGCGCGGCCGGCGGCACGCGCCGCGTCGCCGCCGGCTAGCGCCGCTCGAGCCGTCCGCGGACGAGCGACACGCTCGTCGCCGCCAGCGCCTCGCCGAGGACGCTCGCGCCGAGCTCGTTCGCCTCGCGGATCACCCGCTCCCGGTCCGCTTCGAGGCCGCCGCGGACGACGAACAGCGAGGCGGCGGCGCGCGAGCCCCAGTCGTCGAGCGCTTCCAGCCCGGCGCCCGGCCGCGGGGGAGGGGACGAGAGGCGCGGCACCTGCGCGAGCCGCGCCGCGAGGTCCCCGGCCAGGCCGCGGAGCGTCTCCGCCTCGACGCCCGCCGCGTCGCGGTTCCGCTCGGCCTCGACTCGCGCCTCCGCGGCGCGACCGACCCGCTTCTCCGCGGCCACGACCCGGTCACCCGCCCGCTCGTGCGCGCGCCGCGCGGCGGCGAGCACGGCCTCGTCACGTCCCCGCTCCGCGTCGGCCAGCGCGCGCGCGGCCGCCGCGGCCTCCTGCCTGCGAAGCCGGAGCGCGGCCTCCGCCTCCGCCAGCAGCGCCGCCGACGCCTCCAGCCTCGCGGGCGTCCCGGCGATCACGGCCGCCGCGGCGGACGCCCGCGCACGCAACCCCGCAACCTCCTCCTGGAGCGAGGCCACCTCCGCGAGCGAACGGGCGAGCCGCTCGTCGGCGCGCTCGAGGTCGCGCGCGAGGGCGAGTGCGCGCTCGTCGGCCACGACGTCGAGTATGCCGCGCCCGATCGAAGGGCCGCGCCGCTAGGAGGCCCCGGCGAGCACCCGCTCGGGGGCCTGGCGCCGGTGGACGGCGACCGAGCCGTCGTCCCGGCGGACGAGGTGGCCTTCGAGCTCCAGCTCTCGCAGCCATTCGTCGGGGTACGACGTGAGTTCCGCGATCTCCTCGCGGCCGTGCCAGCGGCCGTCGTCGAGGAGCTCGAGCAGGCGCAGATACGTCGACATCCGGTTCCTTTCGCGTCCGATCCCTCGCACCCAGCGTGACCGGGCGCCGAACCGGCCGCATCGGTGGAAACCCGAGGCCGCATCGACCGCCCGACGCGGTTTTCCGCAACGGGGTCGGGGCGGTCACCGATGCCCACCGCCGCCCGGCGGGCCAGGCTGCGGGCGATGACGTCCACAGCGGTCACCGCACCTCCGCTGTTCACGGAGCTCCGCCCGCCGCTCGACCCCGAGCGCGCGCTGCTCGAGGCCGAGCGCTGCCTGGAGTGCGGTGGCCGGGCGGAGGCGCCCTGCGTGGACGCCTGCCCGGCGGAGGTCGACGTCCCCGGCTTCATCGGCGCCATCGCAGACGGCGACCCCGTCGGCGCCGCCGACACGATCTTCGCGTCCAACCTGCTCGGCGCCACCTGCGCCCGCGTCTGCCCGGTCGAGGTCTTGTGCCAGGGGGCGTGCGTGCTCGCGCACGAGGGCCGCGCACCGGTCGAGATCGCCGCGCTGCAGCGCTATGCGACCGACCTCGCGCTCGCGCACCGGCGGCCCCTGCGCGCGCACCGCGCCCCACTCCGGCACGGCCGGGTGGCCGTCGTCGGCGCCGGGCCTGCGGGCCTGGCCTGCGCCGGCGAGCTCGCGGCCGCGGGCTTCGCCGTGACCGTCCACGACGCGCGCCCAGAGGCCGGCGGCCTCGTCCGCTTCGCGATCGCGCCGTACCGCCTGCAGCGCGAGCCGCTGCCCGACGAGGTGCGCGCGCTCGACGACCTGGGCGTGGAGTTCCGCCTCGGCGACGCGATCGACTCGCCCGAGGCGCTGCGCAGGCTCGAGGCGGACGCGGACGCGCTCGTGCTCGCCTGCGGAATGGGCGCCGACACGGACGTCGAGCTGCCCGGCGCCGACCTCCCGGGCGTCTGGCGCTCGCTCCCGTTCATCGAGGCGCTGAAGACGGGCGAGCCGCCAGCCGTCGGCCGGAGCGTCGCCGTGATCGGCGGCGGGAACACCGCGATCGACGTCGTGTGCGAGGCGCGCAGGCTCGGCGCCGCCGAGGTGACCCTCGTCTACCGGCGCACCGAGGCCGAGATGCCCGCGTACGCGCACGAGGTCGAGGAGGCACGCCGCGAGGGAGTCCGCTTCCTCTGGCTCACCGTCCCGCTCCGCTTCCTCGGCACGCGCCGGCTCGAAGGGCTCGAGTGCCGCCACGTGCGCCTCGTCCCCGACGAGGGCCGCGGGCGGCTGGAGGAGGTCGAGGGCACGGAGTTCGTCCTCCCCGTCGAGACCGCGGTGCTCGGGATCGGCCAGCAGCCGCGCACCGAGCTCCTCACGTGGATCGAAGGGCTCGAGCTCGAGCGCGGCCGCCCGGCCGTCGACGCCGCCACCGGGCGCACGTCGAACCCGCGCTGGTGGGCCGCCGGCGACGCCGTCAACGGCGGCGCCACCGTCGTCGAGGCCGTGCATCAGGCCAAGCTCGTCGCCGCCTCCATCGCCGAGGTGCTGCCGTGATCGAGATCCGCTGGCATGCCCGCGCCGGGCAGGGCGCGAAGACGGGCTCGCACGTGCTCGCGGTCGCGGCGCTGAGCGCCGGGAGGAGCGTCCAGGCGTTCCCCGAGTACGGCCCCGAGCGCCGCGGGGCGCCGATGCGCGCGTTCACGCGCATCGACGACCGGCCGATCCGCCGCCACTGCGCGATCGACCGGCCGGGCGCCGTCGTCGTGCTCGAGCCGTCGCTGCTGGGCGCCGACGTCGTCGACGGCCTCGCCGCGGACGGGCTGCTCGTCGCGATCACGGAGCGGACGCCGGCCGAGGTCGCCGCCGCGACCGGGCACCGCGGACGGGTCGTGTGCGTGGCGCCCGGCCCGCCGCGCGTGGTCAACGTGCTCGCCGCCGGCGCGCTCGCCGGCGCGCTGGGCGTGCCTCCGCTCGCGGACGTGCTCGCCGCCGTCACCCAGGTGCTCGGCGCGAAGGCCGGCGAGGAGACGCTCGCAGCCGTTCGCAGCGGCTTCGCGGCGGCGCAGGAGGAGCGATGGGCGGCCTGAAGGGCTGGAGCGAGCTGCCTCCCGGCGGCGCCGTGCTCGCCCGCGAGGCGGAGCGCCCGCGCACCGGCGGCTGGCGCACGGGCGTCAAGCCCGAGGTCGAGCTCGACAGGTGCATCGACTGCCTGCTGTGCTGGCTCTACTGCCCGGACTCGGCGATCGTCCTCGACGGCGAGCGCTTCGCGGGCTTCGACCTCGACCACTGCAAGGGCTGCGAGCTCTGCGCCGAGATGTGCCCGACCGGCGCGATCACGATGGTCGCGGAGGAGCAGGCGGCATGACCGCCGCGGCGCCCGAGCGGCTCGTGCTCACCGGCGGCGAGGCCGTCGCGCACGCGATGCGGCAGATCGACCCCGACGTCGTCCCCATCTACCCGATCACGCCGCAGACGCCGATCATCCAGACGTTCGCGTCGTTCGTCGCCGACGGGCGCGCGCACGGCGAGATGATCAACGTCGAGTCGGAGCACTCCGCGATGTCGGCCGCGGTCGGCTCCGCGCTCGCCGGCGCGCGGACGATGACGGCGACGTCGTCGCAGGGCCTCGCGTACATGGCCGAGATCGTCTACATCGCCGCGGCGATGCGCGCCCCGGTCGTGATGGCGGTCGGGAACCGCGCCCTGTCCGGGCCGATCAACATCCACGCCGACCACTCGGACTCGATGCTCGTGCGCGACTCCGGTGTGGTGCAGATCTTCGTCGAGAACGCGCAGGAGGCCTACGACGCGATGCTGCTCGCGCCGCGGGTCGCCGAGCGCGCCGACGTGCTCCTCCCCGTGCTCGTCTGCATGGACGGGTTCACGATCACGCACGGCGCGGAGGCGGTCGAGCTGCTCCCGGACGAGGAGGCGCGCCGGTTCGTCGGCGAGTACCGCGTCCCGTTCCCGCTGCTCGACCTGGCGCACCCCACCTCGCAGGGGCCGTTCGCGATGCCCGACTACTACTTCGAGCTGCGGCGCGCGCTCGCCGCCGCGCAGGTGGCGGCGCTCGACGCGATCGAGTCCGCGGCCGACGAGCTCGCGACGCTGACCGGCCGCCGCTACCAGCCGGTGGAGGCGTACCGGCTCGAGGACGCGCAGCGCGCGCTCGTGCTCCTGGGCTCCACCGCCGGCACGGCCAAGGACGCCGTCGACACGCTCCGCGAGCGAGGCGAGCGCGTCGGGCTGCTGGAGCTCCGCTCGTTCCGCCCTTTCCCGGCGAGCCACCTGCGCCGCGCGCTCGGCCACGTCCGCACGGCCCTCGTGCTCGACCGCGCCGACTCCCCCGGCGCCCCGCCGCCGCTCTATTCGGAGGTGGCCGCCGCCCTGTACGGCACCGACGTCGACCTTCGCAGCGGCGTCTACGGGCTGGGCGGACGCGACCTCGTCCCCAGCGAGCTCGAGGAGCTGTACGTCGACCTCGCGCGGCCGGGCGACGCCCGCACGCGCTACCTCGGAGTCAGGAGCGCCTGATGCCGCGCCTGAAGCAGCTCGTCCGCAACGAGGCCGGTGTGCCGCCGCTCGCGGGCGGCCACTCGCTGTGCCAGGGCTGCGGGATCCCGCTCGTCGTCCGCACGATCGTCGACTCGATCCCGACCCCCGTCGTGGTGATCAACGCCACCGGCTGCCTCGAGGTCGCGACGACCCGCTACCCGACGAGCGCCTGGAACCTCCCGTGGATCCACGTCGCGTTCGAGAACGCGGCCGCGGTCGCAAGCGGCGTCGAGGCCGCCTATCGCGCGCTCAAGCGGCGAGGCGAGCTCACGGAGGACGTCACCTTCGTCGCGTTCGCCGGCGACGGCGGCACGTACGACATCGGCCTGCAGGCGCTGTCCGGCGCGCTCGAGCGCGGCCACCGCTTCCTGTTCGTCTGCTACGACAACGAGGCGTACATGAACACCGGCATCCAGCGCTCCGGGGCGACCCCGCTCGGTGCCTCGACGACGACGAGCCCCGCCGGCCTGGAGAGCTTCGGCAAGGCGCAGCAGCGGAAGGACCTGACGGCGATCGCCGTCGCCCACCACGTCCCGTACGTCGCGCAGGCGGCCGGCTCGCACTGGCACGACCTCTCGGCGAAGGCGGCGCGCGCCGCCGCCGTCGACGGCCCGAGCTTCCTCAACGTGCTCACCGACTGCCCCCTCGGCTGGGGCCACGAGCCGCGGCTCGCGCAGCGCGTGCTCCGGCTCGCGGTCGAGAGCCGGTTCTGGCCGCTGTACGAGGTGGTCGGCGGCGACTACCGGCTCACGTACGTCCCGGAGCCGCCGGTGCCGGTCGAGGACTGGCTGCGGCCGCAGAAGCGGTTCGCGCACCTGTTCCGGCCGGGGAACGAGCATCTGCTGGTCGAGATCCAGCGCCGAGTGGACGCCGACTGGGACGCGCTCGCCGAGCGGGCGGCGCTCCCGCTGGCCGCCGCCTGAGATGCCGGTCCCGCCCTACAAGATCAAGGTCGTCGAGCCGATCCGGCTCATCCCGCCGGAGCGCCGGCGCGCGGCGCTCGAGGAGGCCGGGTGGAACACGTTCGGGCTCCGCTCCGAGGACGTCTTCGTCGACCTGCTCACCGACAGCGGCACGTCGGCGCTGTCGCAGGAGCAGCGCGCGGCGATGGAGCTCGGCGACGAGGCCTACGCCGGCTCGCGCAGCTTCTTCCGCCTGGAGGCGGCCGTGCGCGAGCTGTACGGCTACCGGCACGTGATCCCGACCCACCAGGGGCGCGGCGCCGAGCACCTCCTGTCCCGCGTCCTCGTCGGCCCGGGCGAGCTCGTCCCCTCGAACCTCTACTTCACCACCTCCCGGGCCCACGCGGAGCTGCTCGGCGGGATCTGGGTGGACGTCTCGATCCCCGAGGCGTCGGACCCGAGCTCGCTCCACCCGTTCAAGGGCAACATCGACCTCGCCAAGCTGGCGCGGATCCTCGAGCGCGACCGCGAGCGCGTCGCGTTCGTCCGGCAGGAGGCGTGCCTGAACATGGCCGGCGGCCAGCCGTTCTCGACCGAGAACGTCCAGGCCGTCTCGGCGCTGTGCCGGGAGCACGAGGTGCCGTTCGTCCTCGACGCCACGCGCCTCGCCGAGAACGCGCTGTTCGTGAAGGAGCGCGAGCCGGCCTACGCCGACCGCCCGCTCGCGTCGGTGATCGGGGAGCTCGCGGCACTGGCCGACGGTGCGGTGTTCTCGTCGAAGAAGGATCACTTCGTCCCGATCGGCGGCGTGCTCGCCCTGAACGGCGACGACCTCGCCCGCCGCGCGAAGGAGCTCCTGGTGCTCTACGAGGGGTTCCCGCACTACGGCGGGATCGCCGGGCACGACATGGAGGCGCTCGCGCAGGGGATCCGGGAGTCGGCGGACGAGGCCTACGTGCGCCACTACGTCGAGCAGTCGCGCTACCTCGGCCGTCTCCTCGAGCGGGCCGGCGTGCCGATCGTCGTGCCCGTGGGTGCGCACGCCGTGTTCGTCGACGCGAAGCGCTTCCTCCCGCATCTCCCGCAGACGGACTTCCCCGCGCAGGCGCTCGCCGCGGCGATCTACCTCGAGGGCGGCGTCCGCGCGATGGAGCGCGGCATCGTCTCGGGGCAGCACGGGGACGAGCCCTACGACGGCCTCGAGCTCGTGCGGCTGACGCTCCCCCGGCGCGTCTACACCGCCGAGCACCTGGCCTACGTCGCCGAGGTGGTCGCGGGGCTGCTGCCACGGGCCGAGGAGATCCCGGGGCTACGGCTGACCTACGCGCCCGAGGAGCTGCGCTTCTTCCAGGCGCGGTTCGAGCCGCTGGCGCCGTTCCTCCAGCCGGAGCCGGCGCTCACCGTCTGAATTCGTTGCACGCGGCGACGGCGCGCGCCCCGCAAGTGCCGCCGGCCCCCGCGAGCGCGCAGAAGACGTCGAGCAGCGCTCGTGCTCATACGGCTTCGAACCGACGAAGCAACAGACTGTCACATGGTCCTCTCACGGGGTCACTCGCACCGGGATTCCCGCCACGCTCACGCGGGGCCGCAGCTCGGGCCCCGCGTACGGGAGGTGGAAGTAACAGACGGTTACGTGGCTACTCGGACGCGAGGCTCTCGCGCGCCGCGGGCGCGGCGACCGCGAGCCAGGCGAGCCGGTCGAACGAGACGCGAACGCCGCCGCGGACCGACACGACGACGAGGAGCACCGCGTCGCAGGCGTGGCAGCGGAGGACGGCGCCCGCCTCGCTCAGCCACGCGCGCTGGGCGCCGACGGCCGCGGTCGCGCCGCAGTCGGCGCAGCACGAGCCCGAGCCGGAGACGTCTGAGCCGAGCGCCTCGGCGAGGATGCCGGCCATGGCGTTGCCGTCGAGCGCGTTCATCCGAACCGCTCCGTCCGCACCTGCGCGGGGTCGTGCCCGAGCGAGACGAGCGCCGCCGCCGCCGCCTCGACGAGGCCGGTCGGCCCGCAGACGTAGACCTGCGGCCGTGAGGCCGCCGGCCAGGCGACCTCGCGCAGCATCCCCTCGTCGATCCGCCGCGCGTACCCGCTCCACCCCGGCGGCGCCGCCCGCGTGAACGTGTGCACCACGTCGATCCCCTCCTCCGCCGCGACGCTGTCGAGCTCGCCGCGATAGACGACGTCCGCCGGGGTCCGCCACGACGCCAGCAGCCGGACCGGCGCGTCGCTGCCGGAGCGCAGCCGATGCCGGAGGATCGCCGCGAGCGGGACGATCCCCGAGCCGCCGCCGACGAGCAGCACCGGCCCGCCCAGCTCCGACTCCCACACGAAGTAGCGGCCGACCGGCCCCCGCACCTCGAGCCGGTCGCCCGGAAGCGCCTCGTCGACGAGGTACGGCGAGACCTCGCCGTCCTCGATCCGCTCGACGCCGAGGACGACGCGGCCGTCCTCCGGCGGCGAGGCGAGCGAGTACGAGCGCTCCGCCGTGTAGCCGTCCTCGGCGGTCAGCCGCACGTCCACGTGCTGCCCGGCGAGGTGCCCGGGCCAGTCGGGGACGTCGAGCACGAGCGTCCGCACGTGCGGCGTCTCCGGGCGCGCGTCGGCGACGGCCGCCGGGAGCCATGTCAGTCGCCCGAGTACCGCTGCTCCCGCCACGGGTCGCCGTAGTCGTGATAGCCGTAGCGCTCCCAGAACCCCCGCTCGTCGTCGAGCCGCAGCGCGAGCCCGCGCACCCACTTCGCGCTCTTCCAGAAGTAGAGGTGCGGGACGAGCAGCCGGGCAGGGCCGCCGTGCTCGGGCTCGAGCGGCTCGCCGTCGTAGCCCCACACGACCCAGGCGCGGCCGCCGGTGACGTCCTCCAGCGGCAGGTTCGTCGTGTACCCCCCGTCCGAGAACGCGAGCACGTACTCGGCCTCCGTCTCGACGCCATCGAGGAGCGTGTCCACGGACACGCCCTCCCAGACGGTGTCGAGCTTCGACCAGCGCGTGACGCAGTGGATGTCGCAGGTGACCTGCTCGGAGGGGAGCGCCCGGAACTCCTCCCACGTCCAGTGCCGGGGCTCGTCGAGCTCCCCCACGACGGAGAACGCCCACTCCGACAGCGGCGCCCGCGGCGTCGGCCCGGCCGAGAGGACGGGGAAGTCGTCCGTCACGTATTGGCCCGGCGGGACGCGGCCGGACGCGCCCTCGCCCCGCCTGCGGCCGGTGAATCCCCTCGAGACGCTCATGCCGCGGCCAGCCCGGCCGCCGTCGCCGGCAGCCCGTCGACGGCGCCGAGCGGGACGAGCGTCCCGTCGCCGCCCACCGCCCACGCGGCGACCTCGCGCGCGTCGGCGTCGAGCGCGTAGAGGAACCGGCCGTCGCCCGAGAGCGCCTCGTCACGGAGGCCCTTCACGCCCGCGTGGGTCTCGCCCGCGACCGCGGTCCGGAGCTCCAGGCCGCCGTCGCCGCGGACGGCGTACGTCGAGATCGTGTTGTCGCCGAAGTTCGTCACCCAGACGAAGCGACCGTCGGGCGAGGCCACGGCCCAGCAGACCTCGCTCCGTCCGCTCCCGAGCGACGCCGTCACCGGCTCCCCGCCGCGGTAGGAGGAGGCGGCGGCGCGGCCGATCTCGCCGCCGAAGGCCTCCGTGACGACGAGCGTGTCGGCGGCGAACGCGAACCCGTACGGCGTCGCCCCGGCGGAGGCGACCGTGCGGCCGGCGTCGAGGAGCCCGTCGTCGCCGACGGCGAAGAGCGTGATCGCGTCGCTGCCCCGCTCCGTGACCACGAGCGTCCGGCCGTCGGGCGAGAACGAGGCCTGCGCCGGGTCGGCGTCCGGGCGGGAGAGCGCGCGCCGCGAGCCCTCGAGCGGCTCGAGCGCGTCGCCGAACCGGAACCCCGAGACGGAGGCGTCGCCGTTCGCGAGCACGTACGCGAGCGTCCCGTGCACGGCGACGCTCGTGGGCCGGTCGCCCGCCGGCGCGACGTCGAGCAGCCGGAGCCCGTCCTCCTCGACCGCGAGGAGCGACACGTCGCCGCTGCCCGCGTTGGCGACGAGCAGCCGCGCGCCCGCCAGCACGACCGAGCCCTGCGAGGGCAGGTGCGGGGCGCCCGTGCCGCGGCCGCCGGTCGCGACCGCCTCGAGGCGCTCGAGCCGCCCGTCCTCGCCCGGCCGGAAGGCGACCACCTCGTTCCGCACCGCGTCGTTTGCCTGCACGTACACCATCGGGATCCTCCTCCGTTCGCTGTCCCAGGGGAAGACTCGGACGGCCGCCGCGCGTTACACATCCGTCGTGGAGCTCGTCGAGGAGCCGGTGGAGGTCGACGGGCTCGAGCTGCGGCTGCTGCGGCCGCCCGACGCCGAGGCGCTGCTCGACGAGGAGGCGTTCGAGCACGAGGAGTTCCTCCCGTACTGGGCCGAGCTGTGGCCGAGCGGCGTCGCCCTCGCACGGGCGGTGCGCACGCGGGGCGTCGCGGGGCTGCGCGTGCTGGAGCTCGGCTGCGGCCTCGGCGTGCCGGCGCTCGCGGCCGCGCTGAGCGGCGCGGACGTGCTCGCGACCGACTGGTCGCCCGACGCCGTCGAGCTCCTGCGGCGGAACGCCGAGCGGAACGGCGCGCGCCTCGAGGCCGGCGTCTCGTCCTGGTCGAGGCCGGCGCGCGAGCTCGCCGGCGCGCCGTGGGACCTCGTCCTCGCCGCCGACGTGCTCTACGAGGCCCGCAACGGCGATCTGCTGGTCGACCTGCTCCCGCGGCTCGGGCGGGAGGTGCTGCTCGCCGATCCCGGCCGGCCGCACCTGCGCCGGTTCCTCGAGCGGGTCGCAGCGGCATGGGCGGTCGAGCGGGACGGAACCCTCTACCGGCTCGTGCGCGCCGAGTAGATTCCGGCCGCGATCGACCGAGGAGGAGGCCACGTGTCCACATCAGCCGCAGCCGGCCCCGACCCGCGCCGCTGGCACGCGCTCGCGCTCGTCTGCGTCGCCTTCTTCATGGTGATCCTCGACGTCTCGATCGTGAACGTCGCGCTGCCGTCGATCGCCCGCGACCTGACGCTCTCGCAGAACACGCTGCAGTGGATCATCACGGCGTACTCGCTGGCGTTCGGCGGGTTCCTCCTGCTCGGCGGCCGCGCGGCGGACGTGTTCGGGCGCCGCCGCGTGTTCGTCGCCGGGATGGCGCTCTTCACCGTGGGCTCGTTCGCGTGCGGGTTCGCGCAGGGCGGCGGCTGGCTGATCGCGTTCCGGGCGCTCCAGGGGCTCGGCGGCGCGATCATCTCCCCGGCGACGCTCGCGATCATCAGCGCCGCCTTCCACGGGCGCGGCGCCGAGCGCAACAAGGCGTTCGGGATCTGGGGCGCGGTCGCCGGCTCGGGCTCGGCCGCGGGCGTGCTCCTCGGCGGCGTCCTCGTCGAGTACCTCGGCTGGGAGTGGATCTTCTTCGTCAACGTCCCCGTCGGGATCGCGATCATCGCACTCGCTCCCCGGCTCGTCTCCGAGGGACGCGTCGAGGGCGTCGACCGGCACACCGACCCGCTCGCGGCCGTGCTCGTCACCGCCGGGCTCGTCTCGTTCATCTACGCGATGTCGGAGGCGCCGGACGCCGGCTGGGCGTCCGCGCAGACGATCGGGCTCACCGCGGTCGCCGTCGCGCTCGTCGCCGCGTTCTTCTGGAAGGAGTCGCGGACCGACGCGCCGCTCGTCCCGCTGCACCTGTTCCGGATCCGGCCGGTCTTCGTCGCGAACACGTGCGGCGCGCTCCTCGGCGCGACGATCTTCGGCGGGTTCTTCCTGCTCACGCTCTACATGCAGACCGTCCTCGGCTACTCGCCGATCGAGACCGGGTTCGCGTTCCTCGCGACCGCGGGGACGACGATCCCCGCGGCCGGCATCGCCCAGGCGCTCGTCACGCGCGTCGGCGCCAAGCCGGTGATGACGACGGGGCTGACCCTGGTGGCGATCGCGTACCTGCTCTACACGCGGCTCCCGGCCGACGGGCACTACTGGCGCGACCTGTTCGCGCCCTACGTGATCAGCGGCTTCGGGCTGGCGTTCACCTTCATCCCGCTGTCGCTCGCGGCGCTGTCGGCCGTCGCCGACCGCATCGCGGGCGTCGCCTCCGGACTGCTCAACGCCTCGCAGCAGATCGGCGGCGCGCTGGGCGTGGCGATCATCTCGACCGTCTCGCGGGAGCGCACGGCGACGCTGCTGGAGGAGGGCGAGACGCAGGCCGCCGCGCTCACCGGCGGGTACCACTGGGCGTTCTGGGTCGCGTTCGCGTTCGCGACGGCCGGCGCGCTCGTCGCGGGGCTCGTGCTCCGCCGCGGCGACGTTGCCGCGGCCGAGGCCGCCGCGCACGCGACCGGGTAGCGGCGGCACGGCGCAGCTGCGGCACGGGAGCCTCCGGGGCGGCTAGCGTTCGCGCCGTGGCACAGGCCTTCCCGCTCACCGGCGGCTGCGGCTGCGGCGCCGTCCGCTACGAGGTCGCGGCGCCGTTCGTCTCGGCGAGCTACTGCCACTGCACGCGCTGCCAGCGGCGCACGGGCACGGCGGCGTCCGCGAACGCCCGCACGGCGCCCGGGGCGTTCCGGCTCGTCTCCGGCGCGGAGCACCTGCGCGAGTGGACGCCGGAGGGCGGCGCCCGCAAGGTCTTCTGCGGGCTGTGCGGGTCGGCGCTCTTCAGCCGCAGCCTCGACGGGAGCGACGCCGTCGGCGTCCGCCTGGGCACGCTCGACGGCGACCCGGGGATCAGCCCGCAGTACCACCAGTACGTGGCCTACGCGGCCGCGTGGGAGGCGATTCCCGACGACGGGCTCCCGCGCTACCCCGAGGCCCGTCCCAGCTCGCCCGCCGCGAGCTCCAGCAGCGCGCCGTAGAGCGCGCGCGACGTCGCGGCGACACGGGCCACGAGCTCGCCGACGTCCCGGCGCTCGTGGACGCGGCCCACGAAGACCGCGCCGCGGCGGTTCACGTTGAGCGCCGCCTCCTCGACGACACGCTCGGCGACCGCGAGCCAGCCCGGCGGCCGGCCGGCGAGCGCCACGGCCGCGCCGTCGTCGTCGATCGCCACCCAGGGCCCGCGCCGCCGGATGCGGACGACGACCGGCCTCCCCTCCACGTAGACGTGGCCCGTCTCGACGAGCTCGGGAGGAGTTTGTGGCTCCGAGCCACGTGCCCCGGGGGTCGCGGCGCCGCCCGCGAGGCTCGGAGCGGGTCGCGCTCGTGACTCTGAGCCACTTGCTCTCTCGCGCAGGCCCCGCCACGAGCGGGCGCCCTGCTCCACCGCGATCACGTGCTGCGCGTCGGCGAGCACGAACCGCCGCCGCGCCCGTGGCCCGAGCGCCCGCTCTGCCCGGGCGACCGCCTCCGCCTCGCCCGCGCGCACCGCACGCACGAGCGCCTTCGCCTGCTTCCGCTGCCACTCGAGGTCCACGCCGATCCCCCTGCTCGTGCGCCCGGGGGTCCGCTCGGACGGGCGGCCAAGGGTTGCGTGCTCGACTCGAGCTGCCGGGGTGGGAGGATCCCTCTCCGCGGACCGGGTGCGCCCCCGCGCGCGCCCAGATCCTACCCCGACGGGCGCGGGACGATCAGCCCGGACGCGCCGCGAGGAGGAGGCGGAGCCGGCGGCGCGTCTCGGCGACGTACGTCTGGTCGATCTCGACGCCGTCGAACGCGAGGCGCGCCTCGGGGAAGCTCGTCGCGACGAATCCCGAGACCGCGCCCTTCCCGGCCTTCAGCGTCACGGTGAGGCCGAAGTCGCCGAGGTCGTAGTCGACGAGCGGCTCGAGCGTCGCCGACCCGGTCAGCTCGTGGAGCAGCCCGGCGAGCGCGTCGTCGAACCGAAGGAGGGCTCCGGCGGAGGCCGCGACGTCACGGGTGCAGCGGAGCTCCCCTCCCACCGGCCGCAGCGCGACCTCGATCGTGCCCGACGCGCCCTGGAGGTCCGGGTCGACCTCCGCCGGCGGCCGGTCGTCCCACGACAGCGTCAACGTGACCTCCCGCCCGACGGGGACGACGTGGCTCACCGGCGGTGGGAGCTCACCAGGCGTCCCAGTGGACGATCGTCTCGAGCGGCGCGCGCACGCCGGGCCGGAAGTTCGTGCCGAGCGTGTAGGCGACGGGGACGAGCGCGGCCTGCATCACCTCGTCGTAGCGGATCCCGAGCAGCTCGGCGGCCTCGCGCTCGTGGCGGAGGTGGAACGTCGTCAAGGCGGTGCCGAGCCCACGGGAGCGGCACGCGAGCATGAACGACCAGGTCGCCGGGAGGATCGAGCCCCACCTCGACGCCTGCGCCGGCGCGGGCTTGCCGTCCGTCCGGCCCTCGACGCACGGGATCACGTGCACCGGCACCTCGTGGATGTGCTCGATCAGGTGCTCGACCGACGCGATCGTCCTCGCCATCAGCCCCGTCGCGTGCGCCCGCCGGGCGCCGAGGTAGTCGCGCGCGACCGAGCGCCACAGCTCGCCGAGCGCCGCGCGCTTCGCCGGGTCGGTGACGACGACGAAGTGCCAGTCCTGCCGGTAGCTCGCCGTCGGCGCCTGTTGCGCGAGCCGCAGGCACTCCTCGAGCACCTCGCGCTCGACCGGTCGGGTCAGGTCGAGCCGACGCCGGACGGCCCTCGTGGTCGAGAGGAGCTCGTCCGGCGTCAGGTCGAGGCGGGTCACGTGGCGACCGGCGCGGTCGCGGGAGCCTCGCGCGGGCCCTCGTGCCCCTCGACCTCCACGTGCGGCAGCCACTGGAGCCACCGCGGGAGGTACCAGTTCCGCTCGCCGAGCACCGTCATCGCCGCCGGCACGAGGATCGAGCGGACGATCGTCGCGTCGAGCAACAGCGCGACCGCGACGCCGAAGCCCATCTGCTGGAACATCACGAGGTCGCCCATCGCGAAGCCGAGGAACACGGCCACGATGATCAGCGCCGCGCCAGTGATGATCCGCCCGGTCGACGACACGCCGAAGACGACCGCGTCGCGCGTGTCCCCCGACTGCGAGTACCGCTCGCGGATCCGGCTGAGCAGGAACACCTGGTAGTCCATCGAGAGGCCGAACAGGACCGCGAACAGGAACAGCGGGATCCAGGCCTCGACGATGTCGACCTGCTGGAAGCCGAGCAGATCGGCGCCGACGCCCTCCTTGAACACGAGCACGAGGAGCCCGTACGCGGCGCCGACGGACAGCAGGTTGAGGACGATCGCGGTCGCCGCGACGACGATCGAGCGGAACGCGACCGTGAGCAACAGGAAGCTGAGCCCGAGCACGAACGAGAGCACGATCGGCAGCCAGCGGTCCATGACGTCGAAGTAGTCGATGTTCTCCGCCGTCGTGCCGGTGACGAGCACGCGTGCACCCGTGCCGTCGAACGCCGCCGGGACGAGGTCGTCGCGCAGCCGCTCGACGGCCGCGACGGCCCGGTCGGCGAGGACGTCGCCGCGGAGGGGCACGCTGAGCACGACGAGGTCGCCGTTCGTGCCGACCTCCTCGCGCGGCGTGCCGAAGGCGGGGTCGGCGGCGAGGGCGCCGGTGAGCTCGTCCACGGCGGCCCGCACCTTCGGCTCGGACGCCTTCCCGTCGACGACGACGAGCGCCGGGTCGGCCGTCGTCTCCGGGAACGACTCCTGGAGCGCGAGGAAGCCCTGCTTGGCCACCGACGAGTCCGGCAGGGTCGAGATCCCGGCGCCGCCGATGTCCATCCGCAGCGCCGGGGCGGCCAGAACGAGCAGCAGCAGGACGGCGGCGGCGAGGAACAGCACGGGCCGACGCGTCACGCGGCCGACGATCGCCGACCACACGCGACTCTCGGTCTTCGCCTGCGAGCTCGCGCTGCGCCCGAGCACCGGCACCCGCAGCGCGTTCACGCGGTCGCCGAGGAGGCTGATGATCGCCGGCAGCAGCGTCAGCGCGGCGACCACGGAGACGATCCCGACGAGGATCGCGCCGGCGGCGAGGCTCCGCATGATCGTGCTCTGCACGAGCAGGAGGCCCGTCATCGCGAGGACGAAGGCGCTGCCGCTGAAGAGGACGGCGCGGCTCGCCGTCGCGCCGGTGGCGGCGATCGCGTCGATCTTGTCGCGCCCCGCCGCCCGCTCCTCGCGGAAGCGCGAGACGACGAACAGCGCGTAGTCGATCCCGAGCGCGAGGCCCATGCCGGTGAGCATGTTCACGACGAACAGCGAGAGCTCCCACTGCTGCGCGACGAGCGCGGTCAGCCCGAGGCCGACCGCGATCGACACGAGCGCGAGCAGCAGCGGGAGGAACGCGGCCACCAGCGCGCCGAAGGCGAGGACGAGGATGATCATCGCGGCGGGCAGGCCGAACCGGAGCTCGCCCTCCTGGAGGTCGCGCTCGGAGATCACCCCGAAGTCGTGGTCGAGCGTCTGCTCGCCGGTGACGGTCGCGGCGAAGCCGTCCCGGTTCGCGGCCTCGACGGCCGCGACCACGTCCTCGACCTCCCCGTCGTCGAACAGGCGCAGCGGCACGAGCACCGCGTGCCCGTCCCTCGAGACGGCCGTCCGGCCGACGTTCTGGGGCCCCGCGGCGGCAGCGAGCGCGCCCGTGAGCGCGGCGAGCCGCGCCTGGAACGCCGGGTCGCTCGCCTGCAGCGACTCCGAGCGGAGCACCACGAAGTCGCCGGGGCCGGGCGGCCGCCCGAGGCGCTGTGCCATCAGGTCGTAGCCGCGGAGCGACTCGGGGTCGTTCGTGACGTGACCCTCGGACGTCAGGTTGTCGCCGAGGAACGCGCCGACGCAGACGACGGCGACGGCGATGGCGGCGATCCACGCGGCGACGGTGCGCCACGGATGACGGGCGGCGATGCGTGCGAGCGACTTCGTCATGGCCGGCTCGACCCCCCTCGAACGGACTAGAAGTGAGTGGTCACTCCCTTATTGCACGCGCGTCCGGGAGCGTCAAGTGCGGGCAGCCGTACTTTCGACTCAGAGCGGCCAGACCCAGCCGTCGATCTCCGGCACGTCCTCCCCCTCCTCACGTGTGTAGGCGCGCGCCCGGAGACGCCTGTCAACCATCTCCTGGCGCAGGTGTGCGGCACGCGTCTCGAGGCCCGGGACGCGGTCGATCACGTCCATCACGAGGTGGAACCGGTCGAGGTCGTTGAGCATGACCATGTCGAACGGCGTCGTGGTCGTCCCCTCCTCCTTGTAGCCGCGGACGTGGAGGTTGTCGTGGTTCGCGCGCCGGTACGTCAGCCGGTGGATCAGCCACGGGTAGCCGTGGTAGGCGAACACGACCGGCCGGTCGGTGGTGAAGTACGAGTCGAACGCGCGGTCGGAGAGGCCGTGCGGGTGCTCGCTCTCCGGCTGCAGGCGCATCAGGTCGACGACGTTCACGAACCGGATCCGCAGCTCCGGCAGCCGCTCGCGGAGGATCGCCGTCGCCGCGAGCGCCTCGAGCGTCGGGATGTCGCCGCAGGAGGCGATCACCACGTCCGGCTCGACCCCTTCGTCGTTCGACGCCCAGTCCCAGATCCCGATCCCGCGCGTGCAGTGGACGATCGCGTCGTCCATCGCCAGGTAGTTCCGCGACGGCTGCTTCCCGGCGACGATCACGTTCACGTAGTGCCGCGAGCGCAGGCAGTGGTCGGCGACGGAGAGCAGGCAGTTCGCGTCGGGCGGCAGGTAGACGCGGATTACCTCGGCCTTCTTGTTGACCACGTGGTCGATGAAGCCGGGGTCCTGGTGCGAGAAGCCGTTGTGGTCCTGGCGCCACACGTGGGAGCTGAGCAGGTAGTTCAGCGAGGCGACCGGCCGCCGCCACGGGATGTGGCGCGTCACCTTCAGCCACTTCGCGTGCTGGTTGAACATCGAGTCGACGATGTGGATGAAGGCCTCGTAGCAGTTGAACAGCCCGTGCCTGCCCGTGAGCAGGTAGCCCTCGAGCCACCCCTGGCACTGGTGCTCCGAGAGCACCTCCATCACGCGCCCGCCGGGGTCGAGGTCGACGTCGACCGGCAGCACCGCGGCGTCCCACGCCTTCGGCGTCGCCTCGAACACGGCCTGGAGGCGGTTCGAGGCCGTCTCGTCCGGGCCGAAGAGGCGGAAGTTGTCGGGATTGGCGGCCATCAGGTCGCGCAGGAACTCGCCCAGCACCTTCGTCGCCTCGCTGAAGCCGGTGCCGGGCGTCTTCACCTCGACGGCGTAGTCGCGGAAGTCGGGGAGCGAGAGCTCGCGGAGGAGCAGGCCGCCGTTCGCGTGCGGGTTGGAGCCCATGCGCCGCTCGCCCGAGGGCGCGAGCGCCGCGAGCGCCGGGACGAGCGCGCCCGCGTCGTCGAAGAGCTCCTCGGGTCGGTAGCTGCGGAGCCACTCGTCCAGCAGGCGGAGGTGGTCCGGGTTGTCGCGCGCCTGGGTCATCGGCACCTGGTGGGCGCGCCACGTGTCCTCGACCTGCTGCCCGTCGACCTCGCGCGGGCCGGTCCAGCCCTTCGGCGTGCGGAGGATCAGCATCGGCCAGGTGGGCCGGCCTCGCTCGCCCTCCTCGCGGGCGGCGTGCTGGATCTCGGCGATCCGGTCGAGGGCGTCGTCGAGCGCGCCGGCCAGGTCCCGGTGAACCTGCTCGGGATCGTCGCCCGCGACGATGCGCGGGTCCCAGCCGTAGCCGCGGAAGAGCGCGAGCAGCTCGTCCTCGGGGATGCGCGCGAGCACGGTCGGGTTGGCGATCTTGTAGCCGTTCAGGTGCAGCACCGGGAGCACGGCGCCGTCCGTCTCCGGGTCGAGGAACTTGTTCGAGTGCCAGCTCGTGGCGAGCGGCCCGGTCTCGGCCTCGCCGTCGCCGACGACGCAGGCGACGAGCAGGTCGGGGTTGTCGAACGCGGCGCCGAAGGCGTGCGAGAGCGCGTAACCGAGCTCGCCGCCCTCGTGGATCGACCCGGGCGTCTCGGGCGCCACGTGGCTCGGGACTCCGCCGGGGAACGAGAACTGGCGGAACAGGCGGCGCAGCCCCTCCTCGTCCCGCCCGATCCCCGGGTAGAGCTCGGAGTAGGTGCCCTCGAGGTACGTGTTCGCGACGAGGCCCGGCCCCCCGTGGCCGGGGCCGGTGATGTAGATCACGCTGAGGTCGCGCGCCCGGATGGCGCGGTTGAGGTGGGCGTACAGGAGGTTGAGGCCCGGCGTCGTGCCCCAGTGGCCGAGCAGCCGGGGCTTCACGTGCTCGGGGCGGAGCGGCTCGCGCAGCAGCGGGTTCGCGAGCAGGTAGATCTGGCCGACGGAGAGGTAGTTCGCCGCGCGCCAGTAGGCGTCGAGCAGGCCGAGCTCCTCGTCGGTGAGCGGTGCGCTGGTTGTCGTGTCGGTCGCCATGGGTCGAGGGTAACCGCCCGCGCGCTTCGCTACGCCACCGCGACGAAATCCACCCCGTCCCGGCGGCCCTGGCGCGCGACCTCCTCGCGGATGCGCGCCCGAGCGTCGCCGCCCGCCACCGCGCCGAGGGCGACGGCCGCGCGGTAGCGCGGAGCCTCGTCGATCGCGACGACGGGAGCGCCGGCGACCTCGTGGCCGACCTTCCGCGGGTCGACGTCGACGAAGGCGGCCACCCGCGTCCCCTGCCGCTGCAGCTCGTACGCCAGCGCCTTGCCGACCGGGCCGGCGCCCCAGACGACGGCGTCGCGGCCGGCGAGGAGCGTCGCGCGGAGGTGGTGGACCTTGCAGCGCACGAACGCCTCCTGCCGGTACCGGGGGTCGGCGCGCGACGCGCGTTCGGCGCCCTCGCGCCAGCGGAGGACGAGGCGGTCGAGGTTCCGGAAGCGCGCCCCTCGGGCCCACAGGCGCAGGACGAGGTCGTAGTCCTCCGGCCAGCCGGCGTCGCGGTACCCCCCGGCCGCCTCGACCGCGTCGGCGCGCACCAGCACGGCCGGATGCGGCAGCGGGCACTCGACGAACACGTCGCGGCGCGCCGCCTCGACCGTGGTGAGACCGTTGAGCCAGGCCTCGTAGCGCCGGGCGCCGTCCCGCACCTCCTCGTCCGGGAAGTAGGCGACGCGGCCGCCGATCGCCTCGAGCGCCTCCTCCTCCAGCGCGGCGACCTGCAGCTCGAGACGCTCCGGCGCCGCCAGGTCGTCGCCGTCCATCCGGGCGAGCAGCGGCGCACCCGCCTCGGCCCGCGCGCGCTCGAGCGCGGCGACGAGGCCGAGGCGCGGCCGGCGGACGACGCGGAACCGCCGGTCGCGCCGCGCGTGGGCCTCGGCCAGCGCCGCCGAGCCGTCGCGGGAGCCGTCGTCCACGACGATCGCCTCCCAGTCCTCGAGCGTCTGCGCCGACAGCGACGCGAGCGCCTCGCCGAGGAACGCCTCCTCGTCCCGCACGGGCAGGAGCACGGACACGCGTGCCATCGCCGAGTCATACCGCGCGGGCACAGCTCGCTCGAGCGGGGCAAAGTGACAGTCTGTTACAAGGGGCGGTGGACGAGAGCGGCTCCGGCCCGGGGAGCTGCACCCGAGGCCGAACGGGGCACCTCGCCTCGCCCTCAGCGGAGGGCGGCGGCGAGGCGGTCGCGGCGCGTCGTCGTGTGCCTCCGCGCGGCGGCGGCGAGGGATTGCGCGAGGCGGTCGTGCGCCTCCAGCTCGTGCTCCGCGGGCGCGACGACGAGCTCCTCGCCGACTCGCTCGACCCTGCGCCGCAGCGCCCGGCCGGCGGCGCGGCCCCGACGGCGCGCCGCGGCGCCGTTCACGAGCCGCGCCAGGAATGCGAGCAGGATCCCGGCGGCGGCTCCACCGAGCAGCAGCGCCGTCGGCACGGGCACGCCCCGGACCTCGGGCAGCGGCACGACGTCCTCGATCCGCAGGAAGCCGAGCCCCACGAGCGCCAGCAGCCAGAGGGCGCCTGCCGCGGCGGCGAGCGCGAGCAGCCACTGGAGCCACCCGGCCGCACGCCACCAGCGCGGCGCCGAGACGCCGAGATCGGTCCCGGCGACGGCGCGGTCGAGCGCGTCGGGGAGCTCGTCGCCCGTGGCCAGCGCCGCGTCCCGCACCAGCCCCGGCCACGGGTCGGGCAGCCCCGAGGCTGCCTCCGCGGCCAGCGCGCGCGCCGCGTTCTCCACCCGCGCGAGCCCGGCGGCCGACGGCGGCGGGAGCGAGGTCCGCACCGCCTCCTGCGGCTGCTCCGGGAGCCGCAGCCGACGGAGCGGGTCGGGACGGAGGCGGCGGACCCAGCGAACGTACGGCCAGCCCGTGGCGAGCACTCCCCGGCGGCGGTGCGCGCGCTCGACCGCGTCGACGACCGTCGGCCCGCCCGCCGCGTCGGCGAGCGCGTCGAGCAGCCGCTCGCGCGTCTCGCGCGCCGCGCGACGCTCGCCGGGCGCGCCGACGGCGGGAACGAGCACGGCCGCCGCGGCGTCGACGTCGGCCGCCAGCCGCGCCGCAGCCGCCTCGCGGGCGGCCACCCGCTCGGCGAGCAGCCGCCGCACCTCGCCCAGCCCCTCGCCGGTCCGCACCGACGCCCCGAGCACCGGCACGCCGTCGAGGCCGTCGCGGCCGAGCAGCCGCTCGAGATCGCGTCGCGCCTCCTCGCGGGCCTTCGCCGCGAGCAGGTCGACCTGGTTCAGGACGACCGCCATCGCCGCGCCGTGTGACGCGAGCCGCCGCAGGTAGCGGTCGTGCCAGGAGGCGTCGGCGTACTTCTGCGGGTCGGCGACCCAGACGACGAGGTCGACGAGTTCGACGAGCCGGTCGACCTCGGCCCAGTGGGAGGTCTCGACCGAGTCGAAGTCCGGCAGGTCGACGAGCACGAGGCCGTCGAGGGAGCGGTCGCCGCCCACGCGGTGGCGCCGGGGCACGTCGAGCCAGTCGAGCAGCGCCGGGTTCGCGTCGCCCCAGAGCGCCGCTGCGGCGGCGGACGTCGTCGGCCGCCGCCGCCCGACCTGCGCCACGTCGTCCCCCGCGAGCGCGTTGAAGAGCGACGACTTCCCCGCGCCGGTCGGGCCCGCGAGCGCGACGACCGTCGACTCGGGGCCCAGCCCGAGGCGCGCGCCCGCCTTCGCGACGACGCCCCGTGCCGGCTCGACCAGCTCCTCGTCGAGGCGCCCCGACGCGGCCTCGACCGCGTGCGCCAGCGCGGCGAGCCGCTCGTCGAGGCCGCTCACACCCGCGCCCGCACGAGCGCGGCCCGCGCCTCCAGGAGGGACGCGAGCGACTCGCCGGTCGCGACCGCCGGCTCGAGCAGCGCCTCGAAGCGCGCGGCCTCGTCCGCGAGCACCCGCCGCACCCGGGCCAGCAGGTCCTCCCGCGCCTGTGCCGCGAGCGAGCGCACCGCCTGGTCGCCGAAGATCGCCTCGAGCACCTTCTGGCCGACGGCGGAGGTGCCGCCGGCGACCACGACCTCGGCGCCCGTGAGGCCGCCGGTCTGCACGAACACCGCCAGCATCACCGTCAGGCCGGCGCCGTTGACGCCCAGCGACGCGAGGCGGGCGGTGGAGCGCTTCCCCGCCCCCTCGCGCCGGACGAGCTCGAACACCTCGCCCTGCCATGCCCGCACCTCGCGCTCGAGCTCGGCCCCGAGGCCGGGTGACGCGGCGTCGAGCCGCGACGCCCTCGCAAGCAGCCCCCGTCCGGCGGGCTCGTCCCGCCAGGCGCGCGCCGCCCGCTCGGCCGCGCGCTCGGCGGCGGCGCGGACGACCGACTCCACGCTGGTCTCGACCGCGGCCTGCACCTCCTCGTCCGGCGGCCGCCGCCCCGTGAACGCCTCCCGGAGCCGGTCGCGCGCCCACGAGACGCGAGACTCGAGCGCGCGCATCACGTCGCCGGTGCCGACCACCTCGTGCCAGCGCGCCAGCACCTCCCCCCGCAGGAGCGTGCCGCCGCGCAGCGCCTCCTCGACCTCCTCGAGCGCCCGTTCGTAGGCGCGCTCGACCTCGCCGCGCAGCCGCCGCGCCGCCGCCTCCTCTTCCTGCACCGCCTGCTCGACCGCCTCCACGCGCGGCCCGACGCTCTCGAGCGCGCCGCCGAGCGTCCGCTGGATCAGCGCCGTGCGCGCCTGCGCGTCCGCCGCGAGCTCGTCGAGCCAGGCGCGCACGGGCGCGAGCGCGGCGGCGGGCAGCAGCCCGTCCTCCAGCTCCGCCTCCGGGACGACGAGGAGCTCCGTCTCGCCGAGCCCCCGCTCCGCCAGCATCGACCGGAGGTGCGCGGAGACCTCGTCGCCGGCGTCGTCCGGCACGCGGTCGAGCACGAGCGCGAGCGCGGTGCCTCGCTCGCGCGCGGCGTGCAGCAGCTCCCACGGCACCGCGTCGGCGTAGCGCGACGCCGTCGTCACGAACAGCCAGGCGTCCGCGGCCGCGAGCAGCTGGCGCGCGAGCGCGCGGTTCTCCTCGCGGACGGAGTCGACGTCGGGCGAGTCGAGCAGCGCCAGCCCCGGCGGGAGCGCGTCCGTCGGCGCGAGCAGCAGCGTGTCGGCGCCCACGTCGCCGCCGGTCGCGCGCGCGAGCCCCGGCAGGACGCGATCGCCCTCGAACGAGGGCAGGTCGGCCGGGTTCAGCGCCAGCACCGGCGCCCGCGTCGTCGGCCGCAGCACCCCCGCGCGGCTGACCTCGCTTCCGACGAGGCTGTTCACCAGCGTCGACTTGCCCGCGCCGGTCGAGCCGCCGACGACCATCAGCAGCGGCGCGTCGAGCTGCCGGAGGCGCGGCAGCAGGTAGTCGTCGATCTGCGCGACGAGCGCGTCGCGGACGCGCCGCCCCTCCTCCGAGCCGGTGAGGTCGAGGCCGAGGCGCACGCCGTGCAGCGCCTCACGCACCTGCTCGAGCGCGGCGACGGAGCCGGGCGGGACGGTGGCGACGCTCACGCGCCGACCGTACCCGCCCGGCTGCCGCGCCGAACGGCGCCGCCGCCGGCGCTACTGCTCGTTCAGGTCGCTCACCTTCAGCGAGCAGGTCGACGTGGCCGTCTTCGACGGGTCGCTCTCCGACGTCGCCCGCAGCGTCACGACGGCACGGTTCGCCGACCCGGGCGTCCGCGTCACGTAGACCGGGACGGTCGTCGTCTCGCCGAACTCCACCGTCGCGAGCGCGTTGTAGAGCTGCGCGCTCCAGCCCTCGCCCGCGAGCGAGGTCGAGAGCCGGTACAGGTCGCCGTCCGTGTAGGCGCTCACGTCCCCCTCGGGGTGCGCGCCGGCCGGTGCGGTGTCGGTGCCGCTGTTCGTCAGCGGGAAGCGGCAGTCCGCCGCCCACGCAGGCGTGATCCGCTGCGTGGACGCGTCCGCCAGCGCCACGCCGCGCGGCTGCGGCCCGGGCCCGTCGAGCGAGCGGATCCCCACGGTGTACGTGAGCACCCCGGCGGTGTCGGCCTCGACGTCGACGACGTAGAAGTGGAGCCGGTTCGCCTCGTCGACGTACTCGTACTTCGTGCCCGAGCCGAGCCCGGCGTTGAAGGTCGCGTCGTCGAGCTGGCGATAGTCGCCGTAGGAGACCATCGCCGGCGTCTTCGACTCGGGCCGGAGGAAGTCGACCTCGTCGAGGTCCTCCGGGTGCGCGTCGATGATCCACACGAACGGCGAGCGGTCGGCGTTCTTCGTCCGAGAGATCAGGACGCCGTGCCCCGGCGTGAACGAGTCGTTGCCGAGCTGCTGGACGACCTCGAGCGTGTAGTTCTGGTAGCGCTGGGTGCGCTGCTCGCCCTCGGTCGCCGGGCAGTCGGGCGTCTGCGCCAGGTCGCACGGCGGTGTCTGGTCGCCACCCGGGAGCACGATGTTGACGCCGGTGAGCCCGGCGGGGCCGGGGTCGGCCGCGCGGGCGGTGATCCTCGCCACCACGGGGCCCGAGAGCGCGAGCTGGCCGCCGTCGAGCCGGAGCACGTGCTCCTCGGTCACGAACCCGAGCTTCATGCGGTTGCGCAGGTTGTGGTTCGAGCCGAGCGAGCCGCCCTGGGTGGACGGGATGTACCAGCGCTTGTGGGGCCCTCCGGGGCCGTTGAAGCTGCCGCGGGAGAGCATGTCCCACGGGCCCGTGTACGAGCGCCGCAGGGGGATCCCGTAGGGATTGTTGTAGTTGTCGCCGATACCGAGGTTGTGGCTGAGCTCGTGGGCGAAGGTGCCCATCCCCGAGCTTTCCGCCTCGGTCGAGCTCTTGCCGCCGGCGCTCGGCCAGATGCTCGTCGCCGAGGCGAAGGACGTCCAGGGGACGTAGCGCGTCGGCGCCCAGTTGGGCTTCGTCTCGTCCGGGTTGCCGAACTCCTCGGTGACGTCGTCCTGCGTCTCGAAGCGCATCTCGCCGAACTCCTGCCAGGTGCTGCTCTCGTCCTGGCCGGCCATGACGTAGAAGACGTTGTCGAACTGCTCGTCGACCGTGGCGCCCTGGTCGGCGCGCCATGCGGCCAGCGCCTCCGGGCGCACCTGGCGGTTGCAGAGGAAGCCGGTCGGGCAGGCGGAGCCCGCGTTGCCGGCGTCGCGCAGGTGGTACTCCCAGGCGTTGCCCTCCATCCGGTACGGGCCGAACGGGACGAGCTCGACGCCGTAGCGCCCGAGCGAGTTCTCCATCCAGTACTTGTTCATCGTCACGAAGTTGTTCGCCGGCTGCGGCGTGTTCAGCAGGTCGGCGTAGAACTGCGGCACCTGCTCGCGCGCCACCATCCCGAAGCCCGGCTGCGGGTTGCCGAAGATCGACGACCCCGCCGGCCCGCTGATCACGAACGGCTGGTTGGGGAAGTCGATCAGCAGCAGGGCCGCCTTCCACTTCTTCACCGTCGGCACGAGGGCGGGGTCGCCCCAGTTCGTACCGGGCACGGGCCGGTAGTCGGCCCAGGTCTGGGCGTCCGGCAGCACGAACGCCTGCGGGTCGATCGGCCGGAACGGCGGCGCCTGGCCGATCGGGTCGGCGGATGCCGCGGCGGCGGCCGACAGCGCGACTGCGGCGGCCGTGGCGAGCGTCGCCAGCGCCGCGAGCAGGCGCGGCGGACGGCTGGTCTCCATTCGCTCTCCTCCCTCGATGGAACGGCGTTCCCCCGCGGTGCCGCCGCACCACACCGCGCGGCGAGCGTATGCAAGCCGTCCGCGAACGGCCAGGGCGCGGGCGTTGATGTCGCTCAACGCCCGCGGCCCGGCGGACGGGGCTACGCCGCGGGAGCGACGGCGTGCACGACCCGGAACAGCTCGGTCGGGTCGAGCCGCGCCTTCAGTGCGCGCAGGCGGGCGAGCGACTCCCGGCCGTGGAGCTCGTCCTCGCGCAGGGGACGCTCGGTGAAGTTGAAGAACGTCCGCGCGGCCTCCCACGGGCCGACCGCCTCGCGAACGCGATCGATGTCGGCCGAGGCCGCCGCCGCCATCTCGGGCGAGGCCGCCATGCCGACGGCGTACAGCGCGTAGGCGCCCTCGAGCGACGCGGTGACGCCGTTCTCGGCGGTCGGGCGGGCGAGCGCCCCGCCGAGCTGCCGCAGCTCGACGGAGACGAGCGTCGAGCCCGACCCGGCGCCGGCGGCCGCGACGAGCGCGTCGACCGTCTCGTCGGTGAGCTCCGTCAGCATCGTCCCGTCGCCGATGCCGGGCACCGGCTGCGGCGGGTCCATGTGGAGCGTCGTGATCGACGGGGCCGGCACGAGCGCCGCCGTGTCGAGCTCGGGGCCGAGCTCGCGGAGGGGCGCGAGCGCGGCCTCGCCGTCGGCCTCGCCGCCGAGGGCGACGGCCTCGACGAGCACGAAGGAGCGGCCGCGCAGATGCTCCGGCAGCTCCGGGAGCGGCGGGAACTGCATCAGGCGGCCGCACGAGGTGACCTCGTCCGGCTGCTCGTCGGCCCAGCGGCGGTACGCGCGGAGGATCTCCGGCGCACGCTCGACCGGCCAGAAGAGCGCGCCCGCGTAGACCTCCGTGATCGGGTACAGCGCGAACTCGATCGCGGTGACGATGCCGAAGCTGCCGCCGCCGCCGCGGAGCGCCCAGAAGAGCTCCGGCTCGTGGGTCGCGTCGGCGCGCACGATGCGGCCGTCGGCGGTGACGACCTCGAAGGCGACGACGCTGTTGGCGGCCAGCCCGAGCTTGCGCGCGTACCAGCCGATGCCGCCGCCGAGCGAGTAGCCGACGACGCCGACGTCGTGCGCCGACCCGTGGAGGGCGGCGAGCCCGTGCGGCGCCGCTGCGTCCACGACCTGCTGCCAGACGACGCCGGCCTCGGCCCGGGCACGGGCGTTCGGCGCGTCGATCTCGACGGCGCGCATGCGGTCGGTCTTGAGCAGGATCGTCTCGTCGTCGAGCGCGCCGAGCGCGCCGGCGAAGTGGCCGGTGCCCTGCGGGGCGACGCGGTAGCCGCGGCTGCGGGCGTACGTGACGACGGCGGCGACGTCCTCGGCCGACTCGGCGTGGACGACCGCGGCCGGGCGCTGGTCGGCGTGCAGGTTCCAGGCGAGGCGCGCCTCGTCCCAGCCCTCGTCCGTGGGGCAGACGACGGCGCCGGCGATGCGGGTGCGGAGCTCCTCGGCGCGGAGCTCGGGGGTGAGGGTGAGGGTGGTCATCGGTTCTCCTGTGGCGAAGTGGCAGACGGTGTGACCGAACCGTCGCAGCGGCCAGGTGTCCCGGAAAGGAAGCCGCCCCGCGTTCGCGCGTGCGGATGCCCGCACCGGCGGCGGGCGGTTCACGGCTGCTGCGCGCGGCGCTCGGCGTCCGCCGCCGCCGCGAGCCCGTCAGCGCGGCCGCACGGGCGGCGTGCTCCCGAAAGCCCCGTGCGACACGGTCGAGCAGCGCTCGGACCTCCGGGTTCGCGTCCGGCGACCACCCCTGCAGCAGCTCCGCGAGCGCGTCCCCCGCTTATCGGCCGCGGTCGCGCCGAGGCCCTGGAGCGCGCGGAACGCGACGCGCGGCGGCGGCGCGACCGGCGGGGTCGTCACCCCAGCACAGTGCCCGTTCGGCCCGCGGCGGAAGCCGGCGCCGGGCCGGCTCCCGCCGCGCCGCCGTCAGCGGCAGTCGACGCTCGAGATCTCGACCGTCGCGCGGACGACGCCGTTCGCGTCGAGTGTGACGTGGATCGTGTCGTGGACGAGCAGATTGTTCCCAGGGCCGGCGCCGATGATCCGGAAGTTGTTGATGAACGTGGACCCGATCGCGCCGCCCGTGAAGGTGTCGACCCCCTGGTTCACGCCGGTGCCGCGGTAGACCGTTCCGGACGTGCCGATTCCGTACACGCCCATGGGCTGGAAGTGCGCGACCGAGACGATCCCGCCCGAGGCCGAGGTCGTCTCGGCGATGAGCACGTGCAGGTCGCCGTGGAGCTCGAACACGTCGCCGGCGCCGCCGTTCGCGCACGGCACCTCGACGACGAAGTCCTCCAGCGGCACCTTCAGGTTGACAGCAACCTCCGCACCCGCCGCGGGCACGAGGACGGCCGCGCCAAGCGCTGCCGCGAGGACGAGGGCGAGTCTCCTCATGATCTCCCCTTTCTGGTGCACGTCCGCCGCGTGCGCGCCCCCGCTCCGGCCGTCGGCGCCGCCGGCCGCCGCGCGCGCATCGTCCCGCGCCTCCGCCGCCGTGTCAACGCGCGCGCACCGCTCAGCGGCGCTGCTCGAGGAAGGCGAGGACGCGCCGCCACGCGTCGTCGGACGCGTCGGCGTGCTCGTCCTGCCTGCGGTCGAAGAAGCTGTGCGGCGCGCCCTCGTAGGTGACGACCTCGTGCTCGACCCCCGCGGCGCTCAGCGCGTCCTCGAACGCGCCCACGACGTCGGGCGTGATGTTCCGGTCGTCGCCGGCCATCAGCGCGAGGATCGGCGCCCTGAGCTCGGCGGCGCGGGCGGTCGGGCCGGGCGAGCCGTCGCGGCCGGGAGCCGGGTTGCCGTAGAAGCCGACCGCGCCCGCGAGCTCGTGGGCGGCGGCGGCGAGCCAGGAGTGCCGGCCGCCGAAGCAGAAGCCGACGGTGAAGACCGCGGTGCACGAGGCGCGGAGCTGCGCCACCGCCGCGCCGACGTCGGCCTGGATCCCCTCCTGCGTCGTCTGCGCGACGTGATCCATGTACGGGAACTCGTCGTCCCGCTCCCCGACGCCGGCGGTTCGGCCGAACCAGTCGATCGCGACCGCCGCGTACCCGCGCTCGGCGAGGCGCAGCGCCAGCTCCTCGTAGAAGCGGTACAGCCCGCGGACGTCGGGGAGCACGACGACGCCGGCGCCGTTCGGCTCGTCGGGCGTCGCGGCGAAGGCGGCGAAGCGGTTCCCGTCGGCGGCCTCGAGCACGAGCTCGTCGTGCGAGACGGCGGCCCCTCGGAGGACGGGGATCGGCGGCGACGAGTCGAGCTCGAAGCACACGCCGCGACCCTAGCGCGAACGGCGCAAAGTGGCTCAGAGCCACGAACTCCCGGGCGCCGGGAACCGCGTCGCGCCGGTCGCCTGAGAGACGTTCGTGGCTCTGAGCCGCGAGCTCCAACCGCCGGACCCCGGGGGACGTCGGAGGCAGGCGACGATGCCCGTCGACGTCGTGACCGAGATCGAGATCGGGCGCCCGCGCGACGAGGGCGCCGCGTACGCCGCCGACCCCGGCAACGCCGCCAGCCTGGTACGCGGCGGGCCGGCGGGCTGCTCGAAGCCGGCGGGGCCCATCATGGCCGCCGCGATGCGCCACGCGAACGGGAAGGACCTCGAGCGGCTCGAGGCGCTCCTCGAGCGCCGGTGACGACCTTGTGGCTCTGAGCCACTTGCGCACTTCTCGCGGCGTACTCCCTCGCCATGATCGTGGCGGCTCCGGGCTTGTGGCTCTGAGCCACGTGCGCCGTGCGCCGCGAGCTCAGACGGGGCAGGAGTCGACCTCGAAGTGCAGCCCGTGGAGCCCCTCGAGCGAGAACCCCGAGCCCTCGCCCTCCCCCACGTCCAGCGTCAGCGCGGGCCGCCGCCAGCGCTCGTACTGCTCGCCGTCGACGTAGAACGGCACGCCGGCGACCTCCCCGAGCAGCACGTCCCCCGGCCCGGGGGGCAGGTCGCCCTCCGGGAAGCACATCGGGGAGCTGCCGTCGCAGCAGCCCCCCGACAGGAACAGCGACAACGGTCCGTGCTCGGCCTTCAGGCGTCCGAGCTCCGCGAGCGCGGCCTCGGTGGCGACGACCTTCGGTGCCGTGACCGCCGTCATGCCGCTAGAACAGCCCCAGCGGCTTGGGGTCGTAGGAGACGAGCAGGCACTTGGTCTGGGTGTAGTGGTCGAGCATCATCTTGTGGTTCTCCCGACCGACGCCCGAGACCTTGTAGCCGCCGAAGGCGGCATGGGCCGGATAGAGGTGGTAGCAGTTCGTCCACACCCGGCCGGCCTGGATCCCGCGGCCCATCCGGAAGGCCTTCGCGGTGTCGCGCGTCCACACGCCCGCGCCGAGGCCGTACAGCGTGTCGTTCGCGATCGCGAGCGCCTCGGCCTCGTCCTTGAACGTGGTGACGGCGAGCACCGGACCGAAGATCTCCTCCTGGAAGATCCGCATGTCGTTCGTGCCCTTGAACACCGTCGGCTCGAAGTAGTAGCCGCCGGCGAGCTCGTCCTCGAGGACGTTGCGATGGCCGCCGATCAGCAGCTCCGCGCCCTCCTCGAGCCCGATCTTCACGTACTTCTCGATCTTCTCGAGCTGCGCGGTCGACACCTGGGCGCCGAGCTGCGTCTCGAGGTCGAGCGGGTTGCCCTGGCGGATCTTGGCGATCCGCTCGAGGCAGCGCTTCATGAAGGGCTCGTAGATCGACTCCTCGATCAGCGCCCGGGACGGACACGTGCAGACCTCGCCCTTGTTGAACGCGTAGAGGACGAGGCCCTCGATCGCCTTGTCGAGGAACTCGTCGTCCGCGGCCATCACGTCGGCGAAGAAGATGTTCGGCGACTTGCCGCCGAGCTCCGTCGTCGACGGGATGATGTTCTGCGCGGCGTACTGCATGATCAGGCGCCCGGTCACGGTCTCGCCCGTGAAGGCGATCTTCGCGATCCGCTTGCTCGTCGCGAGGGCCTTGCCGATCTCGGCTCCCGGCCCGTTGACGACGTTGATCACGCCCGCCGGGACGATGTCCTCGATCAGCTCCATGAGCTTGAGGATCGACCACGGCGTCGGGCTCGCCGGCTTGAGCACCACCGTGTTGCCGGCCGCGAGGGCAGGCGCCAGCTTCCATGCCGCCATCAGCAGCGGGAAGTTGAACGGGATGATCTGACCGACGACGCCGAGCGGCTCGTGGAAGTGGTACGCGATCGTGTCCTTGTCGATCTCCGAGATCGACCCGGTCTCGGCGCGGATCGCGCCCGCGAAGTAGCGGAAGTGGTCGGCGGCGAGCGGGATGTCCGCGTTCAGCGTCTCGCGCACGGGCTTGCCGTTCTCCCAGCTCTCGGCGACCGCGAGCAGCTCGCGGTGCTCCTCGATCGCGTCCGCGATCAGGTTGAGCACGTGGGCGCGCTCCGTCGTCGAGCTCTCCGCCCACAACGTCTTCGCGGCGTGCGCCGCGTCGAGGGCGAGGTCGACGTCCTCCGGCGTCGAGCGCGCCACCTCGGTGAAGGGCTCGCCCGTCACCGGGGTGAGGTTCTCGCTGTAGGCGCCCTTGATCGGGGCGACCCAGTGGCCCCCGATGAAGTTCTCGTACCGCGGCTTGAGCTCCACCGGGCTGCCTGGGCGTCCCGGAGCCTCGAACACCGTGGTCCGTTCGAGGATGGCCATCCTGACCTCCTTGGTCGTGCGGGGCGCGGCGCGGCTGTCGCGCCCTCTGGCCTGAAGCTCGCCGGTCTCGCCTCACCGACCATCCGGGGAATCGCGTACGCCACACGCAGCGGCGGCGCAGGCGGTAGGTTCGCGCGGATGCTCCCGCTCGCGTACACGTTCGGGACGCTGCTCGCGGTCGCCGCCGTCGCGGCCTGGGCGATCGCCTGGGTGGTCGGCGCGATCGACGTCTTCCGCCGCCGCGACCTGGGGGCCGGCGGCAAGGCGCTGTGGCTCGTCGTGCTGCTCGTGCTGCCGATCGTGGGCCTCCTCGTCTACTACCTGTTCGCAGCGGCGCGGCCGTCGCGCTGACGGAGACCTCCGCTGCCGGTTCCGGGGACGGCCCGCGACCCCGGCGCGGGGATGTACGGATGCCCGCGCGCGGCGGCCGGGCGACGCTTGGGCCGTGGCCGAAGCTCCGCCGATCCCGACGCTCCCGCGCCCGCGGACGGCGCTGCTCGACAATCTCGGCCGGCTCCGCCGCGAGGCCGGGCCGGTGACGCCGGCGCTCGCCGACGCGCTCGCCGACCACATGGGCCTGCGGCGCGGCGAGGTCGCCGACGTCGCCTCGGCCTACGCCTACCTCGGCGCCCCCGCGGACGTCGTCCGTGTCTGCACCGGCCCCGTCTGCGACTGCCTCGGCGCCCGCGACCTGCTCGCGCGCGAGCGGGAGCACGGAGACGCGATCGCGGCCGCGTGCCTGGGGCACTGCGACCTGGCGCCGTTCGCACAGCGCGGCGACGAGCCGCTCGTCCCGGTCGAGCACGCGTGCGACGACGGCCCGTCGCTCGGGCTCGCGCGCAGCGACCAGACGCTCGCCGGCTACGGTGCCTTCGAGGGCCTGACGGTCGCGCCCGAGCGCGTGCTCGCCGAGCTCGAGGCGTCGGGCCTGCGCGGCCTCGGCGGCGCGGGCTTCCCCACCGTCCGCAAGTGGGCCGCCGTGCTCGCGGAGCCGGGCCCGCGCGTGGTGGTCGTCAACGCCGACGAGGGCGAGCCCGGGACGTTCAAGGACCGGTACGTGCTGGAGCGCCGGCCGTACCTGCTGCTCGAGGGGCTGCTCGTCGCGATGCGCGTGCTCGAGGCGACGGAGGCGCACGTCTACCTGCGCGGGGAGTACGGCCGGGCGCGCGAGCGCCTGCTCGCGGCACTCGGCGAGCTGCGCGAGGCGGGGCTGCTGGACGGGAAGACGATCGAGCTCGCCGTCGGCGCCGGCTCGTACATCTGCGGCGAGGAGAGCGCGCTGCTCGAGTCGATGGAGGGGCGCCGGCCGATGCCGCGCCTCCGGCCCCCGTACCCCGCGCAGCGCGGCTACCTCGGCCGTCCGACGCTCGTGAACAACGTCGAGACGCTCGCCCACGTGCCCGCGATCCTGCGACACGGCGGCGCCTGGTTCGCCGGCCTCGGCGTGAACGGCGAGCGCGGCGTGCGCCTCTTCTCCGTCTCCGGGACGGTCGTGCGACCCGGCTGCTACGAGGCGCCGTGCGGCACCACCCTGCGCGAACTCGTCGACGTCTACGCCGGCGGCCCGACCGAGCCGATCGGCGCGATCGTCCCCGGCGGCGCCGCGAGCGGGATCCTTCCGCCGGACGCGCTCGACCTGCCGATGAGCGACGAGGCGCTGCGGCCGTGGTGCGGCTCGGTCGGCTCGGCCGCGGTGCAGGTGTTCCCGCGGCGCTACCCGGTCCTGCGGCTGCTCGCGGAGACGATGCGCTTCTTCGCCGAGGAGTCGTGCCAGAAGTGCACGCCGTGCCGGATCGGCAACCGCGCGCTACACCACGTCGCGGAGGAGCTGCAGCACGGCCGCGCGGCGATGACGCGGCAGGAGGTCGACGCCTGGCTGCTCGTGATGGAGCGGGCGTCGATCTGCGGGCTCGGGCAGACCGCGCCCCTGCCCTTCCGGGCCGCGATGCGCCACTGGCCGGAGCTGTTCGAGCCGCTCGGGGAGGCCGCGTGAAGCTCCTGCTCGATGGGCGAGAGATCGAGGCGCGCGAGGGCGAGCTGCTCCTCGACGCGCTCCGCCGCGAGGGCGCCGACGTCCCGACCCTCTGCCACGACGACAAGCTCGAGCCCTACGGCGGCTGCCGGCTCTGCCTCGTCGAGGTGGAAGGCCAGTCGCGGCCCGTCCCCGCCTGCGCGACACGCGTGGCCGACGGCATGGCCGTGTCCACGAACGGCGCCACCGCCGGCCTGCGCAAGACGCTCACGGAGATGCTCCTCAGCGAGCACCTCTCCCCCTCGCCCGGCGGCCGCCCGAACGAGCTGCTCGACCTCGCCGCCGCCGAGCAGGCCTCGCCGCCGCTCGTCCTCCCCGACACGCCCCGTGCGCCGTACGCCGACCGCAACGGCCTGCTCGGCTACGACCCCGACGCGTGCATCCTCTGCGCCCGCTGCGTCCGCTACACGCGCGAGGTGATGGGCTGCGGCGCGCTCGGGATCGAGGGCCGCGGCGCCGACGCGCGCGTCGTCCCCACCCACGGCTTCTCCTGGCTCGACACCGAGTGCGAGCTCTGCGGCGGCTGCCTCTCGGTCTGCCCGACCGGCGCGATCTACGAGAAGCAGGCGAACGGCACGCCCGAGCGCGAGCTCACGAAGGTGCGGACGACCTGCCCGTACTGCGGCGTCGGCTGCCAGCTCGACCTCAACGTCGACCCGGTGACGCAGCGGATCGTCAAGGTCACGTCACGGCGCGGCTACGCGCCGAACGACGGCGAGCTCTGCGTCAAGGGCCGCTTCGCCTACGGCTTCGTCCACCACCCCGACCGCCTGACCGAGCCGCTCGTCCGCGGCGCCGACGGCGAGCTCCACCCCGCCACCTGGGAGCAGGCGCTCGACAGGGCCGCCGCCGGCCTGCTGGAGGTGAAGCGGCGCCACGGCCCGCAGGCGCTCGGCGTCGTCGCCTCCGCGCGGCTGACGATGGAGGAGAACTTCCTCACCCAGAAGCTGGGCCGCACGCGGTTCGAGACGAACTCGATCCAGTCGTGCGAGGCCACCTGACACGCCCCGACCCTCTACGGCCTGGTCAGGTCGTTCGGCAGAGGCGCCAGCACCAACTCCCTCCCGGAGGTCGAGGACGCCCGCTTCCTGTTCGTGATCGGCTCGAACACGACGGAGGCGCACCCGGTGGCGGCGCTGCGGATGAAGCAGGCGGTGCGGGAGGGCGCCACGCTCGTCGTCGCCGACCCGCGCGCGATCTGGCTGACGAAGCTCGCGACGCGGCACCTCCAGCTCAGGCCGGGCACCGACGTGTGGCTGCTGAACGCGATGCTCCACGTGATCTTCGCGGAGGGGCTCGAGGACGCCGACTACGTCCGCGACCACACCGAGGGCGCAGACGAGATCCGCGAGCACGTCGAGGCGTACACGCCGGAGGAGGCCGAGCGCGTCACCGGCGTCCCCGCCGAGGCGATCCGCGAGACCGCCCGCGAGTACGCGCGCGAGCCGAGGGCGCAGATCTTCTACACGCTCGGGATCACCGAGCACGCGCACGCGGTCGAGAACGTCTGGGCGCTCGCGAACCTCGTCCTCGCCACCGGCCACCTCGGCTACGCGTCGACGGGCCTCTACGCGATGCGCGGCCAGAACAACGTCCAGGGCGCCGCCGACTCCGGCTGCAACCCGCTCTACCTCCCCGGCTACCAGCCCGTCGAGTCGGCCGAGAGCCGGGCGAAGTTCTCCGCCGCGTGGGGCGTCCAGGTGCCGGAGACGCCGGGCCTGCGCCTCGACCAGATGGTCGCGGGGATGCACGACGGGCGGATCCACGGGATGCTGCTCGTCGGCGAGGACCCGGCGCACAGCGACCCGAACGCGAGCCACGTGCTCGACGGCTTCGGCAAGCTCGACTTCCTCGTCTGCCAGGACCTCTTCCTCCACGAGACGGCGCGCCGCTACGCCGACGTGGTGCTGCCCGCGGGCTCGTTCGCGGAGAAGGACGGCACGTTCACGAACACCGAGCGGCGCGTCAGCCGCGTCCGCGCGGCGGTGCCCTCGCCGGGCGAGGCCAAGCCCGACTGGCAGATCCTCCAGGCGCTCGCGAACGCGATGGGCGCGGGCTGGGACTACGGCTCGCCGGAGGAGGTCTGGGACGAGTTCCGCAGCCTGGCGCCGCCGTGGGCCGGGATGGACTACGCGGCGCTGGAGGAGAACGGCGTCCAGTGGCCGTGCCCCGAGCCCGGGCACCCAGGCACGCCGTTCCTGCACGTCGGCGGCCCGGCGCGCGAGGGCGGCGGCCTCTTCCACTGCGTCGACTGGCACCCCCCGGTGGAGGAGCCCGACGCGGAGTACCCGCTGCTGCTCTCCACCGGCAGGACGCTGTACCACTACAACACCTCGTCGATGACGCGCCGCGTCCCGGCCGTGGTGGAGAAGCAGGAGGAGGCATTCGTCGAGGTCAACCCGGAGGACGCGGGCGCGCTGGGGATCGCCGACGGCGACCCGGTGCGCCTGACGAGCCGCCGCGGCTCGCTCGTCGCCCGCTCCGTCGTCGGCGAGCGCGTGCTCCCCGGCGTCGTCTGGATGGCGCTGCACTGGGCCGAGGCGAACGCGAACTGGCTCACGAACGACGCGATGGATCCGCGCACGGGTACCGGCGAGTACAAGGCGTGCGCCGTCCGAATGGAGAAGGCATGACCACGATCACCCCGCACCCCGACGGCGCGCCCCCCGCGCCCGCAGCCGGCTTCACCCCCGCCGGGCTCGACGCGATCCCGCCGCCCGAGGTGGCGCGCAAGGCCGCGACGCTCGGCGTGACGAAGGCCGCCATGCACCCGCTGAACGTGTTCGTGCTCGCGATTCTCGCGGGCGCGTTCATCGCGCTCGGCGCCGTGTTCGCGACCACCGTCGCCGCCGGCGGGGCCGAGCTGCCCTACGGCGTCGTGCGCCTGCTCGCAGGGCTCGCCTTCACGCTCGGCCTGATCCTCGTCGTCGTCGCGGGCGCCGAGCTCTTCACCGGCAACAACCTGATCGTGATGGCATGGGCCAGCCGCCGCGTCTCGACCGTGCGCATGTTCGGCAACTGGGGGCTCGTCTACCTCGGCAACTTCGTCGGTGCGTTCGGGACGGTGCTGCTCGTCTTCCTCGGGAAGCAGTACGAGTTCGGCGGCGGCCAGGTCGGCGCGGCAGCGCTGTCGATCGCGAACGGAAAGACCGGCCTCGGCTTCGTGCAGGCGATCGCGCTCGGCGCGCTCTGCAACGCGCTCGTCTGCCTCGCCGTCTGGCTCACCTACGGCGCCCGGACGACGACGGACAAGATCCTCGCCGTGATCCCGCCGATCGCCGCCTTCGTCGCGGCCGGCTTCGAGCACAGCGTCGCGAACATGTTCTTCATCCCGATGGGGCTGCTCGTGAAGTCGGACGACGCCTTCGTCGCCGGCCTCGACCCCGCGGTCGACACCGGGAACCTCACCTGGGGCAACTTCCTCGTCGACAACCTGCTCCCGGTCACGATCGGAAACGTCATCGGCGGGGCGCTGATGGTCGGCGCCGTGTACTGGCTCGTCTACCTGCGCAAGCCGGCCGGCTAGCGGGCGCGCGCCGCCGGACAGCGCGCCGGCGGATCCTCCGAGGCGACGATCCGACGCACCTCGACGCGCGTGTCGCCGCGCCCGAACCGCGCGACCAGGCACGAGCGCTCGATCGCACGCCGCGTCACCGGCGCCTGCTCCGACGCGCGCATGATCTCGGACGACAGCACGTAGTCGAAGTCGCGGTAGCCGCCCGGGTACAGGTCGGAGACGCCGGGGTCGAGGTCGAGCTTCCAGAACCAGACGACGTTCCTCGCCGGGAATCCGCGCTCGACGAGGTCGACCCACACCGTGTTGTCGACGATCAGCCGGTCGCGATGCGGGACGTGAGCCTCGGCCCAGGTCGCCGCCCGGGCCGCCGGCGAAGGCGCCTCCGGCCTTATCCGCCGCTCGAGCGACGACGCCCATGCGGGCACGACGAGGATCCCCCCGAGCACGAGCGCCGTAGCAGTGGCCGCGGGGCCGAGGCGAGGGGCGCGCCACGCCCGGTCGAGGAGGGCGGCCGCCGCGAGGGCCGCGAAGGGGAGCAGCGCGATGACGTACGGAATCGGCAGGTACCCCGGCCGCAGCAGCATCACGGCCGGGAGCACGAGCGCCAGCGCGACGCCGCGCAGCCGGCGCGCCGGAAGCAGGAGCACGGCCGCCGAGCCGCCCACGATGGGGAGCCACGGATCGAGCCGCAGCCAGCTGCGCACGATCGCGTAGGCGTCGCTGCCGGGGTCCCACACGGCGCCGCTCGAGGCCCGCGTGAACAGCTGGAACGAGATCGCGTCGGCCAGGCTGACGTGGCCCTCGCCCGGCACCAGCTCTCCCTTCAGCGTCGCGTAGAGCGGGTAGAAGCCGACGACGAGCGCGAACAGCGAGCCGAAGACGGCGAGGCAGACGGCGCGGGTCCGCGGGTCGGCGTGCAGCCAGACGTGGACGAGCAACGCCGGGAGCACGAGGAGCGTCGTCTCCTTCGACAGCACGGCCGCGGCGAAACACGCCCCGCTCCCGGCGATCGCCGCGAGGCGCCGGCTCGGAGAGGCGGCGAGCGCGAACGCGGCGAGCAGCCACGCCACGGCGATGTTGTCCAGCAGCACCATCCGCTGGTAGTGCAACGCGAGCGGGGACAGCGAGAACAGCCCCACGGCGAGCGCGGCGAAGCCGCGGCGCAGCCCCAGCCGGCGTGCGAGCACGTAGACGAGCAGGCACGAGACGACGTGGACGACCAGCATCAGCTCGCGTCCGGCGACGACGGACCACGTCCGGTCGAACGCCTGCGTCGGCCACGTCCACGCCGCGATCAGCAGCCACCCGAGCGGTGGGTGGTCGTACCAGTACGTGTACGGCGCGAGCTCCTGCAAGGTCTGGACGGCCCACGCCTGCGAGACGTACGTCCCCTCGTCGTCGAACCACGCCGGCGAGGACGACATCCCGAGCGCGTGCACGACGGCGAGCGCGCCGACGAGCAGGCCGACGAGTCCCGCCGGGAGCACGCGCTCCCACCGGCGCCGCTCGGGCGCGCGCATGCGCCGCGGCGACGGCGGCGACGGCAGCGGGGTCGGAGCGGGCGCCCGCCTCAGCTCGGGCGCGCGCTCGCGCTCGAGGGTTGCGCCCGTCACCGGCCGTCACCCGCGCGTGCGGCCGGCTCGACGGAGAGATGGGCGCCGGCGTGGCTCGTCTTGTGCCAGTCGCGGCGGCCGACGAGCTCGCGGACGACGGCGCGGACGGCGGCCAGCGCGAGCACGAGCTGGTACGGCCCCGCGCCGAGCACGAGCTTCGCGTAGTCGCGGAGCCGTGCCGGCTCGCCGTACTCACGGCAGAACTCGCGGAGGCCGGCGCCCTCGACCGTGAGGATCATCAGCAGCGGCACGGCCGGGAGGAACGAGAGCAGCGCGAGGGGCACCGGCACCGCAAGCGCGACGGCGGTCGCGAGCGAGATCGGGATCAGGACGCCCGCGAAGGCCTGGAAGAACGGCGAGGCGAGCGTGTAGAAGGCGAGCGTCCGCTGGCGGAGCGGCAGTCGGCGCCAGTGCGGCTTGCGCAGCACCTGGAGGAACCCCTGGTTCCAGCGTGTGCGCTGGCGCGCGAGGCCGCGCAGCGTGTCCGGCGTCTCCTCCCGCGTCGTCAGCACCGAGTCGTACGCGACCACCGTGCGGGCCCCCTCGGCACTCAGCCGCGCGCCGAGGTCGCAGTCCTCCGCCAGGCACTCCGGGTCCCAGCCTCCGACGCGCTCGATCAGCTCGCGGCGGACGAAGATCGTGTTCCCGCCGAGCGGGATGAACCCGGCGTGGGCCTGGAAGTGGAGCCTGCTCTTGAACCAGAAGTAGTACTCGAGGACGTTCCGGAGCGAGTACCAGCTCGAGCGGTAGTTCATCAGCTGCACGCCGCCCTGGACGACGTCCGCGTCCGTCGCGTCGAGACACTGGTCGACGCGGTGGAGGAGGTCCTGGTGCACGTCGTCCTCGGCGTCGAAGACGCCGACGACCTCGCCGCGGCAGGCCGGCAGCGCGGTGTTCAGGGCCTTCGGCTTGTTCTTCTCCTCGCTGTGGTCGACGAGGACGCGGACGTGCGGCTCGCGCGCGGCGACGGCTTCCGCCACGGTCTTCGTCCCCGGGTCGTCGTGGCCGACGACGACGAGGATCTCGAAGGCGTGGTGCCGCAGGGCGGCGAGCCGGTCCAGCGTGACCTCCAGCACGCGCTCCTCGTGGCGCGCCGGGACGATCAGCGAGAACGAGCGCGACGGGCGCGCGGCGGTGGCCGGGAAGCGGATGTCGTCGAAGCCCTCCGGCGTCCGCCACGCCCACAGCATCCAGACGAGCGTCGTCGTCGCGACGGCGGCGAGCACGAGCGACGCGAGGACGACGAAGACGACGAGTGGTGTCACCGGGCGAGGGCTTCCCGCGGGGCGAACGTCCAGCGGCGATTGAGCGCGAAGCCGACCGGCGTCGCCGCGGCGACGCTCGCCGCCTGCGCCGTCAGCTCGGGAAGGCCGGCCGAGACCAGCAGCCCGAGCAGGGCGAGGCCGCACCCGAGCGTCGCGAGGCTCGCGACGAGGAAGCGGCCACCCTGGCGTGCCAGCCGGCGGTCGCGGCTGGCGAACGTCCAGCGGCGGTTGAGCAGGAAGTTGCCCGTCGCGGCGACGCAGAACGCGAGCGTGGCGGCCGCCGCCACCGGGAGGCCGAGCACCGTCAGCCCGAACGCCGAGACGGCGAGGTTGACGCCGTACCCGGAGGCCCCGACGCCGCAGTAGCGGGCGAGCTGCGTCGCCGTCGCCCTCACCTGCGTGCCCTCCCGAGCCGGCCGAGCCGGAGACGCAGGACGAGCAGTGCCGCCTCGACCGCGATCCGCCAGCTCATCTTGCTCTTGCCGGCGCCGCGGTCGGTGAACCGGATCGGCACCTCGACGACCTCGAACCCCCGCTCGTGCGCGCGGAACGTCGTCTCGATCTGGAACCCGTACCCCGCGGCGCGGGTGCCGCCGGCGGCGACCTGCTCGACCACCGGCCGGCGGAAGCACTTGAAGCCGCCCGTCAGGTCGCGGACGGGGAGCCCGAGCACGGTCCGTGCGTACCAGCACCCGGCCCGGCTGATCGCGCGGCGGGCGAGCCCCCAGCGCGAGATCCCGCCGCCCTCCACGTAGCGCGACCCGATCGCGAGATCGGCGTCGGCGGTCGCCGACACGAGGGCCGGGACCGCGGCCGGGTCGTGCGAGAAGTCGCAGTCCATCTCGACGACGGCCGCCGCGCCGGCGTCGAGCGCGCGGCGAAAGCCGTCGCGGTACGCCGGGCCGAGTCCCTGCTTCTCGCGCCGATGGAGGACCGAGACCCGGGGCTCGCGGCGGGCGAGCTCCTCCGCGATCGCACCGGTGCCGTCGGGCGAGTCGTCGTCGATGACGAGGACGTGGCCGTCGAGACCGGCCCGCTCCAGCTCGCCCACGACGGACGTGACGAGCGGCACGACGTTCTCGGCCTCGTCGTAGGTCGGGATGCACACCCAGACCGGCGCAGGCGCCGGCTCGGCGAGAGGACGCGGAGCAGCCATAAGCGACCCGTGATCGCCCCGCCGGCCGGCGTCGAAACCGGTTTCCTGTTCGAAAGCTGTAAAGAAACGCCCGCGCTCAGGGGGCGCGGACGAGCTCCGCGAACAGCCGGTCGAGCTGCTCCTGCGGATCGTCGCAGACGCCCGTGTGAACCGGCGAGGGCTGGATGATCGTGCTCGACGGGGCGACGAGCCAGTGGAAGCGCGCGTCGAGGTCGAGCGCCGCGATCGGGCCTGCGCCCTCCTGGCCTTCGGCGATGCGCTCCACGGCGGCGAGGTGCGCGCGCACCTCGTCGAGGTCGAGGTCGGGCCACAGCGCGCGCGCCCGCGCCTCGTCGAGGCCCGTCTGCGCCGCGAGGTAGCGGCGCGGCCGGCAGTAGACGACCGCGCCGACATTGATCCGCTCCCCGCGCTCGACGCGCGGGACGAGCCGGAGCACCGCGTACGAGAACGGGCTATCCACGCGCCGCCTCCGCCTCCTCGGCGAACGCGCGCGGCGCCTCGAGCCGCCGCCGCAGGTAGTCGGCGTAGACCCCGCGGTCGTCGCCGTCGAGCCACGCGTCGGGGATCGCGCCTGCGACCGCCTCGACCTGCCCGGCCGCGCGCGGCGCGAGCCTCGTGTCGGCCGCCGCCACCGACGCCGCGTACGGGAGCAGCACGTGGTCGCGGATCGACTCGAAGCGGCCGCGCTCGTGGTCGACGGGGTGCGCGGCGCCGTGGTGGAAGTAGAGCGCGGCGCCGTGGTCGATCAGCCACAGCCGGTGGTGCCACCAGAGCAGGTTCGGATTCCGCGGCGTGCGGTCGACGTTCGTCACGAGCGCGTCGAACCAGACGACGTCCGCGGCCTGCTCGGGGTCGGGAGCCGGCTCGGCCGCCGGGTTGAAGGCCAGCGCGCCGGGGAGGAAGTCGACGCCGAGGTTGAGGCCGGCGCTCGCGAGCAGCAGGTCCTGGATCTCGGGGTCGGGCTCGGCGCGGCCGATCGCCGGGTCGAGCTCGACGAGCACGAGCTCCGGGACGGGCAGCCCGAGCGCCCGCGCCAGCTCGCCGGCGACGACCTCGGCGACGAGCGCCTTCCGCCCCTGGCCTGCGCCCCTGAACTTGAGCACGTACAGCCCGTCGTCGTCCGCCTCGACGAGTGCCGGGAGCGAGCCGCCCTCGCGCAGCGGCGTCACGTAGCGCGTCGCGGCGACGGTCCGAAGCACGGCGCGAGCCTATCCGGCCTCTCAGACCGTGACGACGAGCGTGCAGGTGCCGCGCCGCGCGGTCGAGACCCTCGCCGTCAGCGTCTCGCGTCCCGGCCAGTCCGGCACCGTGCGGCGCAGGCGATAGCGACCGGCGCGCCCCGTGCCGCGATGGACGAGCGCCCGCTCGTGGAGGAGGACGACGCGCACCGTTCCGGCACGCCGCGAGGCGTCGACGCGCAGCTCGACCTCGAGCCGGCCGTCGTCCGCGCGGACGCGGAGCTCCGCCGTGCCCCCCGCGCAACGCGCGCGGTCGCGGGCCTCGTCGTCGTCGGCCTGCGCGACGCCGGGCGCCGCGAGCGCCAGGAGCGCCGCGGCCGCTGCGAGCAGGATCCTCATGCCGCAACGATCGCCGCCGCGGGGGCCCGGACGCAATCGGATCTTGGTCCTACGACCCGCCCCGGCCGCCGATGCCGTTCCGCTCGGCCCACAGCGCCGCCTGCGTCCGGTCGGTCACGCCGATCGCCCGGAACACGCTCGTGAGATGGGCCTTCACGGTCTTCTCGCTGATCCCGAGGCGGCGCGAGATCTGCTTGTTCTGCAGCCCCTCGACCACCATCGCGAGCACCTCCCGCTCGCGCTCCGACAGCTGTCCCCCCGGCTCCGGCGCGCGGCGAGAGGAGAGGAGCGCCCGTGCCGCCTTCGGGTCGAGCGGCGACTCGCCGCGCGCGGCCGCCCGGATCGCATGCTCGAGCTCCTCGGGCGTCGCGTCCTTCAGCAGGTAGCCGACGGCGCCGGCGTCGAGCGCGCGCAGGATCCGCTCCCGGTCGGAGAAGGACGTCAGCACCACGACCTGCGTCTCCGGCGACTCCGCCGCGATCCGCTCCGTGGCGCCGATCCCGTCGAGGCCGGGCATCTCGAGGTCCATCAGCACGACGTCGGGCCGCTCCGCCGCGCAGAGGGCGACCGCCTCGGTGCCGTCCGCCGCGGCCCCGACGAGCTCCACGCCCTCGAACGTGGCCAGGAGCTGCTCGAGCCCCGCGCGCACG
>DATIDD010000061.1:0-43102 GCA_035456465.1 Gaiellaceae bacterium | reverse complement strand
GAGCCCGACCGCCCGTCCGGCCAGCCGTGCGCCGAGCGCGTAGACGCCCACGAGCGCCGCCGGGAGCAGCACGAGCACCTGGAGCAGGACGATCGCGGGCATCCCGTCCAGCAGGTTCGGCCCGGCCGCCGCCGCGACCGGCACGAGCACGAACGGCCAGGCGTAGCCGACGGTCGTGAACGGCAGGAGGCCCTCGCCGAGGAGCCACGCCGTCGTGTAGTGCCAGAGCTGGTCGCCGCCCTGGTAGTACAGCCAGCCGTTGTGGCGGACGGTGAGCGCGAACGCGAGGATCGCCACCCACTGGACGAGCGCGAGCAGCGCCAGCGCGGCCGCCGTCTCGCGCCCCACCAGCACGCGCGGGAGCGGGACCGGGCCGAGGGAGGGAACCGCGACCGGGGCCGCGCTGCTAGGCCGCATGCAGCGGTGCGTGCGCCCGGTACCAGGCGATCGTCCGCTCGAGCCCCTCGCGGAACGGGGTCCGCGCGCGGAACCCGAACAGCTGCTCGGCGCGCGACACGTCGAGGCTGCGGCGAGGCTGCCCGTTCGGCTTCGACGTGTCCCAGGCGACGTCGCCGTCGTAGCCGCTCAGCTCCGCGATCAGCTCGGCGAGGTCGCGGATCGAGATCTCCTCGCCGCTGCCGAGGTTCACCGGCTCCGGGCCGTCGTACCGCTGCGCCGCGAGCCAGACCCCGTCGGCGGCGTCCTCGACGTAGAGGAACTCGCGCGTGGGGGAGCCGTCGCCCCACAGGACGATCTCGCCCTCGCCGCGCTCCTGCGCCTCGAGCATCTTCCGGATCAGGGCCGGGATCACGTGCGACGTCTCCAGGTCGAAGTTGTCCCGGGGCCCGTAGAGGTTGACGGGGAGCAGGTGGATGGCGTCCAGCCCGTACTGCTGCCGGTAGGTCTGCGCGCCGACGAGGATCGACTTCTTCGCGATCCCGTACGGCGCGTTCGTCTCCTCCGGATAGCCGTTCCAGAGGTCGTCCTCGTGGAAGGGCACGGGCGTGAACTTCGGGTACTCGCAGATCGTCCCGAGCGTGACCACCTTGCCGGTGCCGTGGACGCGTGCCAGCTCGAGCACGTGCACGCCCATCATCAGGTTGGCGTACCAGTAGCGGCCGGGGTTGTCGCGGTTCGCGCCGATCCCGCCGACCTCCGCGGCCAGGTGGATCACGAGCTCCGGCCGCGCGTCGGCGAACAGCCGCGTGGCGTCGTCCCACCGGGTCAGGTCGTAGTCGGCGCGCCGGGCGACGAAGGGATCGACCCCGTCCGCCCGCATCCGCTCGACGAGGTGCGAGCCGAGGAACCCGGCGCCCCCGGTCACCAGGACGTTCACGGGGCCTGGGTCTCGACGTGCGTCTTCACCGTCGGGTGCGTGCCGCCGAGCCAGTCGACGCGGCCCACCCATTTCGCGCGGTTGGCGGCGTACCACGCGATCGTCTGCGAGACGCCCTCCTCCCACGAGACCTTCGGCTCCCAGCCCGTCTCGCGGTGGAGCTTCTCGTAGCCGACGCGCAGCGCCATCACGTCGCTCGACCCCGGCCGGAGCCGCGCCTCGGTCTGGACGACCTCGCGCGTGTCCTTCGGCCAGTAGCCCTCCTCCTCGCCGACGCGCAGGATCAGCGCCGCCCAGTCGGCCATCGAGACGTTCCGGCCCTGGCCGTAGACGTAGTGGTCGCCGGCGACGCCGTGGGCGGCGACGGTCAGGTGGCCGCGGACGCCGTCGGTGCAGAAGCAGAAGTCGCGCAGCGGGTCGAGCGCTCCCAGCTCGATCTCCTCGCGCTCGAGCGCCTGCGTGATGATCGTGCCCGTGACGTAGCGCGGGTTCTGGCGCGGCCCGTAGTTGTTGAACATCCGCGTGACGACCCCCGGCACGCCGTAGGCGTCGAAGTAGTTCATCGTCAGGAAGTCGGCGGCGACCTTCGCCGTCGCGTAGATCGACTTCGGGTTGATCGGCGAGCGCTCGTGCAGGATCAGCGCGCCCTCGTGGTCGTAGTCGTGGTGGTGCGCGACCGACTCGCGGACGTTGCCGTACTCCTCCGACGTGCCGGCGGTGTCGAACTTCTCCAGCTCGAGCCCGTGGTCGACGATCGACTGGAGCAGGTTCAGCGTCCCGATCGTGTTCGCCATCACCGTCTCGTAGGGCCGGTGCCACGACTCGCCGACGTGCGCCTGCGCGCCGAGGTGGAAGACGTAGGGCCGGTCCGGCGCCTCCAGCAGGTCCTGGCGTACGAGGAGGTCGATCGAGTGCTTGTCGGTGAGGTCGGCGAAGTGCACCTTCAGCTGCCCGCGGAGGTGCGCGATGTTGTTCAGCGCGCCGCTCGAGGTGGCGCGGACGAAGGCGTGGACGCGTGCACCGAGGTGGACGAGCGCCTCGGTCAGGTGCGAGCCCATGAAGCCGTCGGCGCCCGTGACGAGGCAGGTGCGGCCCTCGTAGAGGTCGTGGTACTCGTCGCGCAGCGCCGCGACCCGCTCCTCGGTCCACATCGTGTCCGTCGTGTTTTCATGGGCGGCCATGGCGGTCAAGAGTAGCCCGTCGCCCGGCGGGAACGCCGTCCGAAGCGTCGCCCTCACCGGGCTGTCGACGGTGATCGTGAGCGGCGCCGCGGCCGCCGTCGGCGTGATCCTCGCGCGCGAGTTCGGGCGCTCGGCCGAGACCGACGGCTTTCTCGCCGCCTACGGCGTCTACCTCGCGATCGTGATCGGCGCGCAGGCGTTCCGGATGGTCGTCGTGCCGGAGCTGACGCGCGCCGCCGCGGCGGGCCGGCTCGCGGACGAGGCCGGCGCGTACCTCGCCGCGCTGCTCGTGGTGGCCGTGCCGCTGAGCGCCGTCGCCGTCGCCGCACAGGGGCCGCTGGGAGAGGCGATCACCGGGTCGCTCCCGCCCGAGTCGGCGCGCCTCGCCGGCGACGCGCTCGCCTGGCTCGTGCCCGCTGCGCTCGCGCAGGTGCTCGCGGCGGTCGCCGCCAGCGCGCTCGCGGCGCGCGACTCGTACGGCGTCGCCGCCCTCGGGTACGCCGCCGGCGCGATCGCCGGCGTGGCGCTCTTCGTGGCGCTCCTCGACCGGGGCCTGATCGCGCTGGCCTGGGGGGTGGCGCTGAACGCGGCGATCACGCTCGGCCTGCCGCTGACGGTGCTCGTCGCGCGCGTGGGACTGCGGCCGGGGACGCTGCGGCTCGGACGGCGGCTCTGGCTCCTGCTCCAGGGCGCGGCCACGCCGCTCGCGCTCCAGGTCACCTACCTCGTCGGCCTCCGGCTCGCCGCCGACCTCGACGTCGGCGACGTGACGACGCTCTCGTACGCGTACCTGTTCGCGGCGACGCTCGTGGCGGCGACGGCCTCGTCCGTCTCGCTCGTGACGTCCGCACCGTTGACCAGGCGCGGCCTCGACGACGCGTCGGCGGCCCACCACGTCGTGGACGGCGCGTGGGTCTCGCTCGTCCCGGTCGCCGCCGGCGCCGGCGTCTTCGCGCTCGCCGGCGAGCGGATCGTGGCCGGGCTCCTCGGCAACGCCTACTCGGGCGACGTCGGGCGCGAGCTCGGGCACCTGGTGGTGTGGCTGGCCCCGTGGATGCTCGTGACCGTCGCGTACTCGCTCACGCTGCCGCTCCTGTTCGTCGTGCGGCGCGCCGGACGGCTGGTCCCCCTGGCCGCGGCGGTGGTCGTGGTGCACGTGCCCGTCGCATGGGCCGGACGGGAGCTGCTCGGGCTGCCGGGGATCGCGCTCGCGCTCGCCGTCTCGGCCGCGGTCGTCGTCGGCGACATGCTGCTCGCGATCTCGCCGCGCGCGCTCTCGCTCTCGCTCGTCGGGCTGGCGCGGGCGGGGGGCGTCGTCGCGGCCGCCGCGGCGGCCGCGTTCGGCCTCGGCGCGCTCGCCGCCGGCGGGACGTCGGGGGTCGTGCTCGGCCTCGTCCTCTTCGCCGGCATCCTCGCGGCGTCGGCGAGCCTCGGGCTTCGGCAGGCGTGGGCCTACCTGCGCGCGCTGCGCTAGCCGCGGCCGAGCCTGCGCACCAGCCAGAGGCCGGGCCGCGTCGAGAACGCCCGCTGCCGCGCCGACGCGACGACCCTGCGGCGCGGCGGGAGGTACGAGAACCGCATCCTCCCGTGGGCGGCCGACGCGCCGGCGTCGGCGGGAGGCGGATCGGCCCGCAGCTTGCGGATGCGCGCGGTGCGGAAGCTGACCGCGTCCTCGAGCTCCCAGGCGTCGCTCGAGCGCGCGTGGTCGACGATCGCGGCGACGGCCGGCAGGTAGGCGTCGTCGAGCAGCATCGCGCCGCCGACCCTCAGGTGGGGCGCGAGCTGCCACCAGTCGAGGATCGGGTACGGGAAGCCGTGGGCGCCGTCGAGCAGCACGAGGTCGAGCTCCCGCGGCTCCCAGGCCGGCAGCACGCGCTCCGACGGCCCGACGAGGAACGTGACGCCCGACGCGTCGATCTCCCGCTCGGCGGCCTGCGCGCGGATCCGGCGCGCCTCCTCGGGGTCGGGCGTGACCGCCTCGTGCACGGCACCCCCCGCCGCGAACACGAGCGTCGACGCACCGGCGCCGGTCTCGAGCGTCGCCATCCCGGGCCGCACGTGCTCCTCGAGCCACGCGAGCGCGTCCCAGGCGAGCCCCCAGTACTCGCCGTCGCCGTGCAGGCCCGGCGGCGCCGCGCGCAGCGAATCCGTCAGCGGCGTCGGCATCGACGTATCATCGCCGCCCGTGACCCGGCGCGCGCTCGTCACCGGCGTCGGCGGGCAGGACGGGAGCCTCCTCGCCGAGCTCCTCGTCGGCGAGGGCTACGAGGTGCTCGGCGTCGTCCGCCGCGGCTCGACCGACTACCCGAACCTCGCGGCGGTCCGCGACCGCGTGCAGCTGATCGGCTGCGACCTGCTCGACGGCCGGGCGCTCGAGGACACGCTCCGCGAGGTGCGCCCGCACGAGCTCTACAACCTCGCGTCGGTCTCGTTCGTCCCCGCCTCCTGGGACGAGCCGGTGCTGACGGCGGAGTTCGCGGCCGTCGGCGTCACCACCGTGCTCGAGGCGATCCGCAGGGTCGATCCGGAGATCCGCTTCTACCAGGCCTCCTCGAGCGAGATCTTCGGCGACCCGCGCGAGGTGCCGCAGACCGAGCGCACGCCGCTCGAGCCGGTGACGCCGTACGGCGTGGCGAAGGCGTACGCGCACTTCATCGTCCACAGCTACCGGCGCCGCTACGACCTGCACGCCTCCTCCGGGATCCTCTACAACCACGAGTCGCCGCGGCGGCCGCTCGACTTCCTACCGAGGAAGGTCTCCCACGCGGCCGCACGGATCGCGGAGGGGCTCCAGGGCGAGCTGTGGCTCGGCGACCTCGACGCGCGCCGCGACTGGGGCTACGCCGGCGACTACGTCCGCGCGATGTGGCTGATGCTGCAGCAGGACGAGCCGGGCGACTACGTGATCGCCTCGGGCGAGACGCACTCGGTCGAGGAGCTCGTGGCCCGCGCGTTCGACTGCGTCGGGCTCGACTGGCGCGAATACGTCCAGATCGACCAGTCGCTGCGGCGCGGGAAGGCGCAGCTCCGCGACCTCGTCGGCGACCCGTCCAAGGCGCGCGAGCAGCTCGGCTGGGAGCCGGAGGTGGACTTCGAGGCCCTCGTCCGGCTGCTCGTGGACGCGGATCTCGAGCGGGTCAGGGGAGAAGCTCGCGGTACGCGGCCTCGTGACCGCGAGCCGCTGCCGCCCAGCTGAACCCGGCGGCGCGGCGCAGGCCCCGGTCGACCCACGGGCGCGGGTCGCGCAACACCTCGTCGACCGCCGCCGTGATCGCCTCCGGGTCGGTCGCGTCGAACAGGCGCGCGCCGTCGCCGGCGATCTCCCCGACCGAGCCGGACGCCGCCGCCGCCACCGGGCAGCCGCACGCCATCGCCTCGAGCGGCGGGAACGCGAAGCCCTCGTACAGGCTCGGGAAGACGAGCGCCGAGGCTCGGCGGTAGAGGGAGACGAGCTCGTCGCCGGGGACGAGGCCGCGCGCCTCGACGCCCTCGGGATAGGGGCGTCCCGCCTGGCCGCCGCCGGTGAGGACGAGCCGCAGCTCCGGTCGCTCCCGGCGCAGCAGCGCGAACGCCTCCAGCAGCCGCCCGTGGTTCTTGTGCGGCCACGGGCGTGCGGGGTAGAGCAGGAACGGCTCGCGCGGCCCGTGCTCGAACGTGAGGCGCTCGTGGTCGATCCCGTGCGGGATCACGCGGAAGCGCGCCTCCGGCACGCCGAGGTGGTGCGCGATCCGCTCGGCGCTGAACCGGCTCGGCACGATCACGAGCGCCGCGCGCCGCACGGGCCGGTCGTACGCGACCCGTCGCAGCGCCCGCTCCCAGCGCGGGACGAGCTCCGGCCGGTCGAGGTGGAGCACGTCCTGCAGCGTCACGAGGTACGGGCGCCGGTCCTCCGGCAGCGGGATCGTCAGCGGGTAGTGGACGAGGTCGGCGGCGGCGAGGCGGCGGCGCAGCGGCGCCGGCCGTGCGGCGGCGAGGGCCATCGCGGCGAAGCGCTGCGGCAGCGTCCGCGCGGCGCGGTACTCCGGGACGACCTCCTCCGGCAGCCCGTTGCCCGTTCCCGCCGCGACCGGGGGCAGGAAGACCCGGTAGTCCAGCTCGCCGTGCTCCGCGAGCCCGCGCGTGAGCCCGCGCACGTAGGTCTCGGTGCCCCCGATCTGGCCGGGGACGAGCGTCAGCAGGCTGAGGCCGACCACGGCCGCGCAGCCTAGACGGCGCTCGTGGCTCAGAGCCACGAGCGGCCCGAAGACCACGCACGAAAGGCCGTTCTCGCGGACCCGCGGACTTTGTGGCTCTGAGCCACTTGCGCTCTTCGTTTCCGGTCGGCTGCGTCCGAACAGGGCCATCACAGCTCGCCGGTACGATCCGCGCGTGCCGGAGGACGGCTCGGAGACAGGGTTCTCGCAGCACGCTGCGCCCCCGCAGGCGGGGGGCGTGGACGTGGCGGCGCTGTTCGCGCAGCTCCAGGACGAGGTGCGGCGCTCCGCGCCCCGGGGCGCCGACGGAGGCGGGGCGGCGCGCCTCGCGGCGCGCGGGACGGCGGAGCGCCTGTGGCCGGTCTCGACCGACCGCCACATCGGCGGGCGCGGCGGCGCGCTCGGCACGCTCCAGCGCCCGGTGAAGCTGCTCGTCCGCAAGCTCACGCGCTGGTACGTCGAGCCGGTGTTCGCCGACCAGCGCGGCTACAACGACGCGCTGCTGAAGCTCGTCGACGAGCTCGCCGCGGAGGTCGACCGGCTGCGTGCCCGCGTCGACGAGCTCGAAGCGTCGCGATGAGCTCGCTCACGTTCCCGGGGCGTCGCTCCGGCCGCGGTGCCGGAGGGCACCGTGCGGACGGGCACGGGCCCGGAGAGCATCGTGGACGGAGCGTCGTCAGCCCGCGGCGGAGCCCGGCTCGGCCGGGCGGGAGCCGAAGGCGGACAGGGACGTGAGAGTCGCCGTGTGCAGCCCGCAGGTGCCGTTCGCGACGGGCGGCGCCGAGTTCGTCGCGGAGCGGCTCGGCGACGAGCTGCGCGAGCTCGGCCACGACGCCGACCTGGTCACGGTGCCGTTCAAGTGGTATCCCGCCCATCGGGTGCTGACGCAGGCGCTCCTGTGGCGGCTGCTCGACCTCGAGGAGGTCGACGGCCGGCCCGTCGACCTCGTCGTCGCGACGAAGTTCCCCTCGTACGTCGTGCGCCACCCGAACAAGGTCGTCTGGCTCGTGCACCAGTTCCGGCAGGCCTACGAGCTCGACGGCACCGAGCTCGGCCAGTTCGGCGACTCGCCGGAGGACCGCGCCACGCGCCGCGCCGTCCACCGGCTCGACCGGGAGACGCTCGGCGAGGCGCGTGCACTGTTCGCGATCTCCTCGAACGTCGCCGGGCGACTCGAGCGCTCGACCGGCCTCCGCGCGGAGGTGCTCCTCCCGCCGCCCCAGCAGCTCCCGTACCGCTGCGAGCGCTACGACGGCTTCGTGCTCTCGGTCAACCGCCTCGATCGCGCGAAGCGGATCGACCTGCTGCTCGAGGCCGTCGCGCGGGAGCCGGAGCTGCACGTCGTCGTCGTGGGCGACGGGCCCGACCGCGAGCGGCTCGAGGGCATCGCGCGGCGGGAGGGCCTCGACGGCCGCGCCGAGTTCGCGGGCCGCGTCGACGGGGCCCGCCTGGCGGAGCTGTACGGCCGCTGCCTCGCCGTCTACTACGCGCCGTTCGACGAGGACTACGGGATCGTCCCGTACGAGGCGTTCATGGCCGAGAAGCCGGTGATCACGACGGTCGACGCGGGCGGCCCGCTCGACGTCGTGGCCGACCGCCGCACCGGGCTCGTGGTCGAGCCGCGGGCCGAGTCGGTGGCGGAGGCGTGCGCGTACCTGCTCGGCCACCCGGACGAGGCCCGCACGTGGGGACGGGCCGGGCGCGCCGTCGCCGAGCGGCTGTCGTGGCGGGAGACGGCCGAGACGCTGGTGGCGGCGGGGTCGTGAGGGTCGCGTACTTCTCGCCGTTGCCGCCGTCGACCTCGGGCGTGGCGGACTACTCGGCGCTCCTCCTCCCGGCGCTGCGCGAGCGCCTCGGGGTCGAGGTCGTGAAGCACGGCTCGCGGAAGCAGCCGCGCGGCACGGACCTCGCGCTCTACCACGTCGGCAACGACCCCGAGTCGCACGGCTGGATCGTCGAGGCGCTGCGCGCGCACCCGGGAGTGGCCGTGCTCCACGAGTGGGTGCTGCACCACCTGATCGCCGGGCTCACGCTCGGCCGCAAGGACGTCGCGCAGTACCTCGCCGCGCTCGAGCGCGACCACGGGATCGCCGGCCGCCTGCTCGGGCTCGGCGTCGTCGACGGCTGCGTGCCGCCGCTGTGGGAGACGCGCCCGGAGGACTTCCCGCTCGCGGGCGTCGTCCTCGACGCGACGCGGGGACGGGGCGTGATCGTCCACTCGCGCTACGTCGAGGAGCGCGTCCGCGCGTGGGGCTACGGCGGCCCGGTCTGGCGGATCCCCCACCCGGCCTGGCCGGAGCCGGAGACGGATCCGGTCGACCTCGGCGAGGGGCCGCTGCTCGGCTGCCTCGGCCACCTGAACGCGAGCAAGCGGCTCCCGCAGCTGCTCGACGCGTTCGCCCGGGTGCACGAGGCGGTTCCCGAGGCGCGGCTGATGCTCGTGGGACGGGCGGCGCCGCAGCTCGACCTCCCCGGGCGGATCGAGCGCCTCGGCCTTCCCGCCGGCGCGATCCTACGCGAGGAGTACGTCGAGGAGCGGCGCTTCTGGTCGCTGCTCGCGGCCTGCGACGCCGTCGTCTCGCTGCGCGCGCCGACGATGGGGGAGACGTCGGGAAGCGCGATCCGGACGCTGTCGCTCGGCCGGCCGCTCGTCGTCTCGGACGTGGGCTGGTTCGCCGAGCTGCCGGAGGCCGTCGCGCTGAAGGTGCCGGTGGACGAGCGCGAGACGGACGTGCTCGCCGCCTCGCTCGAGCTGCTCGCGCGGCGCGAGGACGTCCGCGCCGCGATGGGCGCCGCCGCCCGCGAGTACACGGCGTGGGGGCACGCGCTCGGGCGGGTCGCCGACGCCTACGCCGCCGCGCTCGAGGAGGCGGCCGGCGGGCCGGCCGTGCGCGAGGCGGTGCTCGAGGAGGTCGCCGTCGCGGCCGCGGAGGTCGGGATCGAGCCCGGCTCGGACGAGGCGGCGGCGATCGGCGCGCGCCTGCGCGAGGCGCGGGTCGGCGAATGACCGAGGCGGCGGCCCGCGCGCGGGCCTCGTCGCTCGCCGTGCCGGCGTGGGCATGGCTCTCGGCGCTCGTCGTCCTCTCCGTCGCCGTCCGCTACGGCCTCGGCCGGCGGATGGTGGCGCCGTGGATCATGGTCGACGAGCTGATCTATTCGGAGCTCGCGAAGAGCGTCGCCGACGGCGGCGGATTCGCGATCCGCGGCGAGCCCTCCGGCGGCGCCTACGGCGTCGTCTACCCGCTGCTGATCGCCCCTGCCTGGGCGCTGTTCGATCGGGTCCCCGAGGCGTACGCGGCCGCGAAGGCGATCAACGCGGCCGTGATCTCGCTCGCGCTCGTGCCCGCGTACCTGCTCGCGCGGCGCGTCGTCTCGCAGCCCGGCGCGCTCGTCGTCGCGGTGCTGACGGCGGCGCTCCCGTCGCTGCTCTACGCCGGCACGCTGATGACGGAGAACGCGTTCTTCCCGCTGTTCCTGCTCGCGGCGCTCGCGCTCGTGCTGGCGCTCGAGCGGCCGACCTGGACGCGGACGGCGCTGCTGCTCGGGGCGACCGGCCTGGCGTTCGCGACCCGCGCGCAGGCCGTCGTCTTCGTCCCGGCGATGCTGACGGCGCCGCTCGCGCTCGCCGCCGTGGAGCGTCGCTCGCCGAGGCGGTGGTGGCGCCTATACGCGGCGGCGGCCGCGACCGGCACGCTCGCGCTGGCGGCGCAGCTCGTCCGGGGGCGGTCGCTGCTCGACCTGCTCGGCGCCTACCGCACGGTGGAGGAGCAGTCGTACGACCCGCGGGAGGTGCTGCGCTGGCTCTGGTGGCACCTCTGCGAACTCGATCTCTCGCTCGGGATCCTCCCGTTCGCCGCGTTCCTCCTCTGCCTCGCGCTCGTCCGCCGCTTCGGGGAGCGCGAGCGCGCCTTCCTCGTCGGCTCGGCGGTGCTCACCGCCTGGCTCGTGCTCCAGGTGGCCGTGTTCGCCTCGCGCTGGTCGCTCCGCGTCGAGGAGCGGAACCTCTTCTACGTCGCGCCCCTGTTCCTCGCGGCGCTCGTGCTCTGGATCGAGCGGGGCGCGCCGCGCCCGCGCGTCGCGGCGGCGGTCGCGGCCGGGATCGCGGCGCTCCTGCCGGCGTTCGTCCCGTTCGTCCGGCTGATCGACGTCTCGGCCGTCTCGGACACGTTCGGTCTGCTCGTATGGTGGGACGTGCACGAGTGGGGGATCCCGCTCGACCGGCTCTGGCTCGCCGCCCTCGCGGCCGGAGCGGCCGCGGCCGGGCTGCTCCTGCTCGTGCCGGCACGATGGGCGTGGGCGCTTCCGGCGGTGCTGCTGGCCTTCCTGCTCGTCTCCTCGCAGTCGGTCGAGCAGCGGATCCGCAAGGCGTCGGTCGGCGCGCTGTTCCAGGGGATCACGACCGAGCGCGACTGGATCGACCGGGCCGTCGGGACGGACACGGAGGTCGCGGCGCTCTGGTCGGGCCGCAACGACTGGCTCACGATCGGCCAGAACGAGTTCTTCAACCGGGCGGTCGGCGACGTCTACCACCTCGGGCAGCCGCTCCCATCGGGGCTGCGACAGACGGCGGCCGTCGTCGACGCCGCGACCGGGAGGGTCGACGTCGACGCCGACTACGTGCTCGTGGACGAGACCGTGCCCGTAGCCGGGACCGAGGTGGCGAGCGACGTCACGAAGGGGATGCGCGTCGTCGAGACGGGCGGCCGTGTGCGCGTCGGGCACCTCGTCCGCGGCCTGTACGACGACGGCTGGACCGGCCCGGTCCTCCGCTACCGGCAGTTCGACTGCGAGGGCGGGACGCTTCGCGTCCGCGTCGCCCGCGACCCGAACCTCTACCTCGGGCCGCAGCGCGTCGGCACGACGCGGATCCGGCGCGGGTCCGAGCTCGCGATCGTGTCGGCGCCGCTCGACCCGCGCGCCGGCAGGTGCGACGTCGTCCTCCGCGTCGCGCCGACGATCGTCCCCGGCGGGGGCGACACGAGGCGACTCGGTGTCCGCGTCGAGGGCTTCGACGTCCGCCCGTGAGGATCGTGTTCGACGTCTCGCCGCTGGCGCTCCCCCGCACGGGGGTCGGCAACTACGTGCTCGGGTCGCTGCGCGGCCTCGTCGAGGCGGCGGGCGGGGAGGACGAGGTGGTCGCGTTCGCGCTCACCGGGCCGCGCGGCCGGCGTGCGATCCCGGAGGCGCTCGGCGGGCTCCAGGCGGCGCGGCGGCTCGTGTTCGTGCCGGGGGCGCGCTGGGTGCGCGAGGCGTGGAGCGCGGCGGGGCGGCCCTCGGTCGAGCGCGTCGCCGGGCGCGTCGACGTGTTCCACTTCTCGGACTGGATGTTCCCGGCGCAGCGCGGCGGCCTGCGCTCGACGATGGTCCACGACCTCATCCCGCTGCGGTTCCCGGAGTGGACGACCGCGTGGACGCGCCGGATGCACGGCGCGAAGTACCGCAACGCGGCGCGCACGTGCGACCTCGTGTTCACGAACTCGTGCTTCACCGCCGGCGACGTGCGCGAGCGGCTCGGCGTCCCCGAGGAGCGGCTCGTCGTCGCCCCGCCCGGGGTCGACCCCGTGTTCCGGCCGGAGGGGCCGCGGGCCGACCTCGGCCGTCCGTACGCGCTCACCGTCGCGACGCTCGAGCCGCGGAAGAACCTCGACACGCTCGTCGAGGCGTGGCGGCGCCGCGACGGCGACCTCGCGCTCGCGGTCGTCGGCGCCGAGGGCTGGGGGGAGCAGCCCGAGCTCGACGTTCCCGGCGTGCTCCGGCTCGGCTACGTCGCCGGCGAGCGGCTGGCCGAGCTCTACCGCGGCGCCGAGGTCGCCGTCTACCCGTCCCGGTTCGAGGGCTTCGGCATGCCGGTCGTCGAGGCGATGGCGTGCGGCACCGCGGTCGTCGCGTCGGCACACCCGTCGCTGGACGAGGCCGGCGGCGAGGTCGCCGTCCGCGCCGACCCGGACGACCCGGACGCGATCGTCGCAGCCGTCGCGCAGGCGCTCGCCGAGCGGGAGCGGCTCGTCGCGCTCGGGCTCGAGCACGCACGCGGGTTCACGTGGCGACGCGTGGGCGAGATCATGCGTTCCGCATACCGTGCTCGCCTGTGAACGTCGGCATCGACCTCTCGCCCCTCTCCCTCACCCGCGCCGGCACCGCCCGCTACCTCGAGGGGCTGCTGCCGCACCTGCGCGGCCGAGTCACGCTTCGCGGCCTGCGCTGGGGGGGAGGCGGGCGAGCCACCGCTGCGGTGCGCGACCTCTGGTGGTACCCCGTGGGCCTGCCGCTGCGGGCGCGCGGCCTGGACGTCCTCCACTGCCCCACCTACCGGGCGCCGGTGCTCTCGGCCGTTCCCGTCGTCGTCACCGTCCACGATCTCGCGGTGCTGCGCCATCCCGAGGCGTTCCGCCGCTGGTCGCGCGCGTACGGGCGGCTGACCGTCCGGCGCGTGATCCGGAACGCCCGGCGCGTGATCGCCGTCTCCGAGTTCACGAAGCGCGAGCTGGTCGAGCTCGCCGGCGTGGCCGAGGGCAACGTCGCGGTCGTCCCGAACGGGGTCGGCGCGCCGTTCGGGCCCGAAGGCCCACGCGCGGAGGGCGAGTACGTGCTCGCCGTGGGGACGCTGGAGCCGCGGAAGAACCTCGAGCGGACGGTCGCCGCGGCGCGCCGGCTCGGCCTCGAGCTCAGGGTGGTGGGCGCGCGAGGCTGGGGCGGCGTCCGCGCCGGCGGCGACGGCGTCGTCTGGCTCGGCTCGGTCGACGACGAGGAGCTCGCGCGGCTGTACCGCGGCGCCCTGTGCGTCGCCTACCCGTCGCTCTACGAGGGCTTCGGGATCCCGGTGCTGGAGGCGATGCGCGCGGGCGCCGCCGTCGTCACGAGCGAGGGGACGGCGATGGCGGAGGTGGCCGACGGCGCCGCCGTCCTCGTCGACCCGCGGGACGAGGGCGCGATCGCCGCCGGGATCGAGCGCGCGATCGCCGAGCGCGACGAGCTCGGGCGGCGCGGCGTCGAGCGGGCGCGCGCGTACACGTGGGAGGCGGCCGCCGAGGCGACCGTGCGCGTCTACGAGGACGCTGCCGCGTGACGGCCGAGCCGCTCGTCGTCGTCGACGCCGACGTGCTCGGCCGCAGCCGCACGGGCGACGAGACCTACACGGAGAACCTCCTCGCGGCGCTCGCGCCGCTTGCGGAGGGGATCCGGGTCGCCGCCGTGACGCGGCACCCGGAGATCGTCCCGCCCGGGATCTGGCCCGTCCACCTCCCGGCCGGCTCGCAGGAGCTCCGGATGGCGTGGTCGCTCCCGCGCCTCCTCACCCGCCTGCGGCCGGCACTCGGGCACTTCCAGTACACCCTCCCGCTCGGGCTCCGCCCGCCCGCCGTGCTCACCGTCCACGACCTCTCGTTCGAGCGCGACCCGACGCTGATGGGGCGCCGCGACCGGCTCACGTTCCGGACGATGGTGCCGCGGGCCGTCCGCCGCGCCGAGCGCGTGTTCGCCGTCTCCGAGCGCACGCGGCTCGACCTGATCGAGCTCTACGGGACGCCGCCGGACAAGATCGTGGTCACGCCGAACGGCGTCGACCCGGCCTTCTCGCCCCGGCGGGCGCCGGGCGAGGAGGAGGGCGAGCCGTACCTCCTGTTCGTCGGGGCGATCCAGGAGCGCAAGGACCCGCTCGCGGCGGCGGACGCGGCGGCCGCGGTCGGGCTCCCGCTCGTCGTCGCCGGCCCGAAGAAGGAGCCGTCGCTGGCGCGCGAGCTCGAGCGGCGCGGCGCGCGCGTCCTCGGATACGTGTCGAAGGCGGAGCTCGCGACGCTCTACCGCGGCGCTTCGGCGCTGCTGCTCCCGTCGCGCTTCGAGGGCTTCGGCCTGCCCGTACTGGAGGCGATGGCGAGCGGGACGCCCGTCGTGGCCGCGCCCGAGCCGGCGCTCCGCGAGGTGGCGGGCGACGCGGCGCTGTACGCGGAGCGCGGCGAGCTCGCCGACGCGGTACGACGCGCGCTCGCCGAGCGCGACGCGCTGCGCGCCGCCGGGCTCGAGCGCGCGAAGGCGTTCTCGTGGCGCGAGACCGCGCGGCGCACGGTGGCCGCGTACAAGGAGGTGCTCGGGCTGTCGTGAGCGTGGCGGCCGTGGTGGTCTCCCACGGGCACGCGCGCGAGCTCGAGGCGCTGTGGCCCGCCCTCCTGCCGCAGGTGGACGAGGCCGTCGTGGTCGCCAACGTCCCCGGCAGCGTCGGCGCGGTCCCGGAGGGGGTCCGCGTGCTCCACAACCCGCGGCCGCTGGGATTCGCGGCGAACGCGAACCTCGGCATCGCGGCGACCGACGCCGAGGCGGTCGTCCTCGCGAACCCCGACGCCGTGCCCGAGGACGGGGCGGTCGCGATCCTGCGCGACTTCCTCGTGACCCGGCTGCGCGCGGGCGTCGTCGGCCCGCAGCTGCGGTACCCCGACGGCAGTTGGCAGCCGTCGCGGCGGCGGTTCCCGACCGTGTCCGGGACGATCGTCCGGCGCACGCCGCTCCGCCTCGTCCTGCGCCCCGCCGAGCGCCAGACCGCGCACTACCACCTGGACGAGCGCCCGACCGAGCCGGTCGAGGCCGACTGGATGCTCGGCGGCTTCCTCCTGCTGCGCCGGGCGATGCTGGAGGAGCTCGGCGGCTTCGACTCGGGGTTCCGCATGTACGGAGAGGACATCGACCTGTGCTACCGCGCCGCGCAGGCGGGCTGGGAGCGCTGGTACGTGCCGGCCGCGGTCGTCGTCCACGGCTACGACCGCGTCACCGACCGGCGCTTCCTGGACCGGCGCACGCTCTGGCACTGGGGCGGGATCCTGCGCTTCGTCCGCAAGCACCCGGAGCGGCTGCGCGCGCTGTGACCGTCTCGGTGCGGCGGGCGTCATGCTGCGCCTCGTGACGACGGAGAAGTACGACCCGCAGGCGGAGCGCTGGACCGAGACGGCCTACGCCGACGCCGAGGCCTATCTCGCCCATCGAGCCGACGTCGTGGTCTCCCTGGGGCCGCGGCTGGCGCCCGGCGACGTCGTGCTCGACCTCGCCTGTGGCGACGGCGGCCTCGGCGAGCACCTGCTCGCGCGCGGGCTCGCCTACCGCGGGGCCGACGCGAGCAGGGCGATGGTCGCGGCCGCACGGCGCCGGCTCGGCGACCGCGCCACCGTCGAGCGGGGCGACCTGGACGCCTACGAGCCCCCCGGGCCCGTGGCCGCGACCACGGTCTTCCGCGCGATCTACTACGCCGCCGACCGCGAGGCCTTCTTCCGGCGCGTCGCCGGCTTCACCGAGCGGAAGCTCGTGTTCGACCTCAACCCGCGGCAGTTCCCGCTCGACGCCGTGACGGCGGAACTGCGGCGCGCCGGCTGGGACCGCGTCGCGCTGCGCCCGTTCCTGTTCCCCCAGCGGCACCCGCTCCCCGCGCCGGTGCGTCCGCTGCTCGCGGCGGCCGAGCGCTCCGGGCCGCTCGCCCGGCTCGCCCTGCGGGTGCGCTTCACCTACCTCGTGGCCGCGTTCCGGGGCACGAACCCGTAACCGACGACCGCGCCGAGCTCGCGCACGTCCGACTTCGACGGATCGAGCCTCGCGGGCACGAACGTCGGGTCGATCGACACCTCCACGCGGAACGGCGGCGGGGGCGTCGGGATCGAGAACGTCCGCTGCTTGCCGGAGTCGACCGTCCACCGGCGCAGCGCCGTGACGCGGCCGATCGCGGGCTGCTTGTCCTCGCCGACGACGAGCGTGCCGAGCCGGATCGTGACGCCGCCCGGGACGTCCTTCCCGGTCCAGCCCGCGCGCGAGATCGTGACCTGCATCGTCCCCGGACGGTTGCCCGGGGTGACGAACTGCGAGTAGCCGCTCTCGTCGCTCATCCAGCCGTCGGCGAAGATCCCGGTGGTCGAGTTCCGCAGCCGCAGCGGCGGCGCGACGCGGTACAGGCGCCAGGGCCCCTCGGCCGCGACGACGCGGCCCACGACCTCGATCCCCGGGTCGGCGACGACGTAGGGGACGTGCGGGTCGGGGAAGAGCTCGCCCTCTGCGGACGCGAGGTCGGGCGTGACGATGTGCCCCGGGCCCGGCGCGGTGCCGTCGACGCTCCAGACCTTGTCGATCGAGCGGTTCCAGAACTCGAGCAGGTGGATCCCGTTGGGGTTCGTCACCTGCTTGCCGAGGAACAGCGTCTCGGCGCCTCCCGTGGCGGCGTCGACCCAGTCCGGCGGGTCGACGAACCCCTCCAGCAGGTCGCCGGCCGCCGTGTTGGAGCCCGCGGCCGCGTACAGCTCGCCGGCGAGGTTCCACGCCACGATCGAGCACGCGACGGCCGCGGCGAGCACGCCGCCGAGCGCCGGCGTGCGCCGGCGGAGGAAGGCCACGGCCAGCGCGAGCAGGATCCCGGCCACGAAGACGGCCACCACGATCGTCTCGAGCGTCGCCGTCGGGAGCGCGAAGTCGCGGTTGCCCGCCACGAGGATCGAGTACCCGGGCGCCTCGAAGTACGGGTAGTCGAGGACGATCGGCGTGACCGTCACCATCAGCAGGACGGCGGCAGCGGCGATCGCGAGGGCGACCGGCCGCAGGCGCGGCCGCTCGAGCCACGCGGCCGTCGCGACGAAGAGCAGCGGCGCGAGGTAGATGAGGTTCCGCTCGGCGACGCGCGTCGCGAACACGGTCGAGAGGTGCGCCGCCTTCGCCGCGGTGTAGAGGCCGAACGCGACCAGCGCGATCCCCAGGACGAGCGTCAGCGCGCGCTCCGCCGCGGTCCGCGTCCGGCCGCCGCGCGAGAGCGAGGCGAGCCCGAGGACCGCCGGGAGGATCCCGAGCCCGATCGCGAAGGCGCCGCCGGCCCAGAGGCCGTACTCGATCATCCGGCCCTTGTAGTCGCCCGTCGCCCGCTCCCACGTGAACGAGGCCTGCGCGAACAGCGAGTTGAGCGCCACCACGGCGACGACCGCGAGGAGGATCGCGCCGGCGCGGTCCCACCGGTCCCAGCCCGCCCGCAGGCGGCGTGCGCGCTCGCTGTTCCACGCCGTCGCGAGCGCGGCGAGGCCGAGGATCCCGACGAGGATCGCGAGCTGTCCGCGCACGAACGGCGCCACCAGCGCGACGCCCGCCGCCCAGGCCCACGCCCAGCGCGTGCGGACGACGAGCGCGCGCACGAGCAGCCAGAAGAACGTCGCCGCCACCGGATACGCGAACGGCTCCTCGAGGATCAGCCCCGCGTAGACGAAGGCGGGGATCGCGGCCGAGCCGGCCGCGGCGAACAGCGCCCAGCCGCGGGAGACGAGCATCCGCGCGAGCGCGTACACGGGGAACACGGTCGCCGTCATCGCGAACGCTCCGATCGCCTTCGCGAGCGCATACGCGGTGGCGGTGTCCGACACGAGCCACGCCGGCGCGGTCAGAACCTCCGCGAGCGTGTCCAGGCCGGCCGGCTCGCCGCGGCGGCTCAGCGTCCCGGACTCGGCGATCGAGCGCGCGATCTGCGTGTACTTGAGCTCGTCGATGAACACGAACGGCGTCGCGACGAGCCACGCCTGCCACGCGTACGCGAGCGCGAACCAGACGAACACCGTGAGGAGCGGGACGGCCGCGAGGAGGCGGTCGGCCCACGAGGCGGGGCGGGCGCGCGCCGCGCGCTCCGTCCCGGCGACGGCGGTCACTTCGCGCCGACCCCGAGGACCGCGTCCGGCGTGAGGTCGGTCTGGCGCCGGACGAAGCGGCACTCCGCGCCGGAGCCGGCGCAGGCCGCGACGATCGCGTCGAGCCGCTCGCGGGCCGCGTCGGGGATCGTCACCAGCACGGCGTCCGCCTGCACCGCTGCGAGCACGCGGGCGACGTCGTCGGAGCCGCCGAGCACGCGGACGCCGAGCAGGGTCCGCCCGCGGAGCCGCGGCTCGTCGTCGACGAAGCCGACGACCCGCACGTCCGGCTGCTCGCGCAGCTCGCGGAGCAGGCTGCGGCCCGCGCGGCCGGCGCCGACGATCAGCGTGCGGCGCTGCGTCCCGCGCGAGGCGATCGCGTGGAACGCGCGCAGGAACGCCCGCTCGCCGAACCGCGAGGCCCCGATCACGAGGCTGCAGAGGATCGCGTCGATGAGGTAGACCTCGAGCGGGAAGTCGCCGAACTCCGTCGTCGCCGCGACGACGCCGAATGCGACGAGCTCGGAGACGGCGACGGCGGCGACGACGCGCACGGCGTCGGTCGCGCTCGCGTAGCGCCAGACGCCGCGGTAGAGGCCGAGCGGGATGAACGCCGCGTAGCGCGCCGCGAGGATCGCGGGCAGCGAGACGGCGACGACGTGGCGCTGGTAGTCCGTCCCGGTGCCGTCGACGCGGAGGAGGAACGCCGCCGCGAGCGACGCCGTGATCAGCGCGAAGTCGACGAGCACCTCGACGAAGCGCTGCCGGTGCACGACGAGCGTCCGGCCCAGGCGCGAGGCGCTCTCGGGCGCGCGCTCGACCTCGCCGATGAAGCTCGCGAACTGGACGAGCAGCGCGAACGTGAGCAGCACGCCGATGGTCGCGATCCAGGCGTCGTCGAGGACGGTGTAGGTCAGGCTCGTCGCGCCGAGGCCCGCCGAGACGAGCGCGAGCAGGACGAGGGCCCGCCGCTCGGAGAGACCGCGGTAGACGATGCGGTGGGAGGTGTGGTCGAGGCCGCCCTGGCTGACCGGCCGGCCCTCGAGCAGGCGGACGACGGTCACGAGCGCCGTGTCGAGGATCGGGACGGCGAGCACGAGGATCGGCAGCAGCAGGGTCGCGACGGTCGTCCCGGCCACGTTCCAGCTCGCGTACAGGCCCAGGGACGCCAGCAGGAACCCGAGCGCCTGGCTGCCGGCGTCGCCCATGAAGATCGACGCGGAGCCGCGGAGGCGGACGTTGAACGGGAGGAAGCCGACGCATGCGAGCGCGAGCGCGAGCGCGAGCAGGAGCACGGTGTCGTTCGGGTGGACCGTGGCGGCGTCGATCGCGAAGTAGACGGCGGCGATCGCGGCGAGGGTGGCCGCGAGCCCGTCCATGTTGTCCAGCAGGTTGAACGCGTTCGTCATCCCGACGAGCCAGAGCAGCCCGATCGCCGTCGCGAGCACGTCGTTGCCGACGATCTCCACGGACAGCCCGCTCGCGAGCACCACGACCGCCGCGACGACCTGCGCGGCGAGCTTCGCGAGCGGCGGGAGCGAATGCACGTCGTCGACGAGGCCGGCGACGAAGAGCAGCCCGCAGCCGGCGAGGACGCCGCCGAGCTCCGAGCTCCAGTCGATCGCGCCCGTCGCGAGCGCGAGCGCCACCGCTGCTCCGATCCCGGCGACGATGCCGATGCCGCCGCCGACCGGCGTCTCGCGGTCGTGCCAGCGGTCGCCGGTCGGACGCGCGACGAGGCGGCGCGGCCGGATCCGGAGGGTGAGCCAGATGACCGCGGCGGAGACGGGAAGGGCGGCCAGCGCCGCTGCTGCAGTCATCGCCGCGGAGCGTAACCCAGTGCCGTTAAGCGCATGTGAGCCTCTAGGGTAGGCGACGCCAGTGACGGTCTACGTCGATCTGCTGCGCTACCGCGACCTGTTCGCGAGCCTGTTCCGGCGCGACTTCCAGGCCCGCTACAAGGGCTCCGCGCTCGGCGTGCTGTGGTCGCTCGCCAACCCGCTGCTGTTGATGGCGGTGTACGTGGTCGTCTTCTCCGTGCTGCTCCGGGTCGGGAGCTCGCTCCACGACTACGCCCTCTACGTCCTCGTCGGCGTCGCCGCGTGGGTGTTCTTCTCGACCTCGCTCACGCTCGCGTCGCGGTCGATGCTCGATTACGCGCCGCTGATCCGGAAGACGCGGTTCCCGCGGCAGCTCGTGGCGCTCTCCGCGGTCGCGACGCAGCTCGTGACCTTCGCGGTGATGCTCGCCGTGCTGCTCGTGCTCGCGGTCGTGCTCGTGCCCGAGGCGCGGGACACGTTCTGGCTCGCGGTGCCGCTCGCGGTGCCGTTCGTGGCCCTGACCGCGGGGCTCGCGCTGGCGGCCGCGTCGGTGAACGTCGTCTTCCGCGACGTCGAGCACCTGGTCGGCGCGGTGCTGCTGCCGTGGTTCTTCGTCACCCCGGTGCTGTACTCGTTCGACCAGATCCCGGGCGCCGAGGAGCATCCGACGCTGGTCGACGCGCTCCGCTGGGGCAATCCCGTGACCCCGCCGCTCGAGGCGTTGCGCGCGCCGCTGTGGGAGGGGACGTGGCCGTCCCTCGCCGACACGGTCTACCTCGTCGCGGCCGGCGTGGTCGCGCTCGCGCTCGGCGCGTGGGTGTTCTCGCGGGTCGACGACCGGATCGCGGCCGAGCTCTAGGCGCGGGCGGCGACCGGCAGGTCGAGCAGCGCGATCTCGTAGTGGCTGATGGTCGTCCGGTTCGCGCCGGCGACCTCGGAGGCGCCGGCCGTCAGGCGGTCCGCGGCGTCCCGGCTGGCCTCGAGCGCCTCCGCGGTGGCCCACAGCGTCAGCACGAGCGTCCGTCCCTCGTCGCGGCTGTCGAGCCCGATCAGGCCCCGGTAGCCGACGCTGTGCTGCGCCCACGGGAGCAGGTCCTCCCGGACGATCCGCAGCCCTTCGTCGAACTGCTCGGCCGTCGTCTCGAGGGTCGTGATCCGTGCGTACATGGGTCACCTCCGGTCCGGGCTGCCGTTCGCCCAACCTAGCGCCCGCGCGACCCTCGTGCTAGCGGCGCAGGCGGACGACGATGCGGCCGTCGAACAGGGAGGGCTCGTCGTCGGGCGCCGTCGCGGCGGGCAGGCCCGCGACCGGTTCGGCCGTGTCCGGGGCCAGCCCCCGGACGTGGCTGAAGCAGACGAGCGGGTGCGGGAACGCCGGCACGCGCCCCTGGCCGGGCGCGTACGGCGCGAGCTCGCGAGGGCGGCGGCGGAGGAGCCCGCCGCCCCATTCGACCGACCCGCCCACGAGCGCGTAGCCCTCCTGATGCGCGTCGAGGACGCGGCGCGACCAGTCGGGCGCGGGCGCGACCCCCGGCGCGAGGTGCGCGACCGCCTCGGCCTCGTTCTCGGCCACCAGCGCCTCCACCTGCGCCTCGAGCGCCGCCGGGTCGCCCCCGCGCACCGCCAGCCGGCGCGCGACCCTCGGTGCGACCTCGACGTCGAGCAGGAGCGCCTCCGACCCCGCCTCCGCGAACCAGAGCCGGTGCTCGTCGACGAGGTCGAGCGCGAGCCGGTAGCGGCCGGGCGGCAGCGGCCCGCGGACGGCGAGTCGCAGCGCCGCGCGCTCGCCCGGGGCCAGCCCCCGCGGCAGCTCGTTGCGGATGCCGTCCCACACGATCGGGTTCCCGCGCGGGTCGAGCCAGTGCGACGACGCGCGGATGCTGTCCGGCCGCCACGTCGCGGTGCCGGCGTTCTCGACCTCGACGTCCACGTGCGCCGGCGCGCCGGCCCGGATCGGCGGGAGGTCGCGGAGCGTCCAGCGGGCGGCGAGCGGGCCTGCCACGGCGGGCTAGTCTAGGCCGCATGGAGCCGCTCCTCGTGCGGGCTGCGCGCCGCGAGCCGGTCGAGCGGACGCCGGTGTGGTTCATGCGCCAGGCCGGCCGCTCGCTGCCCGAGTACCGCGCGATCCGCGAGCGCCACACGCTGTTCGAGGTGTGCGAGCAGCCGGAGCTGTGCGCGGCGGTGACGCTCCAGCCCGTCCGCAGGCACGGCGTCGACGCGGCGGTGATGTTCGCCGACATCATGACCCCGGTGCTCGCCATGGGCGTCGACGTCGAGCTCGTCGACGGCGTCGGCCCCGTCGTGCGCGATCCGATCCGGAGCGCCGCCGACGTCGCGCGGCTGCGGCCGGGGGAGCCCGATGCGCGCATCCTCGAGGCGGTGCGCATCGTCCGCGACGAGCTGCCCGGCGACCGCGCCGTCGTCGGCTTCTGCGGCGGGCCGTTCACCGTGGCCGGCTACCTCGTCGAGGGCAGGCCGAGCCGCGACTTCGTACGCGTGAAGGAGCTGATGTACCGCGATCCCGACGTCTGGCACGCGCTGCTGGAGCGGCTGGCCGACGGCTTCGCGCGCTACGTCGCCGCGAAGGCCGCCGCGGGCGCCGACGTGATCCAGCTGTTCGACTCGTGGGTTGGCGCGCTCTCGCCCGCCGACTACGAGGAGTACGTCGCGCCCTACTCCGCGCGCATCCTCGCCGCCGTGGACGTGCCGACGATCCACTTCGGGACGGGCACCGCGACGCTGCTGCGCGGGATGGCGGACGCCGGCGGCGACGTGATCGGGCTCGACTGGCGCATCCCCCTCGACCGCGGCTGGGACGAGGTGGGCGAGGATCGGGGCGTGCAGGGGAACCTCGACCCGGCGGTGCTGCTCGCGCCGTGGGAGCGAGTGGAGGCCGGCGCCCGCGACGTGCTCGAGCGTGCGGGGGGCCGTCCGGGCCACATCTTCAACCTCGGGCACGGCGTGCTGCCGCAGACGGATCCGTCCGTGCTCGGTCGCCTCGTCGAGCTCGTGCACGAGGCCGGCGTCGAGGCGCGCGTATGAGCGACGCGGTCGTGCTGATGGCCTACGGCTCGCCCGAGCGGCTCGAGGACGTCCCCGCCTACTACGCCGACATCCGCGGCGGGCGTCCGATCCGCCCGGACCTGCTCGAGGACCTCGTGGCGCGCTACCGGGCCCTCGGCGTCGAGGACGGGTCGCCGCTGAACGCGATCACCGAGGCGACGCGGGCGCGGCTCCAGGACGAGCTCGGGCTCCCCGTCTTCACCGGGATGCGCCACTGGACGCCGCGGATCGCCGAGGCCTCCGAGCGCGCGCTCGCAGGAGGCGCCGACCGGATCGTCGGCCTCGTGCTGGCGCCGCACTATTCCGCGATGTCGATCGGGGCCTACCGCGCGCTCCTCGAGGACGCCGTCGGCGGTCGCGCCGAGCTCGCGTTCGTCGAGCGCTGGGGCGCGGAGCCGGGGTTCCTCGAGCTGCTGGCGGACCGCGTCCGCGGCTTCGACGGCCACGTCGTCTTCACCGCGCACTCGTTGCCGGCGCGGATCGTCGACGAGGGCGACCCGTACCGGGACGAGCTGCTCGAGACGGCGCGGCTCGTGGCGGAGCGCGCGGGGGCGGAGGACTGGTCGTTCTCGTTCCAGAGCGAGTCGCCCACGGGCGAGCCGTGGCTCGGGCCCGACATCCTCGACCATCTCGCCTCGCTCGCCGGGCTCGGCGTCGAGCGCGTCCTCCTCTGCCCGGTCGGGTTCGTCGCCGACCACCTCGAGATCCGGTGGGACCTCGACACGGAGGCGAGGCAGCGGGCGCGGGAGCTCGGCCTCGCGCTCGAGCGGATCGAGATGCCCAACGCCGACCCGGCGTTCGTGCGGGTGCTGGCGGGCATCGTCCGGCGGGCGCTCGCCGTGCCGTCGGCGGCATGAGCGCCGCCGGCGTCGCCCCGGGCGAGATCCGCGCCGACGCGGTCTCGCGCCGCTTCCGCGTCCACCCGCACGAGGCGAGGACGCTGAAGGAGCTGCTGCTCTCGCCGGGGCGCGGCCGCGCGACCGACGTGTGGGCGCTGCGGGAGGTGAGCTTCGCGATCGAGCCGGGCGAGGCGGTGGGCCTCGTCGGTCGCAACGGCTCGGGGAAGACCACGCTGCTCAAGCTCGTCTCGGCGATCCTCAAGCCCACGGCCGGGCGGTTGGACGCGGGCGGGAGGATCGGGTCGCTGCTCGAGCTCGGCGCCGGCTTCCACCCCGACTTCACCGGCCGCGAGAACGTGTTCCTGAACGGCGCCATCCACGGGCTCACGCGTGCCGAGGTGCGCGAGCGGATGGACGAGATCGTCGCCTTCGCCGAGCTCGAGCAGGCGATCGACCTGCCGGTGCGGACGTACTCGTCGGGGATGTACATGCGGCTCGGGTTCGCGATCGCGGCGCACGTCGAGGCGGACGTGCTGCTGCTCGACGAGGTCTTCGCGGTCGGCGACGAGGCCTTCCAGCGCCGCTGCTTCGGGAAGATCTTCGAGTTCAAGCAGCGCGGCGGCACGATCGTGTTCGTCTCCCACGACGCCGCGGCGGTGGAGCGGCTGTGCGGCCGGGCGATCCTGCTACGCCAGGGCCGCCTCGCCTTCGACGGCGCCACGCACGACGCGATCGTCCAGTACCACCGGATGCTCGCCGAGGAGGAGGACCCGGCCGAGCGCGGCGCCGGCCTCCGCGAGTGGGGCAGCGGCGAGGCGCGCGTCGAGTCGGTCGAGCTGCTCGGCCCCGAGGGCGAGCCGCGGTCGCAGTTCCTCGCGGGCGAGGGCGCGGTCCTGCGCGTGCGCCTCGCCGCGGAGCGGGCGGTGCCGCCGCCCCGGCTCGGGTGGGAGCTCCGCGCGGAGGGCGGGATCCTGCTCGCCGCCGGCCTCGCCGACACCGGGGAGCTCGGCTGGGACGGCACCGGGCCGCTGGCGCTGCGCTACGAGCTGGAGCGGCTCCCGCTGGCCGACGGTCGCTTCACCCTCCGGCTCGCGCTCACCGACCCCGGGAGCGGCCGGCTCTACCACCAGCTCGACGAGGCGGCCTCGCTGCTCGTCTATCCCGCGGGCGACGAGCGCGGGCTCGTCCGGCTCGACGGACGGTGGGCGCGGGAGGAAACCGCCGCCGCCGCCGAACTGAAGGCCCGATGAGCCTCGCTCGGCTGCGCCTCGCTCGCGCGGGGGAAACCATGGTTTCCCCGCGGGCTCCCTGCTTCCGACCGTCGTCGGGGGAACCGCCCGGTTCCCCCGAGCCCCCTCCCCACGCTCGTGGGGTGGACACCCCATGAGCTCCCGCAGCTGCCCCGACTGGCCCGAGCTGCTCGAGCTCGCGCCCAACCTGATGTTCAAGCACTACACGGTCGCCGAGGCGCGCCTGCCCGCGGGCGCGCTCGGGAGCGTGCCGCACGTCTCGCTCGCGGACGTCGCCATCTGCTGCGACCTCGACCACCACGTCTACTACGCGAAGCACACCGACCCGGCCGTCGCCGAGGCGCTGCGCTCGACGCACTGGTACGAGCTGTCGGAGTGGACGACGACGGGGCCCGGCGCGGCCGCCACGGGCTCCTAGGCCGGCTCGAGCAGTCGCGTCAGCTCGTCGAGCAGCCCCACGAGCCTCGCGCGGTCCTCCGCCGGCAGGCTCGCGAGCCCCGGCTCGAGCACCGACTCGAGCTGCCGCCGCCGCGACGCCAGCAGTCGCCTGCCGGCGGCGGTCGGCCGCACCACGATCCCGCGCCGGTCGTCGGGCGCGGCCGTCCGCTCGGCGAGGCCGGCGGTCGCGAGCGCGTCCACCGTCCGGCTCGCCGTCGCATCGGTCGTGCCGATCCGCTCGGCGAGCGCACGGAGCCGGAGCGACCCCTCGGCGACGAGCGCCGCCAGGGCGACGCGCTGCGTCGGCGCGAGCGTCTCGGCGTCGAGCCCCCGCCGGCGCACCGCCGCCGCCGTCAGCCGCTCGAACGCCTCGACGAGCGCTGCTGCGTCCCGGCTCATTCCGCTCCCGCGGCCGCCAGCTGGGTCGGCGACCGCCGCGGCGCCGCGAGCAGCGCGACCCCGACCCCGACCAGCGAGCCGATCGCGCCGAGCGTGAACGCCGTGGTGAACGCCGACTCGGCGGGGATCGACGTCGCGCCGATCGTGTCGGCGCTGAGGATGGCGGCGACGACCTGCCCCCCGACGACGCCGCCGACGGTGCGCATCACGGTGTTCATCCCGGTCGCGATGCCCGTCTCGGTCTGCCGCACGGACTCGACGATCACGTTCGCCATCGACGCGAAGCTCATCGGCAGCCCCGACCCGAGGACGGTCATCCCGAGCACGAGCTGCCACGGCTCGTCGTGCCACAGCGCGAGCATCGCGAGGCCGAGGCCGCCGAGGCCGACGCCGATCGCCATCGGCACGTGCGCGCCGAGCCGCCTCCCGAGCAGGCCGGCGAGGGGGCCCGTGAAGAACCCGGCGAGCGCGCCGGGGAGCAGGTAGAGGCCCGTGGTCGTGGCGGAGGCGTTGAAGCCGAAGTCCACCAGCCGCGCGACCCCGTCCGGCAGCCCGCCCGGAAGCTGCACGAACTGCGGGACGACGACGAACGTCCCGAACATGGCGAGCCCCGCGATCAATCCGGTCAGGTTCGCGAACAGCACCGGGCGGTTGGCGAGCATCCGCATCTCGACCATCGGCTCCGGCACGCGCAGCTCGACCTGCACCCACGCGACGAGGAGCACGGCCGAGGCCGCGAACAGGCCGAGGATCGGCGCCGACGTCCAGCCCCACCGCTCGCCCTCGCTGAGCGCGACGAGCAGCGATACGAGACCCGACGAGAGCAGCACGGCTCCGGGGATGTCGACGCGCGACGGCGTCTTCACGGGCGACTCGGGCACGAACAGGTGGACGAGGACGACCGCGATCGCCACGCCGACCGCGCCCACGACGAAGATCCAGCGCCACGAGAGGTTGTCGACGATCAGCCCCGAGAGCACGAGGCCGAGACCGCCGCCGACCCCGAACACCGCCGAGACGACGCCCACGGCGACGCCGACCTTCTCGCGCGGGAACTCGTCCTTGATGATCGAGAAGCTGAGCGGGAACACCGCGGCGCCCGCGCCCTGGAGGATGCGGCAGCCGATCAGCGAGGCGATGTCCCACGCGAACGCCGCGCCGACGCTGCCGAGGAGGAACACGCCCAGGGAGACGACGAGCATCCGCTCCTTCCCGTACTGGTCGCCGAGCTTCCCGAGCAGCGGCGTCGCCACCGAGGCCGACAGCAGGAACCCCGTCAGCAGCCACGTCACCCACGTCGTCGAGGTGTGGAGCTCGCGCTGGAGCGCCGGCAGCGCGGGGACGATCATCGTCTGCTGCAGCGCGAAGGCGATCCCCGCGAACGTGAGGACGGCGAGGGTGACGTTGTAGTGCTGGCGGTCGGGGCCGGCTTGGGTCACGACCCAGCAAGTTACCTTACGTAACGAAACTGTCAGCGGGAGGCGAGAACCTCCGGCAGCGGACGCGTGTTGAGGACGTCCGCCGCGGGCGCGCCGCCGCGCCGCGCCGTCGCCACCGCCAGGCGCATGTTCCCGAGCCCGCGCACCGAGTGCGCGTCGGTCGAGCAGACGACGGGGACGCCCGCGTCGACCGCGAGGCGGACGTGCTCGTCGCGGAGGTCGAGCCGGTCCGGGAGCCCGTTCACCTCCAGCGCGACGCCCGTCTCGAGCGCGACCTCCAGCACCCGCTCGAGGTCGAGCGCGTTCGGCGGCCGGTGGTTGATCAGGCGCCCCGTGGGGTGGCTCAGGCAGCGGGCGGCCGGATGGCGCATCGCCGCCACGACCCGGGCCGTCAGCTCGCGGCGGGGCGCGCGCTGACCCGCGTGGAGCGACACCTGCACCCAGTCGAGCTCGGCGAGCACGTCGTCGGGCAGGTCGAGCGAGCCGTCCGGGAGGATGTCGCACTCGGCGCCGCGGAGGACGCGGAACGGCGCGAGCGCCTCGTTCGCGGCGGCGATCTCCTCGCCCTGGCGCCGCACGTCGTCGGCGTCGAGGCCCGGGACGACGCGCACGGCCCGCGTGTGGTCGCAGATCGCGAGGTACTCGTAGCCGAGCTCGCGCGCCGCCTGCCCCATCTCGAGCACCGACGCCCTCCCGTCCGACCACGTGGTGTGCACGTGGAGGTCGCCGCGGACGTCGTCGGGCCGGAGGAGGCCCGCCGGCGGCGCGATGCCCGCGTCGCGGAGCTCGGGCGGGACGAGGGGCAACCCGAGCGAGGCGAACAGCGTCTCCTCGTCGGGCGCGTCCGGCAGCGGCTCCAGCGGCGCGACGAGCTCCGGCGGGCCGGTGGCGCGGAACAGCTCGGTGCCGTAGCGGCCGGGCGCCGCGACGACGACCTCGACCGGCACGCCGTCCACCGTGACGCCGACCGCGCGCCCGCGGTCGCGCTCGACGACGGCGACGACCTGCGGCAGCGACTCGAGCCGGTCGAGCACCGGCTCGGCATCGCGTGCGCGGACGACGACGGCGAGGCGCTCCGACGCGTCCTTCCAGCGGCGCGGGTCGCCCGCGACCTCGCCGCCGAGCGCCTCGGCGATCGCCCCCGCCAGCGCCCACGCGCGGTTCAGGAGGAGCGCGCGCCGCGGGCGCCGCCGGCCCGCCTCGCGGATCCCCGCCCGCAGCTTCTCCTCCGTCCTCGGCCCGATTCCCGGCACCGACCGCAGCCGCCCGGCCGCGGCCGCCTCGCGGAGCTCCGCGACCGTGCCGATCCCGAGCGCGCGGCCGATGGCCGCCATTCGCGACGCGCTCACGCCGACGAGCCGTCCGAGCCCGACGAGCTCGGGCGCGAGCTCCGCCTCGAGCTCCCGCAGCTCGGCGAGCTCGCCCGTCTCGACCAGCTCGCGCAGGCGGCGCTCGATCCCGGGGCCGACGCCGCGCAGCTCGCGCACCCGCCCGGCCCGCACGAGCTCCGCCACGGGCGCCGGCGTCGTGCGCACGAGCTCGGCCGCGCGGCGGTAGGCGCGGATCGAGAACGCGCTCGCGCCGGCGAGCTCGAGCAACGCCGCGAAGGCCTCGAGGCGGTCGGCGATGTCGGCGTTCTCCACGGCGCTAGTCTCCTTGCCCATGGCGAGGATCGTCGTCCCCTTCCGCGGGTCGGGCGCCAAGCTCCGGCTCGCCCCGCTCGGCGAGCGGGAGCGCGTCGAGCTCGCGCTGGCGATGCTCGCGGACGTGCTCGCGGCCTGCGTCGTCGCCGGCGAGGCGACCGTCGTCGTGACCGACGACGCACGCGCGGTGGGTCTCGCGCGCGAGCTCGGCGCCGACGCGGTGGACGACCCCGGCACCGGCCAGGGCCCGGCCGTCGCCACGGCCCTCGCGCGGCTCGAGCCCGGTCCCGCGCTCGTCGTGAACGCCGACCTCCCGTCCGTCGTCCCGCACGACCTTCGCGCGCTGCGCCGCGCCATCCCCGCGGACGGCCTCGCCTACGTCCCGGCGGGCGACGGCACGACGAACGCGCTCGGTCTCGCGGAGCCGCAGCTCTTCGCTCCTCTCTACGGCCCCGGCAGCGCCGAGCGGTTCCGCGCCCACGCCCGGGAGCTCCGCGTGATCGGCCTCGCGGTCGCGATCCCGAGCCTCGCCGCCGACGTCGACACGATGGCCGACCTCCGCCGCCTCGGCCTGCGCGCGGGGCCGCGGACGCAGGCGGCGATCTCCACGCTCGGCCTCGCCGCATGAGGATCACGTGCCTCTCGGGGGGCGTCGGCGGGGCGCGCTTCCTGCGCGGCCTCGTCGAGGTCGCCGATCCCGAGCGGGTGACGATCGTCGGCAACGTCGGCGACGACGTCGAGGTGCTCGGGGTTCACGTCTCGCCCGACCTCGACTCGATCCTCTACGCGCTGACGGGGCTCGCCGACGAGGAGCGTGGCTGGGGCCGCGCTGGCGAGAGCTGGCACGCGCTGGAGACGGTGCAGGCGCTCGGCGGCGAGGCCTGGTTCCGTCTCGGCGACCGTGACCTCGGGCTCCACCTCGTGCGGACGCAGGCGCTTCGTGCGGGCGAGCCGCTGTCGGCGGTCACGGCGCGGACGGCGTCGGCGCTCGGCCTCGAGCCGCGGCTCCTCCCGGCCACGGACGACCGGCTGCGGACGTGGCTCGACACGCCGGCGGGGAGCTTCCCGTTCCAGGAGTGGTTCGTCGCGCGCGGCCACCGCGACGAGGTCGACGCCGTGCGCTTCGAGGGCGCCGACGCCGCTTCGCCCGCGCCCGGCGTGCTCCGCGCGCTCGAGGAGGCGGACGTCGTCGTCATCGCGCCGAGCAACCCGTACGTCTCGATCGGGCCGATCCTCGCCGTCGCCGCGATCCGGGAGGCGGTGGCCGCCCGGCGCGCGCCGTGCGTCGCCGTCAGCCCGCGCGTCGGCGGCAGGGCGGTCAAGGGGCCCGCCGACCGGATGCTCGCTCGCCTCGCCGGCGGCACGTCGCCGGCGCACGTCGCCTCGTGCTACCGCGGCCTCGTCGACGCGCTCGTGGTCGACGAGGCCGACGCAGGCGACCTCGACGCGCTCGACGTGCGCCCGATCGTGACGCGCACGCTGATGGTGGACGCGGACGCGCGCCGGCGCCTCGCGGAGGCGGTGCTCGAGGTGGCGCCGGTTTGAGGGTCGCCGTCGTGGGGGGAACCGGCAGCTTCGGGAAGCCGCTCGCGGCGCGCGCCCGCGACGCCGGGCACGACGTCGTCGTCGGGTCGCGCGATCCCGAGCGCGCGCGACAGGCCGCGGCGGAGCTTGGCGTCGACGGGGCGGTGAACGCCGACGCCGTCCGCGGCGCCGACCTCGTCGTGCTGGCGGTCAAGGCCGACGGGATGCTGGAGACGGCAGAGGAGCTCGCCGACGCGATCGGCGAGACGCCGGTGCTCTCCGTCGGCTCCGAGCTCGCGTTCTCGAAAGACGGGGTGCGCCCGACGCGCGAGGCGACCGCGCTGGCCGAGCGCGTGGCGGCGCGCCTGCGCACGTCGGTCGCGGCCGGGCTCCACTCGCTGGCGGCCGCGAGCCTCGCGGAGGCCGCGCCCGACGAGGACGCGCTCGTCTGCGGCGACGACCCGGCGAAGGCGCTCGCGCTCGAGCTCGCCGCCTCGGTCGTGTCCGGCCGCGCGATCGACGCCGGGCCGCTGGAGAGCGCGCGGGCGCTCGAGGGCCTGACCGCGGTGATCGTCAACGTGAATCGCCGCTACCGCGCCCACGCGGGGATCCGGGTCACCGGCCTCCCGTGAGGCGCGTCGAGGTCGTCCCCGTCGAGGGGATCCCCGAGGTGCGCGAGGGCGCCGACCTGGCCGCGCTCGTGGCGTCGCGCGCCGAGCTCGCGGACGGCGACGTCCTCGTCGTGGCGCAGAAGGCCGTCTCGAAGGCCGAGGGGCGCGTCGTGCCGCTGGATCGGATCGAGCCGTCGGCGGAGGCGCGGGAGCTCGCCGGCGCCGACGAGGACCCGCGCCGGATGGAGGCGATCCTGCGCGAGGCGGTGCGGCTCGTGCGCGTGCGCGGCAGCCTCGTGATCGCCGAGACGCGCCACGGGTTCGTCTGCGCGTCGGCCGGCGTCGACGCCTCCAACGCGGGCCGGCCCGACGCCGTGGTGCTGCTCCCGCTCGACCCCGACGCCTCGGCGCGACGGCTGCGGACGCGACTCCGCGAGCTCACGGGCGCGACCGTCGCCGTCGTCGTCGCGGACTCGTTCGGCCGTCCGTGGCGCCAAGGGACGACGAACGTGGCCGTGGGGGCGGCCGGGCTGCCCGTGCTCGTCGACCTCTCGGGCCGCGTCGACCGCACCGGCTACGAGCTGCACGCGACGACGATCGCGGTCGCCGACGAGGTCGCGGCTGCCGCCGAGCTCGTGATGGGGAAGCTCGACGGCATCCCGGCGGCGATCGTGCGCGGCCTCGAGCTCGAGGGCGACGGCTCCGCACGGGAGCTCGTGATGCCGCCGGAGCGCGACCTCTTCCGCTAACGGTGCCGCGCGCTCCGGCCGATAACCGGTCGGTGCGTCGCGAGCCGCTCCTACCGGCGCTCGGGTTCACGGGCGTGGCCGCGCTCGTGCCCGCGCTCGCGCTGGAGCGGGTCGGGGAGCGCCAGGTGTCGCTCTCGGGCGAGGTGCACTTCGTGTCGGTCGGCGTCAGCGCGCTCGCCGCGCTCGCCGCGGGGATCGCGCTCGGGATCGTCGGCGTGCGCCGCGGCGACGCGCGGGCCGCGCTCGTCGGTGCCGCGTTCTCGGTCATGGCGGGGCTGCTCGCCGTCCACGGCCTCGCGAGCCCCGGCGTGCTGATCGGGATGAACGGCGTGGTCGCGTTCAGCGGCGCGGCCACGCTCCCCGCCGGCGCCGCGGTGCTCGCGCTGGGCGCGGCGCCGTGGCTTCGCGGCCGGGAGGGCGTACGGCGCCTGCTGGTCCTCCAGGTGACGCTCGTCGTCGCCGTCGTCGCGCTCGGCCTCGTCGGGATGCTGGTGCCGTCGTTCGTGCCCGCGGTGCCGGAGACCGGGAGCGGCCCGGCGGTGGCGCTCCTGCTCGGCGGGCTCGCCCTGTTCGGCTTGCTCGTCGTCCGCGCCGCCCGTACGTTCGCCCTCGCGCGCCGCGGCCGCGACCTGCTCGTCGTCGCCGGCCTCGGCTGGCTCGCGGCCTCGCTCGCCGGCGCGCTGCTGCTGCGCTACGACCAGCTGGGGTGGTGGCTCGGACACGGCTACGAGCTCGTCGGCATCCTCCTCGTCGGCGCGCCGGTGGCCGTCGACCTCCTGCGCGACGCGCCGACGCGTCCGCTCCTGGGCGACCTCCGCGGGGCCGAGCTCGTGGCGCAGGAGGAGGCGTTCCTCGGCGCCCACGTCCGCGATCTGACGCGCCGGCTGGCGGAGAAGGACCGCTCGACCGAGGACCACACGCGCCGTGTCGCCCTCCTCGCCGTCCGGGTCGGGGAGGAGCTCGGCCTGCCACCGCACCGGCTGCGGCAGCTCGCGATCGGCGGCCTCCTCCACGACATCGGCAAGCTCGCCGTGCCCGACGAGATCCTGAAGAAGCCGGGGCCGCTCGACGAGGACGAGTTCCGGGAGATCCAGCGGCATCCCGTCCAGGGCGAGCGGCTGCTCGGCGAGCTCGGGTTCGGCGACAAGGTGCGGCGGCTCGTGCTCGACCACCACGAGCGGCTGGACGGGAAGGGCTACCCGCGAGGGCTCGGGCAGCGGACGATCGACCTCGACACGAAGATCCTCACCGTCTGCGACGTCTACGACGCCTTGATCTCTCCCCGTGTGTACCGCGACGCCTTCTCGGCGGACGAGGCGCTGCGGCTGATCCGCTCGCAGGCCGGCACCGCGTTCGACGTGCGCTGCGTCGGCGCGCTCGAGCGCGTGCTCGGACGGGAGCGCGCGCAGGTGCCGCTCGCCGTGGCCGCGGCTACCCTCGGCGCGTGATCGCCGCCGCCGCGCTCGCGGTCGTCGCCCTCGTCGCTCCGGGATCGGCGCAAGTGGCTCAGAGCCACAAGCTCGAATCCGGCGCCACCGCGCGGGCCCGGGAGCAGCAAGTGGCTCTGAGCCACGAGCTCGAGGTCGGCGCGCGCCTCGTCGCCGCCGGCGACGTCGCCTCGTGTCGCTCCCGCGGGGACGAGGCCACCGCGTCCGTCGTCGCGCGGCTTCCCGGCACCGTCGCCGTGCTCGGCGACTCGGTCTACGAGCGCGGCACGCCGACGGAGTTCGCGCGCTGCTACGCCCCGTCCTGGGGCCGCTTCCGCGGGCGCACGCGTCCCGCGGTGGGGAACCACGAGTACGGGACGCCCGGCGCCGCCGGCTACTTCCGCTACTTCGGCCGCGCCGCCGGCGACCCGCGCCGCGGCTACTACGCCTACCGGCTCGGCGCGTGGCAGGTCGTCGTCCTCAATACGAACTGCGCCCAGGCCGGCGGCTGCGGCGCTCGCTCGCCGCAGGAGCAATGGCTGCGCGGCGTCCTCTCGGCCTCGACGGCGCGCTGCACGGTCGCCTACGGCCACCACCCGCGCTTCAGCTCGGGGATCCACGGGCCCGACGCGTCGATCGACCCGCTGTGGCGCGCGCTGAAGGAGTACCGCGTGGAGCTGTACCTCGCCGGCCACGACCACCACTACGAGCGCTTCCGCCCGGTCGACGGCCTGCGCCAGTTCGTGGTCGGGACCGGCGGTCGCAGCGTCTACCCGTTCGTGAGGCGCGTCGAGGGCAGCGAGCGCCGCTGGTGGGGCGGCTTCGGCGTCCTCGCGCTCCGGCTCCTCCCGGACTCGTACGACTGGCGCTTCGTCGCGGCGGGCGGCTCGCGGTTCGCCGACTCCGGCTCGGCCGCCTGCGCGTGACACCGTGAGGCGTCGGCGGCGTATGGAGGGCGTGCAGGAGCCGACGACCTTCGCCGCGGCCGCCGAGGCGCACCTCGACGACGTCTACGGGTATCTCGTCTACCTCACGGGCGACCGCGGCCTCGCGGAGGACCTGGCGGCGGAGACGTTCGAGCGGGCCCTGCGGCAGTGGCCCCGCTTCGACCCTGCCCGCGGCGCGGCGCGCACGTGGCTGTGCCAGGTCGCCCGCTCGACCGCGCTCGACCACTTCCGGGCCGAGCGCCGGCGCCGCGGCCGCGAGGACGCCTACGCGCGGCGCGAGCGGCAGGTGGACGAGGGCCCGCTCGTCCCGGGGCTCTCGCCCGACCTCGAGCGCGCGCTGCTGTCGCTGTCGGCGGCCGACCGCGAGCTCGTCGCCCTGCGCGTGCTGCTCGACCTGGACGGCCCCACCGCCGCCCGCCTGCTCGGGATCAGCGCGACCGCGTGCTCGACGCGGCTGTCCCGGGCCCTGACCCGACTCGAGGAGAGGATGCGCGATGCCGTCCCTGCGTGACCCGGCACTCGACGAGCGCTTCGACGAGCTCGCCGACCAGATCCGCGGCGCCCGCCCGCGCGCCGCGGCCGACCTCCGCGACCGCGTCCGCGCCACCGCGGCGGCAGCGCCTCCCGTTGCCGAGCCGCGGCTGCGGCGCCGTCGCCTCGCGCCGATCCTCGCCTTCGCCGCCGTCGTCGCGATCGGCGTCGCCGTCGGCGTCCTCGGCCGCTCGCGCGGCGGCGCGGACGAGCAGGGCGCGGGCGGCACGGCGACGACCGCGGTCGCCGGCGCCCGTGAGGCCGCGCCGCCCGGCTCCGGGCAGGCGCTCGACGAGTCGCAGGCGGCCGTTCCCCAGGCTCCGGGCGCGCTGCCGCCGTCGCCGACGCGGCTCCAGCTGTACCGCGCCGAGCTGACGATCCGCGTCGGCTCGCCGGCCGAGCTGAACACGGCGACGCGTCGCGCGATCCGGATCGCCCGCGGCCTCGGCGGCTTCGTCGTCTCGGCCGACCTGCGCACGCCGTCCGAGGGCGACGCCCGCAGCGTGCTCGTCCTCCGCGTCCCGACCACGAGGGCGCAGGCCGCGTACGAGCGCTTCGCGGGGCTCGGGACGCTCGTGTCCCAGCACGTCCGCCTCGACGACCTGCAGGCCGGCGTCAACCGGCGGAACGAGCAGATCGACGAGCTCCGGGACCGGATCGCGGCGCTGGAGGCCCGCGCGCGGAACGGCGAGGACGTCGCCGACGAGCTGCGCGCCGTGCGGGCGGAGCTGCGCCGCCAGCAGGACGTCGTCGCGGCGACCACGCGTCGCGGCCGGCTCGCGACGTTCCGCCTCGCGCTCACGACGGCGGCCCCCGAGGCGGCGGCCGAGCCCGACGGCGCGATCGAGCACGCCGCGCGCCGGGCGCTCGGACTGCTCGGCGACGCGCTCGCCGGCGCGATCTACGTCGTGATCCTCGGTGGGCCGCTCGTGCTCGTCGGCGCCGTGCTCTGGCTGCTCGCGCGCCGCCTCCGCCGCCGCGGGAACGAGCGCCTGCTCGACGGGCGCTAGGGCGCCAGCCGCTCGATCCGCCAGCCGTCGCCCTCCCGCTCGTAGCGGAAGCGGTCGTGGAGCCGGCTCTCGCGGTGCTGCCAGAACTCGTACGCCTCCGGGAGCACGCGATAGCCGCCCCAGAACGGCGGCACGGGCACGTCGTCCTCGCCGAACGCGCGCTCCTGCTCCGCGTACGCCGCGTCGATCGCGGCGCGGTCGGCCACCGGCTCGCTCTGCCGCGACGACCACGCGGCGATGCGGCTGGCGCGCGGCCGGTCACGGTGGATCGCGTCGGACTCCGCCGCGGTCGTCCGCTCGACGGCCCCCTCCACGCGAACCTGGCGGCCGAGCGCGTGCCAGTAGAACAGCAGCGCCGCCCGCGGATTCGCCTCCAGCTCCCGGCCCTTGCGGCTCGTGTAGCTCGTGGCCACGACGAAGCCGCCGGCGTCGGCCTGCTTCAGCAGCACCATCCGCGCCGACGGCGCACCCTCCGCCGTCGCGGTCGCGAGCGCGACGGCCACCGGCATGGGCGCGCCGGCGTCGCGGGCCTCGCCGAGCCAGGCGTGGAAGAGCGCGAGCGGGTCGGGAAGGAGGTCGCTCCGGTCGAGCGGGCGGTCGCGCGGGTCCGGCACGGCGCGCATTGTCGCGGGTAGGGTCGCCCGCGTGGCGGAGGAGACGCGCTTCTGCGACGAGCTGGACGTCGGCTTCGGCTGGTACCGCGCCGGCGAGGCGCTGCGGCGGACGTCCCACGCGCTCGCGGCCGACGGGGGCGTCTGGCTCGTCGACCCCGTCGACGCCGAGGGAGTCGAGGGGCGGGTGCGCGTGCTCGGCGAGCCGCGCGGCGTGATCCAGCTGCTGGACCGGCACGAGCGCGACGGCGCCGCGTGGGCGGCTCGGCTCGGCGTCCCGCTCCACGTCGTCCCGTTCGTGCCCGTCGCCGGCGCGCCGTTCGTGCCGCTGCCGCTCGTCCGCTCGCGCTGGTGGCGCGAGGCCGCGCTGTGGTGGCACGAGCCGCGCGTGCTCGTCGTCGCGGACGCGCTCGGGACGATCTCCTACTTCCGCGCCGGCGACGAGCCGATCGGCGTCCACCCGCTGCTGCGGCTGCGGCCGCCGCGGGCGCTGGCCACGCTCGACCCGGCGCACGTCCTCGTCGGCCACGGCAGCGGCCTCCACGGCGCCGGCACGACCGCGGCCGTCCGCGAGGCGATCGTGACCGCCCGCCGCCGCCTGCCGCAGGCGTGGGCCGCGGCGGCGCTCAGCCCGCTGCGACGGCGTCGTCGATGACGCGGTCCGCCGGCGCCCAGAACGCGGCGCGGGCGGCGGCCGTGTCCTCGAGCGGCGCGAGATGGTGAGCGACGAAGGCCCCGCGCGAGCGCACGACCGCGACGCCGACGTTCGCCGCCGGGAAGCCGACGTCCCGCAGCCGCTCGATCAGCCCTCTCGCGCCCTCGGCGGCCACGTCCCGGTCGGCGTCGCCGATCAGGATCCGGATCTCCGTGTCCGGGTCGATGAAGTCGAGCCCGACGTTCTCCTCGATCGGCGAGAGCGCACCCGGGAACACGGCGAGCACGGCGGCGGGCCGCGTCAGCCCGGCGGTCCCGGACGAGGCGGCGTACTCGACGGCGAGCCTGCCGCCGCGCGAGAAGCCGATCGCGACGACCGGCGTGCCGCCGGCGGCGAGCCGCCGCTCCGCCGCGTCGACCGCCGCGAGCACGTGCCCCATCGGCCGCAGGCCGCCCGGCTCGGCCTCGTACCGCGGATAGACGACGGCGCTCCCGCGCGCGACGAGGTGGTCGATCCACGCCCGGTGGTTCGCCGGCGTCGCCTCGCGCGCCCCGCCGAGCCCGTGGAGGAAGACCACGACGGCCCGTGGCGCGCGCGCGGGCCGGAACAGCCAGACCTCGTCGGCGCCGGCGCCGAGCCGCTCCACCGTCGGCGCCGCGGCGCGGGCCGGTCCCGAGGTGTCGGAGCCGCCGCACCCGGCGCAGACCGCGAGGACGACCGGGAGTGCGAGGAGCGCGAGCCGGCGCACACAGGCTGCGACGGCGGCCGCGCGCGCCTGGTTAGCCGCCGGAGCGAGTCGTCCGGGTGCGTCGTCGGCGCCCCGGCTTTCCCCGCGCCGCCGCGACCACGCGCTCGACGGCCTCGCGCAACGGCTCCGGAATGTCTCCCGTCTCGCCCCCGTGGTAGCGCCGCCACGCCTTCTGCGGCTTCCGCGATCGCGCCCGCACACCCGAGACGCCCTCGAAGTCGGGGATCAGCACGACGGTCTGCCGGGGCCCCGCCGCCTCGAGGATCGCCGCGTTCAGCGCCTGCTCCGACTCGACCGGCTCCTTGCCCACGGGCGCGTCGCGGTCGTGGAGGACGACGTACGGGATGCGGCACTCGTTGCAGATCCCGGCGAACAGCGGCATCGTCGACTTCCCGCCGCACGCGAGGATCGCGATCCGCTCGCGGTCGGCGTCGTACCCGAGCATCTCGAACACGAGCGGCAGCACGAGCTTCTCGGTGCGCCCCTCGACGATCAGCGCTGCGCGCGAGATGAAGAGCTCGGCCCGGTCGGCGTCGAACTCGGCGAGCGCCCGGAAGCTCTCTCCCTCGGGGAGCGCCCGCGGCTGGAGCAGCACCGTCCCCTCGCCCCGACGGTGCCGGACGATCGCCAATTCCTCGAGGCGGTCGACGCTGAGGAACGTCGGCGAGTGCGTCGAGTACAGCACCTGGTTGCCGCCGTCGGCGAGCCGGCGGAACACCCGGTAGAGGTGTCGTTGCGCGTGCGGCCCCAGGTACAGCTCCGGCTCCTCGACCATCACCACCAGCCCGTCGAGCCCGGACGCCCCGAGCGCCTCGAGGCCCTCCACGATCGCGTCGCCTCGATTCAGCGCCTCCTCGGCCGGGCGGACGAACGCGGCCGCGACCGCCGCACGGTCGTCGCTCGTCGCCGCCACCACGAGCCCGCCGCGCAGGTTGGCCGGGAGGAAGATCGCCGGTGGGGCGCCCTCACGGTTCAGGTTCAGCGTGCCGGGCGGGCGCGCGTCGAGGAACACGCGGTCGCCGCCGACCACCGCCTCGAGCCGGATGCGCCCGTCGCCGCCGCGCGTGACGTCCTCGGCCGTCGGCACCGGCGCGGAGGCCTCGAGGAGCGACCACAGCGCGGTCAGGACGGTCGACTTGCCGCTCGAGGCCTCGCCCACGAGCACGCACAGCGCCCTCGGCTCGAAGGAGACGTCTCGCGCGGCACGGAAGCCGTGCAGGTCGACGCGCTCGAGGAGGCTCGCCACGCCGCTCCTGTACCGCATGCGGGGCGGAGTTACGCTCGGCGGCCGCGGGGGTAGCGCGACCGGGTGACCGGCCCCGCCCTCGTCGCGTTCGCGAACCGCCTGCCCGTGGTCGCCGGTCGCGGCGGCCTCCGCCCGGCCGCCGGCGGCCTCGTCACGGCCCTCCGCCCTGCGCTCGAGCAGCACCGCGGCGCCTGGGTCGGCTGGGACGGCGGCGTCGAGGGGCTGCCGCCCCGCCTCCAGGGCCTGGACCTGGACCTGCTCCCGGTGTCGCTGACGCGCCGCGAGGTGGCGGACTACTACCACGGGTTCGCGAACCGGACGCTCTGGCCGCTCCTCCACGGCTGGGTCGAGCCGCCCGTGTTCGACGCCGGCTGGTGGCGCGGCTACTGCGCCGTGAACGAGCGCTTCGCCGCGGCGGAGCTCCCGGACGGCGACGACGCCGTGCTCTGGGTGCACGACTACCACCTGATGCTCCTCCCGGCCCTGCTCCGCGAACGCTGCCCGGGCCGGCCGATCGGGTTCTTCCTCCACACGCCGTTCCCGTCTGCGGAGCTGTGGCGGCGCCTTCCGTGGCGCGCGCCGCTCGTCGAGGGGCTGCTCGGGGCGGACGTCGTCTCGTTCCAGACCGAGGAGTACCGCGACCACTTCCTGCGCTCGTGCCGGCGGAGCCTCGTCGGCGTGCGGGTGGAGGAGGCCGCCGTCGTCACCCCCGACGGGCGCCGCGTGCTCGCGGAGGTGCATCCGATCTCGATCGACGCCCGCGACTTCGTCGCGCGCGCCCGCGGCCCGGCCGTCGAGCGCGTCCTCCAGCCGCTCCGCCGCCAGTTCGAGGGACGCCGGGTGCTCCTGGGCGTCGACCGGCTGGACTACACCAAGGGGATCCTCGAGCGCCTCCGGGCCATCGAGCTGCTGCTCGAGCGGCGGCCGGAGCTGCGCCGGGACCTCGCCTTCGTCCAGATCGCCGTGCCGACCAGGGGCGAGGTGCGCGAGTACGCGTCGCTCCGGCGCCAGGTGGAGGAGCTCGTGGGGCGGATCAACGGCCGCTTCACCGAGCCGGGGAGGGACGTGCCGCTCCACTACCTCTACCGCGGCGTTCCCGGCGACCGGCTGCTGGCCTACTACCGGCTCGCCGACGTCTGCCTCGTGACGCCGCTGCGCGACGGCATGAACCTCGTCGCGAAGGAGTACGTCACCGTCCAGGGCGCGGAGGGCGGGGCCGGCGTGCTCGTGCTCTCGGAGTTCACCGGCGCCGCCGCCGAGCTCGCCGGCGCCCTCACCTGCAACCCGTGGGACGTCGAGGGCCTCGCGGACGCGATCGCGGCCTCCCTCGACCTCGCGGAGGACTACCGACGCGGGCGAATCGCCGATATGGCAACCTCAGTAGACGAGCACGACGTCTTCTGGTGGGTGAACCAGCAGCTCTCGGCGCTCGAACAATCACGGGAATAGCAACGACGCGATGACCGTTCTCTCGTATGAGCGCCAGTGGCGCGGTTCTGGGGAGCCATCACCGACCGCAGCACGCCGGCGCCATCCGCGAGAACCGGAAGTGAGGTACTAGCACTTGAATGCGACTGCAACCACGATGACGATCGACCGCCTGCTCGAGCGCGCCGAGGAGCAGGGCGTGCTGCTGCGCGCCGAGCTGGACGAGGTCGTCGAGCACGAGGGGCTGGCCGAGGCCGAGGTCGAGGCGCTCCTGCACGAGCTGGAGGAGCGCGGCGTCGACATCGTCGACGAGGAGCCCGAGGACTCGCCGGCCGAGACGAAGGCCGCCGCGGCGGTGGCCGCCGGGTTCACGACCGACTCGCTGCAGCTCTTCCTCAACGACGCCGGGCGCTACCCGCTGCTGACGGCGGCCGAGGAGGTCGAGCTGGCGAAGCGGATCGAGCGCGGCGACCTCCAGGCGAAGAACCGGATGATCAACTCGAACCTGCGCCTCGTCGTCTCGATCGCGAAGCGCTACCAGGGCAACGGGCTGCCGCTCGGCGACCTGATCCAGGAGGGGATCATCGGGCTGATCCGCGCCGTCGAGAAGTTCGACTGGCGCAAGGGCTTCAAGTTCTCCACGTACGCCACGTGGTGGATCCGCCAGGCCGTCCAGCGCGGGATCGGCAACAAGGCCCGCGAGATCCGGATCCCGGTGCACATCCTCGAGCGGGAGACGAAGATCTCCCGTGCCGAGCGGGACCTCACCGGCGAGCTCGGCCGCTACCCGACCGACGACGAGGTCGCGGAGAAGGCCAAGCTGCCGCTGAACCAGGTGCACGAGATCCGCTCCGCGCCGCGCATCGTCACGAGCCTCGACAAGAAGATCGGGGACGACGGAGACGGCGCCGAGCTGGGCGAGCTGTTCGCGATGCAGGCTCCGGGCCCCGACGAGGACGCCGACGCGTCGATGCGCGCGCAGGCCGTTCGGCGGGTGCTGTCGGAGCTGCCCGAGCGGGAGCGCGCGGTGATCGAGCTCCGCTACGGCCTCAACGGCGACGGCACGCCGACCTCGCTCGAGGAGATCGGCAAGCGTCTCGGCATCACGCGCGAGCGCGTGCGGCAGATCGAGCGCGACGCGCTGATGAAGCTCGAGTCGAGCGACCTCGCGGATCTGGCCAATTCCGCCTAGTCGGGCGGGCGCTCAGGACCGAGACCACCGGGGACGGGCCCCACGGGACCGTCCCCGGTAGGGTCGTCGCATGGCGAGGGCCGCTGTCGTCGGCACGGGCTTCGTCGGCGCGATCCACGTCGACGCGCTCCGGCGTCTCGGGATCGAGGTCGTCGGCGTGGTCGGCTCGTCGCCCGAGCGCGCGCGGTCGAAGCCGGGGCTGCCGCCGGCGTTCGACGGCTTCGAGGCGATGCTCGCGGACGACCGCGTCGACGTCGTCCACCTGGCGACGCCGAACCACCTCCACCACCCGCAGGCGAAGGCGGCGCTCGCCGCCGGCAAGCACTGCGTCTGCGAGAAGCCGCTCGCGCTGACGTCGGAGCAGTCGGCAGAGCTGCTCGAGCTGGGGGAGGCGAGCGGGCTCGTCCACGCCACGAACTTCAACCTGCGCTTCTACCCGCAGGTGCAGCAGGCCCGGGCGCTCGTCGGCGACGGCGCGGTCGGCACCGTCTGGAACGTCCACGGCGGGTACCTGCAGGACTGGCTGCTGCTGGAGACCGACTGGAACTGGCGCCTCGAGCCGGATCGGGGCGGGGCGCTGCGCGCCGTGGCCGACATCGGCTCCCACTGGCTCGACCTGGTGCAGTTCGTGACCGGGCTGCGGGTCACCGAGGTGCTGGCGGACCTCGCGACCACGATTCCGGTGCGTAGGCGGCCCCGGGGCGAGGTCGAGACCTTCGCCGGCGCCGCCGACGTCGAGCGCGAGGACGCGCCGATGTCGACGGAGGACCTGGCCAACCTCGTCCTGCGCTTCGACTCGGGCGCGCGCGGATCCGCGGTCGTCTCGCAGGTGAGCGCCGGGCGGCGGAACTCGCTCCGGTTCGAGCTCGACGGCGCGGCCGGCGCGCTCGCGTGGGACTCGGAGCGGGCGGAGGAGCTCTGGCTCGGGCACCGCTCGCGGCCGAACGAGACGCTGCTGCGTGACCCGAGCCTGATGGCGCCCGAGGCGGCGGGTCGCACCGGGCTGCCGGCGGGGCACGCCGAGGGGTACGCAGACACGTTCAAGGAGCTCTACCGCGCGGTCTACGCGGCCGTCGAGGCCGGCGGCCCGGCGGCCGAGCCCGACTACCCGACCTTCGCCGCGGGCCACGCGGCGAACGTCCTCGGCGACGCGATCGCCCGCTCGAGCCGCGAGCGGCGGTGGGTCGACGTCCCCGCG
>DATIDD010000060.1:0-24448 GCA_035456465.1 Gaiellaceae bacterium | reverse complement strand
GAGCGGCTGCGGGTGCTCGGGGGCCTCGATCTCGGGCTCCTCTGGGGCAACCTCGGCGTCTCGCTGCTCGTGATCGTCGCGGGCGCGATCCTCGTCCCCGCGCTCTCGCTGCCGGCCGCGCTCGTCGCGATCCTCGTCGGCTGCCTGATCGGGAACCTGATGCTCGCGGTCGCCGGGGCGATCGGCGCGCAGGCGCGTGTTCCGGCGATGGTGCTGATGCGCGCGCCACTCGGCGAGCGGGGCTCGTACCTCCCGACGGCGGTCAACGTCGTCCAGTGCCTCGGTTGGACGGTGTTCGAGCTGCTCGTGATCGCCACCGCGGCCGCCGCGCTCTCGGACGAGCTGTTCGGTCTCGAGGCGCGCTGGGCGTGGACGCTCGTGTTCGGCGCGGCAGCGCTCGCGATGGGGCTGATCGGCCCGATCGGGGTCGTCCGCACCGTGATCCGTCGTGTCGCGGTGTGGGTCGTCCCCCTCGCAGTCGCGTATCTCGGCTGGTGGGCGCTCACGGGTGGTGGGCTGGACGCCGCCTGGAACGCGCCGGGCGACGGTGGGCTCTCCACGTGGCAGGGGATCGACATCGTCGTGGGCGTCACGGTGTCCTGGATCCCACTCGCCGCCGACTACACGCGCTTTGCGCGCTCCCCGCGAGGGGCGTTCTGGGGGACGGGGATCGGCTACTTCGTGCCCGACGCGCTGCTGCTCGGGCTCGGCGCGGTCGTGCTGCTGACGCGCGACATCGCCGACGCCTCGGCGCTGCCCGCCGCCGTCGCAGCCGGCGGGCTCGTCGCCCTCCTCGCCCTGCTCGCGCTCACGGTCGCGGAGACCGACGAGGCCTTCGCCAACGCCTACTCGGGCGCCGTCTCGCTCCAGAACCTCTTCCCGCGGGTGCCGCAGCGGCTCCTGATCGTCGCCACGACGACGCTCGGGACGATCGGCGCGCTCGTGCTCGAGCTGACGAGCTTCCAGTCGTTCCTCCTGCTCCTCGGCTCGTGCTTCGTGCCGCTGTTCGCCGTCCTGCTCGCCGACTGGCTCGCAGCCGGGCGCCGCTACGAGCGCGAGGACGTCTTCGGCGCCCCGCCGGTGCGGGCCGGCGCGATCGTCGCGTGGCTCGCGGGCTTCGCCGCCTACCAGTGGCTCTCGCCGACCGGCCCCGCGTGGTGGGTCGACCAGGTCGAGCGGCTCGACCCGCCCGCCTGGGGCATCGGCGCGACGCTGCCGAGCTTCGTCGTCTCGTTCGCGCTCGCCCTCGCCCTCGGCGCTGCCGGGCGGCGGGTGGGCGCCCGTCCCGCGCGCGCATGAGTGCGCTGGCGCTGATCGGCAACCTGGCGGTCGACCGGATCGGAGCGGGCGCGCCCCGCGCCGGCGGCGGCGTCTTCCACGGTGCGCGGGCAGCGGAGCGCGTGGGAGCGGATGCCGTCGTCGTGACGCGCTGCGCCGAAGCCGACCGAGACGTCGCCCTCGCGCCGCTCGAGGCGACCGGGATCCCCGTGCTCTGCGCCGACGCGCACGAGACGACGGCGTTCAGCTTCCACTACGACGGCGACCGGCGCGTCATGTCGGTCGACGCCGTCGGCGACCCGTGGACGGTGCCGGACGTCGACGGCTGGGCGGCCGAGGCTCTGCGCGACGCGCGCTGGGTGCTCGTGGCAGGGCTCCTGCGCTCCCACTTCCCGGCCGACACGCTCGTCGCGCTCGCCCGTGGCGGCCGTCGCCTGCTGCTCGACGGGCAGGGGATCCTGCGTGTCGCCCGGCGCGGGCCGCTCGAGCGGGACTCCCACGTCGACCGCCGAGCGCTCGAGCACCTCACCGCGCTCAAGCTGAGCGAGGGCGAGGCCCGGATCCTCGCGGGCACCATCGAGGTGGACGCCCTCCGCGCCCTCGGCGTGCCCGAGATCCTCGTCACGCTCGGTTCGCGGGGGGCGCTCGTCGTGACGCGCGAGACCGCTGCGCCGATCGCACCGCACCCGGTGCCGGCGGGAGCCGACCCGACCGGTGCCGGCGACGCGTTCTCGCTCGCCTACCTCGACGCGCGCGTGCGCGGGCTCGACCCCGTCCCCGCAGCCGAGTGGGCGGCACGCATCGCGTCCGAGGTGATCGCGGAACGATGACGAGCGTCGTGGTCGAGTGTGCGATCGGCACGGTCGAGGTCGACCTCGACGAGGACGAGGTCGTCGACGACAGCGCCGTGCCCGTTCCCCCCGCCAGCCTGCCGGCGGTCGACCTCCCGCTCGTCGTCGCGGCGGCTGCGCACGGGTCGACCGTGATCGCCGTCGTCGACCGCCGGCCGCCGCTCGTCGTATCGAACGACGGCGGCCTCACGTGGCGCGAGGCGGGCGCCGGGCTTCGGCCGGGCGTCGCGGTGGCGATCTCGCCCGACCACCCCGACCTCGTCGTCTACGCGACGAGCGAGCGCCTCCACGTCTCGCGCGACGGCGGCCGGTTCTGGACCGCGCTCACGGTCGAGCTTCCGGAGATCACGGCGGTCGCCTTCGCGCCGTGAGGCCGGCGTGTGGAACGATCGCGGCTCCACGACGAGGGAGGCGACATGAGCGGTCTGGACGACATCCTGGGCAGCCTCACGAAGAGCGGCGGCAAGCAGAGCGGCGGGCTCGACGACCTGCTCGGCGGGCTCCTGGGCGGCGGCTCCGGTGGCGGCGCCGGCGACTCCGGCGGCGGGGCCGGCGGGCTGCAGGACATCCTCGGCGGCCTGCTCGGCGGCGGCTCCGGCGGCGGCACGGGAACCGCGGCCGGCGGCATGAACATGGGCGCGCTCGCAGGGGCGCTCGCTCCGCTCGTGATGAAGCTCCTCAAGGGCGGCGGCCTCCAGAAGCTGATGCAGAACGCCCAGGCGAGCGGGCTCAGCTCCGAGGCCGATTCCTGGGTCGGCACGGGTGCCAACCAACCCGTCAGCGCCGACCAGATGAGGAGCGTCGTCGGCCAGGACGTCGTCCAGCATGTCGCCCAGGAGGCCGGGATCTCGGAGGACGAGGCGGCAGGCGTGCTCGCGCAGGTCGTGCCACAGGTCGTGAACGGGCTGTCGCCGAACGGGCAGCTGCCCTCCGAGAACGACCTCGACCAGCTCGCGGCGAAGTTCGGGGGCTGATCCCTACACGCGGAACTCGCCGCGGGCGACGACGACCGCGGCGCCGCCGACCTCGACGGCGTCGATGAGGCCATCCCCGCCGTCCGCGCGCGCGTGCAGGGCCGAGGGGCGGCCCATCTCGACGCCCTGTGCGATCACGATCTCCTCGCCCCAAGAGATCCGGCCGTGGCGCGCGAGATGGCACGCGATCGGGCCTGCCGCCGAGCCGGTGGCGGGGTCCTCGCCGTTCGCCCAGAACATGCGGTTCCGCCATCCGTCACCGACCGCGGCGACGCAGTTCACGCCCGTGACGCCGAGCTCCGCGATCGCCTCGCCGTCGGGACGGAGCGTCGCGAGCTCGTCTCCCTCGACGGTCAGAACGACGTGACGAGCGCCGTTGTCGTAGAGCTCGACGGGGAGCAGCGACCGCACCGCGCCGACCGCGGCGAGCACGCGCTCGGGGGCCTCGACCGGCTCGATGCGCGGGACCGGCTGCGTCATCCGACCGAACACGATGCGGCCGGACTCGTCCCGCTCGAGCGAGACCGGGACGATGCCGACGCCGGTCTCGAGGGCGATCACGCCGAGCTGCAGCGGCGCGCCGAGGACGAACGCCGTGCCGAGCGTCGGGTGCCCCGCGAACGGCATCTCCGAGCGGGGGTTGAAGATCCGGATCCGCGCCGTCCCGCCGTTCTCCGCGGGAAGGACGAAGACCGTCTCGGAGAAGCCGATCTCGAGCGCGAGCGCCTGCATCGTCCCGTCCTCGATGCCGCGCGCGTCCGTGAAGACGGCGAGCTGGTTCCCCGTGAGCGGCGTGTCGGTGAAGACGTCCGCGACGACGTAGCGATAGGTCGGCATCCGGGCGTTATATCCCTCCGACGGGCGAGCCGACGCAATCCGGACGCGCCTCACCGGCGGGCGGGCGGGCACGGCGCGACTATCCTCGCCGGTGTGGTCGTCTACCTCTGCAGACATGCCAAGGCGGCGCCCGGCGAGCCGGACGAGCTGCGTGAGCTGACCGGCAAGGGCCGGCGCCAGGCGGAGGCCCTCGGCGACCGCCTCGCCGCGGCGACGGAGCCGCCCGTCCTCGTCCTGACGAGCCCGCTCGTGCGCGCACGCCAGACGGCCGAGGCGATCGCGCAGGCGACCGGGGCCGCGCTCGAGGTCGACCGGCGGCTCGCGCCCGGCGCGACGCTGGCCTCGCTCCGCGAGGCGGTCGCCGCGGCGAAGGGGCCGGTCGCGACGGTCGGGCACCAGCCCGACTGCTCGGAGATCGCGCTCGCCGCGACGGGGGTCGACCCGGGCTTCTCGCCCGGCGCCATGGCACGACTCGAGCTCGACGCGTGAGCGCGGCCGCCGCGATCAGCGTCCGCGGGCTCCGCAAGTCCTACGACGGCCACGAGGCCGTCCGCGGCATCGACTTCGAGGTGTTCTCGGGCGAGGTGTTCGGCCTGCTCGGACCGAACGGCGCGGGCAAGACGACCACGGTCGAGATCCTCGAGGGCTATCGCGAGCGCGACGGCGGCGACGTCCGCGTGCTCGGGGTCGATCCGTGGGGCAGCGACCGGCGCCACCGTGAGCGCATCGGCGTCGTGCTCCAGCAGTCCGACCTCCCGCCCTCCCTCACGGTGCGCGAGGTGCACCTCCTGTTCGCCGGGTACTACCGCCGGCCGCGGGACGTCGACGAGGTGATCGAGCTCGTGGGACTCGCGGAGAAGGCGAACGCGCGCGTGAAGACGTTGTCCGGTGGCCAGAAGCGACGGCTCGACCTCGGGATAGCGCTCGTCGGCGATCCGGAGCTCGTCTTCCTCGACGAGCCGACGACCGGCTTCGACCCGTCGGCGCGGCGCACGGCCTGGGAGCTCGTCCGCTCGCTTCGCTCGCTCGGCAAGACGATTCTCCTGACCACGCACTACCTCGACGAGGCGCAGCAGCTCTCCGACCGCGTGGCCGTGATCCGCGAGGGAGGGCTCGTGCGGATCGGGACGCCGGCGGAGCTGATCGGCGCCGCGCCGGAGGTCGAGATCCGCTACCGCGAGGACGGGCGCGAGGTCGTCGTCGCGACGGCCGAGCCGACGCGCGTGCTCGCCGACCTCACGGCACGCGCCGTCGCCGACGATCGCGAGCTCGAGGGGCTCGAGGTCCGGCGCCCGACGCTCGAGGACGTGTACCTGGAGCTCGTCGACGGAGGCGAGTCGTGACGGCCGAGGCCGGCACCGCGGCCTCTCGCCGGGCGACCGTGCGCGCCGACGGCGCCATCCGGTCGCTCGGCCTCTTCTTCCACGAGCTGCGGATGCAGCAGCTCATGTTCTGGCGGAACCGCGAGTCCGCGGTCTTCGTCTTCGTGTTCCCGCCCATGTTGTTCCTGCTGCTCGGCGCGGTGTACGACGGGACGATCGACGGCGTCCCCGCGGCCGACCGCCTGCTCGTGGGGATCATCGGCTACGGCTGTGCGAACACCGCGTTCGGGGGGCTCGCGATCACGCTGGTGCTGCGGCGGGAGGGTGGTCTCCTCAAGCGCATCCGGACGACGCCGCTTCCGCCCGCGGTCTACCTCGCCGCCGTCCTCGTCTCCACGCTCCTCGTCTTCGTCCTGCAGATGCTCGTCACGGTGCTGCTCGGGATCACGCTCTACGACGCGCGCGGCGCCGAGAGCTGGGCGGCGGTGATCCCCGTCGTGCTCCTCGGGGGGGTCGCCTTCGCGGGGCTCGGCTTTGGCGCGGCGTCGCTGATCCGCTCGGGCGAGGGCTCCTCGGCCGTCGTCAACCTCGTCATCCTCCCCATGGCGTTCCTCTCCGGCTCGTTCGGCCCGACGCGGAGCTACCCCGAGGTGCTCCAGAAGATCGCCGACGTGCTGCCGCTGACGTACCTGATCGACCTGCTCGAAGCCGCCTACCTCCACGGGCGAGGGTTGACGCACGACCTCCAGGCGGTCGGCGTCCTCGCCGCCTGGGGGATCGCGGGCTATGTCATCGCCGCGAAGCGGTTCGGCTGGCAGCCGCGAGAGCGCTGAGGTGACGTCCGAGGAGCTCCGCGAGGCGCTCGCTGTCGCCGTCGGCGACCGCAGCCGCGTGTCCGACGGCGACTCGGAGCGGGACCTGCACGCGAGCGACATCTCCTTCCACCGCCCGGTGCGGCCCGACGTCGTCGTCTACGCGACGTCGACGGGCGACGTCTCGGCGGTGCTCGCGCTCGCGGACGGCCTCGGCATCCCCGTGACGCCGTTCGGCGCCGGCTCGAGCCTCGAGGGCCACGTGATCCCGGTTCACGGAGGCATCTCGCTCGACGTGACCCGGATGAACCGCGTCCTCGACCTCTCGCCGGCCGATCTCACGGCGACCGTGCAACCCGGCGTGACGCGGAGCGCGCTCGAGCGCGCAGCCGCCGAGCACGGCCTCTTCTTCCCCATCGACCCGGGTGCGGACGCGACGCTCGGCGGCATGGCGGCGACGAACGCGGCCGGGACGACGACGGTGCGGTACGGGAAGATGCGCGCCAACGTGCTGGCACTCGAGGCGGTGCTCGCGAGCGGCCGTGTCGTCCGCGCCGGCAGCCGGGCGCCGAAGACCTCGGCCGGCTACGACCTGCTGGGCCTCCTGATCGGCTCGGAGGGGACCCTCGCCGTGATCACCGAGCTGACGCTGCGCCTCCAGGGCATCCCCGAGGAGTCGGTCGCCCTCCGCGTCTCGTTCCCCGATCTCGAGTCCGCCTGCCGCGCGGCCACGACGATCGTCGCCGCGGGCGCGGGTGTGACGCGCGCCGAGCTGCTCGACGCGTGGACGATCGCGTCGATCAACGCATACTCCGCCACCGACTTCCCGGTCGGGCCGTCGCTCTTCGTGGAGGCGTCCGGGAGCGAGGGCGCCGTCGCGTCGGACCTCGAGCTCGTCCGCGAGATCGCCGCCTCCGAAGGCGCGACCGAGGTCGTCGCCGAGCGTGACCCGACGGCGCGGTCGCGGCTCTGGGCTGCCCGCCACGCGTCGGCCTACGCCTCGGGCGCGGCCGTGCCCGGCAAGAAGCACCGCCCGACGGACATCTGCGTGCCCCTCTCCGAGCTCGCCGGCGCCGTGGCGTTCGCCCGCCGGGAGGTCGAGCGGCGGGGGCTCGTCGCCGGGATCGTCGGCCACGCGGGCGACGGCAACGTCCACCTCTCGCTGCACGTCGACCCCGACGACCCCGCGGAGGTCCAGGCCTCCGACGAGCTGATCGACGCACTCGTCGAGGATGCGCTCGCCCGCGGCGGGACCAGCACCGGAGAGCACGGGATCGGCGTCGGCAAGATCCACGCCCTCGAGCGCGAGCACGGAGACCTGCTCCCGCTCATGCACGGCGTCAAGGACCTGTTCGACCCGAACGGGATCATGAACCCGGGCAAGGTGCTGGCACGCGGCTGACGCTCTCGCGCTAGACGTGCGCTTCGCTGGTGGCGCGCCGGCTCGTGGGGAACGGGCCTACCGCCTGCACGAGGACGGCGGCCACGACGACCGCGCCACCGACGAGGGTCGCCGCCGACGGGCGCTCGCCGTAGGCGAGCCACACCCAGAGCGGCCCGAGCACGACCTCGAGCAGCGAGATGAGCGCGACCTGGGCCGGGGGGATCAGGCGCGCGCCGATCGTCAGGAACGCGAGGCCGAGACCCATCTGGCCGACGCCGAGCGCGGCGAGGATCGCCCAGTCGCTCCCGGTGACCGAGCCGAGGCTGACGAACGGCGCGCACACCGCGACGACGAGCACCTGCGAGGCGCAGGTCGCGGGCATCATCGAGACGTCCCGGCGGTGCCGCGCGATCACGATCACCGCCGCGAACGACACCGTCATCAGCAAGGGAAGGCCGACGGCGCCGACCCCGGCGTCGAGCGAGCCGGCCGCCATCACCACGACCCCGGCGCCCGCCAGGAGCAGCGCCAGCCACGTGCGCGCGTCCACCGGCTCCGAGATCAGCACCCAGCCCAGCAGCGCCGCCATCATCGGCGCCGCCGCCTGCATGAAGAGCACGTTCGCGACCGAGGTGTGGTTCAGCGCGAGCAGGAACGCGCCCGACGAGATCCCGAGGAACACCGTCATCGCGAGCCCCGACCGCCCCATGCCGAGAAACGCGCGCACGGTCGCGCGGCGCTCCATCGCGACGACGAGGACGAAGAGGGCGATCGCGGCGAAGAACGCCCGCCCCGCGACCTGCGTGACCGCCGACGCGTCGAGGCCGCGCTGCCCGAGGCCCGCGGTCGACCATGCGAGCGCGGCGAGGAGGATCGCGAGCCGGCCCTCGCGGGCCCGGCGCCGCTCCGGGCCCGTGGTCGCCTGCATGGCCGTCAGTCAACCACGGCGGCGACGCCGTCCGGGCCGGTTTCCGCGTGACGCCCGGCGGGTACTCCGGCTGCCATGAAGGTGTTCACGAAACGGAACGCTCTCGTCGGGGCACTCGTCACCTGGGTGACCCGCAAGCGCATCGAGCGCAAGCTCAACAAGCTGGCCGGGCAGTCGCCCGGACGCCGCCGGCTCCTGATGGGCGCCGGCGTGGTGACGAGCCTCGCGTTCGCGGTCGGGGCGCTGGCCGCCCGGCGCGGCTCTGCGGACGACGCGCAGGTCGCCTGACCCGAGACCAAGGAGACGAGATGGGGATCATCGGCTGGATCGTCCTCGGCCTGCTGGCCGGGATCATCGCGAAGAGGCTCTTCCCGGGCGGCGAAGGGCTCGGCGTGGTGATGACGACGCTCCTCGGCATCGGTGGCGCCCTCCTCGGTGGGCTCGTGGCGTCACTGCTCGGGCTCGGCGACCCGATCGACGAGTTCTGGGACTTCAGCACGTGGGTCGCCGCGATCCTCGGCGCCGTGGCGATCCTCTGGCTCGCGTCGCTGCTCGAGGGCCGCAGCGGCCGCCGACGCCTCGTCTGACCACCCTTCTGCGGACGCCACCTGAGGAGGGGCCCGGCGGACGGCCCCGCGCCGTCAGCGGCGCGGGACGGCGGCGAGGCCCGTGCCGACGCCGACGAGGACGGCGCCGAGGCCGAGGGTCAGCTCGGCGACGCGCTGGGCGAGGTACGCCTGCATGAGCGCCGTCTGGAGCGTCGTCGCCTGGAGCCAGAGCGACTGGGCGGGGTTCTGGACCGGCTCCCCGGTGAGGGGATCGAGCGCGGCGAGACTGCGATCCGACGTCGGGCGGCCCTCGGCGTCGACGTAGCTCGGCGTCTCGCCGTACGTCGTCCCGCCGGTCGAGGAGAGGGTCGCGTCCCGGATCGTCTCCGCGAGCGAGCGCGCCGCAGCGGCGTCGACGACCGGCGCGCTCGGCGGCTTCGAGCCCGGGGTCGACACGATGCGCTCGCGCTCGAGCCCACGGCGCACGTCACGGCGGGCCCAGAGCCCGAGCCCGACCAGCCCCAAGCCGGCCGCGAGCGTCGAGACCCCGGCCGTCCTCGTCGTGCACGCACCGCCGCACGCCATTCCCCGCAGTGCAGACGACCGCAGAGGGCCCGGCATCGGGGAAATCACGGATCCCGGGTCAGCCGAGCGCGACCGCCGCGCGGGCGCGCCGTTCGCGCTCGCCGGCGAGGAGCCCTGCGAGGTGCTGCAGGAGCTTCCACGAGACGTCCGGGTTGTCCTTCGCGAACTTGCGGAAGTCCCAGAACGCGATCACGTGGCAGCGGAGGCGGGTGACGGCCGTGACCGTGGCTGTCCGGGCCTGCTCGCTGATCAACGCCAGCTCGCCGAAATGGTCGCCGGGCCCGATCCGCGCGACCTCCTCGCCGTCGACGCTGACGGAGCCCTCGCCCTCGGCGACGATGAAGAAGCACACCCCGCTCATCGTGCCCTCCTCGACGACCGTCACACCGGGGGCGAACTGGCGCTCCTTCGCCAGCCGCGCGAGCTGACGGAGCTGACGCTGGCTAAGCCCCGCGAAGAGCCTGACCCCACGGAGCTCGTCGACGACTGCTGACACGGCGGCGATCATATCCCGGCTCGCGCGCGGGCACGCGCGATCCTCCGCGCGCCGTTTTCCGCGTCACCCGCTCGGGTACGACCCGTCAATGGGCACGTCGGGCGGCTCCGCCGATTCCCTCGTGAGGCGGGCACTGCCGATCTACCTCGGGCTGCTGTTCGCTCTCCTCACCGCGGTGTCGATCCTGCTCCTGTACGCGCTGCGCCACGTGCTCCTGATCCTGTTCGTCAGCGTGCTCTTCGCGGCGGCGCTCTCGGGCCCGAGCGAGTGGCTGCACGATCGCGTGCGCCTGCCACGCGGCGTCGCGGCGGTGCTGATCTACGTCGTCTCGTTCGGAGTGCTCGTCGGCGTCGGCTGGCTCGTCGTGCCGCCGCTCCTCGGTCAGGTCGCCGAGTTCGCCGACCGCGCACCCGAGTACGCCGACCGCTACGAGGGCGTCCGCAAGGCGTACGGCGAGCTCCGCAACGACTACCCGGCGCTGCCGCCGTTCGACGAGCAGATGTCGCGGCTCGGGAACGCCATTCTCGACCGCGCGGGCGAGCGCGCGGCGGCGCTCCCGGGCAGCCTCTTCTCGATCTTCCTCGACCTGCTCAGCGTCTTCGTGATCTCGCTGCTCCTGGTGACGAACCGCATGCGGCTCCGGGGCTTCACGCTCTCGCTCGTCGGCCCCGACCATCGGGAGAGCGTCGCGGCCGTGCTCGACCGGAGCTGGGCGCGGATCGGCGTGTACCTGCGGGCCAAGGTCATCGTGATGGCGATCGTCGGCACCCTGACGTACTTCGCGTTGCTCCTCATCGGCGTCCCCTTCGCGGTGCCGCTTGCGATCGTCGTGGCGTTCGGCGAGCTCATTCCGCGCGCCGGCCCGTGGCTCGCGCGCATCCCGCTCCTCTCGATCGCGGCGCTCGAGGGGCCGAAGACGTTCCTCCTCACGCTCGGCGCCTCCATCTTGATCGAGAACCTCAAGGGCTATCTCATCTCGCCGGTCGTCGAGGGAGACCAGCTCGACATCCACCCGCTCGCCGTGTTCGTCGCCGTGCTGGTGGGGGCCACCCTCGCCGGCGCCGCCGGCGCGTTCGTCGCCGTCCCCGCCGCGGCGATCGTCGACATCCTCGTCCGCGAGGTGCTCGTCCCCTGGCGCCGCGACCAGATCCCGCCCGATGACCAGGATCCAATGGCGGTGCGCCGCGACGGCGCCGCGCGTGCCGGCCCGAGAGCCGCCGCGCGCTGATGGAGGGGCCGCCTGGCGTCCGACTCCGAGTCGGACACACCGCTCAGGCGGAGGCGAGGTACTTCTCGGGGTTGCGGACGAAGCGGCCGCGGCAGCCCGGGCAGCAGAAGACGTACGTCGTCCCCTCGTGCTCGGCGGTGGGCGTGTCGCCGGACACCGCCACGGTCATCCCGCACACGGGGTCGACCGCTTCGACGGGCAGCTCACCGAGCGGGCCTCGGGCGTGGCGCCACGCGACGAGCTCCGCGAGGACGGCGACGGCGATCTCCTGCTGGCCGAGCGGCCCGAGGTCGAGACCGGCAGGGCTCCGCACCCGTGCGAGCGCCTCCTCGTCGAGGCCGCGCTCACGGAGCGCGGCCAGCTCGACCCCTGCTCGCCTGGAGCTGGCGACGAGCCCCACGTAGCCCGCCGGTGTCGCGAGCGCGGCATCGAGCGCCTCCGCATCGCCGCGGCCCATCGTCGCGACGACGACGGCCTCGGCCCCGGCGCCGAGGTCGGTCGTCACCCTCCAGCCGACCGCGCTCGCCAGCTCGCGCAGGGTGACGGCCGCCGGGCTCTCGCCGACGACCGCGACGAGCGGCTGCGGCAGCTGCGGCTCGATCAGCACCTCCACCGTCCCTTCCGACGCGCACGAGCTCTCTGTCACGACGACGCCCTCCTCTCCGACGGAGCTTCCCGGCGGACAGATCCGGAGCAGCCGTGTCGTCCCCTCGGCGAGCGCGCGGAGCGCCTCGCGGACGACCGCGGGCTCCGAGCAGGCGCCGCCGACCCAGCCGACGAGCTTGCCCTCCGACGTGACGATCCCACGATCGCCGATCCGTGCGGAGGCCGGCCGCCGGACGGCGCACACCGTGGCGAGCACGAACGGGCGGCCCTCCGCAGCCAGGCGGCCCGCCTCGACGAGCACCGCCCCACGGTCGAGCCTCGGCGACGACTCGGTCACTCTGCGATCCCCGCCTCGTTCATCGCCGACCAGACCTTGTCGGGCGTCAGCGGCATGTCGATGTTCTTCACGCCCGCATGCCAGAGAGCGTCGATCACGGCGTTGACGTACGCGGCGGGCGACCCGACCGTGGGCGACTCGCCCACGCCCTTGGCGCCGAGCGGGTGGTGCGGCGAGGGCGTCGTGAGCTCGCCGATGTCGAACTCGGGCGTCTCCCACGCCGTCGGGATCAGGTAGTCGGTGAAGTTCGAGCCGATGCAGTTCCCGTCCTCGTCGAAGTCGATCAGCTGCATCGCCGCGATCGCGTAGCCCTCCGTGAGCCCACCCATGATCTGCCCCTCGACGATCATCGGGTTGATCCGCACGCCGCAGTCGTCGACGGCGACGACCTTGAGCGGCTTCCACTGTCCGGTGCCGCGGTCGATCTCGACCAGGACCGCGTAGGTGCCGAACGGGAACGTCATGTTCGGCGGGTCGTAGTAGGTGACGCCCTCGAGCCCGGCCTCCATCCCGTCGGGCAGGTTCGTGTACGCCGCGAACGCGACGTCCTGGATCGTCTTCGCGCTCTCGGGCGAGCCCTTGACGAAGAACCTCCCGGCCTCGAACTCGATGTCGTCGGCCGACGCCTCGAGCAGGTGCGCTGCGATCTCACGCGCCTTCTCGCGCAGCTTCCGCGCGATCACGGTCGTCGCGGCCCCGGCGACTGGGGTCGAGCGGCTCGCGTAGGTCCCGAGGCCGTACGGCGTGTTGTCCGTGTCACCCTCCTGCACCTCGACGTCCTCGTAGGGGATCCCGAGCTCCTGCGCGACGATCTGCGCGAACGTCGTCTCGTGGCCCTGGCCCTGCGCCTTGACGCCGAGCTTGAGGATCGCCTTCCCGGTCGGATGCACCCGGAGCTCGGCGGAGTCGAACATGCGCAGGCCCGCGATGTCGTACTCCTTGCCGTGGCCGGCGCCGACCACCTCGGTGAAGGACGAGATCCCGATGCCGAGCAGGCGGCCCGCCTTCCGCGCCTCCTCCTGCTCGCGGCGCAGGTCGTCGTAGCCGAGCTTCTCGAGCGCGATCCGCATCGCCTCGGGGTAGTTGCCCGAGTCGTAGACGAACCCGGTGGCCGAGTGGTACGGGAACTGCTCCGGCTGGATGAAGTTGTCGAGCCGGAACTGCGTCGCGTCGACGCCGAGCTCGTGGGCCGCGTTGTCGACGAGCCGCTCGATCAGGTACGACGCCTCGGTGACGCGGAACGAGCAGCGGTATGCGACGCCGCCGGGCGCCTTGTTCGTGTACCAGCCGTCCGCGACGACGTGCGCCGCCGGGATGTCGTACGACCCCGTGACGATGTGGAACAGCCCGGCGCGGAACTTCGACGGCTGCGCGTCCGCGTAGAACGCGCCCTGGTCCGAGAGGAGCGTCGCCCGGAGCCCGGTCATCTTCCCGTCCTTGACCGCCAGCTCCCCGCGCATGTGGTAGTCGCGCGCGAACCCGGTCGAGATCAGGTTCCCGGTGCGGTCCTCGACCCACTTCACCGGGCGTCCGAGCAGGAGCGACGCGGCGGTCGCGACGACGTAGCCGGGGTAGATCGGCACCTTGTTGCCGAAGCCGCCGCCGAGATCGGGGCTGATGATCCGGATGTTCTGCTCGGACAGCCCGGTGACGATCGCGAAGAGCGTCCGGTGCGCGTGCGGCGCCTGCGACGTGAGGTAGATCGTCGCCTTGCCGGTCGCCGGGTTGACGTCGGCGATGCAGCCGCAGCACTCGAGCGGCGCCGGGTGACAGCGGGGATAGAACGTGTCGAGCGCGACGACGCGGTCGGCCTCCGCGAAGGCGCGGTCGGTCGCGTCCTTGTCGCCCGCCTCCCAGTGGTAGACGTGGTTGTCCGTCTGCCCGTCCTTCTCGTCGCGGATCAGGGGCGCGCCCTCGGTCGAGGCCTGCTGCGGGCTCGTCACCGCGTCGAGCGGCTCGTACTCGACCTCGATCAGCTCGAGGGCGTCCTTCGCGACGTAGGCCGACTCGGCAATGACGCAGGCGACCTCCTGGCCCTGGTAGCGCACCTTGTCGGTGACGAGCACGGCCTGCGTGTCGCCCGACAGGGTCGGCATCCACGCGAGGTTGTGCTGCGCCATCAGCTCGCCGGTGACGACGGCCACGACGCCCGGCAGCGCGGACGCCGCCGTCGTGTCGATCGACGTCAGGCGAGCGTGGGCGTACGGGCTCCGCAGGATCTCCATGTGGAGCATCCCCGGCAGGCTGATGTCGTCGAAGTACTGGCCCCTGCCCTGGATGAAGCGCGCGTCCTCCTTGCGCTTGACGGAGTGACCGACGCCGCGGACCTCGTGCGTCGTGGACATCACGCCTCCCTCATGGTCGTCGCCGCGGCCTGGACGGCGTTGACGATGTTCTGGTAGCCGGTGCAGCGACAGAGCTGGCCGGAGAGCGCCCAGCGGATCTCCTCGTCGGTCGGGCTCGGGTTCTCCTTCAGGAACGCGACCGAGGTGAGCATCATCCCCGGCGTGCAGAAGCCGCACTGCAGGCCGTGCTGCTCGTGGAACGCCTGCTGGATCGGGTGCAGCCGACCGCCTTCCGCGAGGCCCTCGACCGTCGTGATCTCGGCGCCGTGCGCCTGGACGGCGAGCATCGTGCAGGACTTGACCGGCGTCCCGTCGACGAGCACGGCGCACGCGCCGCAGCTCGTCGTGTCGCAGCCGATGTGCGTCCCGGTGAGGCCGAGCGTCTGGCGCAGGAAGTGCGCGAGCAGCATCCGCGCCTCGACCTCTGCGGAGCGCGCCTGCCCGTTCACGGTGACCTCGACCGTGTGGAGGCTCGTCGTCGTGGCAGGGGATTCGAGCTGGGTCATGTCCCTCACTCCTCGCCGGCCCGGGCGGCCGAGATCGCGGTGCGGAGGCCGCGCTCGCAGTAGACGCGCACGACGTTCCTCTTGTAGTCCGCGGTACCGCGGTTGTCGGATTGCGGCTCGGCCGACTCGGCGGCGAGCCTCGCGGCCGCGGCGATCGCCTCGTCGGTCGGCTCGCTGCCGCGGAGCGCGTCCTCCGCGGCGCTCGCGCGCAGGTTCGTGGGGCCGACACCGGTGAGCCCGATGCCGACCTCGCCGACGTTGCCGTTGTCGAGCGTCACCTGGACGGCGACGGCCGCCGTCGCGAAGTCCCCGACCTTCCGCTCGAGCTTGAGATAGGCGCCGCCCGTCCGCGGTCCCGGGTCAGGGACGCGGACCCCGGTGATCAGCTCGTCCGGCTGGAGCGTCGTCATGAAGGGCCCGAGCGAGAGCTCGTCGACCGGGATCGTCCGCTCGCCGTTCGGACCGCGAGCGACGACGCTGCCGCGCGCCGCGAGCATCGCCGAGCCCCAGTCGCCCTGCGGGTCGGAGTGTGCGAGCGAGCCACAGATCGTTCCCCGGTTCCGCACGAGCGGATCGGCCACGAGCCGCGCCGTCGCGCCGAGCAGGCCGTAGCGCTTCTGGAGGAGAGGCGAGCGCTCGGCCTCGGCGTGCCGCACCAGCGCCCCGATCCGGAGCTCCCCGTCGGCCTCCTCGAGGGTGTCGAGCCCGGCGACGCGGTTGACGTCGACCACCGTGTCGACCGACGCGACGCGGAGCTTCAGCACCGGGATGAGGCTCTGCCCTCCCGCCATCACCTTCGCCCCCTCGCGCTCGCCCAGCGCGGCAATCACCTCCTCGACCGACGTCGGTACGAGGTACTCGAAGCGCGACGGATACACCGGTTCCCTCCTCGGTCGGGGACGCCAGGAACGCTCGGTCCGAGCATACGCGAGCAAACGTCGCTCGGATTCCAGACCGGCGGCTGTCGGGCCGAAGCCGTTCTCAGGCCGCTTCGCGGAGCGCGGCCGCGCGCGGAGCCTTCTCCTCGAGCTGCCGCCGCCCCGACCGGCGCGCGAGGAGGTTGCTCGCAACGAGCGCCCCGATCGTCAGGCCCGCGCCGAGGAGCTCGACGGCGCTCGGCCGGTAGCCGCGCACGATCTCGATCGCGAACGTCGTCACCGGGATCAGGTTGCTGAAGAGCACTGCGTTCTGGGGCCCGATCGAGGCGATCGCGGCGTTCCAGGTGAGGACGGCGACGAACGCGCCGGGGATCGCGAGATAGAGGATCTGCGGCGAGACGGACCATAGCTGCGCCGCCGACGGCACCTCGACGAGGCCACTCGCGATCGCGACGACCGTGGCGCCGGCGATCGTCAGCCATCCGAGCGACGCCGTCAGCGCCGTGTAGCGGAGCGGCGACATCTCGCGGAACTCGGCGGCGCCGAGGCTGTAGAGGATGAAGCTGAACACGCCGCCGAGGACGAGGACCTCACCCCAGCCGATCGCGCCGTGGACGATCGAGCTCGGGTGGCCGGCGCTCACGACGAGCGCGACGCCGAGCAGCGCGACGCCGAGGAGGAGGAACGTGGTGCGCGCCGGACGCCGGCCGGTGCGCCGCCAGAGGACGAGCGCCGTGAGCAGCGGCCCGAGCGCGACGATCAGCGACGCGGTCTCGGGCCGCGCGTGCGCGAGCCCCGTGTAGGCGAGCAGGTTGAACCCGGCGAAGCCGAGCGAGCCGAGCCAGAACAACCGCCGGCCCCGCCCGTCGAGGCGGAATGAACGCGGCCCCTCGACCACGAGGAGCACGAGCAGCCACAGCGCGGCCGCCAGCGCGTAACGGATGGTCGACAGCGGGAACGCGTTCACGCTCTCGAGCGCCGACTTGCCGACGACGAACTGCCCGCCCCACACGATGGCCGTCGTCGTCGCGAAGAGCACTCCCAGCGTGGCGGTCCTCGTCCTCACCCGTCTCCTCGACTCGATTGCGGCAACAAGGGTCTTCAACGACCCCGGCCGCGTCGGTATTTCGCCGCGCGACTCAGGCAGGCGGCGTGTGCCGCTCGATGAACGCGAGCGTCCGCTCCCAGGCGTCGGCCGACTGCTCGGCGTACTCCTCCTGGCGGCGGTCGAAGAAGCTGTGCGGCGCGCCGTCGTAGACGACGACCTCGTGTTCGACGCCGGCGGCGGTCAGTGCCTCGTCGAACGCGGCATTGTGCTCGGGGAGGATGTTCTGGTCGTCGCCCGCCTGGAGCGCGAGGATCGGCGCCTCGAACTCCGCGGCCCGCTGCGTCGGGCCCGGCGCCCCCGCGCGCTCCCCGGTCGAGCCGTAGAACCCGACCGCCCCGGCGAGGCCGTGCCCGCCGGCAGTCGAGAGCCAGGCGTGCCGGCCGCCGAAGCAGAAGCCGACCGCGAAGACGACCTCGGAGCCTCCGCCCGCGGGTGAGCGAAGGTGCTCGACGGCGGCGCGGACGTCCTGCTGGATGCCCTCGGGCGTCGTCTGCGCGACGTGGTCCATGTACGGGAACTCGTCGTCCCGCTTGCCGACGCCGGCCGTGCGCCCGAAGTAGTCGAACGCCACGGCGGCGTAGCCCCGCTCTGCGAAGCGGAGCGCGAGCTCCTCGTAGAAGCGATACAGCCCCCGCACGTCCGGCAGCACGACGATGCCGACGCGGCCGCCGTCGTCGGGCTGCGCGGCGAACGCTGCGACGCGCGTCCCGTCCGCGGCCTCGAGGACGACGTCCTCGGAGCGCACCGGCGCACCGCCCGAGATCGGCGGGATCGGCGGAAGCGAGTCGAGCTCGAAGCACATTCCTGCCCGACCCTACTCCTCGGACCCTCAGCGAGGCGGCACGCCGAAGCGGACGTGCATGTGGTTCTCGTGGTTCGGATACGGGACGACGACGCCGCCCGGCCCGCGGAGGCCCGCCGAGAACCCGACGAAGACCATCTTCGCGCCGGCGGCGACGAAGCGGTCGAGCAGGTCCTGCGCGAGCGGCCGGTCGATCTGGCTCGTCGCGATCGGCGCCGCGAGATGCCGATCGAGCCGCGGGTAGTAGACGTCCACGTCGAGCCCGTTCTGGTGCGAGACGTGCTGGTCCATCCGCCCACCGTGGCGGAGGCTGATGTCGCCGACGACCACCTTCGGCGCCTGTGGGTGCGCCGCGCGGTAGGCGGTGATCACGGCGAGGACCCGGCGAATCGTGTGCTCGTTGCCGTACAGCCGCCATGGGAGGTTCGGTGTCGAGTCGGTGTTCGGGTTCCACGTCACCCAGTCGGGCCCCTCGACGGGCAACTGCGTGCCGTCGACGAGGCTTCCGGAGTACTGCAGGCCGAGGGACTGCGCCCGGTGCCACTCCACCCGCACGGCCTCGGCCTTCGGCGCCGGCACGGGCGGTGCGGGCTTCTCGGGCAGCTGGAACCCGAACTCGTCGGCGCGGAACGTGAGGCTCGGCGGGTCCTCGAGGAGCGGCCCGATCTCCTCTGCGCCGGCTCGCTGCCGCAGCGCCGCGATCGGCAGCATCGTGGCCGAGCCGAGGACGAGCGCGACCGCAGGGACGGTTCGCGTCGCGAGCCGTCGCCTCCGCGCGGCCTGCGCCGCGAGCCGCCTGCGCCGCGACTCGTCGAGGCCCGTGCGGACGGGCGGGAACAGCGTGTCCAGGAGATCGGTGGCGCCAGGCGGCAGCGCGACCGCCGCGGCTCCCGACGGCTGCGGCTGCTCGCGGAACCAGAGCACGTCCGTGTCGAGCCACACCTCGTCGAACCGCCAGCCCATGAGCCGACGTCCTTCGCGCGGACGACCGCCGTTCCTCTGCGTGCGGTCTATCCGTCGAGCCCGACGAACTGGTGCCAGGGAGCGGCGAGATGGACGGTGGCGACCGCCAGCACCAGGCCGGCGACGAGCGAGCCGGCGAGGAGCCAGCGACGGAGCGACGAGCCCGGCAGGGGCTCGCCGCTCCGCCAGTCGGCCGCGGCGAGCCGCGGCACACGCAGGAAGTGAGCGAGGACGTGGGCCGACATCGCGGCGACCCACACGGCGAAGCTCGCCTTGTGGAGGCCGAGCACCACGCCTCCCGCCGGGCCGAGCACGATGAGCGAGACGCCGCTCGCGAACAGCGCGAGCGTCGAGAGCACGACGACGGGGCCGAGCAGGCGCAGGAGGGGATGCGGCGGACCGTCCGCCCGATACGGGGCGTGGCCGGTGTAGTAGCGGACGAAGCGATAGCCGGTGCTCGCGAGCTTGAGGCCGACGAGCGGCACGAGCAGCATCCCGATGAAGACGTGCGCGGACACGAGGGGCCCGATCGCGAGCAGCGTCACGCCCTCGGCCGCGAGCAGCACGAGGAGGATCGCCGCGGTCGCCGCGGTCAGGCGCGTGTTGCCTTCGCTCCCGCCGCTCCGTACGACGGGACGGGCGCCCGGCCGCATCCTCGTCCGTCTCTCTCGCGACACGTCGAGCACGGCCGCATGTCACCCGACGCGGATGAGAGGACCATGAGAGCCCTCCGCTGCGACCACAATGCATGCGATGCGGGTGCTGGTGGTCGAGGACGAGCCGAAGCTCGCGGGCCTGCTCGCCCGGGGTCTCGGCGAGGACGGACATCCCACCGACGTCGCGACCAACGGCGACGACGCCGTCTGGATGGCGCGCGCGAGCCCCTACGACGCGATCGTGCTCGACGTCATGCTGCCGGGCCAGGACGGCTTCGAGGTCTGCCGGGAGCTTCGCGCCGCGGACGTCTGGACGCCCGTGCTCTTCCTCACCGCGCGCGACAGCGTCGAGGACCGCGTCGGCGGCCTCGACGTCGGCGGCGACGACTACCTCGTCAAGCCCTTCTCGTTCCCCGAGCTGCTCGCGCGGCTTCGCGCGCTGACGAGACGTGGGCCCGTCGAGCGGCCGACCGTGCTCGAGGTCGGGTCGCTGCGGCTCGACCCGGCCACCCACCGCGTCTGGCGGAACGACACCGAGGTCGAGCTGTCGGCGAAGGAGTTCACCCTGCTCGAGGTGTTCATGCGACAGCCCGGCAAGGTGCTGACGCGCCTCGAGCTGCTCGAACGGGGGTGGGACATGGCGTACGAGACCCGCTCCAACGTCGTCGACGTCTACGTCCGCTACCTCCGCGAAAAGATCGACCGGCCGTTCGGCTGCGACTCGCTCGAGACCGTGCGCGGCGTCGGCTACCGCCTGCGCGAGCCCTCGGGGTGCTGAGGAAGGTCCCGATCCGCTGGCGGCTTGCGGCCGCGTTCGCCGTCTCCATGGCTGCGCTCCTCCTCGCGCTCGGCGGCTTCGTCTACCTCCGCGTCGAGGACGCGCTCCGCGGCTCCGTCGACCAGGACCTGCGCGCGCAGTCCGCGGAGGCGCTCGCGCACCCCGAGGACGGCTCCTTGCTCGACACGGACGCGCGCCGGTCCGGAACCGTCGTCCAGCTCGTCGGCCCCGACGGACGCGTCGAGCGATCGGATCCCGCCTCGCTCCCTGCCCTCCTCGACCCGGGCACCATGGCGACGGCTCGGCGCGGCGCGGTCCTGACGACTGTCTCCCTCGGAGCCGGGGAGCTGAATCGCTGGCGCGTGCTCGCAGCCCCGGACGGAGACCGCGTGCTCGTCGTCGCCCGCCCGCTCCGGCAGACGGAGGAGACGCTCCACCGCCTCTTCGGCGGCCTGCTCGTGGCCGGGCCGCTCGGACTGCTCCTCGCGACGCTGGGCGGATACCTGGTCGCGGCCGCGGCGCTCAGGCCCGTCGAGTCGATGCGCCGCCGGGCGAGCGTTATCTCTGCGACGACGCCGGGGGCACGGCTTCCGGTTCCGCCGAGCCGGGACGAGATCCGCGACCTGGCGACGACGCTGAACGAGATGCTCGCGCGGCTCGAGGCGGCGCTCGAGCACGAGCGCCGCTTCGTCGCCGACGCGAGCCACGAGCTGCGCACACCGCTCGCCTTGCTGAAGACGGAGCTCGAGCTCGCGCTCCGTCGCCCCCGGAGCGCCGAGGAGCTCCGCGCGGCCGTCGGCTCGGCCGCCGAGGAGACCGACCGGCTCGTCCGGCTCGCGGAGGACCTCCTCCTGATTGCGCGCTCCGACGGGGAGGCGCTCGGTCTGCGGATCGAGCCCGTCGATCTCGGCGAGCTCGCACGCTCGACCGCCGACCGCTTCGGCGAGCGCGCGTCGCGCGAGCGGCGACGGGTCACGGTGGAGGTTCCGGCCGGCATCGAGGTCCCGGCAGATCGGCTCCGGCTCGAGCAGGCGCTCCGCAACCTCGTCGACAACGCGCTCGGCCACGGGGAGGGGACGGTCACGATCAGCGCCCGGCGGGCCGGTGAGGTGGTCGAGCTCCACGTCCGGGACGAGGGACGGGGATTCTCGCCCGAGGTCGCCGCGCGCGCCTTCGAACGGTTCTCGCGGGGCGACGACGCACGCGGTCGCGGCGGAAGCGGTCTCGGGCTCGCGATCGTGGACGCCGTCGCGCGGGCGCACGGGGGCTCGGCGGGCATCGCCCCGAACGGCGGAGGCGCGGACGTGTGGATCTCGCTCCCTGCCACGCGCTGAGACGCCTCCGAGCGGGCTCTCATCCCGCTCTCATGTCGCGTGCCTACCGTCGCTCACGTGGATACGAGCGAACGCCGAGAGCGCTCGGGCCGACGACATCGGGCCCGGGTCGGGGTGCTCCGCCGCCGGGCGGCACTGGCCTCGGCGCTCGGCTTCGCGGCCTTTCTCGGCCTTGCCGCACAGCATGCGGTCGGCTCCACCAAGCGCGCGGCGAAGGTCGCGTCGCCGCCGCCCGCCGCCGCACCGGCCACATACTTCGACCAGCGCGCGGGCGGCTACGCGTTCGACGACGGCTCGGCGGCGCCGCTCCCGCCGCCGGTCGCCCAGACGAATGTCTCCTGAGCTCGCGGTCCCGCGCGGGATGTCCTCCCACCGATTCCGCGCGATGGGGACGGAAATCCAGCTGCTCGTCGAGGACCGCCTGGCGCGCGAGGCGGCGCGCGCCGTCGAGGCGCTCTTCTCCGAATGGGAGGAGACCCTCAGCCGCTTTCGGCCGCTGAGCGAGCTCTCGCGGCTCAACGCGAGCGCCGGGGCGCCGGTCCGCGTCGGCCCGATCCTTCTGGAGGCCGTCGAGGCGGCGCTCGAGGCGGCGCGGGCGACCGGTGGTCTCTTCGATCCGACGCTCCGGCACGAGCTCGTCCGTATCGGCTACGACCGGTCGTTCGAGGAGATCGGCCACACCCATGGGCGTGTCGCCCTTCCGCGCGGTGGCGGCGCGTGGCGACGGATCGCCGTCGACCGCGCGGCCGGCGTCGTCACCCTCCCGGTGGGCGGCGACCTCGACCTCGGCGGGATCGCCAAGGGAATGGCAGTCGACGCCTCGCTCGAGCTGCTCGCGCGTCTCGGAGTCGGCGCAGCCCTGGTCAGCGCCGGCGGCGACCTCGGTGTCCATGGCGTCCCGCCGGGCACCGGAGCCTGGAGCGTGCTCGTCGGGGGCGATCCGAGTGGCCCGGTCGTCCAGCTCGTCCGGGGCGCGCTCGCGACCTCCGGGATCGCGCGGCGCCGCTGGATGCAAGGCGACGTCGAGCGCCACCACCTCGTCGACCCGGAGACGGGCGAGCCGGCGGCGAGCGGGCTCCGCGAGGTGACCGTCGCCGCCGGCACCTGTCGCGTCGCGGAGGCCGGAGCCACCGCAGCATTCGTCGCCGGGCCGCGGCTCGGGCCGGCCGTCCTCGAGCGCCTGGGGCTCGCCGGGCTGCTCGTCACGAACGCCGGCGCGCACATCCGCGTCGGCCGTTGGCCCTCGTACGACCTCCCCCACGCGGCGTGAGCTGGAACGCGGTCACGTGGGATGCGGCGCGGGCCGGCGGCCTGATCTCGTACGTGCTCCTGACGACCGCGGTCGCGCTCGGGCTCGTCCTCCGGAACCGCTGGCAGTCGAGCCGCTGGCCGCGTCTCGTGACGAACGAGCTGCACGGCTACGTGTCGCTGCTCGCGCTCGTGTTCGTCGCAGTGCACGTCTGCGCGGTCGCGGTCGACCCCTTCACCCGCTTCGGGCTCGCGGCGGTGCTGGTTCCCTTCGCCTCGCACTACCGGCCCGTGTGGATGGGCCTCGGCATCGTCGCGCTCTACCTGCTGCTCGCGGTGTGGGTCAGCTCGCGGCTGCGGCGGCGGATCGGCCATCGTCTCTGGCGGCAGATCCACGTGCTCGCCTTCGCCGTCTACGGCGCGGCGACGCTCCACGGGCTGGGGACGGGAAGCGACACGCGGACGATCTGGGCCGCGGCGCTGTACGCCGGCAGCGTCGGGCTCGTCGGCCTGCTCCTCGCGGTCAGGCTCCTCGCCCCGGCAGGACGGGGCGCGAGGCGGCGTCCGCTCGCCGCGGGCGCCGCAGCGGTCGCGGTCCTCACCGCTGCGGCCTGGTCGCTCGGCGGCCCGTTCGCGCCCGGCTGGTCTGCGCGTGCGGGCGGCACGACAGCCCGTGCGGCGCTCGCCGCATCGAGCCCTCGGCTCGCCCGCCCGGGCGCCCCTGCGCTGCCTCCTGCTGTCGTGCAGCTGCCGTTCACGGCGCGGTACGCGGGCCGGTTGACGATCGGGCGGGTGAACGAGCAGGGGCGACTCACCCTCCGCATCGACGGCGCGCTCCGCGGAGCGACGAAGGACCACCTCGAGATCCTCATCCACGGGATCCCGCTCGAGGACGGCGGCGTGGCGATGGAGCAGAGTCGCGTTCGCATGGGCACGACGACGGCCCTCTACCGCGGCGAGATCACGTCGCTCCACGGCACGAGCCTCGTCGCCGCGCTGCGCTCCCCGCACCAGCGCCTGCGGGTCGATCTCACCCTGCGCATCGGCCGGGACGGCAGCGTCGTCGGCCGGGCGCACGGCACGGCGGCTCCGGTCGGGCCCGCAACCGCCTGAGCCTCGCGACGTCGGGAAGAGCGGCCGGGTCGCGACCCTCACCGGCGCGCTGCGACTCGAGCGGATGCCCCCGGCGTGAGTCGAACACGCGCACGCGCTTTAGGAGAGCGCTGCTCTATCCACTGAGCTACGGGGGCTCGACGGGACGGTAGCGCCTTCGACGCAGACGACGTCCGGGACGTTCGTGTTCGGCGTGCGCCGCTCGTCCCGGGTACGGGACAACGACGGAAGCAGCACCGAGACTCGATGCGGAGGGCGTCCTCTCCTCGTAGGTTTGGAGGATCACAGTCTCGATCAGCGAGATGGTCGACGCCACGAGATCGCCCGTGGCCGGGCGAGCGCCACGGCGCTCCGTCGCGCGGCGCGGCCGCGGGCCGAATCGCTCCGCGAGGCGGCTGTCCCCCTCGGCGGCGCTCTCGGTCGGCGCCGCGGTTGCCGTCGTCGGGATCACCTACTGGCGGAACTGGTACGGCGTCGATCTCACCGACGAGTCGTTCTACGTCGTGCTGCCCTGGCGCGTCGTCCACGGCG